>DATDGF010000049.1:0-147776 GCA_036522195.1 Candidatus Acidiferrum sp. | reverse complement strand
GGCCGGCCTAGGCAGGCAAACGGACGGAGCGGAAGCGGCGCAGGCGCGCGAAGAATCGGTTTACGGAAGCGATGTCTCGGGCGATTTGCGCGCGAAGTTCTTCGGGGCCGCTGAATTTTTTTTCTTCGCGAAGGCGCTTCCAGAAACGGACTTCGATGCGCTTAGGCGTGTCATTCCCTTGAAAATCGAGCAGGTGCGTTTCCACGCTGAGTGCAGAGCCGTTGAAGGTGGGGCGGACGCCGATGTTGGTGACGGAACGGCGGCTGCAGGTCCCGCCGTCGAAGAGTGTTCGCGTGATGTAGACGCCGCGGGCGGGGAGAAGTTCCTGTTCGGCGGCGAGGTTGATGGTGGGGAAAGTGAATTTGCGGCCGGTGCCTGTTCCGCGGACCACTTCTCCGGTGAGAGCAAATGGGCGGCCAAGCAGGCGTCCCGCGTGAGAGACGTCGCCTTCCGCAACCTCGCGACGAATAATCGTGCTGGAGACGACTTCGCCCCGGTACTCGACGGGGGGAATGATCACGACTTCGAACCCATACTTCGATCCCAGTTCCTTTAGCAATTTCACGTTGCCGGCTTGTTTGTGGCCGAAGTGAAAGTTTTCTCCAACCAGAACAACTTTCACCTGTAGATCGCGGACGAGAATTTGCTGGACGAATTCTTCGGGAGCGAGACGCGCAAGATCGAGAGTGAAGGGCAGGACGACGGCGGCTTCGAGGCCGAGCGCATTGAACCATTCCATGCGCTGCGCATTGGTGGAAAGGCGGGGCGGGGCGGACTCCGGGCGGAGCACTTTGCGCGGAGAGGGGTCAAAGGTCAGGGCTGTGGAGACGGCGTTGCGGGACCGCGCAAGCTCGACGGCGGCGCGCAGAACCGCTTGATGGCCAAGATGGATCCCGTCGAAATTGCCGATGGCCAGAACGCTATTGTGCCCGTAGGTGGCATAGCGCGAGGCCCAGGCCTGCGAAGAGGTAAAGGTCGCGAGGCTGCCTGTTGTGGAGTTCGCGAGGAATGCACCCGAGTCCCAGGATTCGCCGTGGAAATCGTCCTCCCGATCCACTTGCACCTGGAACTGTAGGCCGTCATAAGCCAACTGCACGTGCGGAAAGCCCATGCGGCGAAGACGTTCATTTGTTTCCGCGTGCGGTAGATCATGAGCGATGTGCGTGAACCATGCGCGGCGCGGCTTGAGCCGCTGGATGAGGGCCAGGGCCTGGTCCACGGTCTGATGCATGGGGTGAGGAATATCGCGTAGGGCGTCGAGGATGAGTTCATCGAGGCCTTGGAGAAGGGCCATCGAAGATTCGGGGAGGCTGCTGAAATCCGTGAGATAAGCGGCGCGGCCGAAACGGAAACCGAGAACTTGCATTTCGCCGTGCTGCATAGGGATGGGGACGAACGGAATGCCAAGAAGTTGGATAGGGGCGACCGCCAGCTTGAGCGTTACGCTCGGGACAGTGCTGAGTGTGGGTTTGTCGTCGAAGACGTATGCAAAAACGCGGCGGATGATGCGAAAGGTTTCTTCGTTGCTGTAGACGGGGAGGGCTGCGCGCTGGCGAATATTGAAGGGGCGAATGTCGTCGAAGCCGAGAATGTGGTCGGCGTGGCCGTGCGTGAGCAAAATGGCGTCAATACGGTCGAGCCCGACGCGGAGTGCCTGCTGGCGGAAATCCGGCGTCGTATCGATGACTACGTTTTGGCCGATGCGGGAAATCAGAAGCGAAGGGCGAAGGCGGTTGTCGTGGGGATCGTTCGAATGGCAAACGCGGCAGGGGCAAGCAAGTGTGGGCACGCCCATGGACGTGCCGGAGCCGAGAACGGTTATCTTGAGTGGAGCGGGAGGCATCTTCAAAAAGATGTTAGCGCGAAATGGACGGAGAAGGGAAAAGACGCGCAGCGCCGTCTACGGGCGAGTCTTGGCTTTGGCTTGCGTGGACGCTTGCGCCGCGACCGCCTGATTGATCTCCAGATAAGTCATTTTCAATTTGCCCAGGAGATCCAAGAGCAAGGTGTCTTCTTCCGGCGCGAGATTGCCCTTGGTCTTTTCGTGCAGGGCATCAAGCATGTCAATCAGTTCACGCGCGGCTTCGGGATCGATCACCGGCTGGCCGGTACGGGGATCGGCGTAGGCACCGAGCACCATAGCGGCGTTGCTGCCGAGCATGCGGACAAGATTCTCGAAGGCGGGAGAGCGCTTGGCCGGTTCGGCCGGAGGTAGAGCAGTGGGCGCCTGCGCAGCCTCTGGGGCCGCGGGCGGATGCTTCGCCGCTTCGCGCTGGGCCTCGCGCTCTTCTTCTTCCACTACCTCTTTGCGAAGTTCGCCCTCAGCGGTAAAGGGGCGCCGGTCGATAACGCGAAACGAATCTTCCTGCTTGGGATCGGACAAGGGACATTCCTTAACAATTAATTCCACCCCAGTTTATCACGGGTTGCGGCTGAGAGTCGCTTGAGGCGCGCCCCGAAGGAGCTAGGGTCCAGCTTGTCAAAGGTGCGGCGTCACCGTAGAGTGGGACGCTTGATGCCCAGCAAAAATAGATAAACCTATGACGCGCCCCCGCAAAAATGAGATGAAGAGAGTTGGGAGAACGCAGCGACGCAGCGAGAAACGGGCGAAGACGAAGCAATTGACGCCGGGCGAATGGTTCGAAAGGCTTGTGGCCGTCCAGGCGCGGCTGCGTGCACCGAACGGCTGCCCCTGGGATCGCGAGCAGACGCATGAATCGCTCCGAACCTATTTGATCGAAGAAGCTTACGAAGTATTGGAAGCCCTGGAAAGCAGTAACGACGCGAAGTTTGCAGAGGAGATGGGCGACCTGCTCCTGCAGATTGTATTTCACTCGCAAATCGCGCAGGAAGAAGGCCGGTTCGCCGTTTCGGACGTGATCCGCGAGATCCACGACAAGATGATCCGGCGGCATCCGCATGTTTTCGGAGAGGCGCGAGCGAAGGATTCCGCGGAGGTGTTAAGGAACTGGGAACAGATCAAGGCGGAAGAGCGCCGGCAAGTGGGGAAGAAGAATGGGAGCGCCGGAAGCAAGCTCGCAAAAGAGGCATCCCTGCTGGATGGAGTTTCCCGTAGCCTGCCCGCCACGCTAGAGGGATTTCAACTCACACGAAAGGCCGCGCGCATCGGGTTCGACTGGGAGGAGGCCGCAGGCATTTTTGACAAAATGGGCGAAGAGACGGTGGAGTTGCGAAGCGCCTTGAAAACGAAAGACCGGCGAAAAATGGAAGAAGAGATGGGGGACTTGCTGTTTGCCGCAGTAAACCTGGCGCGATTCCTGAAGATGGATCCGGAGATCGCGCTGAAGAAAGCGAACGCAAAATTCTCGAGAAGATTTAGGTCCATGGAAAAACTGGCGCGGGAAAGCGGCCGCGAGTTCAAGAATCTTCCGCGTGAGGAGATGGAGGCACTCTGGGACGTCACGAAGCGGGCGGAGCGATGAACGGCCGTGAGGGAACTGCGCGGAGTGAGAGCGAAGTGAAGAACAGGGATATCGTCATTCGCAAGTGCGAGCATCTGGAGGAGTTTCACCGTTGCGTCGATCTCCAACGCGAAATCTGGGGCGAGGCGGACCTGGAAGTCGAGCCTGCCACTATGTTTGTCGTTGCCGCGCACACCGGGGGACAGGTGTTGGGTGCTTTCGATGGCGACGAGTTAGTAGGTTATACCCTTGCGGTCGTGGGGCTTCGCGGAGCAACGCCGTATTTCCATTCTCATATGACCGGAGTGCAGAGCGAATATCGGGATCGCGGCGTTGGGCGAATGTTGAAGCTCTTTCAGCGCGATGAAGCGTTGGGCCGGGGAATCCGCTTGATCGAATGGACTTTTGATCCTCTCGAGCTGCGGAACGCGCATTTCAATTTAAATCGTCTAGGCGCCATCTGCCGGAAATACGAACCGAATTTGTATGGCGTCACGACCAGTCCGTTGCATCGCGGATTGCAGACCGATCGCCTGGTCGCAGAGTGGCATCTTGACTCCGCGCGGGTGGTGGCGGCGATCGAGGATCTGGTTAAAGAGGCCGTTGAAGCGCCGACGGTCATTGCAATGCCCGCCGAGCTGGAGCGCTGGCAACGCGAAGACTCTCTGGAGGTCGGCAAAGTTCAGGCTCGCGTTCGTGAGGAATTCACAAAGTGGTTCGCAAAAGGATATGCGGCCGTGGGATTGCGAACTTCGCCAGGAAACAGGGCCTATCTTTTGGCACCCTGGAGCGATTTCTAGGAAAGCAGGCCAAGCTAAGTATCATGCGTATTGAGGAACTTACACTTCGGGAAATTCGGATGAAGCTGGTGGCTCCATTCGAAACGAGCATGGAGCGCACGGAGGTTCGCCGCATCATCCTCGTCGAGGCAAAGGTCGACGGAACGACGGGATGGGGCGAGTGCGTGGCGGGCGAGTCACCCTTCTACAGCCCGGAAAGCACAGATACGGCATGGATCTCGCTGCGGGATTATCTGTGGCCGCTGCTGAAGAGCAGAGAATTCGGCTCCGCGGCGGAAGTCTGGGGTTTGATGGGACACGTTCGTGGTCACAACATGGCGAAGGCTTCCATCGAATCCGCTGTGTGGCACACGGAAGCTGTGCAAAAAGAGATGCCGCTCTGGAAGTTGCTCGGCGGGACGCGCGAAGAGATCACCAGCGGCGTCTCGATCGGGATCAAGGAATCGCTGGATGAACTGGTCGCGGCCGTTAAAAAAGAGCTGGCCGCTGGCTATCAGCGCATCAAAATCAAAATCAAGCCGGGGAAGGATTTGCAGCAGGTGCAGCGCCTGCGTCAGGATTTTCCGCGCATCAAGCTCATGGTAGACGCCAATTCTGCTTACACGCTGGAGGACTGGCCTCTTTTGAAGCAGCTGGAAGGCTTCTACCTGATGATGATCGAGCAGCCGCTCGGCTGGGACGATCTGTACAGCCACATCGAGCTGCAGAAAAAACTGGATACGCCGATTTGCCTGGACGAGTGCATTCACACGGAAGAGCAGGCGCGGGCCGCGATCGAGTTGCGCGCATGCAAGATTATCAACATCAAGCTGGGCCGGGTCGGAGGTTATACCGCAGCGAAGCGCATCCACGATCTGTGCCTGCAGCGCGGAATCCCAGTATGGTGCGGAGGCATGCTCGAATCGGGAATCGGCCGCGCCCACAATATTGCGCTTTCGACGCTGGCGGGTTTCACTCTCCCTGGCGATGTAACCGCCAGCAAGCGCTATTGGGAAGAAGACATCATCGAGCCCGAGGTCACGGTTTCGCCGCAAGGGACGATTCGCGTGCCGCAAGGGCCGGGCATCGGCTTCGAGCCACGCCTGGAGCGCATCGACAAATTGACTGTTCGCAAGGAACGGTTGACCTAAGCCTGTGCAGATTCAAGCCTCCAGCGGACGAGCGCCATCCCGCGGCGTGATTGCCGCCTCCATCGCTCTCCTCATCGTCGTCTGGGCGGTGAACTTTGTCGCCGGGAAGACTGGGCTGCGATTCATTCCCGTATTGACGCTGGCTTCTTTTCGCGTGGTCCTCGCAGGCGCGGTGATGCTACCGGTGTACCTGCTGTGTTCGCGTTTGCCTGCATTCGCCGAGGCTACCAACGCACGGCGGCGAGGGTTTACGGGTCGCGATCTCTGGACCTTTCTCTACCTGGGCTTTTTCGGTGTGACAGTGAATCAGATGTGCTTCACCGTCGGCCTTCGCTATACGCCGGTGAGTCACGCGTCTTTGATCGTCGGCATGGGGCCGATTTACACGCTGGTGCTCGCGGTGCTGCTCCGATTGGAATTGGCCACCTGGCGGAAAGCGACAGGAATGGCCATTGCTCTCGCCGGGATAGCGGTGATGGCCTCGGAGAACGGGATCTCCGCCCATTCGCCGTCGCTTCTTGGCGACGTCATCACAATGACGGGTTCAATCGGATTCGCGATGTACGTGGTTCTGGGAAAACGGGTTGCGGAAAAGTACGACACTCTTACAATGACGGCTTTCAATCATTTTGCGGGAGCCCTGATTGTCCTGCCGCTGGCGATCCGGCAGGCTGGCGCGCTCGGCGCAGCGGAGAATTGGCGTGCTATCCCGTGGTCCAGCTGGACGGCACTGTTCTACATGGCCGTCTTCAGCTCCGCCATCGCCTACGTTTTTTATTTCTGGCTGCTCCGCTACCTGGAAGCCTCGCAGTTGAGCGCGTTTTCCTACCTTCTGCCGCTGGTGGCGACCATCCTTGGGACTGTCTGGCTCGGAGAGAAAGGCTCCTGGGGCCAAGTATTGGGTGGGGCACTCGCGCTGGGTGGCCTGTACTGGATTGAGGCGGGCCGCGAGCCGGTCGTGAAAGCTAATACCGTCTCGTAAACTTCCGTTAGAACTTTCGTTGACCAACCTTTGTTCCAACTCTAATATCGAGCGAAAGCAGCCTGATCTGCCCAATCCCCTGAAAAAAAGCGGTTTTTGGGGCTGCAAGGTATTTTCGGCCCACGCATTATCTGGATCAGCTCAGTGTGAGGAGAGGTCTCGTTCATGAGGGCCAAGCTCGCCGTCGCCGGACTTCTGCTCGCCTTGGCCGCTGGTGGAACCTGGTGGTTCTTACCTCGAGGAACAAAGCTTTCCGATACCGACACCTTTCTTTTAGCGGAGTTCGCCAATACCACGGGTGATCCCATCTTCAACTCTTCACTTCGGGAAGCCCTGGCCGTAAGCCTGGCTCAGTCTCCGTTGCTGAATCTTGTCTCCGAGGAAAAGGTAAGCGAAGCATTGAGTTCCCAAGGACGCTCCAGCGATGCGCCGGTCACGCAAGAAGTGGTTCGCACGATCTGCCAGCGCGTCGGCGCGACGGTGTTCGTCACCGGGAGTATCGCCAAAGACGGAACGGAGTACCCCCTGCGGCTGCAGGCTTTCCGTTGTGAGACTGGAGATGTGATTGCCAGCGCAAGGAGCGAGGCAGCAGGGAAGGGCCGGGTAGTTCATGCGCTCGGCGCAGCCGCCACGGAGCTTCGCGGAAAGCTTGGCGAAGACCCCGCTTCACTCCAAAAATTCGATCTCCCTTTGGAGCGCGCCACCACTTCCTCACCCGAAGCCCTTAAATGGTTTTGCGACGGCCGGCGTCTGGCCCGCGAAAAAGGCGCTATTGAGGCTGTCCCGGCCCTGCAGAAGGCCGCGGAGTTGGACCCGAAGTTTGCCCTGGCCTACTCCAACCTCGCGGTGGGCTATTACAACCTTAATCAGAATGCACTGGCCAGCGACCGCATCCGCCAGGCCTTTGAGCTCGCGGACCGTCAGACGGTTCGCGAGCGCCTGCACATCACCACGCTCTACTACGACCTGGGCACGGGAGACGTAAAGAAAGCCATCGAAAGCTATAAAGAGTGGGTGCGGCTCTATCCGCGAGATGACATCGCCAAGGGGAATCTGTCCTCGGAATACTTTCTCACCGGGGATTACGACCAAGCAGCAGTATTCGCTCAGCAAGCTCTGCGCATCGATCCGGGAAGCGCGGCCTGGTACGAAAACCTCTCCACCGCCTATATCGCGCTAATGCGTTTGGACGATGCCCAGAATATTCTGAATCAGGCCGCGGCACGCAATCTCGACGATTCTTCCATGCACAGTGATCTTTATTCCCTGGCGTTTTTGCGGGGGGATTCCGCCGGGATGGAACGCGAGATGGCGTGGTCGGTCGGGAAGGCCGGCGGTGAGGACGACATGCTGGCTCTGCAGGCCGACACTGAAGCCTACGTGGGGCACGTGCAAAAGGCCCGCGAACTGTCACGCCGCGCTGTTGAGTCCGCGCAAAACGCCCAACTTACTGAACCTGCCGCCATCTGGCAGGGGATTGCGGCGTTGCGCGAAGCGGCCTACGGCAACCTGGACGAAGCGCGCCGGGGAGCGGAAAAAGTCCTGGAGATAGCGCCCAAGAGCCGCGATGCCCAGATTCTGGCCACTCTGGTGTTTACGCGGATCGGTGATGCGCGCCGCGCTCAACCGATGATGGATGATCTAGCAGCAGGGCATGTATCGAACACCATTATTCAATCGGCGTGGCTGCCGACGATCCGCGCCCAGTCGGAGTTGATGGCACAGAGACCCGCCAGAGCTCTGGAGTTTCTGGAAGTCGTCAGGCCGTACGAGCGCGGGCAGCTTGTAGGGAATTTAAGCTATTCCTGCGTGATCCCGGTGTACCTGCGAGGAGAAGCCTATCTTGGCGCGCGGCAGGGACCGCAAGCACTCGCGGAATTCCAGAAATTAATCGATGACCGGGGAGTTGTGGGCAATTGCTGGTCCGGGGCGCTGGCTTTGTTGGGACGGGGCCGCGCGCAAGCTCTTGCAGGTTCCAAGGACGCGGCACGTGCATCGTATCAGCAGTTTTTCGCACTTTGGAAGGATGCTGACGCGGGCGTTCCCATACTGAAAACAGCGCGGGCTGAATTTGCCAGGCTGAAATAAGAGTCGGTCTAACTCTTATACGGTTAAGCCGTGCGGCCCACATCGGGTTGACTATTTTTTCTGTCGTTCATCGCATTCTCGCTCCTGTCCATGAGAATTCTGTCGAGGAAACCGACGGCGGCGACCCACACAGCGCCCGCGCAGTATCCGGCAATTACATCGCTGGGGAAGTGCACCCCCAAATAAATGCGCGAGAATCCGATCATCCCCATCAACAGCACCGCGACTGTCCATACGGACCATTTGGCGGCGGTTCCGCGCACGCGTGCTGCCAGAATCGCAGCGAGGACTCCATAAAAACAGACTGAGCCAAAGGCATGGCCGCTGGGGAAACTGTAGGAGTTCGGTGTTGGGCCAAAGAAAGCCACGGGCCTGGGGCGACGGAACGCCAGCTTCAGCGTCTCATCGAGAATGGCCATGCCTAGCATGGTGATCACAAGCAACGCGGCCAGGCGCCTGCGATGAAAATAAAGAAACGCCCCCAGGATCACGACACAAAGTACGCTAACCGTTCCGACGGAACCCAGAAAGGAGAATGCCTGCATGACCCGTGTTAGCGCGGGAGCGGCATGCTGGTGGACGGCATTCCTGACGGACATATCCAACTTCTGTGTGTCCCCTTCCAGCATCTCTTCCGCAAGCCATCCGAAAAGGAAGAGGGCCGCAACCGCGGCGAGAAGAGCTCCAAGGAGCAGAAGCCCGGTATTTAGTTTTTCTGACTTTTCCATGTGGCGTGGCGGCGAAGACAACAAATCCTACCTGTTCGAATTAGATTACTCGAATCCGCGCACGATTTCCTCGGAAACGCGTGTGGGAGGGGATTGAAACCGAGTTGGGTGGCGCGAACGGCGCTTTGATGGAAGAATAGCGGGTCGACGGTCGTCGCGGCGGCCCAGATTTTGGTTATTGCATGCCGCGCAATTCATCGGACGACTCGGAAACTCATCGTTGAGGAGATAAAACTTGTCCGGCATTCCTATGCGAAATGGAGGCACGGCGGCGCGTATCGCCGTCATACCCGGAGACGGTATCGGCGCGGAAGTAACTCCGGAAGCGGTCAAGGCGCTGAAAGCGGTAACGGCGCCCGCCAAGCGATCGATGGAATTGGTGGAATTTGACTGGGGTGCGGACAAGTTTTTACGCGAAGGCGTGACGCTACCAGCGGGTGCGGTCGAAATGCTGCGCGATGAGTTTGATGCCATCCTTTTTGGAGCGCTGGGCGATCCGCGTGTGCCTTCGAACCAGCATGCGGCGGATATCCTGCTCGGGCTGCGGTTTAAGCTGGATCTCTACGTTAATGCCCGGCCCGTCGAGCTCCTCCACGATCGGCTCACCCCCCTGCGAGACCGGACAGAAAAAGATATCCGCCTGACGGTCTTCCGGGAGAACACGGAGGGGCTTTACGTAGGAGTAGGCGGATTTTTCAAGAAAGGCACAGCGGACGAGATCGCGGTGCAGGAAGACGTCAACTCCCGCAAGGGTGTTGAGCGCATCATTCGGTACGCCTTCGAGCATGCCCGGCGGAACGGCTTGAAGCGCGTGTGCATGAGCGACAAGTCGAACGCCATGACCTTTGCCCACGATCTGTGGCAGCGTGTGTTCAAACAAGTTCGCCAGGAATATCCGGAGATCGACTCCCGTCACCTGTATATAGACACTCTGGCGATGGAGATTGTGCGCGACCCGGGGCAGTTCGAGGTCATAGTCACCTGCAATCTCTTCGGCGACATCCTGAGCGACCTGGGAGCGCAGCTCGCTGGGGGCCTGGGCCTTGCGCCTTCCGGGAACATCCACCCGGGGAAGACTTCGCTATTCGAGCCGGTGCATGGATCCGCTCCGAATATCGCCGGGAAGGGAATCGCGAACCCGCTGGGTTCGGTTCTTACCTCGGCGATGATGTTGGAATTCCTTGGATGGAAACCAGAGTCAATTGCCCTCCGCGAAGCGGTTCGAGCGGCACTGCTAGAAAATTTTGTGACGCCCGATCTCGGCGGCGAAAAGAGAACAGCAGAAGTGGGGGACTGGGTGGCCAATCGCGTCGAAAAAATGGCTTCCATCAGAAGTTAAAGTGATACTTGAAGAATAGACTTCTGTTTTCAACGGACGCGTGGACGTCGCGCCAGCGCCGTCAGGAACATCCCTAATAGAAAACCGCCGACATGGGCCCACACGGCAACGCCCCCCGAAGCACTCGCGTTCAGGGTGTTAATCCCTGACAAGAACTGAAAAAGAAACCAGACACCCAGAAAAAGGATAGCCGGGAGGGGAACCAAGAAGATGAAAACAAGGGTGAGTACTCGGGCCCGAGGGTACAGGAGCATGTACGCGGCCATGACGCCTGAAATCGCCCCACTCGCGCCGAGCGCCGGAATCGTAGAACGCAGATTGAACAGAATATGGATCAGGCCTGCGCCAAAACCGCAACTGAGGTAGAAAAACAGATAGGTCCCATGCCCGAAGAAGTCTTCCACATTGTCGCCGAAGATCCAGAGGAAAAGCATGTTTCCGGCGAGATGCAATAATCCGTGATGCAGAAACATGCTGGTAAACAAGGGGAGAAATGCCGCAACGAAGCCGACGTGCCCGTCAAAGAAGGCAGGGATGCGGGCTGGGATCGTAGAGTAAGCCAGTTCAAACGATTTGGAAGCGCCAGGGGGCAGGGTATTCTGATAGAGAAATACTGCAATATTCGCGAGGATGAGAGAAATGTTCACGAGCGGATAACTTCTGGAAGGATTGTTGTCCTTGAGGGGTATGAACATGAGAAAAGGTCTCGAGCAGAGTAGCGAAACGCGAAGGAAATGAAAAGCGCAGGGAATGTGCAGGGCGGCGCGCGTCCGATAATGTTTGCGCGAACGCGGGGCTAGTTAACAGAATCTTTTCGCAAGAAGGTTCGCGCCGTACCGCTGCGTTTCTCGTGCTTCCCTCCGGGCCGGGGAGTCATCGGGCCACGAACGATTCCGGCCACATAAGCAAAACTATCCCGCCAGCCATTGTGAATTTTTCGACGGAAAGATTGCACGGCGCCGGCCCGTATGGTATTTACAATAGTTCTGCGTGTGCGCGCGTTTCGAGTGGAGTGTTCCAGTTTGTTCGGCGCTGCGTCGGCACGCCGACAGCTCATGCCTGCCCGGGAAACGGAAGCCATCATCCTGAAGACTTTTCCATTGGGGGAGGCGGACCGCCTGGTCAGTTTTTTCGGACGAACTTCCGGCCGAGTGCGCGGGGTAGCTGCAGGGGCCCGGCTCTTGAAGAATCGGTATGGCTCGACGCTCGAACTTCTATCGCATGTGCAACTCTGGTATGTGGAGAAGGAGACCAGAGACCTGGTGCGGATACAGCAGGCCGAGCCGCTGGAGTCCTTTCGCAAGGCGCAGAGCGACTATGGCCTGAGCACCGGGCTCGCCGTGGTCAGCGAAGTCTCGGAGCTGGTGCTCCCGGAGCACGAAGTCTCGGAATCGATGTTCCGCTTGATCCTGCTGACAGCCAGGGAAGTGGAGCGGACGGGCGACTGGACATTACCGCTGAGCTACTTTGCGTTCTGGACCGTACGACTCGGAGGCTGGCTTCCGCGGTTCGATCGCTGCGCGGCGTGTGATGCGCCGTTCGGTACGCAGGCAGCATTTTACGATCCCCTGCAGCCCGGGCTGTTTTGCGAAAAATGCCGGCGCTCCGGAATGAAGCCGCTGCACCAGGAGACGCGCATTCTGGCAGAGCGATTCACCGGAGAGCGAGTCGATCACATGGCATTCGAAAAGGCAATGCAGTCAAGCGCGAGGGAATTGCGCGAAGCTTCGCTCACATGGATCGAGCACAACGTCGAACGCCGGCTGGCAACGCGCACACTTTTGGAGACGACTTGAAAGCTAAAGTAAAACTTGAGAAACGGATTCACGGGCTGACGTTCCAGGATTTAATTCTAAAGCTCTCGCAGTTCTGGGTGAAGCAAGGCTGCGTCCTGCAGCAACCCTACGACGTCGAAGTCGGCGCGGGCACCATGCATCCAGAAACCTTTCTTCGTGTGCTCGGACCGCATCCCTATCGCGTTGGATTCGTGCAACCGAGCCGTCGGCCCGCCGACGGACGTTATGGCGAGAATCCCAACCGCTTGTATAAGCATTCGCAATTTCAAGTGATCCTTAAACCCTCGCCCGTCGACGTGCAGGATATCTACCTGAAAAGCCTCGGGGCGATCGGCATTAACCTCAAGGAACATGACATCCGGTTCGAAGAGGACAACTGGGAATCTCCGACGCTCGGCGCCTGGGGCATCGGGTGGCAGATTCTTCTCGATGGTTTGGAAATTACTCAGTTCACTTACTTTCAACAGAGCGGGGGCATTGACCTCGATCCCATTTCCGTGGAACTCACCTACGGCCTGGAACGCATCTGCGCGTTCCTCCAAGGAGTTGAAAGCGTCTACGATTTGCGCTGGTCCGCGGACAAGGCCTACGGCGACATTCGCCTGAGGGAGGAGCAGCAACTCTCCGAGTACAGCTTCAATCGCAGCGACGCGTCGGCGATCCGCGCCGAATTCGAACTCCATGAGAAGCAAGCTAAGGAACTCATTGATGGATTCAAGGATTCCACTGGAAAGGATCGAGTCCGCTACCCACTTCTAGCGGCGTACGACCACTGCCTCAAGTGCTCGCACCTTTTCAATATGATGGACGCCCGTGGTGTCATTTCCACCACCGAGCGCGCCGCGCTGATGGGGCGGGTCCGCACGGTGGCCTGCCGTACGGCGGCCGCCTATCTGGAACAGATCGGCGGCGGAGCTCCCCGGCGCGAGGTGCGGATATGAAAACCCTCGCAAAAGAAAAGCGCGTCGAGCTCCTCTTCGAGGTTGGCTGCGAAGAAATTCCGGCGTGGATGCTCCCTAAGGCAGAAGAAGAACTTCGCGCCAACATCGAGAAGCTGCTGACGGCGGAGAATCTTTCGGAAGGCGTGACGGTCGAGACGTTCAGCGCTCCACGGCGGCTGACCGCCTGGGTGCGCGGTCTTCTCGCGAAGCAGCCCGATGTGGAGAATGAAGTCACGGGTCCGCCCAAGTCCGTCGCCTACGATGCCGTCGGCGCGCCGACGCGCGCGGCGCTCAGCTTCGCCGAAAAGCAAGGAGTCCATGTCAGCGATCTCTATCTCGTCCAAACGGCCAAGGGCGACTACCTCGCTGCCAAGCAGATTAAGCACGGCCGCACCGCGGAACAAATTCTGCAAGCCATCCTGCCGCGCGCCGTCCATGACCTCACCTGGCCGAGCTCGATGACCTGGACGGGCCTCGAGGGCCCGCGCTTCATCCGGCCCATCCGCTGGATCGTTGCCGTCCTTCATGGCAAACCCGTGAAACTCTCCATCGCGGGGATTCCCGCCGGAGACACCACGCGAGGTCATCGCTTCCTGGGCTCCGGCACCCTTCGCGTGAAGAGCTTTGCCGACTATGAAAAGAAACTCCGTTCGAACGGCGTTATTGTCCGGCCCGCTGAGCGCGAGGACAAGATCGCCAAAGAGTTGGACGCTCACGCAAAGCGCGGCGCCTTTCGGGTCCATGAAGACGCGGAGCTTCGCAAGCTGGTGACGTACCTCAATGAACTTCCAAGTGTGATCCAGGGCAATTTCGATCCCGCGTACCTCAGCTTGCCGGACGAGATTCTGGTCACCGTGATGCGCGGCCACCAAAAGTATTTCGCCGTGGAAAAGAAAAACGGGGAACTCGCGCCGCACTTCCTGGCAGTGACCAACATCGCAAAAGACACGAAGGGAATCGTCAGGGCAGGGCACGAGCGCGTGCTGCGTGCGCGCTTTGCGGATGCACAATTCTTCTGGGAGTCTGATCAGAAGTGTCGGCTGGCCGACTATCTGCCGAAGCTTGAACGCGTCACGTATGAATCGCGGCTTGGAAGTTACCGCGACAAAGTCGAGCGCGGCCGAGCCATCGCACGCTGGCTCACTGAGCAATGGTTTAACCTTGGCATCCTGCAGGCTCATGTCGCCGAAGCCGACCGTGCGGCGGAACTTGCCAAGTGCGACCTCGCCACTGAAATGGTGCGTGAGTTCACTGAACTCCAGGGCATCGTCGGAGGACTCTACGCTCGCGCGCAAGGCGAACCGGACGAAGTTGCCGACGCCGTTTACGATCACTATCGCCCGGTAGGCTTGGACGATCCCGTCCCACGCAATCTGACGGGCTGCGCCGTCGCGTTGGCGGACAAACTGGATTCCATAGTCGGCTGTTTCGCCGTGGGAGTTGTCCCGACCGGATCGAGCGACCCTTATGCCTTGCGCCGCGCTGCGCTTGGCGTCGTCAAAATCATTCTCGACAAGAAGCTGCCGATCTCGCTTTCCCTAGCGATTGGTGCTGCATCCAAGGCGCTGCTGACCCACAAGCCAAAGCGCGGCCTAACGCCCGCACAAGAGACGCAGATTCTCGAGTTCATTCTGGATCGCGCCAAGTTCGTCTTCCGCGAACGCGAGGGTTTCGGCTACGACGAAGTCAGTGCCGTATTCCGCGCGGGCGCCGACGATCTGGTGGATGCACAGAAACGCCTGCTCGCGCTTAAGGCCATTCGCAAGTCGAAGAATTTCGAGCCGCTGGCCGTGTCCTTCAAGCGCATCCGTAAGATCCTGGAGAAGGCCAATGTACCCGTGGGAGAAGTACGCAGCGTCAATCCAGAGTTGTTCGAAAACGGAGCCGAGCGTGAACTCCATGCCGCTGTCCGTGACGCGGAATCGAAAGTGCAAACGCTGAAACGTTCGGGGAAATATCAGGAAGCCCTTGAAGTCATCGCTGGCCTTCGAAAATCCGTCGATCAATTTTTCGATGGCGTCATGGTGATGGCCGAAAACGAAGCAGTGCGCAACAACCGGCTGACGCTGCTGGCGGAGGTTCTCCGGGAATTCACAACGGTCGCCGACTTCTCCGAGATTGGTGGGGAAGAGCGGCGATAAGTTCTTAAAGTATTACTTGAACTACGGTTTTAAGTCGGCGTGCCGACAAATTCTTTGGCGGCCTTTCAAAAACGACGGCAGCAACGAGTGCTCCAAAAATAAAAATCTCGAGTGAGGGAACCAGTGAAAAAGTGGGTTTATTTTTTCGGTGCGGGCAAGGCAGAAGGTGACGGAACGTGGCGCGACTTGCTCGGCGGCAAGGGCGCCGGGCTCGCGGAGATGACCAAGATCGGCCTACCAGTCCCCGCGGGTTTTACGATTTCCACGGAAGCGTGCGATTACTTCTATAAGAACGGCAAGAAATATCCTTCCGAGTTAAAGAAGCAGGTTGCGGACAACATCGCCAAGCTCGAGCGTGCCACGAAGAAGAAGCTGGGCGACCCGAAGAACCCGCTCCTCGTCAGCGTGCGTTCTGGTTCAGCGCGCTCCATGCCCGGCATGATGGAAACCATTCTCAACCTCGGCCTGAATGATCGCTCCGTGGCCGGCCTCGCTGCCGCTACGAAGAACGAGCGATTCGCCCATGACGCCTATCGCCGCTTTGTCCAGATGTATTGCACGGTGGTGATAGAAATGTCCAAGGAGGATTTGGAGCACCGGCTTCGCGCCATGAAGAACCGTGTAGGCGTGAAGGAAGACACCGCCGTTCCCGCCAGCGGATGGGAGGAATTGGTCGCCGAATACAAGAAGGTCTTCCGCGAGAAGACCGGGAAGGATTTCCCGGACGATCCCATGGATCAGCTCTGGGGAGCAATCGGCGCCGTCTTCGGTTCGTGGATGGCGGAGAAGGCCGTAACCTATCGGCGCGTTGAGAAGATCACCGGGCTGCTCGGTACGGCAGTCAACGTGGTTCAGATGGTCTTCGGGAACACGGGGGACACCTCCGGGACGGGAGTTTGCTTCACACGGGATCCCAGTTCCGGCGAAAAGATTTTCTACGGCGACTACCTGGTGAACGCCCAGGGCGAAGATGTTGTCGCCGGCATTCGCACTCCGATGCCTCTGCGCGAGATGGCCAAGACCATGCCCAAGGTTTACGGGCAGCTCGAGAAAGTTCGAGTAAAACTTGAGAAACATTATCGCGACATGCAGGACATGGAGTTTACCGTCGAGAACGGAACGCTCTATATGCTGCAGACTCGCACCGGCAAACGCACTCCTGCTGCGGCCTTCCATATCGCCGTGGACATGGCCAATGAGAAACTGATCAGCAAAGAAGAGGCCCTCCTGCGTATCAAACCGGAGGATATCGAGCGGTTGTTCTATCCGGTGATCGATTCGAAAGTAGACAAGAAGTCTTTGAGCTCGAAGATCTTGGCTACCGGCATCAACGCTGTGCCGGGAGCAGCCGTTGGCAAAGTTGTGTTCTCTGCGCAGAAGGCGGAGGAGTGGGCGGAGCGCGGCGAGAAGGTGATTCTCGTGCGCCGTGAAACCAGCCCCGAAGACGTCGGTGGCATGGCCGTGGCGCAGGGCATCTTGACGGCAACTGGGGGAAAGACGAGTCACGCGGCCGTGGTGGCCCGCGGCTGGGGCAAGTGCTGCATCGTGGGAGCGGAAAAGCTCGACATCGATTACAAATCGCAAAGCATGCGCGCTGCTGGGAAAGTGGTGAAGGAAGGGGAGTGGATTACCCTCGATGGCGGTGAAGGAGTGGTTTACACCGACGCGATGCCGCTTGTTACTCCTGAGTTCCCTAAGTCCTACGAGACGCTTATGAAGTGGGCGGACCAAACACGCCGCCTGCGGGTTCGCACCAACGTGGATACGCCGCAGGACGCACGCAAGGCCATCGAATTCGGAGCTGAAGGCATTGGGCTCTGCCGCACTGAGCACATGTTCTTCACGGACTTCGAACAGCCGGAGAGAAGTCATGAGCGGCAGCGCGCCATCCAGGAGATGATCCTGGCAGACGAAAAAGAAGCACGCGTCAGGGCGCTGGACAAGCTTCTGCCTTTCCAACGCCGCGATTTCATCGGCATCTTCAAGGCCATGGACGGCTTCCCGGTCACGATCCGGCTGATTGATCCACCGCTGCACGAGTTTGTGCCCCACGAACGGGCCAAGCAGGAAGAACTGGCTCGCGACCTGAAGATTAGTGTGGAGACCGTAGCCCGCCGCGTGGACCAATTGCATGAGGCCAACCCCATGCTCGGGCACCGCGGTTGCCGCCTTTGCATCACCTATCCTGAAATTCTGGAGATGCAGGTGCGGGCTATCATCGAGGCAGCCATCGAATGCCGCAAAGCTGGAGTTGAAGTATTACCTGAGATCATGCACCCGCTCGTTCTCGACCGAAAAGAACTCTGGATACTTGAACAAGCTACCCGCCGCGTGGCCGATGAATTGATCAAAAAGTCCGGCATTAAACTGCCGTATCTCGTCGGCACCATGATCGAGCTGCCGCGTGCGGCATTGCTGGCGGGGGAGATCGCTGAAGTCGCGGAATTCTTCTCCTTCGGCACCAACGACCTTACTCAAACCACCATGGGACTCTCACGCGATGACGCGGGGCGCTTCCTCCCGGACTACGTGGACGAGAAGAAGGCCGGCGTCTTTAGCGCCGATCCCTTCCAATCTCTCGATACCAAGGGCGTAGGCATGCTGATGCGCTGGGGCATCGAACAGGGGCGCAAGACGCGCGACAAGCTTAAGATCGGGATTTGCGGAGAGCATGGCGGTGATGCCGACAGCGTCAAATTCTGCCACACATCTGGCATGGACTACGTCAGCGCTTCGCCTTTCCGGGTGCCGATCGCGCGGCTGGCCGCAGCTCAAGTAGTGGTTGAAGAAAAAAAAGCGAGAAAAAAGAGAGGGAAGTAGCGGAGAAGCCTCCGCCACTTCAAGTTAAAGTGATACTTTAGGTCGTCGGCGCGCAGACATTTTCAAACTTTCTGCGTGCCCGGCGACTTTCCTTCTTACGTCGGCATCTTGAAGAAGAAATACATCCCTAGAAAAAAGAAAATGATGTCCGGTGACCATCCGGCAAGCAGTGGCGGAAGCTGCCCCACGCCACCCATGGCTTCTAGAAGCGCGGCCATGGACCAGTAGGTGACCCCAATGCCGACGCCGAGGGCGACCCCACCGAGTGCGCCGCGGGTTCCCACGAGGAAGGAAAAAGGAATCGCCAAGAGCATGCTAACCGGGGCCATCAGAGGGTATGCTATTTTCTTGTGCCATTGCACGGTGAGCGCGGAAACATCGAAGCCGGCGAGATGCAGCCCGCTGATGTAAGTGCTTAATTCCCGCCAGCTCATTTGAAAGGCTTGTCGCACTTCCCGGTTGAAGTACTTAGGAGGCTCCGTCAACTCCGGGAGCGAAGTCACGGGAGGAAGGCGATCGTAGCGCACGATTGTGCCACCCTGAAAATCGCGGACCCAGCCACCCTCGAGCACCCACACCTTCTGTGACTCAGACCATCTGGCCCGCGAAGCGAAGATTCGGCGACGCAGCTGGAAATCAGTCGGATCGATTTCCAGTACGCTCAAGCCGCCAAAGAGCTTCTGCGCCGGATCAAACAGGTCGTAGTTATAGATTTTATCGTTTTCGCCGAAGATCCAGCGCTGCGGGCGCGTGTAGGTCTGCGGAGGCTTGCCCTTAATCATATTTCGCAAAGCGTCCTGCCTCTGGTTCGCGTAGGGAAGATAGGTATCGTCGACAACCACCATGGTTGCCGCCAGCGCTAGGCCCGCGAGCAGCAGCGGCACGGCGAGCCGGTACAGGCTGATGCCGCTGGCCTTGATGGCCACGATTTCATTGTTCTTGCTCATGATTCCCAGAGTGACCAGTACCGCCACAAGCGCCCCGAGCGGAGCCAGTTGGTACAGCAGGTACGGCGCAAGATAGCGAAAATAGTCGATGACGATCAGAAAAGGAACGCGTTGACGCGCAATATCATCCAGCAATTCGAAGAAGGTAAAGGTCTCGAAGAGAAAGACGAAGGTGCCCATGAGCAGCGCGAAGTAGAAAAAAAACCGCCGCAAAATGTACAGATCCAACAGCCGCGGAAAGCTGCTGCCATCCGGCGCCGCGAGCTCGCTTGGGACGTGGTCGCCATTGGGAGCGCGGGAGGCGGCGCGCGCGCGTGCCTGTGCCTTCCGCCGCCGCATCAGGCGTATTCTGCGTCTGAAGTTACCCAGCGGTTGCAGCCACCGGCTTTCACCACGAAACTGCTCCATGCGCGGGAGCAAGGCCAATCCCAGCAGAGCAAGCACTGTGTTGGCAATCCAGATTCCTTCGCCGGGAGATAGTGTCCCCTGGCGCGCGAGCCCCGCACCCATTATAAAAAGGAGATAATATGAAGCGATCAAGATCACCGCGATCAACGATCCGGCGGCGCGTCCGCCACGGCGTGGTTGAGCACCCAGGGGAACAGCGACAAGGGCAAACACAAAGCACGCCACCGGGAACGCGAACCGCCCCTGAAGTTCCACGCGGGCTTCACGCCAGCCGGGCCCTTTGTCGTTGAGGAGTTCCCGGACGGATCGCTCCGGATTGCTGCGCTGCCGGGGTTGCACGGGATTCAGGTCGTTGACCTCGATGGGCCAGTCACTCTGCCCAAACGCCGTAACGGAATAATGGTCCGCATCTTCACGAGAGAATTCATGCGTCGTGCCGCCTTGCAGATGCAGCTCCAGCTTGCCCTGCTTCGGTTCGGCAATTACAATCGCGTCCTTCGCCAGGGTGAGGCGTGAACCGCTTTCTTCGCCCGCCTCCGCGAGGAACACGCCGTGCCATTGCGTGCCGCTGGCGGTAACGTCGTTGACATAGAGGACCATGCTGGGAAACTCATCGAAGACGCGTGGCTGTACCGCAAATGAGATCTGCGATGCGATCAGATCGGCTTCGATGGCATGGAGGGATCGCAAGGCCAGAGGCGAGAGCCACACGCTCATGAACAGGGTAAGTGCGGCCCCCGTCGCCGCGAGGACCCCAACCGGAAGCAGAATGCGTCGGCGGCCGATACCCAAAGCGGTCAAGGCGATAATCTCGCTGTCGGCAGACATGCGCCCCAGGCCCAGCAGCACGCCAATCAAAATGGCCATGGGAATGGTGAAAATGAAAATGCCCGGGAGAACGCAAAGGAACGACTTGAGGACCTGGCTGCCGGACCCCGAATGACGAACCAACAGCTCCATCAAGCGAACGAGTCTTGGAACGAACAGGACAAACGTGAAGACGATGAGTCCCAGCACGGCGTGGCGAAACACTTCGCGGACAATGTAACGGTCCAGGATGCGCATGGCGCGAACGGTGAGTGTAGCATGGTCACAGCACGAACACGGGAGCGACGCATTCCATGAAACCGGTTCACCTGGTTGTGTTATGGCACATGCATCAACCGCAGTACCGCGATCCCGAAAGCGGCCGCTACGTCCTTCCGTGGACGCGCCTTCATGCCTTGAAAGATTACTGGGGCATGGTGGAGATGCTCCGCGAGTTTCCCAAATTTCACGCCACCTTCAACGTCGTGCCTGCCCTCGGTATTCAGCTCGAGGAGTACGCCAGCGGCAATTTCAACGAGCCGTGGTTTTCCCTCGCCTTCAAAAATGCCGAAGAGCTAACTCGAGAAGATAAAGCCGAAATCATAGCCCGCGCATTTCAGGTCAATCACGAACGCCTGATGTCCCGCTGGCCACGCTTCGTGGAACTCTACGAATGGTCCCGCCCGGCGGGCGGCGCGCAAGCGCTGGTCACGTTCACACCGCGCGATTGGCGCGACGTCCAACTCCTTTCTCAACTCGCCTGGATGGAGGAATCCTGGCTGCAGAAGGATCCCGTAGTCAGCAAGCTCAATTCGAAAGGGAAGGACTTCACCGAAAAAGACAAGTCCGCGCTAAAGCAAAAACAATTGGACTTTCTTGGACTCGTTTTGCCGGCCTACCGCGAAGCCTCCCAGCGCGGCCAGATCGAGCTCAGCACCACGCCGTTCTATCATCCGATTCTTCCGCTCATATGCGACTCTGACATTGCCCGCGTGGCTAATCCCGGCACGCCGCTGCCTCGCCGCGCTTTTCGGCATCCCGAAGATGCGCGCGAACAGCTGCAGCGCGCCCGCGATTACCACGAAAAAATATTCGGCGTGAAGCCCAAAGGTGTCTGGCCATCTGAAGGCTCCGTCTCCGATCAGGCACTCACCATCGCGGCCGAGCTCGGCTTCGAATGGTTCGGCACCGATGAAGGCGTCCTGGGCCGTACGCTCAACGTCGGCTTTTTCCGCGACGCCAACGGTATCCCCGCCAACGCGGACCGCCTGTACAAACTCTGGCGCACCCAGCTCGGCGCCAAATCCATCACCGGCCTTTTCCGCGACCACCATCTCTCCGATCTGATCGGCTTCGTGTACAGCCGCATGGACGCCAAAGCCGCCGCTGCCGATCTCCACGGCCGCCTGCGCCATCTGGGAGAAGCAGTCCAAAGTGCCCAGCCGCTTACCATTTGTCTCTTCCTCGACGGCGAAAACGCCTGGGAGTATTACCCGGGCAACGGCCGCGAATTCCTCCGCGAATTCTATGGCCGCATCCAGTCTGACCAGGATTTCCGCGCCCTCACCGCCAGCGAAGCCAATGCCGCAGCCGGAGAAATCCCCGCCACCACCGGAATTTTCCCCGCGTCCTGGATCAACGCGAATTTCGACGTCTGGATCGGCCACGCGGAAGACGTCGCCGCTTGGGAATTATTGTGGGATGCACGCGAAGCCTACGGCCGCGCCGTAGAGGCAAGAAAACAGGGCCGCAACGACGCCCCCACCGAAACCGCTCTCAAGGAAGCCCTCGAATCGCTCCTCGCCGGCGAAGGCAGCGACTGGTGCTGGTGGTACGGCCTCGAACACAGCACCGCCAACGACGCCGAATTCGACGCCCTCTACCGCAAACATCTCACCGCCATTTATCTTGCTCTTGGCCAGGTCGCTCCGGAAGAATTGGCCAAACCCATCAAGCGCAAGCCCGAGCACGCGGTGCAGCTCGCGCCCACCGCTCTGCTGAACATTAAGGTCGACGGCCGGGACACTTCCTATTTCGAATGGCTCGGAGCCGGCCTTTTTTCCCCGGAGCGCCGCGGCGGCTCGATGCACGGCCGCATTTTCTATCTCCACGAGCTGCGCTACGGCTTCGAGGACGGCCGGTTCTGCGTGCGTATCGATCCCTTCGTCAAAGCGCTCAGCGAACTCGAAGATCCCGAGTTTCGCATCACCATCAGTGGTGCGACGGAAGCTACCATCGTCGTCCTGCTCGAACGAGGTCACGTCCAGAGCTTCGCCGTGGAAAAGGACCGTCTCTGTCTTCTCAATCCCAAGCTCGTGGCCGAAGTCGCGTTCGAACGCATCCTCGAGGTCGCCATCAACAAGGACCAGATCGACCTCGCCGGCCAGACAAAGCTCCGCCTAGGCGTAGCCCTCTGGCACGGCGGCCTCCCCGTAGACGTCCTCCCCGCCGAAGGCTTCCTCGACGTCCTCCTGGGCGAAGATCACGCCGCCTGGCCCCCTGAGCCGAGGCCCGAATAGTCGAAGCGGTGTGAGCGCTAGTTAAAGTATTTCTTGAACTTGTCCGACTCCTAGAACAGCTTCACCGCCAGCTCCTCTGGCCTATCCCCCACAGGAATCATGGTCACAAGAAAATTCGTCCGCACACGAATCACCGTCAGATCCCCCGAACCCTGGCTCACAATCAACAGCAAATTCTCCGCCGGATCAAACCGCAGTGCCGCCGGAGAATCCCCCGCCGGCACAGGGAACCCTTTCCCGGCCTCGCGCACAATCCGCCGATTGAAGATATCCACCGGCGTCACCCGCCCCGCCGCCGTGTCCGAGACGTAGAGCAGGCTGGCATCCTCGCTCAGCACCCCGCGCGTGGGCGCCGATCCGAGCACCATGTAGTCACCCACCTCATGCGTCCAGGTATTGATGGCTTGCAGCCCGTGCGCTTCCGGAGAGATCACGTAGAGTTCGCCGCCGTCCGGCTTCAGAAGCATGTCCGTGGGCTTGCCAGCCAGCTCCAGGTTGGTCACCAGCACTCCCCTGCGAAGGTCGACCACGGAGATGCGCCGCTCGCTCCGGCCCAGCACAAACGCAATCGAGCTGTCCGGCAAGACCACCACCGACTCCGGCTGCGCCACCACCGGAACACTCCCGCGTTGAACCAGAGATGCCGCGTCATGAATGCCCAAGCTCGCCTCGCGACGGTTCACCACCACGACCGTCCTCCCATCTGGAGTCACCCGCGCCAGCACCGGTTCGTGCCCCGTCCCCGCGCGCGCCACAATCGCCCGCGATGCCACGTCTATCGCCAGCAGCGTGTCGCTCCCCGAAGAGGTCGTGAATGCGCGCTTGCCGTCCGGCGAAAAATCAATCGCGTAGGGCAGCGGCCCCACCGGAATGCGCACCGTAATCTGGTTGCTGCGGCAATCCAGGATCCACACGTATCCGCCGCCGCTGCTCACGCCATACACTTCCGCGCGCCTCGGATGCTCCCGCATCCCAGAAAGTCCAGGGCCCACCGCCACGCGCGCAATTGCCTGAAGCTTCACCAGATCCACGACCGTAACGCTGCCCTCCGCCGTAGTCACATAAGCGGAGAGGTGCAAGTCCGGTCGAAGGAACGAAGGCCGGTGCTCGCGCAAGAGCAAAATCAGCCCCGCGATAGCCAGCACCGCCAGCAAGAAGTAAACGCGAAAGTTCCGAGGTCGGTTCATAAGAGCCTCGGAATTGTTGCATGAGAGCTAGAAGTAGGGAAGTAATGAGGCATTACGTTTCGTGGGAAGGCACTGCGAAGTTCATTCCGAACCGGTTTCGCGCACTAGGGTTTCGAAGTTTGGGAGCCACGAGGACTCGGTGCACTCAGAAAAGGCGAGAGAATGATGCCGTCGGGTGTGATTTTGGATGTGAAAGATACGAGTTTCGAGGTCTCGACCCAGTACCTGCCACGGGGAGGGCCCCACAGGACAAGTATCATATAATCTACTTACCTTCTAACAACTTTTGCATTCGGAGTTTACCCCAAGGTTAACTATGCAGCCGGACCCCAAAACCGGAGCCCCTCTTTGCCGTCGCGCCCTATCAGTGCCAAGCCGTGATATGGAGCCCTACGGCGTCTCCAGAGAGATAGATTCGGACGTCATGTTTGCGGCCCGGTTCGACGGCTTCCCACCTCATGGATTTGGAGCCAGTACGCTCTTCCAACTCGCTGTCCTGCTGCGCTGGCCAATCCAACGAGATCGCGGCTTGCACACGAGCAATCAGATCGCGGAATCTCATCTCCGCCTCCGCGCCGGAAGTTTCCGGCCAGTAGCACACGAATTCCGTTCCAGCCTCGCTGGATGAGGGCTTCGTGGTGGGCTTGATAGCGCACTCCTTGGCCCCCGCAAGTTTTACGGTAGAGTCGGACGTCTCGCCATTCATTTTGGCCGTGCGGATGTCCTCGAAAGAATTCATGCGCGCCGCAAACGCTTTCTTGAAGTTCTGGCAGAACTCATCGCAATCGCTGGCCGCAGCTTTGGGAGCCGTTTTAGGAGCAATGGTCGGAGCAGCGCGGGGTTTTACAAGGTAGGGCGAGGAGAGCGAGTTCATCCAGAAATGTACCTTCATCGTTCCATCGGGCTGCTTCACGGCTTGCAGATGGAGAGGGCATTGGCTAATGTACGGCCCATCGTTCGGCGGATTCTCGCAATCCGGAGGCCCGGCGTACACAAAATGGTCGTCGTCCGGCGAGCTGACCTGGAAGTGCCAGTCTGGCTTGAGACTTTTTAAGGCCGCTAGTGTGCTCTCATACGCGCTCTGGCCTTTTGAGAGCGACAACTGGGCGTAGCACATATACATCAGAACGTTGTTGGCCCAGGCCATTTTTTTGCACAGGAATTTCGTGTCGTTGACCGAGAGTTCCGGCCCTGCTGCCCTGTCCGGCCCGAATTCTCTGAAGTCAGTAATCGCCGCGTCGAGGATGTTCTTCAAATTTTGGCACAGGGGACTGGCACATTGCCCCAGCGCAGCAATCGGGACAATGCAGCAGCACAATGATATTGGAATCAATCGGACCGCTGTCTTGTTCAGTCGCATTCCCTTGACGAAGTGTGCGCGCGAATCAGCCTTATTGGGGGAGCAGAGGAGGGTATGTCCCAGCACTCAAAGTGTGTTCCGCGTTCGGACGACTGTCAACTTGGCAGATAGCCTGAATGGAAATTGTATGGATTTGCGCCTCGACCATCGGCTTCGCTGGAAGGAGTATTGTGACGAGCGGAGGAGTGACCAATAGCAGGGGTGCCTACGAGCTGCTGACGAACGTGCTCCCAGCCAGGACGGCCTCCACGGCCGCGCGGAGATCGGTGGCGGCTTTCCCTTTTACCACGTAACCGCTTGCGCCCAGGCTGAGCGCTACTTGCACAACATCAGCGGTTGATTCCTGGCTTACGAAGATGATTTTGGACTTCGGCGCAAGCTGGCGGATCCGCCGCGCGGCTTCGATTCCATTGAGCGTGGGGAGTCCGATGTCGAGCAGGATTAAATCCGGTTGCAGCTCTTGCGCCTTCTGCACCGCTTCCAAGCCGTCGGACACTTCGCCGATGACCTGTAAACTGGCCAGGTTCGCCAGTGTCGAGCAAATGAATCGCCGGTAGGGCGCGAAATCCTCTACGACGAGAACGCGGACTGCTATGGCGCGGCTCAATCCGCGCCGGCTGAAGGGCCCGAGCTTTGGTGGCCCATCGACTTGCTGACACTCACGTGCGCAGGTCTTGAATCCACTTGAACTCCGTAAAACGTTTAATTTCAGCGTTCGAACACAAATCGGCAGAAGCGACTTTCGGCTGCACTAACAAGGTATAGCGTTTACCAGAGGAGATTTCCATACAGCTTATTCTGTAGAAGGAGAGGTAACCGCCTATCTTTCTGAGTTTTGCGATGATTGGAGGTTTGACTTGGACTGCCGCGACGGACCCCGTAGCACATTGGAAACGTCTTGAGCTCACGGCGTTGTAGGAGGCATGCGCGCGGTCTACTCTGTGGAAGCCATCATTCGTGTGTGGCAAGCCGCCAGGTGCACCGGTGCAGGGAAAGTGTTGTGAAAACGCGTGGCCGGGTCACGGAGAACAGGACTCATCATGTCGGAACCCTTCCGTCCTTATGAAAAGCTTGTGGAGATCACCGTCTTTGGGAAAAAGTTCCAGGTCCCGGAACGCAATTCGCTGTTGCGCTGCTTTCAGTTCATCAGCCCGGAGACGATCCCGTACGGGCGCTTCTGCTGGAATCAAGATTGCCAATATTGCCGGGTGACCTGCCAATTGCCCGATGAGGACGAACCGCACGAGATGCTGAGCTGCAAATTCATCGTGATGCCGAGGATGGAAATCTCCGAGATGAGCCAAGAATTGAAGTGGTGCCTGCGCGCGAAGTTGCCATCCGATACTCCAGTTTCGTCGTAAGTGATCAGGGAACAGAGATCAGCATGAAGTGCCTGGAATCAGGCGATTCAGCAAGTAACTTTTTCGCGCCGATAGCCGATCCTGCAAGCATGCGATCGAGCGTTAATCTGATCAAGACTGCAAATCTGCCTTAAGTCTAGTTTGTTCTCCGCTCGAATCCCGCTATTTGCAGTCTTGGCGGCGTTGCACTACATTCGAACAGAGACATGCCAAATCCAATGAACTTGCTGTGCGACGGATGCGGGCAAATCTCATCGCCCGCGCATATCGCGCGGCGCCTGCAACGCCTGGAATGGACCACGCGGTACCGGCCGGTACACATTCAAACGCTGCTGTTGGGCGCTGCGTCATCGCTTAAGGAGAAGGACTTCCTTTATTCTCCGAGCGTCGAGTTTCAGGGCGAGGCAGCGAAGCTGCTCGAGGTGGGGGGCATTTCTGCCGCGGGCAAGACGCGGGAGGCCGTGCTGGCGGAGTTTCAGAGGGCGGGGTTTTTCCTAACGCATGTACTGGAGTGTGCGTTTGATACGGAATCGCCAGACGATTCGAATGGTCCGGAGACGAATGATTCGAATGATTCGGCGTTGCGGGAGCGACGGCTGCTGGAGCAGCGGCTGCCGGCGATAGCTACGAAGATTCGGCGATCGCTGAAGCCGAAACGCGTGGTGCTGATCTCGCGGATACTGGAACCGCTGGTGGAAAAGTTTGGAGCAATGCAATTGCGATGTCCGATCGTTTTGCACGAGGGCAAGCCGTTCGTTCTCGATGGTTTGAATGCGGAAAAAGCGATAGCGCGGTTGCGCGAAGCGCTGGCGATTCGAACGGACTGATCGGAAGAACAGGCGACCGCTGGCCGACGAAGTGGTCCAAAACAGGTCTTGACCTCGCTTGAGGGCACTTTTAGCTGTGATAGAATCAAGGCGTT
This sequence comes from Candidatus Acidiferrum sp., assembly GCA_036522195.1. Taxonomy (GTDB): domain Bacteria; phylum Acidobacteriota; class Terriglobia; order Acidiferrales; family UBA7541; genus Acidiferrum. The sequence continues at coordinate 120,078 of DATDGF010000049.1, read as the reverse complement.
GAGTGAGTGCAGGCGCGGTGGGAGCACTACGGTGAAGAAAAAAGCGAAATTCGGAATCGGCATCGGTGTAATCATCGTGGCCATGGGGTTTTTGGCCTGGCTGGGATATGGCGAGAGCAAGACGTATTACCACACGATTGCCGAACTGCAGACCCTGCAAGGCCGCGCGCTTAAGCAACGCATGCGGGTGGGCGGCACGGTGGCGCCAAACAGCATTCACCGTTATTCGGGCCGCGTCGATTTTGTGCTTGAGGGGGAAGGAAAGTCGCTGCCGATCAGCTACATCGGTAGCGATCCGCTGCCGGATACCTTTGTGGACAAGGCCCAGGCGCTTGTGGAAGGAAGTCCCGGGTCCGATGGGCGGTTCGTGGCGGAGCATGTTCAAGCAAAATGCGCGTCCAAGTACGAAGCGGCACCGGGAGCCACAGGGGGCGCCGCCGCCGTCTCGACCCAGCATAGCGGCACTTAGCGCACCCGGTTTCGCCGGGAGAGAGGCGAGGTCTCCGTGGATGTATTCGGATCTTTTGCACTCTTACTAGCGTTTGTGTGCGCGGTCTATGCGTTTGCCGGGGGAATCGCGGCGATTCTCACGCGGCATCCGCTGCTCGTGAAGAGCACACGCCAGGCGGGAATTGCTACCTGTTGTTTGGTTTTCCTCGGTACTTTCAGCCTCGAATATCTTTTTTTCAGCGATAACTTTGCGAACGCGTACGTGGTGTCGCACAGCAACCGCGACCTTTCGACTTTTTATAAAATTGCCGCGCTATGGTCCGGGCAGGAAGGATCGCTGCTCTTCTGGAGCTTCATCCTAGCGATCTATGTTTTCTCCGTCTTGATCGCCAATCGAAATAAAAATGGCGAGTTGATGCCGTACGTCGGCGTAGTGATGGCCGGGGTGCAGATATTCTTTCTCACGCTGAATAATTTCGTGGTCAGCCCGTTCAAAGCGCTTGCGATTCCGGGTGCGAATGGCACGATGCAGCTGGTGGCGCGCGGGGACGGGAATGGATTGACGCCACTCCTCCAGTATCCGGAAATGGTGATTCATCCGCCGAACCTGTATTCGGGATATACCGGATTCACGATCCCGTTTGCGTTTGCGCTGGGCGCGCTGCTGGCGCGGTATCCAGGCGAGAAGTGGATCCACTTGACGCGCAAGTGGACGATGATTGCGTGGACATTCCAGACGATGGGGATTCTGCTGGGCGCGCACTGGGCATATGCGGTACTTGGCTGGGGCGGGTACTGGGGCTGGGATCCCGTGGAGAACGCGTCTTTACTGCCGTGGCTGACGGGGACAGCGTTCCTGCACTCGGTGATGATGCAGGAAAAACGCGGGATGATGAAAGTTTGGAACGTGTGGCTGGTGTTTTGCACTTTCCTGCTTTGCATCCTTGGCACGCTGCTGACGCGCAGTGGTGTGGTGAGCTCCGTACACGCGTTTGCGCAATCGAGCATCGGGAACTGGTTCGTGGGATTCATCGTTATCATTTTGCTGGTTTGTTTCGGCGCGTACGTGAAGAATCGCGACTATTTGAAGAGCGAGAACCAGCTGGACGCGATTGTTTCACGCGAATCGAGCTTTCTGTTCAACAATCTGGTGCTGCTGGTGGCGTGCATCGCGGTTCTTTCGGGGACGCTCTTTCCAGTATTTTCGGAGTGGTTTACGGGCGACCGCATCAGCGTAGGCGCGCCGTTCTTCAATAAGGTGAATATCCCGCTTGGACTTCTGCTGTTATTCCTTACCGGCGTCGGGCCGCTGCTCGCATGGAGAAAGACCTCGACGGAGAGCCTGAAGCGCAATTTTGGATGGCCGCTGGCGATAGGCGTTCTTGGCGGAGCGATTACGTTCGCGCTGGGGTTCCGGCAATTTTATTCGCTGGTGTGCCTGATCCTGTGCGTATTCGTGGCATCGACGATCACCATGGAGTTTTATCGCGGCGCGAAAGTGATTCGGACGCGCTCGGGAGCTTCGCTTGCGGCTTCGGCGATCGACTTGACGATGCGCAACACGCGGCGGTATGGCGGCTACATCGTACACCTGGGCATGGTGCTGATCTTTATCGGGCTGGCGGGGGCGGCGTTCAACCGCGACGTGCAGAAAGAGATGCAGTTGGGGTCCACGATGCAGATCGGACCGTATACCCTGCTGTTGCAGAGCGTAGACACGAGGCCAGAGAAGAATTACACGGCGGAGCGGATGATCGTCGAAGTAATGAAGAACAATAAGCCGATGATGATGCTCTACCCGGAGAAGCGCCGGTTCGCGACGACGGTAGAGAACGGCACGATGGTGGCGATCTATTCGACGCTGAAGGAAGATTTGTACGTGGTGTACGCAGGGCAAAGCCCGGACACGCAGCTGCCGGTGATTCACGCGTACCTGAATCCACTAGTGAAATGGATCTGGTTCGGCGGAGTGGTTGTAGTTTTTGGGACGCTGGTTGCACTGCTGCCGAATCGCCGCGCAGTGTTGGTGCTGTCCGGAGCGCAGCAGCCGGTAGGGCAACAACTGCAACACGGGCTGACGCCTTCACCGTCGGTGACAATGCGAGAAGGCCATGACTAAGGTGCGCCGCTGGAGTGGCGTTGCGATGCTCTTCGCGATGGCGGCAGCACCTTTGCTGATCATCCCGGCCGAGGGGCAGCAATTGACCGACCGCGCGAAGCAGATCGGCGGAAAGTTCATGTGCATGTGCGGGTGCAGCCAGGTACTCACGCAGTGCAACCATGTTGGATGCACCACATCGGCCGGGATGCTGAAGGAATTGGACCAGGCCGTAACGCGGGGCGATTCGGAAACCGCGGTCACACAAATGTTTGTGCAGGAATTCGGCACGAAGGTGTATGCGGAACCACCTAAATCGGGGTTTAGCTTGATCGCATGGTCGCTGCCGAGCATTTATCTGGCGCTCGGAACGATTCTGGTGGTCTTTGTGATTTCAAGGTGGCGTAAGCCGCCTGCCGCGCGAACGGCGCCCACAGGAAACACGCCAGGAGTTTCCGCGGAATTGCTGGAACGTGCGCGAGCCCAAGCGGCACGCGAGACTGAGGATTAGATTGTGACACTTTTTTACATGTTCGCTGTATTAGAGATTGGCTCCGCGGACTGGGCGGTACTCGGTGCGTGCCTGGCGCTTGCCGTGGCAACGGTGCTTTTTATTTTTTACATTCAGCCGGACGCTTCTGACCTGGCGCCGCATCGAACGAAACTCGATCAACTGCTGGAGCGGCGCGACACGATTTATGATAATTTGCGCGACTTGCGGTTTGAATATCGTTCGGGAAAATACTCCGAGGGTGATTTCGAAGCGATGAAGACTTCCCTGGAAAATGAAGCGGCGCTGGTGCTGGCGGAAATCGACCAGGTGACGGAATCGCAGGTGCGGCGGCCGCGCGGAACGCGCCCGGCGCCAGCCGACCGGAGCGCTCAATGACGAGCCGGCTTGCTCGATTGGCCGTAAACGCAACACTGATTCTCACTCCATTCGCAATCGCCGAAGCTGGCACCGTGCACGGGACGGTGACGAACGGCACGACCGGAAAGCCGGCCGTTGGCGTGGATGTCATCCTGATCCAACTCCAGGGCGGGATGCAGCCGGTGGCCAATTCCAAGAGCGACGCCAAGGGAGAATTCACGTTTGACAATCCCGGCCTAGGCGCCCAGCCGATGCTCGTACGTGCTGTATATCACGGGATTAATTTCCATCAACCGGTGCCGCCGGGAAGCAGCAACGTACAGGTGAGCGTGTTCGAGGCGTCTACGGATGCCAAGACAATCAACGTGCCGTCCCACGTGGTGGTATTTCAGCCGAGCGGAGCGACGCTGATTATCGGCGAGGAATATCAGATCGAGAACAAATCGCAGCCTCCTCAAGCGTACTACCGCGCGGATGGCAATTTTGATTTTGCCCTGCCAGAAAAGAGCCAATTACAGCAGGTTGCGGCGTCGGGGCCAACAGGAATGCCGGTGGTGCAGGCGCCGATCGACAAGAAGAATAATCGTTACTCGATCGCCTATGCCTTCCGGCCGGGGCAAAGTATGGTGCGGTATTCCTACGAAATTCCTTATCCGGGAAACGGCGCGACGGTGAAGATTTCCACGATTTATCCCGGCGGGCGGTTGATCGTTGTTGCGCCGCCGACCATGCAGGTCAGCGGAGATGGATTGGCTGCAGGTGGGCAAGAGCAGGGAATGAATCTATACGGCAGGGAAGATGTTCCTGCGGGAACGCTCGTTGCGGTCAATGTGTCCGGGACGGCGCCTCCGCCCGATGCTGGCGGCGGTGCGGAACAGGGGCAGCAGGGCCGAGATGCTCAACAAGGTGGCGGGGCAGGGGGAGTTCCGATTCAGCAGGTTCCCGGACGTTTAGAGGCTCTGAAACTACCTTTGATTGTCGGTTTTGTGGTTGTGTTTGGATTGCTCGCAATTCTTTTGTGGCGTAAGCCAGTGGTGGCCTATGCGGGGCCGACAGCTCCCGAAGAAAATGAATCAGCGCCGAAGCCAAAAGGCACTAATGCGATCGTGGCTTCGCGGGCTTCAACAGCCACAGCAACAGTTCCCACGAACGGCGCGGCGAGCTTGGCGGACGTGGATGCGGCCATCGGGACGAGCCTGGATGCGCTGAAGGAGCGGCTCTTCCGGCTGGAGTTACGACATCAGGCTGGGACGATCTCCGAACAAGAGTATGCACAGGAACGCGCGCGTGCCGAAAAAGTGTTGCGCGATCTGGTGCGAGGCTGAGCGTTGAACGCGGAGCTTGAATTGCCTCTCTCCGAGGTACTGCGGTGACGCCAGCTATTTCACCTGCAGGGATTCGCTTTGAAAATATCGAAAAACGGTACGGCGGGCTTTATGCGCTGCGACGGGTGTCGCTGGAGATTGCCGCGGGAGAGTGTGTGGTGCTGGCGGGGCGCAACGGTTCCGGGAAGACTACTCTGCTGCGAATCGCTGCGCGGCTGGTGAGGCCGTCTTCGGGAAGAATCACTTTTCTGGACAGCAAGAAGGGCACGATGGAGGGAGCGTCGCAGACGGGATTCGTGGGTCACGCCACGATGGTTTACGACGAGCTAACGGCGGAGGAAAATTTGGTGCTCTTTGCGCGCTTGCTGGGAATTGCGGAGCCCGCCGCGCGCGCTGCAACACTTCTCGCAAAAGTTGGCCTTGCCGAACGCAGGAGTTCGCTGGTACGCGCGTTTTCGCGGGGGATGCGGCAGCGGATGGCAATCGCGCGAGCACTGCTGAATGAGCCAGCGGTGCTGCTTCTGGACGAGCCAGCGACGGGGCTGGATCCACAGGGAGTGTCATGGCTAGCGGAAGCGCTGCGCGGGATGAGAGATGCCGGGCGCACGATTGTGATGAGTCTGCACGGAGAATCGGAGATTTCTTCGCTGGCGACGAGGGCCGTGCGGCTCGAAGCAGGATCGGTGATGGCGGACACACGCACGGGCGGCAGCCTTAGTTCGATTTTGACATTTGCCGGTGCATGAGTGAGCTTGCTCTCCAACACGACGGCGCTGCTGGGAAAAGAGCTTCGCACGGAGTTCCGCTCGCGCGAACTGCTGACGACGACGGTTGTTTTCATTCTGGTGATCGTGGTGCTGTTCAGTTTTACCTTCGATCCAACTTCCGCGGAATCGCGCCGGTTCGCCGGGAGCCTGCTTTGGCTGGCGTTTCTATTTGCCGCGTCGCTGATGCTGCAGCCGTGTTTTTTGCGCGAGCAGAACAACGATACCCTGAGCGCCCTGCGCTTGTCTGTTGCCGACCCTTTTGCGATTTTTGTGGCGAAGCTGGCGGCCAATACACTTTTCCTGCTGTTCACGGAAGTGCTCATGCTGCCGGTGTTTTCTGTTTTGTTCAACGTGCCGGTGTTTCCCGTGTTTGGGCAACTTGTGGTCGTACTTTTCCTGGGTAGCCTGGGAGTTTCGATTGCGGGGACGGCGCTTTCGGCGATTTCCGCGCAAGCGCGGATGCGGGAACTGTTGTTGCCACTGCTGCTGTTGCCGCTCCTTACTCCCGTGCTGGTTGCGAGCACCTATGTGACCATCGGGCTACTCGACCGCGCACCTTATATGGAATGGAAGGGCATAGGGTTTCTGGTGACTTTTGACGTCGTCTTTTTGACGGCGCTGTGGCTTTTCGGCGAGTATCTTCTGGAGGAATGACGGAATGAGAAAGCACGCTTTGGCCAGCGCAGTAGTTTTTCTACTGTTGGGTGCGGCTGCGTACGGCGCGCTTTTCATCGCGCCCACCGAAAAGACTATGGGAACGATCCAGCGCATTTTTTATCTGCACGTGTCGAGTGCATGGACCGGGCTGACGGCATTTTTCGTCTGTTTTATTGGAAACCTCATGTACGTTTGGCGTCGCGAGCCACGATGGGATTGGGTGGCGGTCTCGGCGGCAGAAGTTGGGTTGGTATTCACGACGGTAGTGCTGGTGACCGGGCCGATCTGGGCGCATCCCGTGTGGGGAATCTGGTGGACGTGGGATGCGCGACTCACTTCGACATTTGTGCTGTGGCTGCTCTACGTTGCGTACCTCTTGTTGCGGACGCTGGTCGAGGAGCCTGACCGGCGCGCTTTGTTCAGCGCACTGTTTGGAATCTTCGCGTTTATCGACGTTCCTCTGGTGTTCGGCTCGATACGCTGGTGGCGAACGCAGCATCCACAGCCGGTGGTCATGGGCGGCTCGGGTTCAGGCCTGGAACCAACAATGTGGTATGTACTGCTTTTTTCCTGGGGAGCGATGCTCAGTCTGATGGCGTTGCTGATGAGGGCGCGCTATGAGTTTGAAGCGGTGCGCGGAGAGATGGAGCTCGTGCGGCGCGAAGTGGAGGGAATGTGAAGAATCTGAATAGTGTGTTTGCGGCCTATTTAGCCGGGTGGGGCATCTTTTTTGTGTATTACATCTCTATCGCGCGGCGGACGGCGGCGCTGCGTGAAGATGTGGAGCGCTTGAAGAATTCGCTGAATCGGGGCAAATAGCTTGGCGAGAAAGAAGAGAGTCGGGATCGTTTTGTTTCAGCTGGGCGGGCCGGATTCGCTGGAGGCGGTCGAACCTTTTCTGCTGAACCTGTTTCTCGACCCGGATATTATTCCTCTCGGGCCGCTGGGGCTTTTGCGGCGTCCGATTGCGAGACTGATTTCATCGCGACGCTCGGGCCCGGTTGCGGAGAAGTATGCGGAGATCGGGCGACGCTCGCCGATTGCTACACTGACAGAACGGCAACGCGTGCGGCTGGTGGAAGCGGTCTCGCCGTATGTGGATCCCGTAGCTGTCACGGCCATGCGCTATTGGCATCCGACGACGTCGGAAGCTGTGGACGAGTTGCGCGCGGCTGGACCGCTGGATGAGATTGTGTTGCTGCCCCTGTATCCGCAATTTTCGTATGCGACGACGCTGAGCAGTCTGAAAGAATGGAATCGAGTTGTGGAGCGGTCGAAGTGGAGTCAAGCGGACGGCCGTCCGACGCAGCACACTGTGGCGCAATTTAACGATCATCCGTTATATATTCAGGCGCTCGTGCAGCGCATCGGTTCTGTATTGCGCCAATTTTCGGACAGCTCGCGGATTCATGTGGTCTTCAGCGCGCACGGACTGCCGATGAGCCTGGTGGAAAAAGGCGATCCCTACCCGAGGCAGATTGAAGAGACGGTGCTGCTGGTTTGCGAGTCGGGAGCGAAACGGTTCGCCGGCTGGCCGAAGGTTCATTTGCTTTGTTACCAGAGCCGCGTCGGGCCGGCGAAGTGGCTGCAGCCGCCACTGACGGAAACAATCGAGCGATTGGGGCATGAAGGCGTGAAAGAGATGCTGGTGGTCCCGATCTCGTTCGTCACCGAGCACATCGAGACGCTGCACGAGATCAATATCGAAGCACGCGAAGAAGCGGAAAAAGTTGGAGTGGAGACGTTTCGAATGATGCCGGCGGTGGGAGATTCGCCCTTATTCATAGCAGCGCTCAAGGACCTGGTGCTGCGCGCGGTGGGTGTGGCCGCCGATGAAGCCTCAGTGCCGCTTTCCCCTGCGGCTCGATGAAGGTATAATCCGCGGCTTGGAAGAGGGGCGATGACTTCGACCTACAATCAGGGTGTCCACAGATACGCGGTTTTTGTCGTCTGCTGGACCATCCTGCTTTTCGTGGCCGGCGCGTTGGTAACCTCAAGAGATGCGGCACTTTCGGTCCCGACCTGGCCGGGCCCTGTAATGCCTCCGATGGTGGGAGGAGTCCTTTACGAACATTCGCATCGGATGATTGCCGGAGCGCTTGGAGTATTCACGCTCGTCCTGGCAATCGTAGTGTGGACCAAAGAGAAGCGCTCGTGGCTCCGATGGTTTAGCGCGATAGCCGTGGGAGGAGTGGTCGTGCAGGCGATTCTCGGGGGCCAAGTTGTCCTCCGGCTGCTGCATTACTGGCTTCCCGTTCTGCACGCGTGCTTCGCGCAAATCGTTTTTGCAGCGGTGCTGAGCATCGCGGTGTTCACCAGCGAGTGGTGGGTTTCGGAGCGGCCGCAACTGGAAGACAGCGGCAGTCCATCGATTCACTCCGTGGCGCTCCTCAACGCGGCGGTTATCTATCTGCAAGTGATACTTGGCGCCGGGTTTCGGCACAAGGAAATTCCGATCTGGCCGCATATGGTGGGAGCGCTGCTGGTGCTCGGCGTGGTCATCTGGACGGCAGTGGCGCTTCGTAAGCGGTTTGGACAATCGCGGGAGCTTTCCAGAGCACGTGTGATGCTGCACGCCATCTTTGGAACACAATTTCTTCTAGGGTTGGGGGCCTACTGGTCGAGGCTGACCACGGCAGATGCACCGCAGCCAATACCGTTGATGGTGACTCTGACGGTGGTTCACACCGTACTGGGTGCCATTCTCTTCGCATTTTCGATCCTGATCGTTCTAGTGTGCTACCGGTTGATCCCACGCGGAAGGGAAATTGCCGAAGCGGCGACGCCCCGGCAGGTGACCACGGGATGAGTACAGCGCGGACAACGGAGCTGACACTTTCGACGCGCGCGAATGCATACGTCGCGCTTACCAAACCGGACGTGTCGTTTTTGGTGCTGATGACAACCGCGGCCGGTTATTACATGGGCGTGCGCGGATCCGCCGGCTGGCTGCACATGATTCACGCGGTTTTCGGCACCATGCTGATTGCGGCGGGGACGGCAGCGCTGAATCATTACATCGAACGAGACTCCGACCGTTATATGCGGCGAACGGCTTCGCGCCCGCTGCCGAGCGGTGTGCTGCAGCCTCGAGAAGCGCTGACCTTTGGCGTTACCTTGTCCATCGCCGGTGCGCTGGATTTGTATCTGGTTGCGGGAGCGCTCGCCGCCGGACTGGGAGTGGCGACTTGCCTGAGCTACTTGCTGGCGTATACGCCGCTGAAGAAGCGCACGGTATGGGCGACGTTTGTCGGAGCGTTTCCAGGGGCAATTCCGCCGATGATCGGGTGGGTTGCCGCCACCGGTTCGTTGGACCGCGGCGCCTGGCTGCTCTTTGCGATTCTGTTTCTTTGGCAGTTCCCCCACTTCCACGCGATTTCCTGGATGTACCGGGAAGACTATGGGCGCGCGGGAATCATGATGTTGCCGGTGGTGGACCGCGAGGGCACGCGCACGTTTCGACAGATCATTCTGTACGCGGCCGCGCTCGTCGTGGTGAGTCTGCTTCCTGCACTGATGGGATTGGCGGGCGTACTTTATTTTTTTGGAGCCCTCGTTTCAAGTACGGCGCTGGTGCAAGTCTGCCTGTGGGCCGCACGCAACAAGACGAACACGCGTGCCAAATGGCTGATGCACGCTACGGTTATCCACATTCCGCTGCTACTGGGCCTAATGGTTTACGACAAGATCCCACGCTAACCGGGTCTCCCCAGGAAGGAATTATTTTCAACCATGTTCTCTCATGCTGCTCTCAACGCTTCTCTGAATGGAGTCAGTGGAGTTCTACTGGCCGGAGGGTATGCGGCGATTCGCGCGGGGAAGCGAGACGTGCACAAGAGATTCATGATTTCGGCGTTTGCGGTCTCCACCGTCTTTCTGATTTCCTACGTGGTTTATCATATTCGCGTCGGACACGTTCCGTTTCAAGGGCAAGGGTTGGTCCGGCCGATTTATTTCACTCTGTTAATTTCACACACCATTTTGGCGATTGTGATTGTGCCGCTGATTCTGATTACACTACACCGCGCCTGGCTGGAAAAATTTGATAAACACAGGGCTATCGCGCGATGGACGCTGCCGCTGTGGTTCTATGTGTGTGTAACGGGTGTGATCGTCTACTTGATGCTTTATCAGATCTACGTACCGACGAGCACTTGAGGCTCGCGATCGCTCGCAATTGAAATTCCCTTAGAACTGTGGAGGGTTGTCCTGACGAATGCCGGGCGGCATAAGCGCACCGGTCTGAGAAGAGCGAATGGCCTGACGGGTGCCGGACTTGGGAAATACGACGTGCCAGAAATCGATGTTGGGGTTGGCGAATGCAATTCCCACAAACCGTCTCTCTTGCTTCTCTCGCAGGGAGGTGACGAAGCAATCCACCGACTTGGCGGTGTGTTCGTTGAAAACTTTGACTATCTGGCCAGGGATCAACGGGGTGTCCATGAGGAGAAGAGCGCCATTGGCGCCCACAACGTAAGTGGAGGCGCTCAGGTCGATCGTCTCGCCTTCTGGCAGGCGACACCGCACAGTGACGGGTATCTGCAGACTAAGGCGCATGGTGCGCCGACGCTCGGGATATCTGGTTCGTTGCATAAAGCCGCCTTGGAGGGACAATTGAGGCTTCGAAAGCGAATGTTGTCACGATTCGAGCCCAAATACAAGTGTTTTGACGGATAGGACGGGGCGGGGATAGGGCTCCCCGAGTTCATGGGGAATCGCGGGACCGGGCTGAGTTTTGATCGGCGCACGTCTCCAAGCCGGGGTTAACTCCTGGAATATACTGGGAGTCAAGTTCCATTGACCGAGGTCAGGAACGCCCGTAGGCTGCAGATGCTATTGAAATCCTTTGCTTTACCCAAGCCCCCGCGCTTTGGGGGATCGGCATAAATCGACCGGATAATGGAGTATCTTCGGGGCCCGTTGACAGGGAGACCATTTGTGGCGCTTCTGAAAGACGCGAGTTACGAAATGAGGATGCGGCAGTTGCGCAGCAAGCGCGCGCCTGAATTCGCGGGTAGCGGTGGCGATCGAGTGGGAGGAGGCAGGTCAAAGCCTACGCTCGGAAGGATACACGATAGACATCGCGCCCAAAGGCTGCATGGCGGTTGTTCCGCAGGGCTTCTACGTCGGACAGAAACTGCGCCTCGTCAACCTGACGAATCAAATCTCGTGTGAAGCTATGCTAATTTGGCGCGGGCATGAGGGACATGGGGTATGGGAACTCGGATTGGAACTGAAAGAACCTTCCGCTGATTTCTGGGGACTCGATTTTTGGCACGTTCGCGTAGTTGTTGGCACTACCGTACCAAATGGCATCCGCGAGTTTTCCACGGGCGAATCGGGTTTCCCTCCACTTTTCCCTTGCCAATCAATCCTTTAGAAACGTACAGTAGGCCTAGGCCTTGGGGGTTTACTGAAGGCGGCACCCATATATAGCAACCCAGTTGCCGGATCGCAGCGGCAGGAATTTGAGCGCGCCCTTGGTGTTTGCACAGGGCTGACGGGCGGAGGCAGAAACAGATGACTGCCATCATCACAGTTGCGAATCAAAAAGGCGGCGTCGGAAAAACCACGACGGCGATCAATTTGTCCGCGGCGCTGGCCGCTCGCGGGAAACGCACACTGCTGATTGACCTCGATCCACAAGCCAATTCCACGATTGCTTTCTATGATTCCGGTGAGATTGCCACGTCCATGTTCGACGTGCTGAGCGACAGCCGTGTGACCCTGGCATCGGTAGTCAAGGCAACAAAAGATTCGCTGCTGTTCCTGGGGCCTGGGCGGCTGGCGCTGGCGAAGTTGGAGCAAGTGCTGGCGGGACAGTTTGATGCGCCGTTCAAATTGAAAGACGCGCTGGCGCCGGTCCTGAAGGACTACGATTACATCGTATTGGATACGCCGCCCTCGCTGGGAATCCTGACGGTGAATGCACTGGTGGCTTCAACGCATCTTCTGGTGCCTATCCAGGCGGCATATTTCGCGATTGAAGGAACCGACGATTTGCTGGAGACGTACGAACGCATTCGCGCACGGCCCAACCCGGGGCTGAAAGTCCTGGGCGTAGTGATTACGCTTTTTGACAAGCGCACGAATATTTCGAAGGACACACACGGGCAAATCCGCACGGTGTTCGGCGAAGTGCTGTTCAAGACGAAAATCACGAAGAATGTGCGGCTGGAAGAGAGTCCGGCCTACAAAGAAACGATTCTGACCTTTGCGCCGAAATCACCCGGTGCGATCGAGTACAAGAAACTGGCAGGGGAGGTTATCCAACGTGTCGAAGAGGATCGGGTTACCCGTCACGCTGAAGATGCGGCATGACGCTCACTACGTCGAATCGCTAACGAGCTACAGCGGCGCAGCGGTTGGGCGGATGATTCGCGTGGACCAAATCCGGCCGAATCCGGACCAGCCACGCAAGGCGCTGGGAGACCTGCGCGAACTTACGGAATCGATCCGCGAAAAGGGAGTGCTGGAACCACTGCTGGTGCGCTTCGTGCCGCGGGAGGACTGCTTTTACATTATCTCCGGTGAGCGGCGCTACCATGCGTCGCGCGCGGCGGGTCTGCGCGAAGTACCGTGCATCGAGAAGACCGCGGATGATGCGGAAACACTCGAAATCGGTTTGATCGAAAACATCCAGCGGAAAGACTTGACTCCATTTGAGGAGGCGGACGGATTGCACCGCCTGGGGACGCAATTCGAATACACGCACGAGGACATTGCGAAGAAAATCGGGCGGGCGCGGTCTTCCGTGACAGAAACGCTGTCGCTGCGCAATATTCCGGAATCGCTGCGCAGAAAGTGCGTAGAGCACGGGATCACTTCGAAATCGCTGCTGCTGCAGATCGCGCGGCAACCGACCGAGAAAAAAATGATTGAGATGTTCCACCGTATCATGCAGGGCGGGCTGACGCGGGATGAAGCGCGCCGCGAGCGCCGCGAGGAGCAGGCGGGGCCACAACGGCCGCGACCGTTCATCTTCCAGTTCGAGCCGCAAAGCGAGACGTTTAAGTTTCGGATCCAGTTCAAGAAAAGCCACGTTTCGCGGGACGAGCTGATCGCGACTTTGCGCGAGATTCTGGGACAGTTGGAAGGAAGTTCCACAGAAGCGGCGGATTCCACGGCGGCATAGCTCCGTCAAGAGCAGACGGGGCAGGGCGCGCTTCCACAATCGATTTCCCAACCATGGTTGAACTTACGCCGCAGCAGATGCAGACGATGGAGCGGCTTTTCGCGGCTGGCTTTCGTCCCATTGCCATTCCCCCGTACGAAAGCGCGTTGTGCATGAAAAAGGGGGATTGTGCCGTGGTGCTTGCGGCGGTTCCCCACGGCGGGCTGAAGATACTCGCGCCGCCGTCCTACCTGGTGGGCGGCAACCTCAGCGTAAAACTGAAACGCGGATCAGGCGAAGTGTTTGTGTGGAAGAAGAAGGAAGTTGACGCGACGCCGGAGCGATTGAGCGAACTAGAATCATTCCGCCGGGAGCTGAGTGAAGTCCTGGAACTGCCCGCCAACCAATAGAATCGTCGAGATTTGCAATTCGGAAAAACTCCCGGCAAACTGAAATTCGCATGGAGACCTACGACATTATTTGCATCGGAGCGGGACCTACCGGTCTGGCGACTGCCATTGAAGCAAAGCGCGCGGGAATGCGGCCTCTGGTGATCGATAAGGCTTCCCTTTGCAATTCGATCTACCACTATCCGGTGAACATGGTGTTTTTCACGACGCCGGAGTTGCTAGAGATCGGAGACTTGCCGCTGGTATGCGCGGCGGAAAAACCAACTCGCGTGGAGGCGCTGAAATACTACCGGAGGACGACAGAGCATTACGGACTCGAGTTGCGGTTGTATGAGCGCGTGCTGCAGGTGGAAGGCCATGATGGGAACTTTACCGCGGTCACACAGACAGACAAGGGACTCGAAGAGAGGTATCACGGCAAGAAGATCGCTGTCGCGACGGGGTACTACGATCTGCCGAATAAACTGGGCGTGCCCGGCGAAGAACTTCCGCACGTCTCCCATTACTACACGGAACCTCATGAATACTGGAATCAGGACGTGGTGGTGATTGGCGGAAAGAACTCCGCCGCGGAGGCAGCGCTCGATCTTTTCCGAAACGGAGCACGGGTAACGCTGGTGCATCGGAACAAGGATTTGGGTGCAACGATCAAGTATTGGGTGCGTCCGGACATCGAGAATCGAATCAAAGCAGGGCAAGTGAAGGCGCTGTTGGAAACACGAGTCAAAGAGATCACCGAGGATGAAGTGGTGACGGAGAACGGCGCGGGCGAGAAGCGATTGTTCGCGCGGCAAGTGTTTGCGCTGACTGGTTATCATCCCGATTACACCTTCATCGAAAGGCTCGGCGTGCAGCTCGATCCGGAAAGCCGCAAACCAGCGTTGAATCCGAAGACACTGGAGAGCAATGTGCCAGGCATCCATCTGGCTGGGGTGGTTACCGGGGGCCGGCACACCGGCGAGATTTTCATCGAGAACGGGCGATTGCACGGGAAGCAGATCATTGAGGGCCTGGCGGGCTGAAGGATTGATTCGCTCGGCATTCGGTGCTGATTTGCTGGGGTAGTAAGCGTTTGTTAGACTAACTGCATATGGCATCCATCATTCGGGAAGTTGTGGAGACCGCGGGCGCGCTGGTGAAGGGCTTCAGCGTGACCTTTCGTAATATGTTTCGCAAGACCGTGACAGAAAACTACCCGTATGAGCCGGTGCACTTTCAGCCGCGGTATCGCGGAATCCACGTCCTGCACCGCGATGAAAACGGCTTGGAAAAATGCGTTGGATGCTTCCTCTGTGCGGCGGCCTGCCCGGCAAACTGCATTTACATCGAAGCCGCGGAAAATGTTGACGCCAATCGCATCTCCGCGGGCGAGCGATACGCCAGCGTATACAACATCGATTACTCGCGGTGCATCTTTTGCGGTTATTGCGTGGAAGCTTGCCCGACCGATGCCATTACGCACGGGCATGGTTTTGAACTCGCGACGTACGACATCAATTCGCTTGTGTACCGCAAAGAACAACTTCTCGAAAAAGAATCCGTTCCTGCAGCAGCTTCCGCGCGTTAACGCCATCCAGAAGTAATCTCCATTTTTTCTGCATGCCGACGTTTGCAGTTCTGTTTTTGCCTGCGGACATCGCGATCACGCCGTTTTGTGTCTCCTAATAAATATAAAGCTGCCCTTACGTAAGCGGGGGGGGCGATGAGGGCGGGTGGTTGCAGACGGGAGGCGGGGTGGAGCGGGGGAGAGGAGTACGTGGGGCTGGCGAGGCGCGTCAGCGAGTGGAGCTTGCCGCCCGGGCACGGCTACCACGGACACACCCGCGCGTGCCGTCGCGAGCCAGCGGCAAGATCAGCAACAAACCGTGCTTTGGGCCCCGAAAAGCGGCCATGACCTCAGGCTGCGCCGCGAGTTACCGAAGGTTGAACCGCGGTATCCGCGAAAAAATTATCGGACACGGATGGTCCGCCATTCGGTTTGGCCGCGCCGGGAGCCGCCGCGTCGATCTCCGACGGGCGGGCACGCTGCTCCATCAACCAACGCGCCAGCATGGCGGAGGCATTTTCCTCGAGCCACTGGTCGAGCAAGGTGTTGATCTCCTTTCGAAGGTTGGCGGCGTGGCTCAGCCGCGTCAATTCATAACTCTGCAAACTATTGCGAGAAGCGGAAAGCAAAAATTCCCAGGGAGGCTGCGTCTTGCAGCGCGTCACGGATGTTTTCCCTCTGGGGACAGTAGCAGAAGGGTAACACTATAATACGACTGTTCAATAGCTATGATGGTGTTAACAGTTGTGGAAATTTGTGGAAAACCCGGGCAGCGGACGGTCGCGTTTACCGCTCCTGAGCGAGCGGTCGCCGGCGCTTGGCGGTTGTCGAGGGCAGGCCGCGGTTGAATGAACTCGTACGGCGGTGTTTGTCAAAGCGTGGCGAAACCGCTCCCTGGACCCTGAAGGTCTCTCGATCAGCAGGGTCGGCAGCGACAAAGTACGACAATTCGCATTTTAAAGGCGTTTGTCGCCTGGTGTCGCTTGCGGGCCGAAAGCCCCCGCCCCAGGATGGCCGAAGCTGATGGCACCGGAAGATCCCGGCCGAATGACGAGCCCCACCAGGTCGTGGCTCCTAAATGACGGGACCGTACCACAGCCTCAAGGAGCGACCATGAAAGTGTTTAAGAAGCTGACGGCCAGTAGTTTGTTTCTGAGTATTCCCTTGCTTGGGATGTTTCTGCTCTGCCCGACGGGTGTTCGGGCGCAATACCTCATCGTCGATTGTACGGGAGCAAATACCTCAGCCTATCCGAGCATCAATGCAGCGCTGCTGAACGCAACTCCCGGCAGCTTCATCCTGGTAACGGGGCCCTGCGCGGAAAATGTCTCCCTGTACGGACAGAATGCACTAAATCTGGGCGCGTATTATGGACAGACTGCAACCATCAACGGGGCGATCTCTATCAACAATTCACAAAATGTGTTCCTCTACGGGCTCAACGTGACCAACGCGGCCGGAGACGGCATTTCGGTTTCCAACAGCAGAGGTATTTCGCTAAACGTTTGCTCAAGTAGCGGAAATGCCGGAGTAGGTTTGCGCGTGGGTGGAATGTCCGATGTGACCATCGGAGCCAGCGGTGCATTCGACCGGAACACGGCAGGCGGCATGAACATTGGCGGCAACTCGCTCGTCGCGGTAGTTGCCTGGGCGGGACCAGTGGACATCAGCAATAACGGCGGACCCGGAGTCTGGGCATCGCAAGCCAACTTTTCGACGATAGGAAGTACCACGATTTCGAACAATGTGTTTGGAACGGGCTCAAATTCAGGGTTCGGCATCGATTTGCGCGGCGGCGCCCACGCGCAAATTGGCGCTCTGTTCGGTCCAAACGTGATTTCAGGGAACCAGAATGGCGGCGCGTCGCTGCAAGAGAACGCGGAGATCTCCTTCTGGAGCATTGGCCAGCCCAACCAGATTCAGAGTAACGGGCCAGTAGGAGTCCTGGCCGGATTCGGGAGCCAAGTTACTTTCGCGGACATCAGTGGGCCGCTGGCCGCGCTAATTACGGACCACACGAGCGCGGGCGTCGATCTTTACGCCAATAGCCAAGCCTATTTCCTCGGGGCTAACCAGGTCCTGAGAAACGGGACGCTTACGAACCCGCGCTCTGCCGGCATTCGCGTCGATGGGAACTCGGAGGTTTTCCTTCGCGGCGGACAGGTGGCGCAGAACTATGGGCCGGGAATCCTCGCTCTCGTCAACTCCAGTGCGGACTTTACGGGAGTAACTTTTGCTGGAAACGCGGGAGGCGAGATTATCGACTGCGACTCCAGCTCTTGGATGGTCAGTGACCTGACGCGGTCAAGCAGTGCGCTCGCTGCCGCAGGAGTGGCGTGCAGAATTCCCCACGCTCTCGGCAATCGAGATGGCTTCAAATCATTGCCGACCACGCCAGACTGGAGCGCGCACAAGGCCCAGTACGATAAATATGCCAAGCTCGCTGTTAAACACTGACCCTCAAAGTCCATCGGTGCTGCGTTCCCGAAGTGCCATGCGCAGATGGCCGGCCACGCTCCGCCCGCTCCTGCGTTTCCACCACGAAGGAACAGTGAACAATTACTGGGCTAGTTGAGCGGGGAGGTCTGCCTGGTCCCAATTCTGCCAGGCTTCGACAAAGCGTCCGTCCTGGACGCGCACCATGGAAGTGCCGGTGACTTGAATTTGCTTGCCGGTCGGCGTATGGCGAAAGGCGGCAGACCAATGGAGGCACACAAGATCGCCTTCGGCCAGCGAAGCGATTGGTTGGAATCGAAAGTCGGAAAATTGAGAGCGTAGGGAGTCGTAGAAACGGCAGAATTCGTCGGGTCCGCGGTAACTCACTTGACCGTCATGAAGGATAGCTTCCGGGGCGAACAGTTCGTGGATGGTTTCGCGCCGACCTTGACTCCAGACCTCATCGAACCAGCGAAGAAGGACCTGTTTGTTCTGGTCGGAAGTTGTTTGTGTTTTTGGAGCGGACATGGGCTTTAACTCCTGTGGAAAGACTGGCAGGAGTATACAGCAACGAGGAGAGGAAGCGGAGAATTGTCGTCAATTTGGAAATGCGCTGCGCGGAACGCGCCCCTGCCAAGGTCGTTGAGGGCCGGGCTGAGCTGTTCCCGTGAATCACCTCCTGAAGTTGCAGGTCTTATTTCTTCGAGGGAGCCGGAGTGCCTACCGGCGTGGCGAGCTGGACGGAGTATTTCCATTCGGCTTCGCCATCGACGATGTTGGGGTCCATGCAGAAAAGCATGGTTTGCCCGGGGTGATATTGGGGCTGCTCGGCGACGGGAAGATAGAGCTGCCACCAACTGGTTAGCGGCAGGAAGGGCGAGTTGCTGAGGGTGACGCCTTCGCAGAGCTGGGCCTCGAACCAGCCGAGAAAGCCGTCGAGGCGTCCCTCCGACTTGACACGGAAGGGAACGAAGGATTTTTCCGGGTTCTGCGTGTCCTTGCGAAAATCCACGTGATAGCACATGGCGGGTTCGCTGAGCGCCAGGAAAGGCTTGCCAGACGCGCGGAGCCGACGATACTCGGCGGCTAGCCGTTTGATGAAGGGCCGGTAATCGAGATCGTAAAAGCGCGGCGGCAGACTTCCCAGGCCGAAAGCTTCCGAGGAAACGGGCAGGAAAAATGTGTCCGCGCCCTCCGGGATGATGCGGCCGCCGGGCTTCAGGAATCGCTTGCGTGCGTCAGCAACGAATTCGATGGTGTTTTCCGTGTCGAAGCAAAAGGTGCTGAGAGTTTCGGTGACGAGGACGTCGCAGCGTTCAGGTAAGCGCGCGCGGTTAGAAGGTTTGCGAATAAGGGTGATGCGGTCGCGAAAACCGTTTGCTTCGATGAGTTCGGCGGCCGCGTCAGCGATGCCGGTCATTTCAATCGCGTAAACATGTCGCGCGCCCGCCTGCAGTGCGAAGAAGGAAAGAATGCCTGTGCCCGCGCCGAGGTCCAGCACCACGTCACCGGGCTTCACCGTGCGGCGAATAGCCTCGCGGTAAGCTTCACAGCGAATCTTGTCGAGCAGCATTTCCTCCTGGGCGAAAGGGCTGCCAAAGCCTTCGAGCATCCAGGCCTGCTTGAGGACATGGCGTTTGAACCAGCGCCGGAGTTTCCGGAGCCTTCTCGCGGTGTCGATCCCATGTGGGATGAGGGTCATTGCATTTATTCCGTCAAAAGGGCTATTTGTCTTATGGTACCGGGCACTGGAAGGCCGCTAGGGTACGAGTCATAGCTCAGGGCTTTTTCGCTCAAGTGGCGATGTAGGGTGTGCTGACCCACTGTGGGTCAGCGGCGCGGCCGGCGGCCTCCATGCGATCCGCAAGGGTGTCAATCTGGACTTCCTCCCGCGTAGCGATGCCGTACTGCTCCAGCTTGGGCAGGACGCTGCGAATGGTTTCCGTGAAAAACTCGACCATCTCCCGGCTGACACCGCAGCCGCTGAGGTGCGAAACCGTAGTCGCCGTATCGACGAATCCCGCGTCTCGGTAGGTGGCATACAAGTGCATATGCAGGCAGAACGAAATGCGTCGGCCAGAGGTTCGCGCAGGAGCCCGCCCTGCTGCATCAATCTCCGGCGTTCGCGGTCGGAGGATCCCACCGCGTAGCCAGCGGCCGGCGAGCCGGAGCTTCCTGCACTTGGTGCTACGGAGGGATCGTTCGCCAAAGTAAACCTCTCACGAATTTTAGCCTTACAGCAGCACAACAGGATCGCCCAGCCGGAGGATTCTACCCGATTGCGTGGGCGCCACGCGCGTGTTCGTGGCCAAGCGATAGTAGTGGTCGAAGCGTGCTTCAGGGGTCCAGCTGGGGATGTTGGCCCGCCGAAAATCGGAATACCTCTTTTGGAACCCTGGGATGAACTCGCCCGTGCGAGGATCACGCGGCGGTACCGCGCAGCGCGCACAGGGATTGCTGCCTTCGAGATGCACCTCGCCGATGCGGAAGCGCACGGCGCCGCGTTCTTCCTCGCCAAAGAGCTGATCCTCCCAGAAGGCGGGTACGCCATCGATTTCAAGCGTGGTGCGAAAGCGAGCGCGCGCATCGTCTATGTTCATGCCAGGATATAGTTCACACACCGCTTGCAGGGTTGCCGTTGAAACGATGGTCGGGCCATTGGCGATGGAATCGTCTGGAAATCCTTCAGGAGAATAGCGGATGTTGATGGACTGCGCGAAGAAATCGCTAAACCACTGAGCCGCTGCAGCCGTGTCACCCGGGAACGCAAGAGTTTTCACGGGGATTTTCCGGGAATCGGCCGGAACGGAAAGTGTGACGGAACTGAGATCAGGCGCGTATGCCGCGCGAATTGCGTGGATGGCCGGGGTGCGCTTGCCGTTGACCCATTGACCGTCAACGGAGTGCAGCGCCCAGACACGGTCGAATTCGAGGCCGCCGCCTGGGCCGATCCGAGATTCGTCCACGAGAACTGCGTCCAGGGCTTTGATAGGATGAAGTTGGATGAGCGCCAGCCGCGGAGAAACCGGGGAAGTGACCATAGAGAGATTTTAGCAGACGCAAAGCGGCACGTGACGGCTCTCCGCACGAGAGGGCACCGTGCGTTTTATCCCGGGAATCGTATCTGCCCGAAGAGAAGCTTTGCGAGAAGCGCTCCCCCGAGAACCGCCATGGAAATGCTCAGCAGGGTGCCGATCAAGAAGTATTCCGCGAAGCGCTCGGATTTGAATTCGGGATAGCGGGCGATGGATTTCGCCGTCAAGATGAGGCCGACCGTCGCTGGAGATTGCAGAAGCAGAGCAGTAATAACCAGGAAGCGTTCCAGCCAACCGATATACAGGCCCGCATTTTGCAATTGCTCGCTGGGTCTTTCCGGAGAATGGCTTTTCACGCCGGCCGCCAGGGAACGAACCAGGAAACGGATCAGGTATCCGCCGCCAAAAACGACGCCCACATAAATCGTCGGCACGGCAAGAAACTTGTTGGGAATCGCGCGGGAGTTTTGGATCAATATGCTGAGTTCGCTGAAAAGCACCGCAGGCGACAACAGCCATGCCGCGAGAATGACGGTCAGCAAGTGAACGAGTTGATCGCTTACGTAGGCCCACGACCCGTCGCACGCGGCGTACCTTCGCGCGAGCCCGATCTTGGCAAAATCAATTAGCAGATGAACGAGCGTAAGCGCGGCAATTACAAAATGCATGCGCCACGAGAGCAACGAACCAGGCAGGACGAAACTGACGATGATCACTGCAGAAAGATAGTGAATAAAACCATGGAGCAAATAGGCAGGAAGCCTCCCCCGCCGCTTTCGCTCGACAAGACCATGCGTTTGAAACACAAAATCGGTCAGCAGATGGGCCAGATAAATCGCCAGAAAAGCTCGAAATAGGATTTGCATAATTATGTACAAGTTCCCAGATTTGTACGTTTTTGTACAACTAGCAAAAATTGCGCCTGATTAACGATCCAGCCATATGGACAGTTTCACTTACTTGCCAATAATATCCCCGTTTAAGATTTCTGGAAACAGTGGAAGGGTCGAGCTTGAGGCGTTTGGCAGTCTGCTCGAGCGTCGGGGTGCCGAGAAATGCTCCGATGGTCTCCCACTGACGCGTGGTGATCTTGAGCACCAGAGTGTCGTGGAGTCCGTAGATCAGATTGATGGTTTTGTTGAATTCCTCACGGCGAGACATAAAAGCGGTCAGAACCTCGAATTTAAAGTGGCTGCCGGTCTTGATGTTCTCGAGGGCTCTGCGAGCGAATTGAAAAGCCTCGCCGCCCAGGCGGTTCACGGGTGGCTGAATGCGGCCGGGGACCTTGCCGAGGCCGACTCCGATACGGAGAGACAGCGGCCGGAGCGCGGTGCGGAGCTCCTGAATGACGAGGGGAAGCGACGGGAGGTTGCGGGTAACGGTCTGAAATTCATCCCCGGCGGTAACCGAATATGGCAACTGGATGAGCTTGCGGTGCAAATGGCGCCTGGAAATGGCGGCGAGCTTTTTCCCGAGCAAGCCGCGGAGATCCGCGCGGGCGCGCGATTTCATCACGTCCGCAATCAACACTGCATAGGTCTTTGAAGGCATATAGCACCTTTGGCAAGGATAGCTACTTGTACAGAAATGTACAAGTGTTTATTTTTGTACGAATACGTACAAATAATTATATTTGTACGTATATGTACAAGCGATAGAAATCGAGCAAACGCTCAGTATTTGTCCTGGACGGGCGGCGGATCGGGACGGCTGGCGGGGGGCACGATGCCGTTCATCCGCAGGTAGAGGGTCATCTGGCCGTAGTGGTCGGCGGCGTGCCATACGATCACGGTAGCCAGTCCGAGGCGCGTGTTCGGGCCCGCATACGGGCCTTCGATCGGATCGAACATGTTCTTGGCGCCGAGAGTGTTCAGCGAATTGCGAATCGCGGCGAAGGAATCGCGCAAGTAGATCAGTAACTCTTTCTTGGATTTTGCCGGACTCGGGCCGCCTTTGTCACAAGCTTCAGGAGGCTTCTGGCCGTCCAGTTCGGCGGCGAAGGCAAAGTTTGCGCAAGCCACGTGCTTGACATGTTCGGCGAAGGTACGGACTTCGGCGGGACCGAACTCCGGCTTTTCATTCTTGAATTTGCCTTCCGCGGGGCGGTAGCCGTATTTCTCCTCCGGCATGGCTGCGGAGCGGATCTGGTATTCCTGATATTTCATGCCCCGGAGGAACGCAGAGGAGACGGTTTCCTGCTTGCTGAGCTCGGAAGCAGAAGGCTCGCGAGGCGGAGTTTCTTTTTGCGTAGTCTGTTCGGACTTTTGTTCTTGCGAGTAACCCAACAGCGCGAATACGGCGACAGCCGTAGCCAAGATGCCAATGCTTATGCGCTGCATGGAAACCCTCCGACGGAGTGCCTCAGGCACACCCTCAGCATGTTGATTGGCCGGCAGTTTATCACGCCGTTGGGTGGCCGGAAGATGGAACGAACAGCCCTGGGGCTAGCTGTGGCCCGCGGTTGCTGCGGCGGCAATAGGTTTGTAGCCGCAAGTAGCCGCCTTCTTCATGGCCTCCAGCCCTTCGGCGGCGGTCATGAGCGGCGTGGTCTTGGCATTGCGCAGGGCACCTCCAGCAGTGAATGCAAGGGCAACCGCTGCGGCGGAAACGTTGTCCGGCATCTCGGTAATGAGCACGGCATCGTGCTCTCCGAAAGCGAAGTACGAGTTTTGTACTTTTCCACCGAGTTTTTCAATAGGCCCGCGGACGGCTTGAAAGCGATCCTGGGGGTTGGCGATGAGCCGGGCCCAGGCTTCCGGGGTGTAACTTACTTGATGAAGAAAAAACGGCATGGTAGGTCTCCTTTCGGGGCGGAATTCTAGGGGATGGCAGAAATATGCGCCTGAAAAACATCGGTGTCAAGGTAGAGAAGTAGCAAGCGGAATCTGCGCTTTCGGCTGACGTGCCAATCGGTTTGCAGTATCTGGAATAATCGACTCGGGATCCCGACGAGCGAAAAAAGACCGCCGCGCTCACGCACGAACGCGACGCCGCCCTGCGCATCGCCAAAGGTGGCTCCGCCTGGCGACGCAACGGCGCCGCCGCCGGCGCCGTTGCCGCAAAGGCGGCTCACTAGAACTGCACCGTTGCGAGTCACACACGTTCTTAGGGTATAATCAGCGCAAGCAGTCGCTTTAATGTCGTCCCCCGACATACCGCGGAGCGGAGCCAAGCCAGGTCCCGAAGGGTCACCCCTTCCCGAAAAGAAACTCGTTTCCTGGAAAGAGATTGCCGCCTATCTCGGCAGGGAAGTCCGTACCGTTCAGCGTTGGGAGAAAACCGAAGACCTTCCCATCCGGCGCCACGAACACCAGAAAAAATCCACCGTCTATGCTTACCCCAGCGAACTGGATGAATGGGTCAAGAAGCGCCAGCCTGCCGACGACCCCGAAGCTGACGCCGCGTTCATCCCCGAGCCCGACGTCGACCCGTCCACCGAAAACGGCAACGCCGATTCTGCTCTAGCGACCAATGGCAAAAAGACCATCACCCAAGATGATGGGATCGATCCGGATGGTCCTCCCGAACCCGCTCCTCCCATAGGGAAGCGGATCACAATTGCCCTGATCGCCACCGCGCTCCTCGCATTCATCGCGTATCTTGCCTTTCATTGGTTCCAAGCCACCGCCTCGACCCCCGACAACGTCCGGCTGGTTGTGCTTCCCTTCGCCAATCTAACTGGAGATCCCAACCAGGAGTATCTCAGCGCGGGGTTGACCGATGTAATCACCACGCAACTCGGCCACCTCGATCCTCAGCGTATCCACGTCATCGCTCCCACCTCCGCGAAAGTCATGGCCGGCAAACCGATTAACGAGGTCCGGCAAGCCCTCAACGTGCAATACGTCCTGGAAGGCAGTGTGCAGCGCGTGGCCAATCAGATCCGCGTGGACATCCGCCTGATCCAGGCTCGTGATGAAGTCCAGGCCGGAGCGGATTCCTTCACCCGCGATCTCTCCGATTTTCTGCAAGTGGAATCTGACGTGTCCGACGCCGTGGCGCGCAAACTGATGGCCACCTTTCCCACGCCATCGCAAGTTTTGCCTCACCCAGCGGCGGTCTCGGCGGAAGCGGCGAGTAGATCCAGCGAAGCTTTCTTGAAAGGGATCGTTCTCTGGACCAGCCGCGGAGATTTGAAAAAGAGCATCGCGTTCTTTGAGCAAGCCATCCAGGAGAATCCGTACAACGCACAAGCTTACGCAGGCCTTGCCAATGCCACGGCGATCCTTGGCCAAGTACCGTATGACGGCATGCCTCCGAAAGACGCTGGGCCCAAAGCTCGTGAAGCGGCCAACCACGCATTGGAACTGGACCCACGGCTGGTCGAGGCCCATGCGTTACTGGGAAACGTTGCTATGAGCTACGATTGGGATCTCCCGGCCGCGGAAAAAGAACTCAAGCTCGCCATCAATCTAAACCCCAACTACCGGACTGCTCACGAATGGTATGCCCACCTGCTCATGGTGGAAGGCCGTTTTGATGAAGCTCTTGCCGAAACCAACCAGGTCCTTGAACTGGAGCCAGCGACTCCACTCTTCCACGTTGTACGGGCTGAAATCCTCTATCACGCACGGAGATATGACGAGTCCATCAGCGAATCGATCAGCGTCGTACAAGCCCACCCTGAATTTGTTCTGGCTTATTACTGGCTGGGGTCTGCCTATCGGGAGAAGAAGATGTACCCCGAGGCCATTACCACCTTTGAGCAGGCCAGAAAAATGACCGCAGACTTGCCATTCCTGGTGATGGCTGCCGGCCATGCGCACGCGGTGGCAGGGGACATTGGTCAGGCCAATAACGCGCTAAAAAAACTCGCGCAATTGAAACAGACCCGTTTCGTTCCCGATCTCTATCCGGCCGCCATCTACGTCGGCCTGGGAGACAGAGCCCAGGCTTTTCATTTTCTCGCTCTCGCCTATCAACAACGGATCGACCGCCTCGTGTACCTGAAGGTTGAGCCCATGGCCGACCCACTGCGTTCCGATCCTCGCTTCACTCAACTCCTAGACAAGCTGGGCCTGCATTAAAAACGCCGAACCATCCCAAGAAGAATCCTCGAAAAGGAGGCTTCGGCAGGGAAGTGGTTGCGTTCCCTGCCGAAGGTCAGCAACTTGGAACTGTCCTTCCTCGGCTATTCGTCCTCCGACTCGGCAGCAATCGGCGTTGCGATATAGGCCTGCAGCGGGCCACCCGGCGTCGCAATCTGGAATCCGCCAATTTCTCCACGATTGTTGACGGCTCGCAAGCCCGAAGCATTGGAATTGGGAAAATCTACAGACAGAAGAATGTGCGCGCCATCTGTCAGAAACCCCTGTTCCACAAATGAAATGTGGTATTCACCCGCCATGAGTCCCAAGTCGCTGATTTGTTCGACATAACTGAACGCATCGGCGAACGGAAACTGAATCGTGCGAAAGCTTCCATTCGCAGGGTTGCGCAGGAAGCCTTTTACGTTTCCCGCGGGATCTTGAAACAGTCCGGCGATCTGACCCAGATCGTTGATGGATTGTGCGAAGGTCACGCCTGGCACCGCCGCCGGATCTTGAAAGGGAGTGAATTGTCCGGCGCGCAGAAGGAAGCCAATCGCCTGGCAAGTTGGCCCGGGACACTGCGTGCTGCCCCGGCTGCCAAGATCAAAGACGCCGCTGCTCTGGCCCAGAGTATTGATTCCGGTCAGCTGCGAATCCGGTTCGCCGGGAAAATCCACCGTTGTATATACAGGCCCAAAGGACTCCGTCGGAACCCGTGAAGAGCTCCGTTCGGAGAAAACTGTGGGAAAGCCCCAGATTTCGTTTGACATCGCGTCCCATAAGTTATATTATGTTAACTAAGAAATCGGGCTCAACCAGCCACTCCCAATAAATCCAGCGGCGGGCTTCTTCCAGACTCCTGCTACCCTTTCCCGCTCTACTATTTCTTGTCCGCAGGCTTTCCGGTTTTTTGCTGCGCGAGTTCGTAGTTAATGTACTGCTCGAGGAGATGCGGATCGGCGCCCACAATTCGGCGGCCATTCACGAAGATCGTTGGCGTGGAATTGACTTCGACCTGTACGCCATTGGCGCGGCTGGTATTCACGGCGTCTGCGGCCTCGGGGCTGGCCATGCAGGCCTTGAACGTCTCAGCGTTCAGGCCAGACTGCGCCGCGTAGTCCGACACCTTTGTCCAGGCGTTTGCAGCGGAGATGACCTCTTGATTGTCATAAATCAAGTCATACATCTTCCAGAAGGCCTTGGGATCCTGCTGGTAGGCGCAACGTCCCGCGATGGCCGCCGTGCGCGCCCAGGGATGAATCTGCTCAATGGGAAAATCTTTGAAGACCACCCGAACCTTGCCGGTATAATTCGGCAGCATGCCGCGCAGCGCGTCGTGCAGGTTTCTGCAGACCGGACACTCGAAGTCCGAATACTCGACCAGCGTGACCGGCGCGTTAGCGTCGCCCATGGAAGGAGCATCCTTCATCTGGATGAGCGCGCGCGTCTCAGCAAGCGGGTCCTTCGTCATATCCGACATTTCCCCTCGGAATAGATATTTGCCGTCCTTGCTCACGTAGAACTTTGCGTTTTCCTTATTTTCACCGACGAGGACCTCGATGCTGGTCTCAAGGACTCCGTCCACGCCGGAGTCTGTAAGCGGGCCCACGGTCACCTTCACATCCGGGCCAAACGCGTAGATATTGCGCAGATACGCCTCGATGTTTTTCTGCGTTTGCGTTGGCGCAGCCGATGCGGGCTTGGCGGCAGTCGCGGCCGCCTGTTGGCCACGCGCATCATTGGCCAGCATGCTGAACGCAAGAATGGCGATAAGGCTCTGAGGGCTTTTTTTCAAGAGGACCTCTCGTTTTAGGGGATGAATTTCTGAGCGATCGGGAACGGCCTGCCAAATCCAAAGGCTCGCGAAGTGATTTTCAAGCCCGGCGCTGCTTGTTTGCGCTTGTATTCGCTGCGGTCCACTAAGATAGCAATGTCGCGCACCAGTTTCAGATCGAATCCATAGTGATCCGCAATCTCCTGCGGGCTTCGCAAATCCTCAATATAGGCCTTGAGGATGCGATCTAAAACATCGTAGGGCGGCAGACTGTCTTCATCCTTTTGGTTGGGGCGCAACTCCGCCGAGGGCGCCTTTTCAATCGTCGACCGGGGAATCAGTTCCCTTTCGCGGTTAATCCAGCGCGCCAGTTCGTACACCATCAGCTTGGGAACATCGGAGATTACCGCGAGGCCCCCGGCCATATCGCCATAGAGTGTGCAGTAGCCAACGGCTAGTTCCGATTTGTTTCCCGTGCTCAGAACCATCGAGCCGAATTTATTGGAGAGCGCCATCAGATAATTCCCGCGAATCCGCGCCTGAATATTCTCCTCGGTTACATCTTCTGGCAGGCCCACAAATGTCGGCGCCAAAGACCGCCGGTAAGCCTCGAACACATCCGTAATCGGCACCGAGAGAAACTGGATGGCAAGATTCTTGGTCAATGCTTCTGCGTCAGCCTTACTGCCTGGAGAAGAGAACGGCCCCGGCATGGAAACGCCAAGCACATTCTCCGCGCCCAGCGCGTCCACAGCGATCGAAGCAACCACGGCGGAATCGATCCCACCACTCAGCCCGACGTGCACTTTTTTGAATCCGCACTTCCGCACGTAGTCGTACGTCCCAGTAACGAGAGCACGGTACGCGTACGCAATTTCTTCATGCGCCTGCGCGTGGATTTCTCCCTGGCCAGTGGCCGTGTCAAAGAGCACCAAATCTTCCTGAAAAGCCAGCGCCTGCGCGGCAACGTTTCCATCCGGGGTCAACGCCATGCTGGCGCCGTCAAAAATCAGGCTGTCGTCGCCGCCCACCTGGTTTACATAAACGACCGGACGGTGATGATTAATCGCGATGGAGCGAAGCATCTCAAAGCGCAGCGAGCGCTTGTCAATCGTGTAGGGAGATGCCGACACATTCAGCAAAACCGTCGTTCCCTTCCCGATGATTTCTGCCACGGGGTCGCGGTCGTAGCGCCGGTTGGCCCAAAAATTCTTGTCGTTCCAGACATCCTCGCAAATCGTGATTCCAAGCTGTTCGCCGTTGAAACCGAAAACACTCTGGCAATCCGCCGGCTGGAAATAGCGCGACTCGTCGAACACGTCGTACGTAGGCAGGAGCATTTTGCTTTGTTCGAAGACGATCCGCCCTCCGTAAATCAGCGCCGCCTTGTTGGCGATGGACTTCCCTGTTCCATTCTTCACCCTGCCGGCGTAGCCCACAATGGAGGGCAAAGGGATCTTCGCCGCAAGATCTTTCAGTTCTCTGTGGTTGCGATCAATGAAGGCGGGGCGTTCTAAAAGGTCCTGGGGCAAATATCCACAGAGGCAAAGTTCAGAGAATACGGCGAGTTCGGCGCCGCGCTGCTTGGCTTGCGCCGCAAGGCTCAAAATGCGAGCCGAATTACCTGCAAAGTCGCCAACGGTAGGATTAAACTGCGCGAGAGCTATTTTCATTCGCGGACTTTAGAATACGGTCGGAATTCGCGGATTGCAAACGGCGAGCCGTGGATAAGCCCGGCGCGCAAAGTCCCGTCTGAACTCAACTCTTCTTGCCGGGCTTCCGCGCCACCAGGCTGGCGATTCCCTGCCCGGCGCGCAACTCGCGATAAAAAATCACCTTGAGCCCCGGAAACGCCGTCCGCAGCTCGCCAGCCTCGAGAAGATGCTCCGGATTCCGCGGGCCATCCGCAAACTCGAGTTGCGATTGCGTGAAAGTTTCAAAGAGCAGCATCCCGCCATGCCGAAGCCCTCGAAGAATCTGCGGGAAGAGCGATCGCTGAAGGTATTGTAGGCACAAAATCAGCTCGAAAGAGCTCTCCGGAAGTTCCAGGCGCTCAAGATCCGTATGCACCAAATCAATGCCGCCGTGGGGAGACTTGCCTATTTTTTCTACGGTTTTCACGCGGTGAGCCGGAATGCGCGAAGCTCGCGCGCGCTTTTCTAGAAGGTCAAGCCCCTCGCCCGACCAATCGACGGCAGTAACATGCTGATGTCGCGCGGCAAGAAACAAGGTGTGCCGCCCCGTGCCACACGCGAGGTCCAGCGCCGGACCTCTCGGCAGGAGCGGCAGGAGTTCCCGCACAATGCTGGCTGGCTCCGGAAGGCGCGATTCCGCCGCGCTCCGATACCTGGCGTCCCAATCCGATTGGCTTGAGGGCATAAAAAAAAGGCTCCTGAACTGACTGCTCAGGAGCCCAAAACCGAGTTGAAACTGCGTCCGGCGATCCGGCTCGCGCAGTTATACGCTGAATGAGCTGCCGCAGCCGCAGGTGCTCTTCACATTGGGATTGTTGAACTTGAACCCTGCGCCCTCGATGGTCTCGATGTAATCGATCTCAATTCCTTCGAGATACATGGAACTCATCTGGTCCACCGCGACTTTCAAACCGTCAAAGTCGAAAATCTGGTCCGCGTCGCTGGTCTGGTTCTCAAACGCCATGTGGTACTGGAAACCGGAGCAGCCGCCGCCAACAACAGCCACGCGCAGCGCCACCGGCGCCGGGCTCTGCATACTCATGATTTCCTTGACCTTGGTGCTCGCAACGGGCGTCAAATTGATCATAATTCCTCTTGGCCTCCGCATCGCGGGTGAACCGGCGATGCAAACAACACTGTCAGTATAGCAAAATCTGTCTTGCGCTGCACATCGTCCACGTTCTTGCCCCGAAACTCCAACTACCGCCGAGTTTCGACAAGGTTCATCGCTTCGCATACAATAAGATGCTCTTATGAGACATAAAGTCACATTAATCCCCGGCGAAGGAATTGGCCCGGAAGTAGCCCGCGCCACACGGCGCATCCTTGAAGCTGCTGGTGTCCAGATCGACTGGGAAGAGATTGGCGGCCGCACCGGTAACTCCACGGATCAGGGACAAGTGGTCAACCAGTTGGCCGTGGACTCAGTTCGCAGGAACCACGTCGCCCTCAAAGGACCAATGGCCACGGCCATCGCAGGCGGCGCTCCCAGTGTGAACGTGGCGTTGCGCAAGACGCTCGAGCTCTACGCCAACCTGCGCCCGGTGAAAAATCTCCCCGGCGTGAAATCGCATTTTTCCAACGTGAACCTGGTGCTCGTTCGGGAAAACACCGAAGATTTGTATTCCGGCCTGGAGCACGAGGTCGTCCCCGGCGTCGTCGAGAGCCTCAAAATCATCACCGAGCGCGCTTCCACGCGCATCGCCCGCTTTGCCTTCGAATACGCCAAGCGCCACGGCCGCAAAAAAATTCACGCCATTCACAAAGCCAATATCATGAAGCTATCCGACGGTCTGTTCCTGCGTTCGGTCCGCGCGGTGGCGGAACAGTTCAAGGACATCGAATACAAAGAGATGATCGTTGACAACGCCTGCATGCAGATTGTCATGGACCCGCAGCAGTTCGACATGCTCTTGCTTCCGAATCTTTATGGCGACGTGATGAGCGATTTGGCCGCTGGTCTCGTCGGCGGGCTCGGCGTAGTTCCCAGCGCAAACATCGGAGACGACTGCGCGATGTTTGAAGCCGTGCACGGCACCGCGCCCGATATTGCGGGCAAAGGATTCGCAAATCCAACCGCCCTGTTGATGAGCAGCATTCTCATGCTCGACCACCTCGGGGAACGCACCACCGCGCGCCGCATTGAACATGCTTTGGAAGCTGTCTACCGCGAAGCGATACACACTACGCGCGACGTCGGTGGACCGGCCGGCACGGACGAATTCGCTGAGGCGGTTATCGCCACTCTTCCTCCAAAATAATTCCCGGCTCCTCCGTCCGTTTGCTCCTTTTCTCGGCGCCGCTTACACTCTTTTTAATCTTTTTCGTCGACTATGCTCGCATTCCAGACACTCCGCGCCGAATTTCGCCCCACCCTGCGGCTGGCCATTCCGCTCGTCCTTGCCGAACTCGGCTGGATGAGCATGGCCCTCGTGGATACCATGATGGTCGGCCGCCTGCCGAATAGCGCTGTTGCCATTTCTGCCGTCAGTCTCGGCGGTATTCTTGTCCATACACTCGCCTTCTTCGGCGGCGGGCTTCTGACCGGCCTGGACACTCTTGTTTCACAAGCCTTTGGCGCGGGACAGCGTGAGGACTGCCATCGTTCTCTCGTGCACGGCATCTATCTCAGTTTCGCGCTGGCGCCTCTGCTCATGGCGCCCGTGTGGTTTTTCGATTCCCTGCTTCGTCAAGCGCACATCGCGCCGGATATCATTGCCTTGGCGGTCCCGTATTCCAAAGCGATGGCCTGGGGCACGCTACCCCTCTTGCTCTATTTTGCCATGCGGCGATGTATGCAGGGAATGAACCTTGTTCGTCCAATCGCCTTTGCACTTGTAACCGCAAACCTCATCAACGCCGTCGGCAACTGGCTCCTCATCTACGGAAAACTCGGCGCGCCCGCCATGGGGGCTGTCGGTTCCGGATGGTCTACCGCCTGGGCGCGCATCTATCTCGCCGCAGTCCTCGTCGGTTACCTGCTCTGGTACGACCGTAAACACCGCACTGAACTTTTGCGCACGCCGATTCAGCCGGATCTGATGCGCATTCGTCGCCTCATCGCCCTGGGACTGCCAGCGGCCATGCAGATCACCCTGGAGATCGGAGTATTTGCCCTGGTTACTGCGCTCATCGGGCGCCTCGGCGCTGTTTCGCTCGCCAGTCACCAGATTGCGCTGAACACTGTTTCCCTTACCTATATGGTTCCACTTGGCATTTCGTCGGCAGCTGCAGTTCGAGTCGGCCAGGCCATCGGTCGCAGAGACCCGCAAGGCGCTGCGGATGCCGGCGGCAGCGCCATTTTTTTCGGAGCCGCTTTCATGACCCTCGCGGGGATCGCGCTGTTGCTCTTTCCTCGCGGGATTGCGCGCATCTTCACGCCCGACGCGGCCATCATCTGCAGCACCGTGCTCCTTTTGGCCGCTGGTGCGGCATTCCAGTTATTCGATGGCATTCAAACGGTTGCGACCGGAGCACTTCGAGGCACGGGCGACACGCGCACGCCCATGTTTTGTCATTTCACGGCGTATTGGATTATCGGCCTGCCACTCGGGTACTGGCTCTGTTTCAGTCGTGGCTGGGGAGCGTTTGGCCTTTGGGCTGGCCTCAGCTTGGCGCTCATCTTGATCGGGATTGTACTTCTATTCGCCTGGCGACGAACCATTCACGGTCTCATCCTCGCGGCCGCTGCGGCATCAGCTCGAAAATAATTTAGAGAGGAATATTCAGATATCCGATAGTGAGTTACATCTTGTAGCGCCCGAGGTCCTCGTCGGAGAGGCCCTCGAGCCAGGAGCGAAGCTGCTCGTTGGTGTTGCGTTCGGAGAAGGCGCTGGAGATTTTGGAGTTTTTCAGGACTTCTTCATCCACAAAAATGGGGCAGTCCATGCGCAATGCCAGCGCCAGCGCATCGCTCGGGCGCGAATCGATGGTCATCATCTCGCCGTCGCGCTCCACCCAGATCAGTGCGTAAAAGGTGTCGTCTTTCAGTTCATTGACCACAATTTTCTGCACGCGCACATCAAAGCCCAGTAAGACATTTTTCAGTAGGTCATGTGTCATCGGGCGCGGCGTCTGCACTTTTTCGATTTCCAGCGCGATGGCGTTAGCTTCGTAGACGCCCACCCAGATCGGCAGTATCGCCTGGCCTTGTACGTCCTTCAGCACCACGATCGGCATGTTCGTTACGGGATCCATCATCAGGCCGCGGATTTTCATCTCCACTTCCATCGTGGCCTCCCAAGTTAGATGAGCTGCTCACCTGCCAGATTGTTCGGTCCTGCGCCGGTGACCCTGACCTGCACGTAGGTTCCCAGAAGCTCGCGCTCTTGGGAAGCAAAATTAACGACGCGGTGCGATGAGGTGTACCCGAACCATTGGTTTTCGCGGCGCGATTTGCCGCTCACCAGAATCTCAAACGTCTCGCCAATAAACTCCGCGTTTCGAGCGGTCTGAATTTCGCGCTGCTTCTCTTGCAAGACGGCCAGCCGCCTGCTTTTCTCTTCTTCGGAAATCGTGTCGCCCATGGTGAGTGACGGCGTATTCGGCCGCGGCGAATACTTGAACGCAAAGAGACTGTCGTACCGCACTACTTCGAGCAGGCTGAGAGTTTCCGCGAAACGCGCTTCCGTCTCGCCCGGAAAGCCGACGATCACGTCGGTGGTGATGGCGATATGCCGTTCCGCCCCGCGAATCATGGCGATTCTTTCCAAATACTGTTCTCGCGTATACGTCCGCTGCATCGCACGCAAAAGTTCCGTCGAGCCGGATTGCACTGGCAAATGCACGTGGTCGCAAACCTTTGGCTCGGAGTCGATGGCTTCCACAATGTCTCGCGTAAAGTCGCTCGGGTGCGACGTCGTAAAACGCACACGCCGAATTCCCGCCACGTCAGCAACGGCCAACAGCAACTCCGAAAAACGCATCTTGCGCGCAGTGGGATCAGCATAAGAGTTCACCGTCTGTCCCAGAAGCTGAACCTCGGAGTAACCGAGCTCTGACAACTGCCGCACTTCCTTCAAAATGGAATCACTGCCGCGGCTCCGCTCCGGTCCGCGCGTGTACGGCACCACGCAATACGAACACGCTTTGTCGCAGCCCTCGATAATCGTCAGGTAGGCGCGCCAGGGATTATCGCGGCGCGTCACTTCCGTCTCAAACGTTTCATCGGTGTCCGTGTCCAGTCCGGTCACGCGCTGATTCCCTGCTTCCAATTGCGCGATCATCTGCGGGAGCTTGCTGTAACTCGCCGACCCACAGACTAGGCTCACCCACGGTGCTCGCGTGAAAATGTCCACGCCCTCTTGTTGCGCCACGCAGCCCAGCACGCCGATGATCTTGCCTTCGCCCGGCTTGTCGCGATACTCCCCCAGCCGCGAGAAAACCTTTTGTGCCGCTTTTTCACGGATGCTGCAGGTGTTGTAGAGGATCATCGACGCCGCTTCCGGCGTTTCTACTTGCCGGTATCCCCGCGCGAGCAGCACTCCGGCAACCTTCTCCGAATCGTGGTCGTTCATCTGGCATCCAAACGTCTCCAGAAAAAACGTCGCGCGCTGCCCGGTGGCAGCACCGTGGACCATGCTGGAATGCGCCGTTTGCCCGGTGAGCCGCTCCAACCCGATGTCGAATAGTTTTCCCATGTCGAAATTGCAGTTTAGCACACCCGCTCAATCCCAAACTGCCCCAGGTGCGCTTTGAACCGATCTCTTCCCGCTTTACAACATGCATCAAATTGAGAAACCTGTGCATCCTACCGGTTGCGTGCTCTGGAGGCGTGTGCTACGGTTTTTATGCCCGGAAAAATGTTGACCGCTCGGCGGTCACATACCACTGGTTCTCACTGAGGGGTACATCATTTTTCTGTTCACGACGATTCTTGCAACCGATCTTTTCGAAATTCTCAAGCAAACTGGCTGGGTCGCCCGCGGCGTTCTGCTGCTTCTTCTGATGTTCTCCATTATTTCCTGGGCCATCATTTTGCAGAAGGCCGGACTCTTCGGCCGCATCCGCCGCCAGAGCGACCAATTTCTCCGCATCTTCCGCGCAACGCGGGGGGTAGCAAATCCCCAAGCGCTAGCCACCGCGGGTTCGCCCTTCGCTTCTGTCTATTCGGCTGGCTATCGCGAACTCCAAAGCCAGGTCGGCACCAGCGCCGGCAATCCAACTCCACCCAAGCTGAAAAGTTTGTCAGCCGTTACCGTCGGCATGCAGCTCGCCGCGGTCGAGGAAGTGCGCCGCATCGAAAAAGGCATGTCCTGACTCGCCACAACGGGCTCCGTAACACCCTTTATCGGTCTATTCGGCACAGTTTGGGGCATCATTGATGCCTTCTCAGGACTTGGCAGCGCTGGCGCTGCCAGCCTGCGCGCCGTAGCACCCGGCATCGCCGAAGCTCTGGTGACAACAGCCGCCGGACTCGCCGCGGCAATCCCAGCGGTAATCTTTTACAATCAGTTTTTGCAGAATATTCGCGATCTCGCGCAGAGGCTGGATACCTTTGCCTTGGAAGTAACCGCGCAAATCGAAAAGACTTTTAGCTAGCAGTGCGTCCGTCCCAATCCGGACGCATTTCGAGACGCAGAAAAATGCCGCAACTCTCCAAATCGACGCAGTCTTCCCTCTCCGAGATCAACATGGTCCCGTTCGTCGACGTGGTTCTCGTGCTGCTCATTATTTTCATGATTACCGCGCCGATTCTCCAATCCGGCATCGAAGTCGATGTCCCGAAAACGCGCACGGTTAAGGAAATCAATCAGGAACGCCTCGTCGTCACCGTGGACAAAGCCCAGCGCATCTATCTCGGCAACGAGCCCATCAACATTCATCAACTCGGCTCACGAATCCATGCTCAGCTGAAAAATACCCAAGAAGGCGTATTCCTCCGCTGCGATGAAACCGTCCCCTTCGGCAGCTTTGCCGCGGTCGTGGACGCGCTTCGTCAGTCCGGCATCAACAACATCGGCATCGTCACGGAGCCCATCACCAACCGCGCGCCCACTCGTTAAAGATGACCACCCTTGCCGCCAATTCGCTCGACCCTTACGGGGGCACGCAACAAGAGGACCAGAGCCTCCGCCAGTTCCTCATCTATTCCATCATCATGCACGTCAGCGTGGCTGTCGTCATTGCCGTCTCCGCCTTCATCCAGTTTCGAAACAACCAATGGGGTGGT
Source organism: Candidatus Acidiferrum sp. (assembly GCA_036522195.1). Lineage (GTDB taxonomy): Bacteria > Acidobacteriota > Terriglobia > Acidiferrales > UBA7541 > Acidiferrum. Next base: position 83,700 of record DATDGF010000049.1, on the reverse strand, counting down.
GTTGGTGGCGATCTGGGCGGGACGAAAGTGAGCCTGGTCAGCAGCGCCGGAATTCCGATGCCGAAAGAAACCGTTGTCACCGAAAGCAAAGCCGTCGATCCAACAAAAGGCCTCTACAAAGAAGAACCGCCAAAACCGCCTGAACCCAAAACCGACGCCACAAAAATCCCCAAATTCGAAAAAGAAAAACCTCTGCCCCCTTCGCGCCCTTCCAGAACTCTCAATAGCAAAACGCCTCCCCCAGACAACGCCGTCCCCTTTGGCAAAGGCGGCAATCCCGATCTCCCCACTGGCTATTCGCAAACTCCCGGTGCAGGATCCAGCGGCTCTTCCGTCCCAGGTCAGGGAAACACGGACTTCGCTACGCGTTACGGCTGGTATATCGCGGCCGCAAAACGCCGCGTCGCTCCTAACTGGAATCTGCTCTTCCTTGATCCCCAAGCGCGCAACTCCCGTACGCTCCACTGCGTTATCTCCTTCACGATCATGCGCGATGGAACCATAAAAAATCTTCGTGTCGAACAATCGAGCGGAAATTCCTCCTGGGACACCGCTGGCCTGCGTGCAATCCAAAGTTCGGTCCCTTTTCCGCCGCTCCCCACCGATTGGAGAGCTTCAGACGTATCCGTGCTTTGGGATTTCCCGGATAGAGAGAATCAGTGAAGGAGATGAATCGATTGAGAATCTCAATTTCATGGTTTGATGGGAGCCCAAAGTGAGTGGCACACTTAGTCGATACCGCGCGCTTTCGCTCGTCCTTTTTCTCGCGATGGCCGCGCAACTTACGTTCGCACAATCCCAGGGATGGTTTCGTGCTGGCACGGGTCTCGGTGATGTCAACAAACCTCGCCTCGCCATCTCCGATTTCGCCGCGCGCTCCGACTCCGCCAAACCTCACGCTTCCCTTTTCACCCAGGTGGTCCGCGACGATCTGCAATTCAGCGGCATCCTCGAACTCGCCAGCCCCAGCTTTTACCCGCCACAAGCTCCCAGCGTTCCCGCCGAACTCAAACCTGCCATTTGGATCGATCCCCCCACCAATGCCAATTTCCTCGGCTTCGGTAATCTTTCCGAATCCACCGCCGAAGTCGCCATCGAAGCCTGGCTCTACGACGTCCGCAATCCTTCCTCGCAAGCCGTAGTCGGAAAAATCTACCGCGGCGCCCCCATCGACGCCCAGGTCCGCAAATTCGCCCATCAGTTCGCCGACGAAATTATCAGCAAACTTTCCGGCGGCCTCCCTGGAGTCGCCTCCACGCAAATCGCCTTTGTTAGCTCCCGCGGCGGCCCCAAGGAAATCTGGGTGATGGATTACGACGGTTCCAACCAGCGCCCGCTCACTTCCCTGAAATCCATCTCACTTACGCCACGCTGGTCGCCCGACGCCTCGCGCATCGCCTTCACGTGCTTCGCCCCCAACATGGGCGTCACCAGCGCGCAAATCTGCATGTTCTCTATGGACACCGGCAAACTCGTCTCGTTCGCGCGCTACCGCGGCACCAACATCACTCCTGCCTGGTCGCCCGACGGCACACAAATTGTCTTTTCCTCCTCGATGCAGGGAAGCCCCGAGCTGTACGTTACCGACGCCAGCGGCAACCGCCCCAAGCGGCTGACTTTTGCCAACGGCGCCAACATGTCGCCGACCTGGAATCCGAAAACGGGCCAGACCATCGCCTTCGTCAGCGATCGTGGCGGTACTCCGCAGCTCTACATGATGAATGCCGACGGCACCAGCAGCACCAAGCTGGACCTCCCCGATAAAGGCTACGTCATCGATCCCGCCTGGGCCCCCAACGGCCAGCTCATGGCTTTCAGTTGGCGCCGCCCCAACGACAACTACGACATCTACGTCATGGACGCAGCCACCCAGCAACTTGTCGAGCTGACGCGCGACCAGGGCCGCAACGAGCGCCCCAGCTGGGCTCCCGACGGCCGCCACATCGTGTTCGAATCGACCCGCAGCGGCACGCGCCAGATCTGGACCATGCTCGCCGACGGTTCCCAGCCGCATCAATTGACCAACGCCGGCCACAATGAATCGCCCAATTGGTCGTCCAAATGAACGGCTCCGTCGCTTGCAGGAACGCGCGCGAATCTCGCTCGATGCTGGTGGATTTCACATTTCCGCTCGCAGGAATTTGTGCGCGATGTATAATCTATCGTGATGCGATATATTACCCGGACCCAGCCCGCTGGTGTTAGGATATTGGCTCTGGTGGGACGAACACGGGATTCTACTCTCGAGGAGGATTAGCATGAGATTGGCTTCACGCTCGCTCTCGCACGTTGGCTTGATCGTGGCGCTCGCCGCCGCTGTTTTCACCTTTGGTTGCGCTAAGAAGCCCGTTACGGCCCCGACACCAACGCCGCCACCCCCGGCGGCAGCGCGTCCCACGGTGACGCTGCAGGCCAGCCCCTCTTCCATCAACCCGGGTGAATCTTCGACCTTGAGCTGGAATTCCACCGACGCCACACAGCTCTCCATCGCGCCGGAGGTAGGTCCCGTGACCGCGCAAGGCTCTACCAAAGTCACTCCCGCGGCTTCGGTAACCTACACGATCACGGCATCCGGTCCCGGCGGCAATGCCAGCGCCTCCGCCAGCGTGACGGTGAACACTCCCGCGCCGACGCCGACGCCAGCGCCCACTGAACCTTCCATTGATGCACTCTTCTTGAAGGAAGTTCGTGACGCCTATTTCGATCTGGACAAAGCCGACATTCGTCCCGACGCTCATGTGGCGCTTGCCAAGACCGCGGAATTCCTGAAGAACTATCCGCAGGTCAAAGTAACCATCGAAGGCCATTGCGACGAGCGCGGTTCTACGGAATACAACCTGGGTCTCGGCGATCGCCGCGCCGCCGCCGTCAAGCAATACCTCGTCTCCTTGGGCGTCTCCGGAGACCGCATGAGCACCGTCAGCTACGGCAAGGAGAAGCCGTTCTGCATGGAGAGCACCGAGGCTTGCTGGCAGCAGAACCGTCGCGGTCATTTCGTCAAGGCGAACTAAGCTGCCGCACCGCAGTTGTTCGTGACGATGGCCGTTTCATGACTGACAGAGCCGCGCCCCCGGGCAAGACCTTGCCCGCCCGCGGCTCTCTTGGTTAAAGTGGAAACTCATTCCCTGGCCTGTAGGATTTTCTTGGCCGCTCTGCTGGCCGCCATTTACCGGGAGCCTTTTGTAGCCCTTTAGGAGGATTGTCCATGCGTATTCGTAATGTTCTCGTTTTCAGTGCCGCGGTTCTCGCCGGGGCGATGGCCGGAAGCCTCGTCGGCCCGCACCCGGCCGAAGCCGTTGCCCGCGAGATGATCGAGCTACAGCGCGACGTCACCACTCTGCTCCAGGGCCAGAAAGATCTGACCACGCAGATCACCCAGGAGCACACGGGCATGCGCACCATCGTGGACCAGACCAACACCAGTCTTGGCAAGATCGAAGGCACCATGGGCTCGCTCCAGAAATCCGTCCAGGATGTTCAAGCGAACTCCGGCGCGCGCCTCGACACCATGTCCACGCAAGTTCAGGGACTCTCCGACAACCTTGAGGAAATCAAATCGCGCCTCGGCAAGCTCAATCAGCAGCTCGTCGATCTCCAGAACTCCGTCCAGAGCATTGACGCCAAAATCTCCGGCACTGCGCCCGCTCCCGCGACGGGAACCGCAAGCCCCACCGCTTCCGCATCCCCCAGTTCCCCACCGCCTTCCGCTGACACGCTCTATTCCAACGGTCTGCGGGACATCACCAGCGGCAAATATGATCTCGCTCGCTCCGAATTCCAGGAATATCTCAAGTTTTACGCTGACACCGATCTGGCCTCTAACGCTCAGTTCTATCTCGGCGAAATCGCCTACAAGCAAAAACAGTACCAAGAAGCTGTCGCCGACTATGACAAAGTTCTCACCAACTATCCCAAGAGCTTCAAGCTCGCCCCGGCCCGCCTCCGGAAAGGCATGGCCCTCATCGAGCTCGGCCAGAAAACCGGAGCCGTCCGCGAGCTCCGCGAAGTCGTCCGCCGCTACCCCGGCACCGAAGAAGACCGCCAGGCCCGCGCCAAACTCAAGGAACTCGGCGTCCCCGTCACCGCCACCCGCTAGCACTCCCCCGCCCGGCCACTGCTAACTCCCCATCCCGCCTCGTAGCGCCAGCATCCTTGCTGACCCGCCCGCGCATGCAACCCCACGAACCCATGGGGTTCCACTCCCCCTCCTTCTCCGCAGGATGATGCCATTAACCCCTTTCCCCTCAACTCTGTAATTTTACTTTACGAGTAAGGTACTCATCAAGTAACATGAGCCGTGATCCGCAGCCGCTATCCCCGGCCAACCTCTCCGTCTCCTCACCATGACGAAAATCCCGTCACCGTAACTCTTTTGGGCTCACATCGTTATAAATACCCCCTCCTGCAACCCCTTTCCTTTGACTCCTTACAAATTCCCGGGGGTATGGGGGTCCTTCTGCATTTTCCCGACATTTCGACGTTAGGACGTTCCGACATTCAGACGATTTTCTCCTTCGTGTATTCCATCGCTTACGCACTCAATCCAAGTTCCGCATCCTGTAAGTCCTTTGCTTGCTACTCTTACGAAAACTGCCGGGTGCACACCAACAATTCCCGCTTTGGAACTCTGGAGTCCTTCTCACTTCCCGGACGGCACCAGTTGATAGCTCACAAACGCCAACTGCTTCCCATCTGGGGACCACGAAGGCACATTGATGGTTCCCTGTCCGCCAAACAATTTCGCCAGCACCCTGACTTTCTTGTCCTTCAGCGACATCATCCGAAGCATCACATCTTTATTCTCGGGGTGCCCGGCCACGCTGGCGTCATACGTCAGAAAAACCATCTGCTGCCCGTCCGGCGAAATGTGCGGGAACCAGTTGTTGAACTCGTCGAACGTCACCTGCTCCTGCTCGCTTCCATCGGCGCGCATTCGCCAGATCTGCATGTGACCGGTGCGCTCGGTATTGAAATAAATATATTGCCCGTCCGGCGAGTACTCCGGGCCATCGTCCAACCCCTTGGCGGTCGTCAAACGCGTCTCTTCCCCGCCCGCCACGGGAATCGTGTAAATATCGAAATCATCGTTCCGCTGGCCCACGAAGGCCAGCGTTTTCCCGTCCGGCGACCATCCATGCCAGTACGAAGGCGAATTCTGCGTGATCCGCCGTGGCGTTCCGCCGCCGATCGGCAGGATATAAACCATCGAGCGATGATCTTCCTGCGATTGATCGCTGATCACCAGTTGCGTGCCATCCGGCGAAATCCCATGGTCGTTGTTGCAGCGGATGGCGAATCCTGTGTCAATGATCTGTGGTGTTCCGCCACTCACAGGAATTTTCTCGATGCGCCCATTTCGGTTGAACAAAAAATTCTTCCCGTCCGGCATCCAGTTGGGCGCTTCAAACCTTTCTGGAGCCACGTACACCACGCGCCGGTCCGTGGATGCCACGGTAATAATTTCGAAGGTGCTATAGAAGGTGGAAGAGGAAGCGGCCGTTGCTACAGCCTGTTCCGACTTCACGTCAACATTCGAGAACACCGCCTTCTCCACCACATCCTTGTCGTGGCTGCATACGCCAATCCCCACGTAAAACGGTTCCTTCAGCGCGATCCGCGTGGATCCGCCCGCCAGATGAAATTCGCCGTCCGCACCCGCCAGCCACATCGTGAAGTAATCGCTGCGCTTCTCAATCCGCAACCGTCTCGGAGCCGAAACATTAGCCTGAATTTCATGCGTGGCCGCGCCCTGCTCGTCGCGAAATTGCAGCGACGTCAATCCGTTGCCATGCAACGCCGCATCCGCGTACGGAGAATTGGCCTCAAGCGTTTGCCGTACCATCAGCACCGCCTTGCGATGCTCATTCACGCCTTTGCCGATGAAAGAAATATCCGCCGTCAGCGTCACGTCGCCCGCCATTTTCTTCCAGACGAACTGGAACGCGTCCGCCGCAAACCACATATTCACACCGCTCCCAGCAATCGTGTAGCTCCCTTTCCCCGCGTCGTACTCCACCGACCCGCGATGAAGCACCGTGCCAACATCTTCATGCCCCTCAAAGAGGCCAGCCATCTTGGGATTCGGCGCAATAGATTGTTCAGCCTGAGCGCCGTGGCGTGCCGCAAATATCAGCACGAAGGCGCAAGCCACACCTGTCAAACCAACAATTCTATTTCCTCGCACTTGGGAATCCTCCCTGTACCAAAACGAACGCAACGTTAGGCTGCTCCACTGCGATTGTCAATTCGCGCTCTCATCGGTCACATCCAACATTCTTAGCCCCTCTTCTCTCATCTCTGATCTCTGTTCACTTCCCTCCCGTCATTTCCCTTTTCTTCGCCCGCATGCTATCTTCGCCATCGCAGGGGGATTTCCATGTCCGTAAATAAAGTCATTCTCGTCGGCCGTCTCGGCCGCGATCCCGAAACGCGCTACACCGGCGGCGGCCAGGCCGTCGCAAATTTTTCCGTCGCCACCGATGAATCTTACAAAGACAAAAATGGCGAGCGCCAAAAACGCACTGAGTGGCACAAGATCGTCGTGTGGAGCAAACTGGCCGAAATCGCTCAGCAGTATTTGAAAAAGGGCTCCCTTCTCTACCTCGAAGGCCGCCTTCAAACGCGCGAATGGCAGGACAAAGAAGGCCAGAAGCGCACAACCACGGAGATTGTTGCAACGAATTTCCGCATGCTCGGTGGCCGCTCCGAAGGCGCCGCTGCTGCTGGCGCTGGCGCCGGCGCACGTTCCGGTGGCGGCGATGACTTCGAAAGCCACGCCGCGCCCGCGGAGGATTCCTTCGGCGGAACCGCCCCCGCTGGAGGCGGCCCGGAAATCTCCGACGAAGACATTCCCTTCTAACAATGCCGGCCACCAATCGACAGCTTCGTCTGCAATCACGTCCGAAAGGTCTTCTCACGCCCGGCGACCTGCAGCTCGCCGAATCGCCGGTGCCGGAGTTGAAAGACGGGCAAGCATTGGCGCAGGTGAAGTATTTATCGATCGATCCGACCATGCGCGTCTGGATGGCGGTCGATAGTTACCTTCCTGCTGTCGCCATCGGCGAAGTCATGCGGGCGGGCGGTTTCGCCGAAATCGTCGAGTCCCGCCACCCCGGCTACAAAAAAGGCGATCGTATCACTGGCCTAACCGGCCTTCAGGAATACGTTATCGTCGATTCCTCCGCCAAGCAGTTCTTCCAAAAAGTTCCGAAGATTCCATTCGTTTCGGACACTGTCTTCCTCGGTGTCCTCGGCATGAACGGCCTCACTGCTTTTTTCGGAATGGAAATCGCGGCGCCGAAGAAGGGCGAAACGCTCGTGGTCTCCGCGGCCGCCGGCGCTACCGGCAGCATCGCGGGGCAAATCGGAAAGATTCACGGCTGCCGCGTCGTTGGCATTGCCGGCACCGATGACAAATGCGCCTGGATCACCAAGGATCTCGGTTTCGACGCCGCCATCAACTACAAGCATCCGGACTGGAAGGAAAAGCTCGCCGCCGCCACTCCCAATGGCATCGACATTGATTTTGAAAATGTCGGCGGAGAAATCATGCAGGAAGTCTTGAGCCGCATGAATCTTCATGGCCGCGTGGTGGTTTGCGGCTTCATCTCCGGCTATACCAAAGAAGACCCCAATATGGTCAGCCTCGGCTCAGTAATAGTGAAGCGCCTCCGCATCCAAGGCTTCCTACTCCTCGATTACGCGGCGCGCTTCATGGAAGCCGCCACGCAGCTCGGTCAGTGGAAAATGTTCGGGAAACTGAAGGACCGTGAAACCATCGTCGAAGGGCTGGAAAAAGCTCCCGATGCCATTAACATGCTTTTCACGGGCGGAAACACCGGAAAACTGATCGTGAAAATCTGAGGTCAAAATCGCCAAGGGATTCTGCGCAGAATTGAAGTGTGGCGCGCTCGCAGATTACTGCGGATTTTTCTTTCGCTCTTCGTCCAATCGCTTTAGGAATTCCTCAAACTTCGGTTTCTGCTCCGGCGTCAGAATGGCGCGAATCTGCTCGCGGCCCTTCTGCCGCGCCTGATCGATCTGCGGCTCCGTCGACTGGCGGATCACTTTGTATTCACCCTGGACGCTCGTCAAGATGGCGTCCAGCTGCTGCTGCTGGGACGCCGTCAAATTCAATTCCTGCGTCAGGCGTTCGACCTTCTGGGCTCTTTTCTGCGCATCGGTCATTTGCGCGGGAGCCGCCATCGCAGTGTGGTGCGCGAAAACGTAGCCAAGCATTCCGCCAAGCGCCGCGCCCAGCAGAAACACTACGCCAACCCAGAAAGCCGCTTTCCGAGTAGCAGTTGTCTCACTCATTGATTTTTCTCCGCCATGCTCATAAGAACGTCGTCCTGATTCATCGGAGGTTGTGGCGCTTCGAACAGATACTCCTGGGCGGCCACAGCACTGGGCTGCCTGGTCGGCGCGCTAACCGGCCGTTCGAACAGCCAGGTGCTGCCCACCAGCAGGACAGCCGCAGTCATCCAGGAAAGCCGCGAAGCAAACCTTGGCACAACACTCCACGCGCTCACTGGGTGCGCGAGTTCCCGCTTGCGAGCTGCGATGGCCGCCATAACGCGGCCAGCAAACCATGGGCCCGGTTCCTCCGCGTTCGAAGCAGCTCTCGCAAGAAGTTCCCGGGTTGCAAACAGATCCTGCGCCGCCTCGCGACAGTTCTGGCATTCGGAAAAGTGGGCGCGCAGGGCTGGCGGCAGGGCCTCCAGAAGCCCTTTGATGCTTGCGCCATGAGGACGCGTTGCCGAGGAATTTTCCAGCACGTCGCGCATCTGACTGCATTCTTTTTTCGTTTTCGTCAGCAGGTACCACATACCCGCCTCCTCGCTAATTGCCATCTCTCTGCTACAACCCATTTCCAAAAAATCGTACTGGTCCGCACTGCCTAATTTCCGCGCTTCGCGGACAGGCTTACGATGCGGCGCCGGGCCCGGAACAGTCTGACCTTTACCGTATTGGCGTTCAGGTCCAGGACTTCCGCAACCTCTTCGATCGAAAAGCCTTCCACTTCCTTCAGCACCAGCATGAGCCGATCCCGCTCGTCCAGACCTTCGAGCAATTGCTCGACGCGCTGCCGCGCCTCGAGCTTGTCGCTGATGTCCGGCGCGATGACTCTTTTGGCTTCCGCAGACACGATCTGCCTGGCTTGCTCCTCGCTTAGATCCGATTCATAAACCAGCGGCCGCACCTTCTTTTTTCTCAGCAAGTCCCAGCACTCATTCACCGTAATCTTGTAAAGCCAGGTGCTGAAGGCAGCTCGCTGGTCAAATCGCTTCAGCGAGAAATAAGCTTTGACGAAGACTTGTTGCGCAATGTCTTCGACATCCTCGCGCCTGCGAAGGATGCCCCCCGCCACGGCAAAGACGCGATGCTGGTGGCGCCGGACAAGCTCTTCGTAGGCCTCCTGATCCTCGGCCTGTGCCCGCCGAACCAGTTCGCGATCGTCGGCTGTCGACGCCGGCTCGCGGACACGAACCTTCGCGGCCGCCGGACCGGCCGGCGAGTCAATCGGCTCTACTTTTGGGACGCGTGGCATAGCCATTTGGTTACGGATATTATCGCCAGATTGCCCCGAACCCACCAGGTGTTTCAGGCCCAGGCCGGTCAAATTTTTACTTGCAACCCATCTTACCGACATGGAATAATGCCGCCATGATTATCGGTGACCGACTTCGCGCACTCCGCGAAGAAAAGAAACTCTCCCAGGGCGACATCGAAAAACGTACCGGCTTGCTTCGCTGTTATATTTCCCGTGTCGAGAATGGCCATACCGTACCGGCCATCGAAACATTGGAAAAGCTGGCACGCGCTCTCGAGTGCCCACTCTATCAACTCTTTTATGACGGCGAGGAGCCGCCCGTTTTGCCAAATCTCCCCAAGCGGAAGTCGTCGGATGACATCGCGTGGGGCAGCATGGGCAAAGACGCCCGCTTTCTCAACAAGCTTCGCCGCTTGTTGAGCAAAGTGGAGGAAGGGGATCGCAAGCTGATTCTGTACATGGCCCAGAAAATGGCCGTTCGATAGCTTAGCGATCACACTTCTCTGGGAACAATCGTCCGAACCGTCCGAACTCATCGACCAGGTCACGCAAACCCGCAACGCGACCTGGTTTTTGTTTTGAGACTATTGCCCGTAGTACTCCAGTTCAGCTTCGAAGCTGCTCCCCTTCGCTGGAACTCCTCCGAGGCTATTCCCATTCGATCGTACTCGGCGGTTTCGAACTGATGTCATAGACGACCCTCGTTACGCCCGCTACTTCGTTGACGATGCGCGTGGAAATGCGCTCCAGTACTTCTCCGGGCAAACGTACCCAATCCGCAGTCATGGCGTCGTCGGATTCCACTACCCGAACGGCCACGGTAAGGCCGTAGGTTCGGCCGTCACCCATCACTCCCACGCTTCGAACAGGCAAGAGTACAGCAAACGCCTGCCACACCTTTTCGTAGAGACCGGCATGGCGAATTTCTTCCACGACGACGGCGTCGGCATTCCGAAGCGTTGCTAAATGAGGACGGGTGATCTCGCCGAGGAGCCGCACGGCCAATCCCGGACCCGGGAATGGATGCTTTACCAGAATTTCCTGAGGCAGGCCAAGGTCTTTGCCGATGCGACGGACTTCATCTTTAAAGAGGTCGCGGAGGGGTTCGATCAGGGCAAACGGCATCTTCTCCGGTAGCCCGCCGACATTGTGGTGCGTTTTAATGGTGGCGGAGGGGCCCTTCACCGAAACCGACTCAATCACGTCGGGATACAGAGTGCCTTGAACGAGGTAGCCAATCTCACCGTGCGCTTCGCCTGCCTGAAGTTTCTGGGCTTCTTCGGCGAAGACGGCGATGAATTCACCGCCAATGATCATGCGCTTCTGCTCCGGGTCAGTGATGCCTTTTAACTTATCGAGGAACCTGTCAGATGCATCCACGCCGATGACGTGAAGATGCAGGCGGTCACGGAGCATTTCGAGCGTGTCTTCAAACTCGTTTTTTCGCAGCATGCCGGTATTCACGAAGATGTTCGTCAGCCGCGTTCCCATGGCCCGATGCACCAGAACGGCTGCGACCGTGGAATCGACGCCGCCGCTAAGCCCGCAGATGGCCCACTTGTTTCCAACCTTTTCGCGGATTGCGGCCGTGGTTTCTTCGATGAAGGCGGCGCCGCTCCACTTTGGCTCTGCCTTGCAAACTTTGAAGAGAAAATTCCGAAGGAGCTCGGTTCCGCGTTCCGTGTGGTTCACTTCGGGATGAAACTCCACGGCATAAATCTTGCGCTGAGCATTTTCCACGGCGGCGATAGCATTTTCCGTGCGTCCGATGGTGCGAAAACCTTCAGGTAGTGTCTGGACGTGATCTCCGTGACTGTTCCAAACGCGGAGTGAGCTCGGAATTCCGGCAAAAAGATCGGAGCAGGCGTTCCCTTTCGAATCGTCTATGTTCAGTTGTGCGCGGCCATATTCACGCCGATCCGCCGGCTCCACTTTTCCACCCAGGGCGTGAGTAATCCACTGCATGCCATAACAGATTCCGAGTACCGGAATGTCCTGCGCCAGGACTGCGGGATCGCATTCGGGCGCCTGCGGATCGTAGACGGAACTTGGGCCACCGGATAACACAATTCCCGCCGGTTGTAGCTTGAGAATTTCATCTACAGAGGTTGTGCAAGGCAAAACGGCGGAGAACACCTGTTGCTCACGGATTCGGCGTGCAATCAGCTGGGTGTATTGCCCACCGAAATCGAGAACTACCACGCCGCCGAGTTCCGCCTTCATCCTGCCTCCGTGCTGCTTGGCCGGTTCTGCCGCTTGCTTTGCCGCGCTCTCCATCATGCCATCCCCTTTACACCACGACGAGATTCAACAACCTGTCCGGCACGAAAATCCGTTTCACAATTCGTTTTCCGGCAAGGTGGTGAGTGATCCCTGGCTCGCCCTGCGCCAGCTTAACGATTTCTTCTTCACCGGTTCCAGCAGCGACTGTTACCTTACCGCGCACGCGCCCGCTGACCTGCACCACGATCTCGACCTCGTCTTCCCGTGCGAGCTCTGCATCGAAGGCCGGCCAGGGCACAATCCACTGCTCGTCCGGGTGGCCGAGCATCTCCCACAATTCTTCCGCGATGTGTGGCGTCATGGGCGCCAGCATGAGCGTCAGCAGCTCCAATATTACTTTGCGAACTTCCGGGCGCACACCTTCCTCGAGGGGCTCGTGTGCATAGATTTCGTTGGTCAGTTCCATGATCAAGGCAATCGCCGAATTGAAGTGCCAGCGCGTCTCAAAATCCTGTGTGACGCGGCGCAAAGTTTGGTGCACTTTGCGAAGCAGTGTCTTTTCTTTCGCAGTCGTTGCGGCGGCATCGATCCTTCCGCAGTTGACGCCGCGGAGAGCGGCTGCATGACGATCCACAAGCCGGTATACACGGTTGAGGAATCGCCAGGAGCCTTCGATGCTCTCCTCGCTCCACTCCAAATCTTTTTCCGGCGGCGCAGCGAAGAGTGTATAAAGCCGGCCGGTGTCCGCGCCGTATTTCTGCGCCATTTCTTCCGCGCCGACGACGTTGCCCCGGGACTTGGACATGGCCACGCCGCCCTTTTGCACCATGCCTTGCGTGAACAGCCGGGCAGCGGGTTCGTTGTGGCTGATCAAGCCCATGTCGCGCATCACCTTGCACCAAAATCGCGAATAGAGCAGGTGCAGAATAGCGTGAGTAATTCCGCCGATATACTGGTCGATCGGGAACCAGTAAGCAGCATTCGCAGAATCGAATGGCGCTTTGTCGTTGTGGGGATCGGTGTAGCGGTAGAAATACCAGGACGAATCGACGAAAGTGTCCATGGTGTCCGTCTCGCGGCGCGCGGGGCCGCCGCACTTCGGGCAGGTGGTATCCACAAACTCCGGGGTCGTTGCGAGCGGCGATTCACCCATCCCAGTCAGGTTCGGATTCGGGGGTAACAAAACGGGCAAATCTTTATCCGGTACGGGGACCATGCCGTCGCGCGCGCAGTAAACAACTGGAATCGGGGTGCCCCAATAACGCTGACGCGAAATGCCCCAATCCTTCAAACGAAAAATCGTCTCGGCGCGGCCGAATCCTTTTTGTTCCGCGAACGCGGCCATCTCGGCTTTGGCCTCTTCGGGTGAGAGACCATCGAACGGACCGGAACTGACGAGCTTTCCCTGCTCGTGGGCGTCGAACGCCGCCAGCATTTTCTCGGCGACGAGTGGCTCACCATCGAGCGGTTGGATCACTAGGCGAATGGGCAGCCTATACTTACGGCAGAACTCGAAGTCGCGCTCATCGTGAGCCGGGACGGCCATGATGGCGCCTGTGCCGTACTCCATCAGGACAAAATTTCCGACCCAGATGGGGATCCTCTCGCCGCTGAAAGGGTTTACGGCATACCGCCCGGTAAGAAAGCCTTCCTTCTCCATGGTGGCCAGGTCTTCAGTCTTGACCGAACTTTGGCGCATCTTGGCCAGTTTGGGCTCTGCCTCAGCTCGTGATGGCGAACCCTCCAGCAGCTTCGAGACGAGGGGATGCGACGGCGCAAGGATCACCGCAGTCGCGCCGTAAATCGTGTCGATGCGCGTGGTAAAAACTTCAATCGCCTCGAGGCCGGCGACATCCGCGACTGCGAACTTCACTTTCGCACCTTGCGATTTACCGATCCAGTTCCGCTGCATGAGGATGACGCGCTCGGGCCATCCGCCTTCGAGCTGGTCCAAGTCATCGAGCAACTGCTCGGCATATGCCGTGGTCTTCAGAAACCACTGTTCGATCTCGCGCGATTCGACCAGCGTGTCTTCATGACGCCAGCAGTAGCCGCCATTTATGACCTGTTCGTTCGCCAGCACGGTGCAACACTTGGGGCACCAGTTCACGCGGCTCTTTTTGCGGTAGGCCAGGCCGCGCTCCAGCATGCGCAGGAAAAACCACTGGTTCCAGCGGTAGTATTCCGGTTCGCAGGTGGAAATCTCGCGCCGCCAGTCGAAGCTGAAGCCAAAGCGCCGCAACACGCGCTGAAATTCCGCAATGTTATTGTTGGTCCACGTCCGCGGGTGAGTATTGTTCTTGATCGCGGCATTTTCCGCGGGCAGGCCGAAGGCATCCCAGCCCATCGGATGTAGCACGTTGAATCCGCGCATGCGCTTTACGCGCGCCACCACGTCTCCGATGGTGTAATTGCGCATGTGGCCCATGTGCATCGTGCCGCTTGGATACGGCAGCATTTCCAGCACGTAGTATTTCGGTTTCGAAGGGTCTGCTTCCGATTCGAACACGCGCGCTTCCGCCCAGCGCTTCTGCCACTTGGCTTCAATTTCTTGTGGGTTGTAGTCCGCCACGCCGCCGGGTCCCCTTTACTTCGATTTTTTGCGCTTGCTCGCCGCTTTGTGTGCCTTTGCCGGTTTCGCGCTCTTTGTTTTCGGGCTCACGGATTTTCTTTGCGGAGTCTGCGCGTCCATCTTTTTCTTGAGCGCCGCCGTGAGCATAGAGAAGCCCTTCTCCGCCTCGGGCGCCTGATCTTTCAATCCCGCCAGTTCCCAGAGAGCTGCAACGTTTCTCCGGTCATCGCCCGGCTCATCAATCGGTGTTTCCAAAATGAATGCACGTCCCAACAACCCTTCTGGAGGTAGCGCGCCCAACCGGGGATGCCGAAGAATTTTCAGGAACGCATCCGCGCCGATTTTGCCCTTCCCGATGTGCTCGTGCCGGTCCACACGGCCACCCAAGGGAATCTTCGAATCGTTCACGTGCAGCACCGGCACGCGATCGAGGCCGATCGTGTTGTCCACTTGTCCGAGGGTGGAGGCGAGGCCGGCCTCGGTCCTGATGTCGTAGCCAGCGGCGAAGAGATGTGCTGTGTCCAGACACGCGGCCACCGGCAGGCTCGAAAGGCCCTGCAGAATTTCAGCGACTTCTTCCAGCCGCGAGCCAACAGTCGTTCCCATTCCGGCTGTATTTTCGACCAGGATCTGCAATCCGCCCAACTGCGAGCGCTTGGCGGACTGCTTGATGGATTCGATGATGGTGGATACCGCTTGGGCGGAAGTGGCTTCGCCACGCGCACCGGGGTGCACCACTAGAAAATCAGCTCCTAGCGCAATCGCTCGCACCACTTCATCATGGAAAGCCTGGATGGAGCGGGTCTGGAGCATGCGCTGGGCCGAGGCAAGGTTGATCAGGTAATTGGCGTGAATGACCAGAGGGCCGAGCCGGAGTTCTTCCCGCCGCGCGCGAAAAGCCTGGGCATCCACCTCGGCAATACGCGACGATCCGCCTTGCCACACTCTGGGGCTGGCAGAGAAGATTTGCAGCGCGTTGCAACCCAGCTTGCGGGCCGCCTCAAGCGCATTCAGATAGCTGCCGACGATGGAGGTGTGGATGCCGATTCGAACGCTGCCATCCATCCAGGACGGCGGCTGCGGTTCAGGCTCAGGTTCCGGGCGATACTCGTCCTCGGGGTCGAATTCTGTCGGTTGGATGATGGGTTGTTCAGGCATGCTTAGTGAGAATTTCTGCTCCGTCTTAAACCATCCATTCTATCACAGGCGGCAATCACCATTCCTTTAGCCGCCTGCCCCTTTTTAGCCTCGATTGCAGCCTAATTGCGTGCTAATGGTGTGAGACAAATGCGCTTCGCCGTATCACTTGCAAGATACTGGTATACTTTAAAATGTGAAGATAGCCGCCCTTTGTTTGCTCTTCTCGAACGCGCTCTTCCTGGCTTCTCCCTCAGGCCTGCACGGGCAGTCCACCGCTCATATTAAGGGTGTGGTACGTGCCTCGCAAGGTTTCGGCGTCCCGGGTGTCACCGTGAACCTTCTGTCGGTGGAAAAAGCCCGAAATGCAGAAACAGACGAAAACGGGAATTTCGAGTTTGTGGGCTTGCCCCTAAGCACATACGAACTGGAGCTAAATCAGCCCGGATTCGGGCGGACGCCCATCCAAACTATATCTTTGGTCGAGCCAGTCGTTCGACAAGTCTCGATTGAAGTGCGGCTCTCAACTTCAGAATGCTTTCCCATGATTCGCCCATCGTATGAGAACCGCTCTGGCAACACGAATCTGGCCGGCAAGCTTGCGGAGTACGCCACTTCGGCCAGTCCCGTGAAAAATGCCGCCATCACCGCCACCCAGATAGAAACTGGCACCACGCACGTCGCAAACTCGAATGAGAAAGGCGAATTCCAGTTCGACGGCCTTCCGCCGGGCAAGTACACACTGAAAGTTTCACATCAGGAGTATTCGGATCTGGATCAGATAGATTTCTGGGTTACCCGTGAAAATTTAACCAGACTGCCAACCGTACTCCTATTTCTGAAAAACGAGCACTACGTAATCATCTGCCAGTGAGGAATCCGACCCAAACCTGGGCACAACTCAGACCTGGTTCGATCGGAAATTTACGCCAACCGCCCCACACCCCAAAATTTGCGGCCTCACGCCGCCTTGCCGTAAACTCATGAGTCCATCACTGCACTGGGGAGCCGCCATCCATGCTGGTCGTCATGCAGTCGCACGCCACCGAGGAGCAGGTTCGCGCTGTTTGCAAGCGCATTGAGAGCCTCGGACTGAAGGCCCACCCCATGCCGGGGTCGCTGCGCACCGCAATCGGGATTACCGGAAACAAAGGCGCAATTGACCTGGGTGTGCTGGAATCCATGGCCGGGGTCGTGGAATGCATTCCCGTCAGCAAACCTTACAAGCTTGTCAGCCGGGAGACCAAAGAAGAAGACACGATCCTGCGAATCCCTACCCCTTCCGGTGACGTGATCGTCGGGGGAGAGCATATCGCTCTGGTGGCCGGCCCTTGCGCCGTTGAGACTGAAGAGCAATGCCTGGCCATCGCCGAGCGCGTAAAGAAATCCGGCGCGAGACTGTTTCGCGGCGGGGCCTACAAACCACGCACTTCCCCGTACAGCTTCCAGGGACTGGGTGAATCCGGGTTGAAGATACTTTCGAAGGTTCGCGAAAAATATGGTTTTGGAATCGTCACTGAGGCCATTGATAGCGAAAGCCTAGACCTCGTGGAGGAGTATGCAGACGTGATTCAAATCGTCGCGCGCAATATGCAGAATTTCTCGCTGCTCAAGCGTGCCGGGCGCGCGAAGAAGCCTGTGCTACTGAAACGCGGCATGTCCGCGACGCTCGACGAATTTCTCATGGCTGCGGAGTACGTCATGTCCGAAGGCAACTACAAGGTCATGCTGTGCGAGCGAGGCGTCCGGACATTTTCAGATTTTTCGCGCAACACGCTGGACCTCGCGGTCGTTCCCGCGGTGAAAAAACGCAGCCACCTGCCTATTCTCGTTGACCCCAGCCACGGCACCGGCAAGCGCCACAAAGTTTTGCCGCTCTCGCGGGCGGCGGTGGCCGTCGGCGCCGACGGCCTGCTGATTGAAGTCCATCATGAACCGGACAAAGCTCTCTCCGACGGTATGCAGTCGATCCTCCCCGAAGAATTTGCGATTCTCGCGGAAGAGATGCGCCAAATCGCCGCGGTCCTTCACCGCACGATCAACTGAGTTCGCTTTGTACCCGCTGTTCCCTACCCACACGTCGCACCAGCAGGCCAAGCCTTTGGTGTGCACATTAGAATATTTGAGGAGAAGAGAATGAAGCCACGATTGCTTTTTCCGGCTGCTTTGGTTTTCGTTGCGGCTCTTCCTTTGCTTTCGGAACAACCGGCCCAGCACCCGCCGTCGCAAAACCCGCCTCGCGCGAATCAGGGGCACGTACCTCCGCCGCCCTCTTCCCGGCCACAGCCTCAAGCCAAGCCGGAGCCGGAGCATCATCAAAGTGGGCACGTAAATACCACGCCGCACGTGAACAACGATCATTGGTACGGTCACGACAGCCCGAACGACAAGCGCTACCACGTCGACCATCCGTACGACCACGGCCACTTCGAGCACTTTGGTCCCTCATACAGGTACAACGTCATTCGGGTGGATCGCGACCATCACCGTTTCTGGCTGCCGGGCGGTTTCTACTTTGAAGTCGCGGCTTGGGATTGGCCGCTCTGCGCGGATTGGTGCTGGGATTGCGGTGACGATTTCACCGTTTACGAGGATCCGGACCATCCGGGGTGGTACATGGTCTATAACATCCACACCGGTGCCTACGTTCACGTCACTTACATGGGTACGTAGGCGCGTTCGAACGATCACAAGTGAGTTTCACGCTTCGTTCTGCTCGGGCGGGCTGTGGTTCGCTAGAATTTCACCGGAGCTCGCTCCTCTCGATGACCGTGCTCCATCGCTGAAACTTTTGCACGGCACCCCTCGTATATTGCCTGACTGAAGAAATCACTTTGAAACAGGGAGCAACATGAATTCACGCATCACCATTTGCGCGGGCCTGCTTGTGCTGATTCTTTCTCTGGGCTTGTGTGCGGCGCGCGCAGAACAGACACCTGCTCCGGGCGTGCAGCCAGCCACCGCCATGCCCTCCGTCATCACCGTTCCGCCGGAGGCTCAGCCCTCGGACCATTTTAACGCCGACGCGGCTACTGAGGCTTATCTCGCGCGCATCCCCGCGAACGCGACAGCCCGCTCCGATGCTTACTTCGAAGGCGGCTACTGGCTCATCCTCTGGGATTTTCTCTATGGAGTAGTCATTGCCGTCGTGCTGTTGAATCTCCGATGGTCCGCGGCCATGCGCAATTTCGCGGAGCGCCTGACGCGGTTCAAGCCCCTGCAAACTCTCATTTATTGGACGGAGTACCTAATCCTCACATCGATCCTCGGTTTCCCTTTGGCGGTCTACGAGGGCTACATCCGTGAGCGTCAATACGGCCTGGCGACGCAGACGCTTGGTCCATGGATGATGGATCAGTTCAAAGGACTGCTGGTAGGTATAGTTTTGGGCGGGATTATTACGGTTCTGCTGTTTGGAATTGTGCGTCGCTTGCCACGCACGTGGCACATCTGGGGAGCAATCGTTGCGTTTATCTTTATGGTGTTCGCGGTAGTCATCTCGCCAATATTCATCTTTCCGATATTTAACAAGATCACGCGGTTGGATGATCCCAAAGTTACGCAGCCAATCCTCAGCATGGCACGGGCCAACGGCATTTCCGTGAATGACGTGTACCAAATCGACACGTTGCGGCAGACCACGCGCATGAGCGCTAACGTCAGCGGTTTTGGCAAGACCATGCGCATCACCCTCAACGACAATCTCCTTCGCCGTGGATCACCCGAAGAAATTCAATCCGTCATGGGTCATGAGATGGGCCACTACGTTCTCCATCACATCCAAAAGGACTTGCTCTTCTTTCTCGTGGTAATCGTAGTGTTTTTCGCGTTGCTGCGATGGGCTCTCGATTGGTCACTGCAACGCTGGGGAGAGAAATGGCAGATTCGTGGCCTTGGCGACACGGCCGTGCTTCCACTCGCCTTATTGATTGTCTCGATTTTCGGTTTCGTTCTAACGCCTTTCTTCAACACGCACATTCGAACCAATGAACACGAAGCCGATATGTATGGATTAAACGCCAGCCGCCGGCCGGATGGATTCGCGCAGGCCGCTATCCACCTCGGCGAATATCGCAAGATGAGTCCTGGGCCTTTCGAAGAGTGGTTTTTCTACGACCACCCCAGCGGACACAACCGCATCCACGACGCCATGCGCTGGAAAGCGGAGAATCTGAAACTCTTCACGCCGCCGAATCCGTGAGAATTTCGCGGGACGGTGATGTCAGAGTTGCTCTGGAACTATCGAGTGACTGCGGATCAGTTTCCCAGATCGAAGAATTGACCCATCTTGCGGAATTTTTCATAGCGCATCGCAAGCAAGTCCCGGACGGGGTGGTTCGTCAGCGCAACCAGTTGCCGGTCCAGCACTTCATCGAGGAACCGGGCAGCCACCTCGTGGCCGGTGTGCGCGCCGCCCTCGGGCTCGGGAACGATTTCGTCGACGATGCCCAACTCTTTCAAATCCTTGGCCGTGATCTTCATCGCGGCAGCTGCGGTCTCTGCTTTGGAGGGGTCGCGCCAGATAATCGAGGCGCAGCCCTCGGGCGAAATGACGGAGTAGAAACTATTCTCCAGAATGTTGATGCGATCGCCGACGGCAATCGCCAAAGCTCCACCCGAGCCGCCTTCTCCCGTGACCGTTACAATGATGGGCACCGGCAAACGAGCCATCTCTCGAAGGTTTCGCGCGATGGCCTCGCCCTGGCCGCGCTCCTCGGCATCGATGCCGGGATACGCACCCGGCGTATCGATAAAGGTAAGGATCGCGCGGCCAAATTTCGCGGCGAGATGCATCACGCGCAGCGCCTTCCGGTAACCCTCCGGTTTTGGCTGGCCGAAATTGCGAATCAAGCGCTGTTTCGTGTCGCGCCCCTTCTGATGGCCAATGACCGCCACGGGCCGGCCGTGAAACTTCGCGAGTCCCGTGACAATGGCTTTGTCGTCGGCGTAACCGCGGTCACCGTGCAGTTCGATGAAATCCGTAAATAAGAATCCAATAAAATCCAGCGTATACGGCCGCTGCTGGTGACGCGCAATCTGTGCGCGCTGCCAAGGGCCCAGGTGTGCGTAGAATTCACGTCGGAGCTCCGTCACCTGCTGGCGCAGGCGTTCCAGCTCCGCGTCTGCATCGGCGTCGCCCGCCAGATGCCGCAACTCTTCCACGTCTTTTTCCAAGCGCTCGATCTCCTTCTGGCGGTCCAGGGAAGGCGCTTCCGTTTTGTTCTTTTCCCGCGCGCTCATTCCCCTACCGCCGCAACGGCGCTCTCGCCGCAAATTCGCCGGACCTCATCCATCAATTCCTGGGACGCTTTGACGCGCTGCTGCGCCTGTAATACTGCCAGGGAACCATCCGCCGAGCACAGTTCGAAGACGACCTGGCAAGACCCCGGGAAACCGGCGAACAAATCTTCCAAACGATCGAGCGCCTCTTCCGTTATCGAGGGCATCTCAAGTCGCACGCGGAATTCCTTTGGCCCCGCACTCTCCGCTAATTCCTCGAGGCGCCGGGCTTCCTGCAGAGACAGACGCGTGCCCGCTTCCTCCACCTGCACGCGCACTTTGAGGAGGAGCGGGTTACCGGGTTTTAGGACTTGTTCGAGGCGAGCAAAGCTTTCCGGAAATGCCAGCAACTCCTGGACCCCGGTCATATCCTGGATCGTGAAGATTGCCCAGCGCGCGCCTTTTTTGGAACGCATCGGCCGGGTGCCGACAATCAGTGACGCCACGGTGATTTCTTTTCCGTTGCGCTGCTCCTCGACCTGGTCGAGCGAAACGGTTTTCATGTCCTGAAGCCGTGAAGAATACTTCGCGAGAGGGTGGCCAGAGACGTAGTAACCGAGCATGGCGTATTCACTGGCGAGCCGTTCCTCCTCGCTCCAGGGAGCGGCTTCCCGCAATTCGAAGGGCGATATCGCCGGGGCGGCCGCCGTGCCGAATAAACCATGCTGCCCGGATTCGCGAGTGCGCGAAGCGCGCTGCAGCGCGGTGACGGCATCGTCCACAGACGCCAGCATCGATTCACGCGCGCCGAGAGAATCCACCGCGCCAGACTTGATGAGGCTTTCGAAAACGCGCTTATTGAGGAAGCGCGATTCGATGCGCTCGCAGAAATCGTAGAGCGATTTGAATTCACCCTGGCTCAGCCGGGACTCGCGAATGGCCTTGGCGGTATTTTCTCCGACGTTCTTGATGGCCGCGAGGCCGAAGCGGATGGACTCGCCAATAGGAGTGAAATAGAGGTCGCTCTCATTCACATCCGGCGGCAAGATGGAAATGCCCATGCCGCGCGCTTCATTGATATACTTCACGACTTTTTCGGTGTTCCCGGCATCCGAGGTCAACAAAGCGGCCATGAATTCGACGGGGTAGTGCGTCTTCAAATAGGCCGTCTGGTAAGCGAGCAACGCATACGCGCAGGAGTGTGATTTGTTAAAGCCGTAGCCTGCAAACTCTTCCATCAGGTTGAAGATGCGTTCGGCTTTCTTCTCCGCAATCTTGTTGGATGCGCAACCGGTCATGAACTTGGCGCGCTGCGCCGCCATCTCTTCCTTTTTCTTCTTACCCATGGCGCGGCGAAGGATGTCGGCTTCGCCCAGGGAGAAACTCGCCAGGCGATTGGCAATCTGCATCACCTGTTCCTGATAAAGAATGACGCCGTAGGTTTCTTCCAGGATGTCCTTCAGCTGGGGGAGTTCGTAGCTGACCTTCGTCTTACCCTGCTTGCGGTTGATGAAGTCATCGATCATGCCGCCCTGGATCGGGCCGGGGCGGTAGAGGGCGTTGAGAGCGGTAAGGTCCTCGATGCGCGTGGGCTGATAGCGGCGAAGAATGTCGCGCATGCCGTGCGATTCGAACTGAAAAATGGCCGTGGTCTCGCCGCGCGCAAATAATTTGTACGCTTCAGCGTTATCCAGCGCGAGATTGTCGATTTCGATTTTAACGCCGCGGTTCTGTTCGACCATTCGAACGGCGTCGTGAAGCACCGTAAGCGTCGTCAGCCCGAGGAAATCCATCTTCAGGAGGCCGATGCGCTCCAGCGCATTCATATCGTACTGCGTGGTGATTTCGTCGCGATTCGTCTTGTAAACAGGTAGGACGTCCGTAAGCGGCCGCGGTGAAATCACTACGCCCGCCGCGTGCGTGGAGGCGTGCCGCGACAAGCCCTCCAGCCTCAGCGCCACGGCCATCAAATCCTTCAGCCGCTCATCGCTGTTAATCGCGGCTTTCAATTGCGGCGCCTCTTGCAGTGCATCCTTCAATTCAATTCCCAGCGTCGTAGGAATGAGCTTCGCCAACCGGTCGACCTCACCGTAGGGAATGTCCATCGCGCGGCCAACGTCTTTCACGGCGGCTTTTGCCGCCATGGTTCCAAACGTAATGATCTGCGCGACGTTTTCCCGCCCGTACTTTTGGGTGACGTATTCGATCAGCTCGCCGCGGCGCCGCATGCAGAAATCGATGTCGATATCGGGCATGGAAATGCGCTCGGGATTCAGAAAGCGTTCGAACAGCAGGTTGTACTGCAGAGGATCGACATCGGTGATTCGAAGCGCGTAGCTGACGAGGCTGCCCGCAGCAGAGCCGCGGCCGGGGCCAACGGGAACGTCCTGCGCACGCGCGTAATGAATGAAGTCCCAAACGATCAGGAAGTAGCCTTCATAGCGCATCTTCTTGATCATCTCGATTTCAAACGTGAGGCGCCGTTCGTATTCTGCAAGCGCATTCGCAAGTGTGCCTTGTTTTTGTAGGCGCTCCAGGTATGGCACGCGCGTGGCAAAACCTTCGCGCACTACCTTTTCAAAATAGCTCGAGGAAGTATGCCCTTCGGGAACTTTGAATTCCGGGAACGGATTCGGAATGCGTTCAATCTTTACATTGCATCGCGCAGCAATGTCCACCGTGCGGGTCAAGGCTTCCGGAAGTTCGCCAAATACCTGAGCCATCTCTGCAGCCGTCTTGAAATAAAACTGGTCGGTCGCGAACTTCATGCGGTGGGTATCGCTCATGGTCTTGCCGGTCTGAATGCACAGCAGCACTTCCTGGGCGTGAGCATCATCGTGATGCAGATAGTGGCAATCGTTGGTGGCGACGAGAGGGATGCCGGTCTCTTTCGAAAGCCGGACAAGATCGACGTTGACGCGTTTCTCGACTTCCAGCCCCTGATCCTGGATTTCCAGAAAGAAATTGCCTTTGCCGAAGACTTCGCGCAAACGGTAGGCATTCTCGCGTGCCTGGTCGTATTTTTCATCCACGACCGCTTCGGTCACCGGGCCGCGCAGGCATGCAGACAACGCGATCAGGCCCTTACTGTGTTTCGAAAGCAGGTCGTAGTCAATGCGCGGCTTGTAATAGAAGCCTTCAAGGAACCCCGCGGACACCAGCTTGATTAGATTGTGATAGCCCTCGAGCGATTCGCACAGCAGCACAAGATGGTTGCTGCCGCGCATCCCTGGCTCAGCATCTCCGCGATCCTTGCCGTTACTGCCGTTCGTTTTTTCGCCGCGCTCATGCCGGCTGCCCTTGGCGACGTAAACCTCGCAACCGATGATCGGTTTGACGTCGCGCTTGCTGGCTTCGTAGTAGAAATTCGCAGCCGCAAAGAGATTGCCGTGATCGGTGATGGCCACGGCAGGCATTTTCTGGCGCGAAGCTTCATCCAGGAGCTCGGTGGTTTCGCAAGCCCCGTCGAGCAGGCTGAAATCCGTGTGAACGTGTAGATGAACGAACTGCGGTTGGCCCATGAGACTCGATTCTACGGCTCCCCCAGGAGAATTGCATTACGCATTCTGACGTTTCCCACAGGCGACTCACTCTTGTACTGTAGATGCGCTACTTGCGCTTTCTGTGCTTCTTTGCGAAGGCGGCAGCTTTGGCGCGATGCGCCGCTGCGGCATGCTTCCCTGCCGCTTTTGATGACGGCGGTTTTTCTTTACCCGCGTGTCTGGCATCGGCCGCAGCAGCAGCATGCTTGTGCTTGGCGGCGTCGCCCATCGCCGCCGCAGCGTGAGCTTTGTCCGTGCCCTTCGCCGGCTTTTTTTCTTTTTCCTTCTTTTTCGGCTGTTCCTTGATCCCAGAAAGCTTTCGCAGAATCTTTACGCGCTCTTCAGGAGTTTTCCCCCGGCCGGTAAGTTGCATGGCGAATACCTGTTCAACAACCTGGTCGAATTTCGGCCCTCGCGGCATTCCCAGAGCTTCCAGTTCAGAAGCCACGACGGGAAGTCCGAGGCGGATCGGCCGCCACTTGTTGAGATACGCCCGGATTTTCGAGAGTGCCGCGGACTTGTTCGATTCCGCCAGCAGATAGGCCAGCTGATCGAGTGGAAGCTTTTCAAGGAACCGGTAGGCGTCCACGGGAGCATTCATTTTCCGTCCAAGCAGCTCCTTCTGTGCTTCCAGCGCTTCGTTTTCGAATTCCAGCACAGTCGCCACTTCGGCCGAGCGGAATCCCGCCTTTCCGAGAAGGTTCGCCTGCACTCTGTCCTTCAAACGCCCCAGAATGGCCAGCAACATGGGCGTCGCGAGACGAGGCCGGAATCCCGCGGTAAACAAATCCTCCCGCACCTTCATCAGGCGGTTGATGGCGTCGTAGTCCGGATGCTTCTTTGCCAAGACGGGATTTACTGCCTCGAGCAGATCGTGCTCCTCCCAGGATTTCAGCACGACCGTCGGCCGTTCCTCGCGAGCTGCGGCGCGAAGTTCCCCGCCGGCATCCTCAGGAGTAATCGTGTTCTGGAGTTCGCGCTCGATCGCCAGGTCGAACCACTCCTGCGTCCGCGCTTCCACTTTGAACCCCATGCGCGCCGCGAAGCGCAGCACGCGCAGGAGGCGCACGGGCTGGTTGGTGAAACTGTGAATAGTCAGCGCGCGGACTTCAGCGCGCTCGATATCCGACAATCCATTCGTCGGATCCAATAGCAGGCCGCGCGAGGCGGGGTTCAGGGAAATGGCGATGGCATTGAGGGAAAAATCCCGGCGCCGGAGATCCTCCATGATCGTCGACCAGCGAATCTCGGGGCGGGTCCCCGGGCGAACATAGTGGTCGTCACGAGCTCCGGAAATGCTGCCATCGCAATCACCGGCAAAGAGCAATTCGACCTGGCGAAGTTTTTCGTCATCGACCAGGATTTTTGCGCCGCCTTTCTCCAGTTCATGGGCGATCTTCGAAGGATTGCCTTCCACGGTGAAGTCCAGATCGCGGAGAGATGCGCCGGTGACGAGATCGCGGACGGTACCGCCGGTCAGATAGACGTTGAATCCCAGAGCAGCAGAGAGTTCCTGCACGCGCATCATCGCGGCACGTTGTTCCGGCGAGAGCCGGCTTTCCAACAAAAACATATAGTCTGGCATTGCGCTCCTTCAGCTTCAGGGTGTCCGCGCTGAACGCGGCGGAGGCACCCGCAATTGTTTCCTTTGGCCGGCCGCGTTATGCACGCGGGTGATGCGCTTTGTAAATCTGCTTCAAACGCTCTTCGACGACATGTGTATATATTTGTGTCGTCGAAATGTCCGCGTGGCCCAGCATGAGTTGCACGGATCGCAGGTCCGCGCCACGCTCGAGCAGATGGGTCGCAAAGCTGTGGCGGAGCATGTGCGGTGTCAGCGCCGTACGAAGCCCCGCGCGGCGCCCGTACGCCGAGAGAATTTTCCAGACTCCCACGCGGCTTAATTGACGCCCTCTGCGATTGACGAACAGAGTCGGAGTACTCGCGCCCTTGGCAAGAAGTTTCGGCCGGGCATCGCGAAGATATTTGTCCACCATCCCGAGCGCCTTCTTTCCCACGGGAACGATGCGCTCCTTGTCACCCTTTCCGATACAGCGCACGCAACCCACCTTGGTGTCGAGGTCGGTCACTCGCAGGCCGGTGAGTTCGGAAACGCGCAAGCCCGTGGAGTACAAGACCTCGAGCATGGCGCGGTCCCTCAGTCCGAGTGAAGTTTTCGAATCGGGCTCCGCAAGGAGCCGTTCGACTTCCTCCAGCCGGAGGTATCCGGGCAACGAGCGGCGGATTTTTGGCGATTCCAGGTTCACCGAGGGATCGGCGGCAATCAAATCCTGGATTTGCGCGTAGCGAAAGAAATTCCGCAGAGTAACGAGATGTCGCGCCACGGTCTTGCTCTCCAGCTTCTGGCGATAGAGCGACGCCAGGAAATCCACCAGATCGTCCCGGCTGACGGACTCCAGGCTGAGCTTGGATTTCTTGGCAAACTCATCGAACTTCGCCAGGTCGCGGTGATAGGCGGAGACGGTGTTGGAAGACAGGCCTTTTTCGACCTTCACGTGCGTCAAAAACGACGAAATGGCTGCTGAGATTTCCATCAGGGCTCCGCGTAACCGTTGCCACCGCCGACCGTGCGCCGCGTAGCGATACCGTAAACCTCTTCGATCTCATGGCATCGGAAAAGCCAGGCGAGAGCCAAATAGAGCACCGTAGCCCCGCCGATCAGTCCGGCGAAAACAAGGAGCTGCACGAGAAAACGCGAGTGCACGGTGAACGCCGTGTAGTAGTTTCCAAACCAGCAAGCTACGCCCATGAGGCTGGAGCAGAGAAACACCTTGGAAAAAGAACGCAGGATGTCCATGGTTCCCATCGCGCCATAGCGAATTCGAAAGATGATAAAGAGCGCGAAGAAATCGAAGAAAGTCGCAAGCGCCGTGGCCAATGCCGGGCCCCCGTTCTGAACGCGCTTGAAGAAAAACTGGATGAAAACAATGTTGAGCACGATGTTTAGGACCAGGGAGATCGAAGCTACGATCACAGGCGTGCGTGTGTCGCGGGTGGAGTAGAACGCCGGGACGATAAGCTTTACCGATGCCAGCGCCGGCAATCCGATGGAGTAGTAAAGCAATGCGCGGGCCGTCAACCGCGTGGATTCGGCGACGAACTGGCCGTGCTGAAAGAGCACGCGAATAATCGGTTCCCGCAAAATCATCAAGCCCAAAGCCGCGGGGATGGTGATAAACGCAACGATTCGAACGGAGAAGGACAGCGTTTTCTTGAGGGATTCAAAATCCTTAGCGGCCGCCTGATGCGACATCATAGGAAGAATCGCCGTCGCAACCGCGATAGCGTACCCGCCAAGCACCAGCTCCATTACGCGATCGGCGACGTAGAGCGCGGCAAGGCTGCCACTAGGCATACGACTGGCAGTTGCAAACTTCGTGTCGATCAAAAGGTTGATCTGGCCGATGCCAATGCCGAAAAGACGCGGGAGCATCAAACGGGCCACATCCTTAATGGCAGGGTGGGTGAAGGAGATGCCGAAAGTGAACTTCATCCCGCGCTGTACAAGCGAAGGCACTTGAACTAGGAATTGAAGAACGCCTCCGACCAGAACTCCAATTGCCAGTGATTTGGCCGGGTCACCGATGTAGTGCCACACAATCCCGACCGAAAAGAGAATAGTGGCCACATTGAGCAGCACCGGCGTCGCAGCGGGTAGTCCAAAGACGTGAAAGCAATTGAGGATACCCATCGCCAGCGCCGCCAACGAGATGAAGAACAGATATGGAAAGATGATGCGGTTCAAATCCACAGCCTGGCTTCGGGCCACATTGGCCCCCGAGAACAATTGCACGACCGCAGGAGAGAAAACCATGCCTAGAATGGTGATTACCGCGGCGACAAGGGCCAACGTCCAGAAAAGCTTGTTCGCGAACTCCCAGACGTCCTTTTTCGGCTTCTCTCTCAGATACCCGGTGAAAACTGGGATGAACGAGGCCGTCATTGAGCCTTCGGCCACCAGGCGTCGGAAAAGGTTGGGAATGCGGTACGCTAGGACGTACGCGTCCGCGGCAAACGTGGTGCCCAGGAGAAGGGTGATGCGCTGGTCACGCACATAGCCGAGAACGCGGCTGACGATGGTGACCAGGGTGATGATCGAAGCCGACTTGAGGATGTCTTTTTTTTCGGTCAACGGGCGGCGCTCCGGGGCCCTAACCCTAATGAAAACAATGAGTTGACAGGAAAACGAGCTTAACATAACATACATTTTGCCGATTGGCAAATTCGGTCATCCGGGCCTGCGAACGGCTAAATCTTGAAGAATAGAACCCCAGCTTCCACTCACAAGAAGGTCATCATTGTGCTCGCCGACAAGAAACCTTTGCGCGGGTATCTGAATCCTGTTCGCCTCGGGCAGAGTGATCCCGTCGACCTGTTGACACCCGATGGCGAGCACATTGAGATTCCTCTGGGCAAAGTGCGCTCGGTTTTTTTCGTTCGCGAGTTTTCGGACGACTTCGAGCCGGAACGCAAAGCGTTCCTTAGCCGGCCAAAGCTCGATGGACTTTGGGTCCGGCTTCGCTACATCGATGGAGAAACACTGGAAGGCGTAGTCCCGAACGACCTGCTTTCGTTGCTCGACAATGGTGTGCAAATCACGCACCCGGATCTCAATTCGACCACCGACCGCATCTTCGTGCCGCGTGCCGCACTCTCTGAAGTCACAGTCCTCGGAGTGGTGGGAATTGCCCGCAGAAGGCCTTCTGCTGCCGCAGCTGCCGCTCAACCGCGTCTCTTCAACGAGTAAACCCGACCGCCTGTACTTCCCTCTTTGGCCTATGCGAGACTCGCACGAAGGCCCAAAAGCCTTTGAGGAGCCGCTCCATGAAACTTTCTGAAGTTGCGAGGAAACTGGGATGCCGCCTGGAAGGCTTGCCCGACGTTGAAATTGGCGCGGTTGCCGGAATTGAGCAAGCCGAGGCAGGTCAGATCACCTTTCTCGCTAATCGGCGATATTTTCCCTTACTCAAGACCACGCGCGCCTCCGCGGTTCTCGTCGAAGAGGGCATCGCGCTGACTCGCGATCCATCCCTTCCCCCTTTGGCGGCTCTGCGCACAGCGAACCCCTACCTGGCTTTCGCGCACGCCATCGAGCTTTTCTATCAACCGCCGCGTTATGCCCCGGCGATTCATCCGACAGCCATCATCGCGAAAACCGCGCGCATTGGAGAAGGGGCGCATGTAGGACCCTACTGTTTCGTGGATGCAGATGTTGAAATCGGTCGCAACGCGGTTCTCCACAGTTCCGTTACCATTTATCGCGGAGCGAAAATTGGCGATGATTTCTTCGCTCATGCGCACGCGGTTGTGCGCGAGTTTTGCCGCATCGGCCATCGTGTAATTCTGCAAAATGGGGCGATCATCGGTGGCGACGGTTTCGGCTTCGCCAAACAAAAAGACGGCAGCTGGTACAAAATGCAGCAGCAGGGTCCGGCCGTGCTCGAAGACGATGTGGAAGTCCAGGCCAACGCGTGCGTCGATCGCGCAACCGTAGGCGAGACGCGCATCGACCGTGGCGCCAAGCTCGACGACCTTGTGCTGGTGGGGCACGCCTCGCGCGTGGGCGCCAACACACTGCTCTGCGGCCAGGTCGGCCTTGCCGGCTCAACTAGAATCGGCAAGAACTGTATCCTTGCGGGCCAAGTGGGCACCGCCGGCCACCTCACTGTCGGCGATGGCTCTGTTCTAACGGCGCAAAGCGGCGTTCCCAACGACGTTCCGGCGCAATCGCTTTATTCGGGATATCCAGCGGTAGAGAATCGCGAATGGCTGAAAACTGTGGCGGCCCTCAACCGGCTTCCGGACTTGCAAAGGCGCGTCCGCGAACTGGAATCAGAAATTGAGCGGCTCAAATCCTAATTCTTCCAGAACGGATCAACCGTCGCCACAAAATCGATACGCACCCCATTCACGAACGTCCTCAGCCAGCGCGCGCACTCCTCCATTCCCGCTTGTTCGGACGGAATGTGGCCAAGAATAATGAGCCCCTTGCTCTTTCCCTGAGTCACCGCATCGGCAACATACTCCACGGTTTCCCACTCGCGCGGTTCACCCGTGACGAGAACATCGACACCGGGCATTTCCAGCGCGCGTGTCTCGGCCGCAAATCCCGAAGCGCCTGGAACGAGCACCACGCGCTTCACTTTCAGAATGGGATCGCCAACGACCCGCATGACATGTGTGCATAGCTTCGATTTGAGTTCCGCCGCGAGCTTCTCGATAGTCGTTTCAGGAATAGAAAAAAGGATATTGTTTTTGGCGTCTTGATACTTTTCCCACCCGAGCGTATGCACCATTCCCGCCACAATCCCGTCCGGCTGGCGCATATGCCAATGATCGTGAAATCGCCAGACCACGAGCTTGCGTTCTGCTATGAACGCCAGCTTCGCGGCCAGCACCGGATCGTTCTCCTTTTCTCCAAGCTGATCGAGCTTATCCAGATGATTATAGAAAGTCGGCTCGTGGGTGATGATCAGGTTGTCACCGGAAGCAACCGCA
Source organism: Candidatus Acidiferrum sp. (assembly GCA_036522195.1). Lineage (GTDB taxonomy): Bacteria > Acidobacteriota > Terriglobia > Acidiferrales > UBA7541 > Acidiferrum. Next base: position 52,934 of record DATDGF010000049.1, on the reverse strand, counting down.
CGCTGAAGAACGTCCATAGTGGCCATCATCGTGACCGCGATTCCTGTGACGACCGTCTCCGAACTGCCAGCCTTGAAAGTGTCCACCGTCTCTGCCTGCCACGGCACTCCCACATGTTGCTGTATGAGCGCGACCACCTCACGCGCCGTCAGTTGCTTTTTCTGCCCGGCCACGGGTCTCAACAAAAGGATAATGGCTATCCCGAGGAACGAGCATGCTCTCACCATCCTCTTGTTAACTCGCATTGGCATCCTCAGTTTCCTGATCAACTCCACCAGAACTTGGCGCCGCCTCGCGCGCATCGTTGGGTTGCTGGTCCGGAGGCAAAGCCGCCGCAAGAGCCATGCGAACACGCTCATTCAGTGTTTCCCGCTCGTCGAGTGAATACTTAGCCGAATCTATCGGTTCCAGAAATTCGACCACAATTTCCCCTGGATGAATCACCATCGATCGCTTTTCCATGATCTTCTGCGCCCCCGAACAAGCGATCGGCACAATCGGCACGCCCGCTTTAATGGCCATAACCACAGCGCCCTTCTTGAACCGCTGCAGCCGCCCATCGGGGCTGCGCGTGCCCTCTGGGTAGATCAACATAGATTGCCCACCGCGCATAGCTTCTGCGGCCTTCTCCACGCTGGCGATGGCCGACTCATGCAGACCTCGGTTGACAGGAATAAAGTGCACCGAGCGGAACGCCTGGCCGACGATCGGCCACTTGAACAAAGACTCCTTGAGGAGAATCGCGATCCTTCGCGGAATCGCGCCAACCACAGCCGGCGCATCCGCGGAGCTGGTGTGGTTCGCCACGAAAAGACAAACGCCCGGAGGAATCCGCTCTCGGCCCTCCATGCGGACTCGGACGCCCACTGCGCGGACGAAAAACATCACCCCATTAATCCCTGCCCAATAGATGGGATCAGGATTCCCGCTGATCAGCGTATAGACCAGCAGCGGCGGCCCGACCAGCAGGATGTAGACTGAAAGAAACGCCGCGATGAAAAGAGTGCGAAGCATGAAGCTGGCAGAACTCTCTCGAATCCCGAGTCGCGGGTCAAGCGCAACGTGGAACCGCCCGCCGAACTAATGAACGGGGACTGTGACGGCGCTGGTTACGCCATGTAGCAAGCCGTCGCGGATCCGCCGCGCCTTTTCGCTCGCATGCGAATCCTCTGACACGCCATAAAACGTCTCCTTGATTTCGCCCAGCCGCACCTCGATCGTGACTTCTTTCTCTTCCCGGCGAACCTTCAGCTTCAAAACGTCGCCGGCCTTCTGTTCCCTCAGCCAGCGCTCCAACCGACGCGGCGGTTCAGCGCCATTCCAAGTTAGGATCGTATCCCCCGCGCGCAGACCGGCTTCGGCGGCAGGGCCCTCGGCAATTACCGCCTGCACGTTCACGGCACCGTTCGCATCACGTTCAGTGGAAAACCCAAGAGTTGGCCGGCTATGCTCCACCACACGCAGCTCCATGCCAGCCAACGCCAGAACCCGCTGATAAGGGAACGGCTCAGTGCCTGCAACGTATTTCTGAAAAAAATCCTCAAACGATCCACCCGCAACCTCTTCCGACGTCAAGCGGATGTCCAGGCTGTCCCGATAGGGTTTCCCCTGCTTCGCGAAATCCGTGTTCATTGCGCGCAAGACATCGTCCAGACTTCTCTCGTTTTTGGTGCGGTCGCGAATCAAAATGTCCAGCAAATCTCCCAACACTTGCCCCTTGGTGTAGTACGAAACGCTATATTCCGGCTGATTGTAAAGCGGATATCTCTCCAGCCAGGCATCCAGGCTCGATTGCTCCGCGCTCTGCCATCGATTGGCGGCGCGGTTTTCTAGCTCGCTGATCTGCTGGCTCAGGTCAAGGTAGAACTGCTCCTTGCTCCAGATTCCGCTACGCACCAGCGTGTACGAGCCATAAGTGCTCGTCACGCCCTCCGCAAACCACAGTGCGCGCGTGTACTGCTCCTTCGAATAGTCCACCGGTTCCAGTGACACAGGCCGTATGCGTTTCACATTCCACAAATGAAAGAATTCGTGCGCCGCCACTCCATCCAGGAATTCATCCGACGGCATGCCAATCGCGGTCGAGTTCATGTGTTCCATTCCTCCGTCGCCGGAACCCTTTCCAATGTGCAGGATAAATGTGTAGCGTTCGAATGGCGCGCCATCCATCAGCTTCAACTCGTACTGGCAGATACGCCTCAGGTCCTCCTCGACCTTTTTCCTTTTCCAGTTGTCACCGTGAATCACCACCGTTACGCGCGCTGGCACGCCGCTTAGCTCGAACTCTTCGAATTTTCCAACCTCAATTGGCCCATCCGCGAGCGCGTCGAAGCTGGGAGCCTCGAAGACAAATTTACGCGCGCCTCCCATCGATTCGACGCCGTGAGCGGAGGCGCTGATGGCATTCCAATCGGATGGCGGGTTTGGAATTCCCAGGCTCACACTCTCCGATCGTCGTTCGGGAACATAGAGAAGAATCATCGCCGGGTTGATGAATGCATGCCCCGAGTTCAGCTGCGATGCAAAAGGACCATTTTCATCCCAATAGGTTGCGTATGAAATCTTGATCGTCCCCGTGCCACGGATGCGCCACGATTGCTTGTCCAGCTTTTCGATTGGGACCCTTTCTGAATCAACGAACGCCTCGACCTGCCGCACGTGATAACTGAAATCACGAATCTGGTACAGCGCATTCCACGCCGGCATGTTCACTATCACTTCGCCGGTCACATCCGGAATGGTCATCGTTACATGGAAAAGGTGCTGTTCGGGATGCTCCAGCGACACGGCGTACTGAATCGTCGCTTTGCTGATAGCGCTGAATGTCAGGGTAAAAAGGAATGAAAAGATTGCCGAGCGCACAAACCTACTGCGGAAAAAAGTAAAGGTCACCGAGTTTTCGCCTCACTGGTAACTCGGTCGGCCTCGCCGAGCTTCTTCAAAAGCTTTTCGCACAAACCATCAAAGCTGCCGTTAGACATGATGAGCAGCAAATCGCCTGCCTTGGCTTCCACCGCAAGATGCTCCGCAATGGCCTCGGAGCTGGGAAATACGCGAGCCTCTTTCCCCAGTGCACGGACACTCTCTGCGACCGACTCTGGATCCAGCCGATTCTCGCCGCCAAGCTGTTGCGCGCGAAACACCCCGCCCAGAATCACACGATCACCGAGAGCGAGCGCCTGAGGCAGCGCCTCCTGAAACACTTTGCGGCGCATCGAATTCGAACGCGGTTCAAGAATCGCCCAAAGCCGCCGCCCCGGCCAGCGCCCCCGGGCAGCCTCAATCGTCGCTCTCACCGCCGTGGGATGGTGCGCGAAGTCATCCACCACCAGCACTCCACCGACTTCGCCCTTCACGTCCATTCGACGCTTCACGCTCCGAAACGTCGCGAGCGCTCTGTCCAACGCTTCAGCGCTGATTCCGCGTCCCTGAGCAATCACGGAGGCCGCCAATGCATTCAAGACGTTGTGCCTCCCCAGCGCAGCCATAGTGAACTCCCCGAACGCTTTGCCATGATGCGCCACGCGAAACCGCATCTTGTCGCCATCGATTGCGAAGTCGCTCGCTACCCAATCATTCGCACCATCAAAACCATAAGTTTCAACAGGACAGAATGCTTTCTCCGCCGCCCTGCGCAACGCCGGCCCTGATTCCGCAGAGTCGCCCCAAACGACCACTCGCCCCCTCCGCGGCACCAGATTCACCAGCCTACGAAAAGCCAACTGGTAGGTCTCAAAGTCCGCATAAATGTCCGCGTGGTCGTATTCCAGCGAAGTAATAATCAAGTCATCCGGATGGTAGTGAAAGAACTTCGGTCCGCGGTCCCAGAACGCCGTCTCGTACTCATCGCCCTCGAGAATGAATTCCGCCCCGCCGCCAAGACCGTAGCTCTTACCGAAATTCTCCGCAACGCCGCCCACGAGAAAGGTCGGATTCTTCCCCGCCGTTTCGAAAATCCACGCCAGCATAGCCGTTGTCGTGGTCTTCCCGTGCGTTCCGCTGACGACAATCGAGTGTTTTCCGGGCAGAAATATCTCTTCCAGAATCTCGGGGAGCGAACGATATGGAGTCTTTTTGTCCAGTACCTCTTCGAGTTCCGGATTGCCGCGCGCAATGATGTTACCCACAACCACCAAATCAGGGGCCGGTTGCAAGTGTGCCGCATCAAATTCGTTGAAGAACGAAATGCCGAGGCTCCCCAGCAGTGTGGAGGCCGGCGGATAAACGCCCGCATCCGCGCCGGTCACCCGGTAGCCGCTTTCTCGGAGCATTCCCGCTAGCGGCGCCATGGCCGAACCGCCAATCCCGATCACATGCACGTGCTTCGTCTCGCTCAAGCCACCACCGCCGATTCCAGAAATTCGAGCGTTCCCTCGCCATCCGCATCCAACCGCGCCTTTATTCCCAATGGAATTGTCAGCATGGGTCGCGGCGTATGCCCCACTGGCGCGCCAAATATCAACGGCACTCCCAGCAGCCTTAAAATCCGTGCGCACACTTCCCGCACGGTAGGCGCACCCGCTACGGCTGGCTCACTCTCAGGAAAGTCGCCCAAAACGATCCCGCGCACGCCTTCAAACTTACCGCACTGCTTCAAATGCATCAGCACACGGTCGACCTGATACGGCTTCATCGCGCGGTCTTCCAGAACGAGTATGGAATCTCGCGTGTCCAGTTCCCACGGCGTTCCGATGCTGGCCTCCAGCAAAGTCATACAGCCTCCCAGCACTCTTCCCGTGGCATTGCCCGTCAACATCGGTTCCCCTCGCAGCCGCAACTTCCAGCCAGCTTCCTTTCTGCCAATAGCCTGCAAGAAAGAATTTTCGTCATAGCCCTTCGTTACGCCGGGTCCCGAGTTCAGACCGGCCGCAACCATTGGCCCATAAAAAGTCACCCAGCCACATTTCTGCCAGAGATAGATCTGCAAGGATGTAATGTCACTAAAACCGATCAGGCATTTCGGATTTGACAGACTTTTCTCCAGCTTGTAATCCAACAAGTAGGTCGAACCGTAACCGCCACGCAACGCGATCATTCCCTCAACCTGATCGGAATTCACCGCCGCTTGAAACCCGCCCACTCTTTCCAGGGACGATCCTGCAAAATACCCTTCCGCTTTGGTGTCCTGATTCGCGACCACTTGAAAACCGAGCCTCTTCAACTCTGTGAGTCCCGCAATCATGTCAACTGCCGGTGCGGGAGACGCAGGAGCGAATACGCCGAGCCGGGAACCGGAGGCCAGCGCCTTTGGTTTTCTTGGAGTCCCATTGCTCCCGGTCATTCGCGATAACCCTTCAACGAAGTCATCTCAGAATTCATTCCCATCGCCGCACTCGCACCCCGAAAACACACAAGTATCGATCAGATATTTACGGGGTCGTGCGATTCTCCGTTCAGTCCGAATTCCAATCACACTTTAACACCGCCCCTCAAAGCTGTGCCTGGTGCTTTTGGATGGCGTTGCACATAGATAACTTCCCTGTTCGAGTGGCAATTGGCGGCGGCTGGTGGTTCGCTAACGGATTGCCTGAACCGATGAGGAACGCCTCCGTAACGAATCATAGATGGAGGATTATTCAGCAAGGTCGGCAAGGCCCCGCCAGGAAATCAAAGTTGAACAAACTGCGGCGTCCGACAGGTTGTTCCAGATCCCTGCTCATTGCGTCTTTCCGCCCACTGGCACGGTGCCCCGGAGCGCGGAGCAAGCTTCGTGCAAGGTATCAAAAATGCGATTGGGTCCGATCGCCCCCGTCAGATGATGACGATCCAGATCGGGCCGAAGGTCCGACTGCACGTGAGCAAAGACGAGCCCCGTGCCCTGCCCGGCGAGGTCCTTCTGGACTTCGAGCAAGACACGTGCGGCGGTGAAGTCCACATTGGTGATGGCTCCCGCATCGACGACTAACCAATGCAACGGCGAAGGCGCTGTTGTTGCCAGCATCCGCACTTCCTCGGAAAATCGATTGGCGTTGGCGTAGAAAAGTGGCGCGCCGAAACGATAGATAATCATCCCGGGTTCGGTGAGCGTGCCTGGAACGACTGGTTCCAAATGCCAGATTCCGTCAGGAGTCTGTTTAAGCACGGCGGTGTGCGGGCGGTAGCTGTGATTGACGATGCGGAAGAGCGACAAGGCCATGGCAAGAAGAATGCCCTGCTCCACCCCGACGAAAACGACGACCACCGCCGTCGTCACGGCCAGAGCGAACTCGCCGGGACTCTCAACGCGGATCGCCCTGAGAGCACGCACATCGATCAGCCGTACCGCGATAGTGAACACCACCGCACCAAGTACACAGTGAGGAAGAAACTGAAGTGGTCCGGTGAAGAAGAGAAGCACCAGAGCAACGACGCCGGCGGTGGCGAGGTGCGCCATCTGGTTTGTCCCGCCGGAGCTTTCGACCATGGCGGTTTGTGTAGGGCTGCCATTTACAACAAACGTCCCGCTAAACGCCGCGGCAGTGTTGGCCGCGGCCAGGCCTACCAGGTCGGTATTCTCGTCTGGATCTTGATGATGGCGCGTAGCATAGACACGTGCCGTTGCCGCGCTCTGCGCAATTATCATCACAAAACAAGACCCGGCAACGGGAACCAGCAGTTGCACGTCCTGCCAGCCAAGACCATGCAATCCCAGATGAGGCAAGCCGCCCGGCACGGGGCCCAACACAGTCACGCCCCGCTCTGCCCAGTGAAAAATAGCGCTGGCCGCAATTGACCCGGCAACCGCAAAGAGTGGGCCTGGCAACTTTGGAGCAAATCGGCGAAACAAGAGGATGCAGGCAACAACCGCTAAGGAAATCTCCAACGTCAGGAGATGAGCCTGCGGCAGCGAGCGCAGCACTTCGAGAAATTGACCGATGGTCCGGCGGCTGTGGACGTTGATTCCCAGCATTTGACCCAGCACGGCGATGCCGACTTGAAAGCCCACGCCAGTGAGAAAACCAAGCAGGACCGTTCGAGACAGAAAATCCGCAAGGAATCCAAGCTTCAGTAGCCACGCGAGCAGAAGGAAGAAACCCGTCAACAACGCCACTAAGCCCGCAAGCGCCACATACCGTTCGCTCGCGATGGGAGCCAACGCCGTTAGATTGCCCGCGAGTATGGCCGCCGTAGCGGAATCCGCAGCCACTACGAGGTAACGCGACGAACCAAATGCAGCAAAAACAACAAGCGGGAGGAGTAGCGTGTATAGGCCAGTAATGACTGGAGTGCCGGCTATGCTCGCATAGCCCAGCGACTGCGGTATGTTCATGGCCGCAAGCGTGATTCCGGCCAGGAGATTCCTTGGCACCTCTGACCACTGAACCGGCCGCAACCCTTGGAACAGAGGAAATCGTTTCATGCCACCGCCCGCGCGAGCGGATTCTACATAATTAGAGTTTGAATTGTGTCAGTTTCGCAAAGTGGCGTGCTCTGGCGTGTATCTCGCTGCGCTTCAGGTGGCGCAGCCGCTCCACACCGAATTTTTCCACTGCGAAGCTTCCCAGCACGGAGCCGTACACCATCGCCCGCCGTAACGCGGCATCGCTTTTCTCGCCGCAGCCCGCCAGATAACCCATGAATCCCCCGGCAAAGCTGTCGCCCGCGCCGGTAGGATCGTGCGGTTCTTCCAGCGGAAACGCCGGCACGCAGAAGACTCCACGCTTGTCTACCATCATCGCGCCGTATTCACCGCGCTTCACTACCAGCGTCGTAGGTCCCATTTTGAAAATGTGCTTCGCGGCGCGCAAAAGATTGTGTTCATTCGAAAGCTCGCGCGCCTCCGAATCGTTGATCATCAGGATGTCCACATGTTTCAGTGTCTCGCGCAGTTCGGCGTTCGAACGCTCGATCCAGTAGTTCATGGTGTCCAGCGCCGCCAGCTTTGGCCGCGCCTTCACTTGGTGCAGCACGTCGCGCTGCAACTCCGGCGCGATGTTCGCCAGAAAAACGTATTTTAATTTCCTATATTTTTCTGGCAGCCGCGGCTTGAATTCCGCGAACACATTCAGGTCTGTGGCCAGCGTCACCCGCTCGTTCAAGTTCTCCGAATAGCGCCCGGCCCAGAAAAATGTCTTTCCTGCGGCATGCTCCAGGCCATCCGTGTCAATATGCCGCCCGCGAAAGATCTCTTCATCCCTCGAAGTGAAATCGTCACCGACGATCGCCACGAGACTCACCGGAGTAAAAAAACTGGCCGCCACCGCGAAATACGTCGCTGCGCCACCTACGGCCCGGTCCACCTTTCCGTATGGGCTTTCGAGCGCATCAAACGCTACCGAACCGACTACGAGTAAGGACACAATCTTCTCCTAGAAAAGATATTTTCCGATGATGGCCCCGAGTCGTTTTTTGGTGGCCGCAGGAACAAGCTTCATATCCGTAACCAGCGCATGCTGCAACGCCGAACCACACTTGCAAGTTCGTCCCTGGGGAAGTGCACGCACCGCGGCCCTCAAAACTCGCTGCGCGTTTTCCGCATTTTGGTTGAGCGTGGCGATGATCTGCGACGCCGTCACCGATTCGTGCTCCGGATGCCAGCAATCATAATCCGTGATCATGGCGATCGTTGCGTAACAAATCTCCGCCTCACGCGCGAGCTTGGCCTCCGTGACATTGGTCATGCCGATCACCTCAAATCGCAGCTGTCGGTGGACCTGCGCTTCCGCGAGCGTCGAAAATTGCGGCCCTTCCATGCAAATGTATGTCCCGCGCCTGTGAACTTTGATCGCTTCGTGCACGCAGCAATCTGCCAGCACTCCTCCCACCTGCCCGCAGGTTGGATGCGCAAACGCCACATGAGCCACAAGGCCATCTCCAAAAAAGGTAGAGACGCGATTTCTCGTCCGGTCGAAGAATTGGTCCGGCACAAGAAACTCTCCCGGCCGCAAATCTTCCTGCAGCGACCCAACCGCACTTACCGAAATAATGCGTTCCACCCCTAGCAACTTCATCGCGTACACATTCGCACGATAATTAATCTCTCCCGGCAGAATTCGATGCCCACGCCCATGCCGCGCAAGAAACGCAACCCGCTTCCCCTCCAAAGCTCCCAATACAATCGCGTCGGAGGGATCGCCAAACGGCGTCTTCACTTGCACCTCGCGGATCTCCGTCAAGCCACTCATCGAATAGAGCCCGCTTCCGCCGATGATGCCAATCGCCGCTTTCTTATCCGGCTTGGCGCTCTTTGACTTCCCGCTTTTCTTCGCCGCCATTTTCTTTTTCTCCGTGAAGACTTCAGGTACTTCGTTCCGCCAAGCCGCTGCCCTTCAGAATTTCATTTACCGCCGTAAACGGATCCTTTTTCCGCTCCGCCACTTCCGCCGCGAGCTCCGCGAGCCGCGCTTCTCCGCCCACCCCGCCCAGCGCGCGCTCCAGCAATCGTGACTGCAGCAGTTCGATCAGCCGGTTTTTCCAATGCTCCACGTGCTTCCGCTTTCGCTCGCCGCTCGATTCGAAATGTTTCCGGAACCTGGCAACCGTCGCGGCCAGCTCTTCAACGCCTTTGTTCTCCGACGCCACCGTCCGCACAATGCACGGCTGCCATCCGTCGCGTGGCATCACCAGCGAGAGCATCGCCAGCAGTTGTTGCTCCAGCCGGTCCGCGCCTTCACGGTCGGCCTTGTTCAGCACGAAAATGTCGCCGATCTCCATCAGCCCGGCTTTCATATTCTGAATGTCATCACCAAGCCCCGGCACCATCACCACCAGCACGCAGTCCGCCAGCCGCACAATATCAATTTCGTCTTGCCCGACACCCACGGTCTCAATCAACACGTGTTTTTTCCCGGCCGCATCCAGCAGTAGCGCCACTTCCGCCGTCGCGCGCGCAAGCCCGCCCAGAAATCCCCGCGTCGCCATCGAACGAATGAACATTCCACCATCGCTCGCGTGGTTCTGCATTCGAATGCGGTCGCCCAGGATCGCCCCACCCGAATAGGGGCTGGTCGGATCCACCGCGATCACGCCAACCTCTTCAAGCCGTCTACGGTGATACGCCGCAAGCCGGTCAACGAGCGTGCTCTTCCCCGTTCCCGGCGCCCCTGTGACCCCAGTCAAATATGCATTCCCGGTGTGTGGAAATAGCAGCCGAAGCAGGGCTTCCGCTTCAGCCTGATGATTTTCAATCGCCGTAATCGCTCGCGACACCGCGCGAACATCCCCCGTGCGCACCTGTTCCGCCCAAGTCTCAACCGGCGAACTCATCGTTGTCCTGCGGAACGGTCGGGAGAGGCCAGACGCATTCCTCGATTATTTCTTACCAAGTAGCTGGCGGGCAATCACTAAACGCTGAATTTCGCTGGTACCTTCCCCAATCGTGCAGAGCTTCACGTCGCGGTAATATTTCTCCGCCGGATAATCCTTGATGAACCCATAGCCCCCATGAATCTGCACGCATTCATTCGCCACGCGCACTGCCACTTCGCTGGCAAACAGCTTCGCCATGCTTGATTCCCGCGTGAACCGCACATCCTTCTTATCCGCCAGCCACGCCGCTTGATACACCAGCAGCCGCGCCGCTTCCACTTCCGTGGCCATGTCCGCGAGCTTGAATTGCACCGCCTGAAATTCGCTGATCGCCTGTCCAAACTGTTTGCGCTGCTTCGCATACTTGATCGCCGCATCCAGCGCGCCCTGCGCCATCCCCAGCCCCAGCGCTGCAATCGAAATGCGCCCCCCATCCAGAATCTTCAGGCTGCCGGTAAACCCTTCCCCTTCAGGCCCAAGGAGGTTTTCCAACGGCACGCGGCAATCGCTAAAAATAACTTCCGAGGTGTCGCTCGCCCGCATCCCCAGCTTGTTCTCTTTTTTACCCGGTTTGAATCCAGGCATTCCCTTTTCCAGAATAAACGCGCTGATGCCATGAGAACTCTTCGACTTGTCCGTCACCGCCATGGCCACGCAATAATCCGCATAATGCCCGTTCGTAGTGAAAGTCTTCGCCCCGTTCAACACCCAGTAATTTCCCCTGCGAACTGCGGTGGTGCGCGTCCCGCCAGCGTCTGAGCCCGCTTCCGGCTCCGTCAGCGACCACGCCCCAATCTTTTTTCCCTGCGCCAGCGGCACAAGATATTTTTTCTTCTGTGTTTCCGTACCGAACTTGAAAATGTGGTTCGAGCACAATGAATTGTGCGCCGCGACAATCAACCCCACCGACCCATCCACACGCGCGAGCTCTTCGATCGCCAGCGCGTACTCTATGTAGCCCAGTCCCGCGCCGCCATACTGTTCCGGAAAAATAATCCCAAGCAGCCCCATCTCCCCAAGCTTGGGAATAATTTCCATCGGAAAATGGGATGCCTCGTCCCACTCCATCACGTGCGGGCCTATCTCCGCCTCCGCGAATTCGCGCACGCTCCGGCGAAGCTGTACCTGTTCATCGGTAAAGTTAAATTCCACAAGGACCTCGTAACCGGCGTCTCTTGGCTATGCTCAGCCAAAGATTATTTTATACTTTAATTTTACACGAACTTGCTTTGTAGGCGAGGGCACTACCAGCCCACCGGATAGTGATTGGCCTTGTTCTGCTCGTCGAGCCACGTTTTCAGCGGCGCAAAATAGTCCGCCAGCGCCGAAGCATCCATCTGCTTCTCGCCCGTCAGCGCTTCCAGCGCTTCCTGCCACGGCTTGCTTTGTCCCATCGCCAGCATCTTGTTCAATTTTTCACCGGCGGCCTTGTTGCCGTAGATTGAGCAGCGATGCAGCGGACCGCTGTAACCTGCTTCGCGGCAAAGCGCTCTCTGAAACTGAAATTGCAGGATGCGGGCAAGAAAATACCGCATATATGGGACATTTCCCGCTACGTGATATTTTGCTCCCGGATCAAAATCCGCTTCCGTCCGTTCCACCGGCGGGGCGATGCCTTGATACTTCTTCCGCAATTCCCACCACGCTTTGTTGTAGTTCTCCGGCGTCACTTGGCCCGCGAAAACTTCCCACCGCCACTTGTCCACCAGCAACCCGAACGGCAGAAACGCCACCTTCTCCAGCGCTTGCTGCAAAAGATAATCGATATCTCCGGACGCCGGCGGCACTGCATCAATCAGCCCAATCTGTTTTAGGTATTCCGGTGTAACCGAAAGCGCAATCGTATCGCCGACCGCTTCATGAAATCCGTCGTTTGCACTGTTTTGAAAAAGCGGCGGCTGCGCGTTATATGCACGCTGATAGAAATTGTGCCCCAGTTCGTGATGGATCGTTCGGAAGTCTTCCTCCGTTACCTGGATGCACATCTTGATCCGCAGATCGTCTTTCGAATTCACGTCCCACGCGCTCGCATGGCAAACCACGTCGCGATCGGCAGGCTTCGTGAACAGCGACCGCTCCCAAAATGTCTTCGGCAGCGGCGCGAATCCCAGTGAGGTGAAAAATCCTTCGCCGTACCGCACCATGCCCTTACCGTCCGTGTGCCGGTCCTGCAAAATCTTCGTCAGGTCAAAACTCTGCGGAGGTTTCGGTGAATCCATCAGCGAATAAACGTTGTTCCACTCCTGGCTCCAAAGGTTGCCCAGCATGTGCGCCGGAATCGGCCCGTTCAACGGCACCAATTCGTTTCCATATTTCTTCCGCAGTTGTCCGCGCACGTACGCATGCAGCGATAGATACAGTGGCCTCAATTGCTCCCACAGCCTGTCCGCCTCTTTCGCAAGCTGGTCCGGCGGCATGTCGTAATTCGAACGCCACAACGCGCCCGCATCCGCAAAACCCAGCTCCCGCGATCCTTTATCTCCCAACTCCACCATCTCCGTATAGCGCTGCCGCATCGGCGCGCCCACGGCATGCCAGCCGATCCACGCTTTCTTCAGCTCTTCCGGGTCGCGGCTTTTCGCCATGATTTGTTCGATGGCCGTAATATCCAGGCACTTTCCGCCCGCGCCACCCGGGCACCACTTCCCTTTCCCATAATCGCCGTCCAGCGACGCCAGGACCTGCGCCAGCTCTTTTTGTTCCTTCGGATCCGCGGGCGCGGGAAAGTTTGTCGAAAGCTTCAGCAGCAGCATCTTTCGCGCCAATTCCGGCGACAGCTGCAACGTATCGAATCGGTGCGCTTGCTTGGACATCTCCGCGCTGAACGAATTCAGTTCCTCGCCCGCCTGCGCCGCTATTCCTTCCGTATCGTCGGTGATGAAATTCTCCTGCACCCACTGCGCTCTTTGTGCCTCGTTCGTCAGGTCGTAGTAACGCTGCTCCGCGTCATTCACAAACGCAGTCGCCTCTGCAATGGTAGGAGGCGCCGCCTGCGCCGGCTTTTTCTCAGCAGCATCGTGCGCCACGGCAATCAAACTGAACGCAGTTAATGCGAAGGCCGCTAGGGCAGCCTTCTCAAAAGCATTCCCGATTCGAATTCTCATGCACCCTTCCCCTGTGTTTTCGCCACGACATCCCTCAACACCACCAGCGCCCGTTCCACTCCCACCCGATCCACATCACAATGCGTAACCATTCGCACCGAATGCAGGGCGGTATCCTGCGCCCAGACGCCCTGTGGATGCAGCGCATCGCACAGCTCCACCGCCGTCTTTCCAGTTTTCGAACAATCAAAAATCACAATATTGGATCGCACCTTCTTCGGGTCAATCCCTAATCCCGGAATTTCCGCGATCCCCTCGGCCAGCCGCTTGGCATTCTCATGATCCACATGCAATCGCCCCGGCGACTTCTCCAGCGCTATCAGCCCCGCCGCCGCAATCACTCCCGCCTGCCGCATTCCCCCGCCGAACATCTTACGAAACACGCGCCCCTTCTCGATGAACGCCTTCGACCCCACAATCATCGATCCCACCGGCGCGCCCAATCCTTTCGACAAGCAAAACATCACGGAATCCACTTTGCCGGTCATGCGCGCGACATTTTCTCCCAGCGCCGTCGCCGCGTTGAACAACCGCGCCCCATCCAGGTGCACTTTCAATCCTGCGGCATGCGCGTGCTCGCAAATCTCCTCGACCTGCGAAGTTGGATAGACCGTCCCGCCCCACATATTCATCGTATTTTCCAGGCAGATCAGCGCCGTCTGGGAGTCGTAATAAATCTTCGGCCGAATGACCGCCTCAATTTCCTTCCATGTCAGAATTCCATCCTCACCACGCGCCACGCGCGGCATGCACCCGGCAATCGCCGACATCGAAGCCAACTCATACAAATTCACATGACTACGTTCTTCGCAAATTACCTCGTCGCCATGATGCGTCCACGTTTTGATCGCGATGAGATTCCCCATGCAGCCCGTCGGCACAAACAGCGCCGCTTCTTTCCCAAGAATCTCCGCCGCGCGCCGCTCCAGCCGGTTGACCGTCGGGTCTTCCCCGTAGACGTCATCGCCGACTTCGGCCTCTGTCATCGCCCGGCGCATCTCCGCCGTCGGCCGCGTCACCGTGTCGCTGCGCAGATCCACAATCCCCGCCGGACTTTTTAGCTCTTCTTCCAGTTGATCTGGATCCACCCGCTGATTCCCCTTCGCCATCGTGTAACTCATGTTTTTCCCTTTTCTTTGTATTCTTTGCGATCTCGGCGTTCTCGGTGCCCTCTGTGTAAATTCCAATCTCTTTCCTTGGCTTTTACCGCATCAATTCCACAAACACCTCATTCGACACACTCAATCTACCCGCTGCAAGCTTCACCACGTTGCCCGCTCTCTCCACTAATCCTGCTGTAGCCAGCCTTTCAAACCGCCCCGCCAAACTCACACCATACCCCCGCTCGATCTGCGCGAGATCGATTCCATCAAGTTGTCTCAAACCCAAAAACAATTCCTCTTCCAGCGCGCTCTCCGCCGTCAATTTCTTATGCTGTTCGAGGGGTAGCCGCCCTGCCTCAATCACCTTCACATATTCCGCCGCATCGTGGGCATTCGCCCACCGCTCCGTCCCCGAAAACGAATGAGCACCCGCCCCAAATCCCAAATATGGCTCCCGCCGCCAATACTTCAAATTGTGCCGCGATTCAAACCCCGGCTTCGCCCAATTCGAAATCTCATAGTGGTGATAGCCCGCGCCCTTCAAAACCTCTTGCCCCATTTCATAAAACTCAGCCATCTCGTCTTCGCTAGGCACCGCTCCCGCGCCGTAGCGCCCGCCGCCCTGAATCAACTCTCTCCCCAGCCGGCTGCCCTCATCCACCTCCAGCAAATAAACCGACACATGCTCTGGCCCGAGTCCCGCTAATTCATCCAGCGATTGCCGCCAGCTCTCCTTCGTCTGATGAGGCAGCCCCGCAATCAAATCAAAGCTGATGTTGGAAATCCCAGCTTGGCGGAGAATCGGCACTGCCCTGTAAATGTCTGCCCGCCGGTGCATTCGCCCCGAGGCGACCAGCTCCCGATCCACGAACGACTGCAACCCAAAACTCACCCGGTTAATCCCCGCGCCCACCCACGCCGCCGCCTTCTCCGCCTCAATCGTCTCCGGATCGGCCTCCAACGTCACCTCTGAAAGATCCGCGGTAAATACACCCCTTATCGCATCCATAATATTTTGAAGGTGGCTGGGATGCAGTAGGCTTGGCGTACCCCCGCCGATGTAAACCGTGTCCACCAGATCTTCGAGGGGCAACGAATCCTGGCTGGCCTGGAATCCTGCAATACCTTGGCTCAACCCCACTCCAGCCGCATTCAGCAACTCCCGATGCTCGCGAATCTCACTGCAAACTGCTTCAACATAAGGGGCAAATCGAGACGCCGAAACAACTCCCGTATGGAAATTGCAATACGTACACTTCGTCTGACAAAACGGCACCTGCACGTATATCCCGACTTTCCTCATCACACAAAAACTCTAGCACATCCCCGCCACAATCCTCCCCAGATGCGCGCCTCGTCTTTGGCCCGTGCAAAGCTCCTATCATCCAACAGTGCGAGCCAGGCAGCCAGCAAGCCGCGAACTTGCCTGCATTCCCGTTGCAGTCATTTCGTATCACCAACGCGGGCCAGTTCGACCTGATTGGCGAACTGTGCATGACAGCTTCCCCCCGGGTCACGGGTCACGGACCTGGCAAACAGCACAGAGAGAACCCGTGCCAATGGTATTGACCGACCCGATACACGCTAGTACCGCTGTCCTATTGGCCCCTGCGCAGGCACTGCGGAAAATAGCAGGAGTTTAGACACCTCTGATCCATCAATGACCGTGATGGGTTAGCGACCCTCGGGCCCCGGGCGATCGATTAAGTGGAGGTCCACAATGAAGTTTCTTAGAATGTTAAATATACCAGTAAATGCTGCTCGGTTTTGGGGCTGCGATGATTCTCGCCCCCGCGTGCAAAGCTCAGTCAGAAGTCGCGCCCGATCATTTTGACGGCTCGGAACCCTGGGCTGCTTCCCAGCCAGCTTCACAGAAGGTCTCGCCAGCTAAGTCCAAGCAGACACCGTCAGCTTCGCAGGCGCGCACTCAGCAGACCAATTCGCCGGCCACTCTGCAGCTGGCCTCTAAGCGCGATTCTTCCGCCCCAGCTCAACCCGCTTCCGGGGCAATCGACGACAAGCGCAAAGCAAGCGCGCGCAAGCCCAAAAAGCCATAATCAAGCCGCGGAGACTGCGATCAGAGAGAACTGGAGCGTTAAGGTTAAACCTCGATCTACCTTGTAGCTGGCAGAATCTTCCCGATTTCAACCAAGCTCGGGACATCGCGCCAATAGCTATTCAATTTGCCAGAACCTACTTAATTGTATGTTATTGCCGACAGTACTGTATCACGTAGGTACTCCAGCGGCCGACTCGCTGTCCAAGGATTAGGTTCCGGTCTATCTCTCGCTTAAGTCCACAATCGCAAGAAGCAATGCCAATTGTGCTCAATATTGGTGCAACGCAAATCATTTAGAATCAACACTTGCAAAAGTGTATCAAAATAAACGCTTTAATCTCTTTAGAATGAACACTTACATAAAACATAGGGGAGGGACGTTGGCCAGTCTCTAATCTTTTGCTCGCGACTTCGCCTCATCGGCCACAACCTTCACTTGGAGCCGCCGGTCGCGCGGTCCGTCAAATTCGCAGAAGAAAACACCCTGCCACCGTCCCAGCGCCAGCTTGCCGTCCTCCACAAGGACCATCTGGCTGGTACCCACAAGCACCGCCTTCACATGCGAATCCGAATTCCCTTCGCTATGGCGGAAAGGCCCCGTCTTGGGGATCAGCCGGTCCAGCGCGCCTTCAACATCGCGCGCCACGTCAGGGTCCGCACACTCGTTGATCGTGATCGCCGCCGTAGTGTGCGGCACGTAAAGGTAACACACGCCCCGCGCCACGCCGGACGCCGCTACGACCTTCTGAACCAGCGCTGTAACATCCACGAGTTGCGTACGCCGGTCAGTCTTGACGCTTAATATTTGCATGCAGTTCGCTCCTGGCAGCCGGCTTGGCCGCATCGAGAATCTTCAATCTGGATTTTGAATACGGTTCATCGGAATTTCGCGCTTGACCGTGATCGTAATCGCTTTACGATCTCACTATTCGTGCATCGGTCCACGGAAAGGGCGTGCCGCATGAAAAAACTGATCTTCGTCCTTCTTGCAGTTGCCCTGTTCGTGCCCGTCAGCGCTCTCGGTCAGGATACCCCAAAGCCAAGCACTCCGAATCGAGACACGGCCCACAACCAGCTGACTCTCTCGAAGCCGGTAAATATCGCTGGTAAGGTCGACGAAGGCGGCAAGACGTTCACGTCCAGCAAGAACTATCTCTGGCTCGTGAGCAATCCCGAGATATTGAAGGACTTTGTGGGTCAACTGGTTAAAGTTAAGTGCCAATTCTCCCAGGTTCCGGATACCAACGAGATTCGCATAATTTCAGTAAAAGTGATTCAAGTCGAAACCAAGTACGTCGCGAATAAAGGGGATTCCGCATTTCGGCGGTAAAGCTTCGCCAGAGCGTGTGTAGCCGTTCTTTGACCCGATTCAGCGGCAAACAAAAGAGTCCTAGGGAAGTTGTACGATGAAGTGATGCCCGATTTTCTTTCCCGAAGAGAGTTTTTGCAGTTCGTTTAATCCTCCCGCGCCCCACCTTGCCAAGAATGGAAGAAGACACAGTTCGCGCGATTGCAGCACTTTGTGCGGATTCAGGAGCGACTCCAGATATTGCATGTGTGAGGAGATTAGCCCGGCCTTTCGGTCTTGCGCCTTGCCGGCTTTCCGCCTCAGCTTCTCGAGGTGAAATTCGATTCTCTTTTTTGCCCGTTCCACCGTAGCTTGCAGCGTGGGATCGAGTTTAGCGATCTGTTTTCCGAGCTGCGTGAGCATTTTCTGAATCTGCTTCTGGTCGCGCTCGAATATTTTCGACAAGCCTTTCGGCACTAATGCGCCTTCCATCTTGTGCCGCAAATCCTGCGAACCCGTCCAGACGTCCTCGACTTTCAGGCCGTACTTGCGAAGTAATTTCACGGCCTTCACGTCCACCAGCGTAAATCCCGCGCGCGGCAGCATCACCGGCATGCGGCCCAGCAGTTGCCTGTACACAACTTCGGATTGCGCGAAATAGGAAATCTCCGCCGGCCCCGCGACGTACGCTGCGGTCGGCAACAGATAATCTTGCACCACTGGCCGAAACAAGGCATTCGGACTGAATTTCTCCGGCTCGGTATGGGTCAAACGAACGAGTTCATCCCGGGTCCAGGTTTTCTCCTCCGCTTGAAATTTTTCAGCGCTCGCTGTGACGACTTGCCGTACCCCGCCGTCGAGATAAAACAACAGGGTGCTCCGCGACGTCACCCTGACCTGCGCATTGTATCCCGCCCGATCCAGGTCCTTTCCGCGCTGCAATAGCTTCTCGTTCAGGGCATCCCGCTCCGTCAGCGCATGCTGATACATCGGCGCGGCAACGCGGTGCAATCCCGGATCGAGCGGATTCATGAGAATCAATCCCTGCTGCGCGAAAAGTCGCGCAAACAGTTTTCCGAACGCGCTGCCGTAGGTCTCTTCTGCGCGGTAACTCTCCGTCAGGAACCGCGCCAGCAGATCGCTTCCCTGATTCGAGAGTAATTCCGCAGCTTCTCCGACTAGCGGGTCGATTTCTGGCCCAAGTATAATTTCCCCGACTGGTCTTCCCGCTTCCGCCTTCGCCGCCGGCAATTCAAACCGAGTCAGCTTTCCCTGCTCAAACCAGGTCGTATGCCTTATTTCATCCACATCGTGATCTTCCGTCGCCATCCAGAAGACCGGCACCGCTTGAATTCCGCCGCGCGTCAGTTCCCCCGCGATCTGCACGGCCGTCAGCGCTTTGTAGATCGCGTACGCTGGACCGCTGAACAACCCAACTTGCTGTCCCGTGACGACCGCGACCGCGCCATTTTCGAGCCGCTCCAGATTTGTCTTTGTCTCCTCGCCCCCGCCGTACGCGGTGTTCTGGGCCGCAATAAGCCTCGCGACTTCCGCTCTTCGCTCAACCGGGTAGTCGACCTTCCTCGCCGCACGTATCGCCGCTTGCATCGTGGGTGGAAGAACGTAAAACGCCTTCACGCGCTCAAAGTGATCGAGGTAATCCAGAAAGAGTTTCGGCTGGTGGGGGAGTTGGCGGAACGCGAGGGGGCGACAATCCATGAGCCCTTAGATGATGCTTGCGAGGAAACGTCTCATCAAATCTGTCTGCTCTTCTAAATCAGGCTTTCGCAACGGCTGATTCCAGGGTCAAAATAAACTCGTTAAGGCGTTTCTTTTGTTCATGCTGCAACGGGAGCAGCGGCAAGCGTGGGACACCGCCGCGATATCCTCGCTGGTCCATCACGTGTTTCAGTCCGGCGATTCCCGCTTCCGATACGATTCGTTTCGAAGCACGCACCAGGACGGACTGGAACTCGCGAGCTTTTTCATGATGACCCTGGCGAACAAGTTCGAACAGCGCCACGCACTTTTCCGGGAGAGCGGATGCTAAGGCAAGAATGGCGCCACGCGCACCGATAACCAACGAAGGATAAACGGTGGGCGCCGAGCCGACCAGTACCTGAAATGCGGGTGGAGTGCCGGCGATCATTTCCGCGATGCGCTGAACATTTCCGGAACTTTCTTTGATGCCGATGATGTTCGAATGCTCGGCCAGCAGAGCAGTCTCGGGGGATTCCAATGCCACACCGGTAAACTGTGGAACGGAATACAACAGCACCGGGATGGGCGACTCGTCGGCTACGCGCCGGTAATGCGCAACGAGCACATCGGGTTTGTAAGACGGCTTGTAATAGTGCGGCGTTTTTACCAGAGCCACGTGATAACCGTGTTCCGCGGCACGCTTTGTGCGCTCGATTGTTTCCGCCGTCGACTCGGCGCCCGTTCCAGCAATCAGTTTTTTCCCCTTGGCGGCGGCTTCTTTGACGGTAACGAGAATACCGTCCATCTCTGCTGGTTTGAGCAGGACGGATTCGCCCGTCGAACCAAGCACGACGTAGCCTGCGAGGTCCGTGGCGTTGTATTTGTGGATGTTATGTTTGAGATCCGCAAGCGAAACGGAACCGTCAGCTTCGAACGGCGTCGTGAGCGCGGGAAAAACGCCGGAGAAATCCACGATTTAATCTCCTGCACCCGGAACGGTGGAAGCGGCGGCGCGTCCGCGATGCAAATCCTGCAAAGCGGCAACTTCCGTGCCCTGCTCCAGAAGCGCATGAATGCCGCGCGCCGCCGCATGCGCCGCGGCAAGTGTCGTGATGCACGGGATGTTATAACGGATGGCTGCACGCCGAATTGATTTCTCGTCGTAGAACGATTCGCGACCCAGCGGCGTGTTGATGACGAGATCGATTTTTCCAGTCTTCACCAAATCGACGATGTTCGGGCGGCCTTCATTCACTTTAAAGACGGCTTCCGCTTCGATGCCAGCGGCTTCCAGCGCCGCGGCGGTTCCGCGGGTCGCAAGCAGCCGAAAACCCAGGGCCGACAATTCCTTTCCGAGCGACGCAAGATGTTTTTTGTCGCGATCGTTCACGCTGAGAAACACCGTCCCTTTGCGCGGCAATCGCTGCCCCGCGGCGAGCTGCGCTTTCGCAAACGCTTGCCCGTACGACGTGGAAATTCCCATGACTTCGCCGGTCGAGCGCATTTCCGGTCCAAGAATTGTATCGACGCCGCGAAATTTGTTGAAAGGAAACACCGGCGACTTGACGGAATAAAATTCGTGCACCGCGACTTCCGCCACGCCGTTGTGCAACAAGACCGGCAGATTCATAGACGCGAGTTTCTTGCCACCCATCAAACGTGCCGCGACTTTTGCCAGCGGCACACCCGTTGCCTTGCTTACAAACGGCACTGTTCGCGACGCCCGCGGATTTACCTCTAACACGAAGACGGTATCGCGCTAAATGGCATATTGCACGTTCATCAGCCCAACTACCTTCAATGCCAGCGCGAGGCGTTTGGTGTATTCGCGGATGGTGTCGAGAATGGCGGGTGACAAACTTACGGGCGGAAGAACGCAAGACGAATCGCCAGAGTGTACACCTGCCTCTTCGATGTGCTCCATGATTCCGCCGATGATAACGTCCGTTCCATCGGCCAGCGCGTCCACATCCACTTCGGTTGCTTCTTCCAGGAACTGATCGATGAGCACGGGACGCGCCGGCCCCATCAGCGCCGCCTGCGCGACATATTCCTGCACGGTGTTCACGTCATACGCAATGACCATCGCGCGTCCGCCGAGTACGTAACTCGGCCGTACAAGCACTGGCAAACCGATTTCGCCGGCCACACGCGCGGCTTCTTCCGGAACCAGTGCGGTGGCGTTGCGCGGCTGGGGAATTTTCAGTTCTTCGAGCAAGCGGCCGAAGCGCCGGCGGTCCTCCGCGAGATCGATGGATTCCGGCGCCGTGCCCACAATCGGCACGCCGTTGCGTTTCAGTTCAAGTGCCAGGTTCAGCGGAGTCTGGCCGCCGAATTGTACGATCACTCCCTGAGGCTTCTCTCGCTCGACGATGGCGAGTACATCCTCAAGCGTGAGCGGCTCGAAATACAAGCGGTCGGAAGTGTCGTAATCCGTGGAAACTGTTTCCGGATTGCAGTTCACCATGATCGTTTCGAATCCGTCTTCGCGCAGCGCGAAAGCGGCGTGGCAGCAGCAATAATCGAATTCGATTCCCTGCCCGATACGGTTCGGTCCGCTTCCCAGAACCATGATCTTTGGACGCGTTCCGGGCTCCGACTCATCCTCGTCCTCGTAGGTGGAATATAGATACGGCGTGAACGATTCGAATTCGGCGGCGCAGGTATCCACGCGCTTGAACACGGGCGCTACGTTGTAGCGCGCGCGCTGCAACCGCACCGACGCGGGGGTAGTTCTCCAGATTTGCGCCAGTTGTTCGTCGCTCGTTCCGTTGCGTTTCACTTCGCGCAGCAAATCTTTCGATGCAGTTTCGACAGTCACGCTGGCCGCGCGGCGGTTCACGGCCGTCAATTCCTCGATCTGGTGGATGAACCAAGGATCGATCTTTGTCAGATCGCAAATCTCCTGCGCCGGGAGGCCACGCTCCATCGCTGTCAACAGCCAATGAATGCGGTCAGGGCGCGGTGTGGCCAGCTTTTCGCGCAAAAGTGAATCCGGCGTTTCCGTTGGAGCGCGCCACGGCGTGCTCGGCTCGAGAGAACGAACACCCTTTTGCAGTGCTTCTTTGAAAGTTCGCCCAATGGCCATAACTTCGCCGACGGATTTCATTTGTGTTCCGAGGGTGCTGTCCGCGCCCGGAAACTTTTCAAACTGCCACTTCGGAATTTTTACCACGACGTAGTCGATGGTCGGTTCAAAACATGCTGGCGTTTTCTTGGTGATGTCGTTTGGAATTTCGTCGAGGGTCATGCCTACGGCGAGCCGCGCAGCAATTTTCGCAATCGGAAAACCCGTCGCTTTGCTGGCCAGCGCCGAGCTCCGCGATACGCGCGGGTTCATCTCAATCACCACCATGCGGCCATTTTCAGGATTCACGGCGAACTGCACGTTCGAACCGCCGGTTTCGACGCCAACTTCGCGGATAATCGCCGCGGCGGCGTCGCGCATGCGTTGATATTCCTTGTCTGTCAGCGTCTGCGCGGGTACTACGGTAATCGAATCACCGGTGTGAACGCCCATTGGGTCGAAGTTCTCAATGGTGCAGATCACCACAAAGTTGTCGCGGAAATCGCGCATCACTTCGAGTTCGTACTCTTTCCAGCCAAGAACGGATTCTTCCACCAGCGCTTCGTGCACAGGGCTCATGTCCAGCGCGTGCGCGATGGCTTCGCCAAACTCTTCCTTGTTGTAAGCAATGGACCCGCCCGTGCCGCCGAGCGTGAACGACGGACGAATCACGAGCGGAAAACCAAGTTGATCGCAGAGCCTTAGCGCATCCTGAGCGTTATTGACCAACGCCGACGCCGGAACTTCCAGCCCAATTTTCCGGCAGGCGTCCTTGAACCAGAGGCGGTCTTCCGCGACTTTGATCGCACGCAGCGACGCGCCAATCATTTCGACTTTGTATTTTTCGAGAATACCACTCTCAGAAAGTTCGACCGCAAGATTCAACGCCGTTTGCCCGCCGACCGTGGGCAGCAACGCATCCGGTTTCTCTTTCGCGATGATCTCTTCTAGATATTCCTTGGTCAGCGGTTCGATGTAGGTACGGTTCGCCAGCTCCGGGTCGGTCATGATCGTCGCCGGATTCGAATTCACTAGGACGACCTTGTATCCCTCTGCGCGCAGCGCTTTGCACGCTTGAGCCCCGGAGTAATCAAACTCGCAGGCCTGCCCGATAATGATGGGCCCCGACCCGATGATGAGAATCTTCTTGATGTCTTTCCGCTTCGGCATAATCTCCCGTGATTCTCTTTAGCGCCGTGAACTGCCGGGCTGCGCGAATTCCTTCATTAAATCGGTGAACTCGGTGAACAAGTAATGTGAATCGTGAGGTCCGGGCGAGGCCTCGGGGTGATACTGCACGCTGAACAGTGGCAGGGATTTGTGGCGCATGCCTTCATTGGTGTGATCGTTCAAATTCACGTGAGTGATTTCCACTTTGCTGGATGGCAGCGATTCCGGGTCCACGCAGAAACCGTGATTCTGGGCTGTAATTTCGACTTGCTCCGTTAGCAGGTTTTTCACGGGATGATTCGAACCGTGATGGCCGAATTTCAGCTTGAACGTTTTTCCTCCCAGTGCAAGGCCGCACAACTGGTGCCCGAGGCATATTCCGAAGACTGGCACCTGGCCGATGAGCTTTCGAATGTTTTCCACAGCATAGCCGATCGGCTCCGGGTCGCCGGGACCGTTCGAAAGAAATACTCCGTCCGGCTTCAGCTCAAGAACGTCTTCAGCCGAGGTTTGTGCCGGGACGACCTGCACTTCACATTGATGATCCACAAGCAAACGCAGAATGTTCTGTTTGATTCCGAAGTCGTAGGCGATAACGCGATGCTTACGCGTTTCCGAGTGCGCGTCGGATTCGCCCATCTGCTCCGACCAGGGTGACGTAGCGACCTCAACGGAGCTTTTTTCCCAACCGTAGGCTTTGCCGCAGGTGACCCGGCTGGCGAGTTCCTGGCCGGTCATGCCCGGCAATTGTTTCGCCTCGAAGATCAGCTGCTCGGCGGGCGTGCCATCGGTTGCGACGATGCCGCGCAACGCGCCGACGTTGCGCAGATGGCGCACCAACGCGCGCGTATCAATATCCCAGATGACGGGAATCTTGTGACGATTGAGATAGAGCTGAGCCGTTTCCGCCGATCTCCAGTTCGAAGCCATCTGCGAGAATTCCCGCACGATGAGCGATTCTATGTATGGCCGCGGAGATTCCTCATCGTCGAGGTTTGCACCTACATTTCCGATGTGCGGATACGTGAGGCAGACGATCTGTCGGGCATAGCTGGGATCGGTGAAAACTTCCTGGTAACCGGTGAGGCTGGTATTGAAAACGACTTCTCCGCCGCGGCGCGCAATCGCGCCGGCCGCGCGGCCGTTAAAGACGCGCCCGTCTTCCAGCGCGAGGATCGCAGGTCGGTGCTGAACTTCGGTCAGTGGGTCCTCCCGTATTTCTCATGAAAATGTGCAGGTCATTTGGAACTGGCTTCGGTCATCGAAAGTGATCCGAAATGATCCACGGGCCAGTAAGCAAAAACAGCGCGCCCGTAAATATAGCGGCTGGCCACCGGTCCAAATACACGCGAATCGTTGGAACTAATTCGATGATCGCCCATCACGAAATAGTTGTCGCGCGGCACGCGCACCGGTCCGAAATCGCTGACGTCTTCATACTGCGGCGGAACATAGGGTTCCGGTACCATCTTTTCGTTGACGTAGACGGCGCCGCGCCGAATTTCCACGACTTCGCCAGGCAATCCAACCACGCGCTTGATGAACGATTTAGAACGATCCAGCGGATACCAGAAGACCACGACATCTCCGCGCTCGATCGGTTCGAATCGATAGACAAATTTGTTGATAAAGATGCGTTCCTGATCGGAGAGCAGCGGGGCCATACTGGTGCCTTCGACTTTTACCGGCTGGTACAGGAACACGATGATGACCAGGGCCAGACCGATGGCGATCAGCAGGTCGCGGGTCCAGACGCGAATTTCGTTGCGAAGAGAGTGGGAGGGCGTGGGCCTCTCAACAGTTGGTGATACGTCCGTTGAAGCCGAAGTCACAATGGGAAGCAAGGCCGGCGCTGTGGTATCCGGTGAAGCAGGGTTTGCGAGGCGTTTCTCGTCCGAGTTTTCCATTTTCAGCTGCCTAGTATTTATAGCATGTCCGTCGCGGCGCGCGCCAGATGCGTTATGCGGCGGTGACATGGCGGGTGCGGCGGAGCGTCAGTCTACTTACGAAGGGTAAGATTCGCTGCACGGGCCTGAACGTTGCTCGTCACATCGCGATTGGGAGTCGTTCTAATGCTTAATCTCCACCTAATGCGTAGTTAACGGACGCCAGCGCTGTGACCACGGCCGTTTCCGTGCGGAGAATCAGTTTCCCGAGGGAGGCTTCGTGAAAACCACCCTGCCGGGCGGCCTCAAATTCGACATCGGTCCAGCCACCTTCCGGGCCGATTGCGAGCGTGGCTTTCGCTGTTTGCTGGCCCGCGAGAACTTTCCGCAGCGGCGGAGCCTCAGCGCGTTCGGAAAGCATTACGCACAATCCATTTTTCTGGGCGGCAAATGCGATTTCTGGCTTGATTATTTCCCCTAAGATCGGCATCCGTAGGCGGCGCGACTGCTGCGAGGCTTCCAGCAGAATTTTCTTCCAGCGTTCCGCGCGCTTCGCGAGTGCGGAGAGCAACGCCTTCTCACTTCTCGCTGCCGCCAGCGGGACAATCGTGGTTACGCCGAGTTCCGTGGCCTTCTCGATGGCCCATTCGAACATGTCGAACTTCACCACAGCCAGGAGCAGCGTTAGCTCCAGACTTGGATGAAACGCGGGTAACTCTTCCAGGAGAGCGAATTCGACTTTGTCACGGCCGACGCTTTCGATTCGGCCGAGGCACACGCGGTTGCCGTCGCTCAGTTCGTAGAGCTGTCCGGTTTGGGCGCGCAGCACTCGGCTCAGATGGTGAGCTGCCACACCTTCCATGACCGCACGATCGCCTATAAATTGTTCGACGAAGAAACGCCTGCGCACCGTTAGATTCTATCCCAGGTGAGAGGCTTGCCGACGACGGGAAAGAGCGACCAAGAACAAAAACGGAAATTCGCGCCAAGACGAATTAGCTCAACAACTAGCCGAAGATGTCTTTGACCTTTTCGAAAATGGAGGAGTTGCGGTCGGCAGGCTTGTTCTCCACTTTCAGAGTGGCGCCGAGCTGCTCGATCAGTTTGCGCTGGTCGCGGGTGAGCTTCGTGGGCGTCAAGAGGCGCACGTGATAGTACAAATCGCCCTTGCCGCCGCCGCGTGGGTCGGCAAGACCTTTGCCCTTGATGCGAAACACCGCGCCGCTCTGAGTGCCTTCAGGAATCTTCAAGCGCTCTTCGCCGTTCAATCCAGGGACTTGGAGTTCTGTTCCGAGCGTGGCTTGAGCGATGCTCAAGGGAATAGTGCAGTACAAGTCCGCGCCACGGCGCTCGAAAAAGGAGTGCTCCTTGACATCGAGAACGACGTACAAATCACCGGCCGGGCCGCCGTTGGGCCCAGGCTCGCCTTCGCCTCCGACGCGCAGGCGCGTTCCAGTGTCCACACCGGGCGGAATGCGCAGCTCGATGGTCTTCTCGCGTTCGAATCGTCCCTGTCCGCGGCACTCGGGGCAGCGCTCGCGCACAATTTGTCCCGCGCCCTGGCACGCCGGACAGGTCCGGGTAATTTGGAAAAATCCCTGTTGGTACGCCAGCTGCCCGCGTCCCGCACAAGTCTGGCAAGCGACGACGCCTGTGCCCTTTTTCGCGCCGGTGCCGTTGCAGCCCTCGCAATACTCCTGGCGCGGCAATTTGATCTTGGTGGTTACACCCGTGGAAGCCTCTTCAAAAGACAGCGTCATGTCATAGCGCAGATCGGCTCCGCGCTGTGCCCGCCCGCGGCCACGCCGACCGCCACCACCGCCGAAAAGATCCTCGAAGCCGAAGAAATCGCCAAATATATCGTGGAAGTCCTGGAAGATGGTGTTGTCAAATCCCTGGCCCATGCCCGCGCTGGAAAGGCCCGCGTGGCCGTAGGTGTCGTAAACCTGTTTTTTCTTGGGATCGCTCAGAACACTGTAAGCTTCCGTGCATTCGCGGAACTTCCCCTCCGCTTCGGTTTTGTTTTCCGGGTTGCGATCCGGGTGCCATTTGAGCGCGGCTTTACGATACGCGGACTTAATTTCCTCGACCGTCGCAGTCCGTGAGACAGCGAGCACTTCGTAAAAATCTCTTTGAGTCCCCTTGGTCATGAAAACCTACAATCTCCTTTAGTTCACCGCTTGCTTTGATGCCGGATTGGGATGCACGGCTACACGGACCATCGCCGGACGCAGCACGCGTCCGTGAAACACGTAACCGGGCTGAAAAACCTGGAGAATGGTGCCATCGGCATGCTCGGTCGTTTCCGCGCGATCCACGGCCTGGTGCAGGTGGGGATCGAAAGGCTTTCCGGCCGGGTCGATGCGTTCGGCTCCCAGGCGCGTGACGTTATCCAGGAGCTGCTTGTAGATCAACTCGAACCCTTTGCGGTAATTCTCGTACTCCGCCTCCCGATGGGCGGCGAGAGCATTTTCGAAACCGTCGATGATGGGGATCAGTCCTTCGATCACGCGAGCGGTGGCGCGTTTCGAATCCTCGGAACGCTCTTTCTCGACGCGTTTGCGATAATTGTCGAAGTCGGCCTGGCGGCGGAGGAGCGTCTGGCGCAATTCTTCCAAATCAGATGCCAGCTTGGCCATCTCAGCGTCAGCCTTGGCCGAGTCCGCGGCGACCGCCTTGGCCTCGGCGGATTGCTCGAGTTCGGAACTATCCACGTTTTTGCTCAGATTGATCTTCACGTCTGCGTCACCCATTTTCATGCTTCCCATGCGGCAAGTATTTTGTCAAATTTTGTTCAGCGCTTCGCTGAAAAGCTGCGCCACGTAAGCCACTGCGGTCATTGCTCTTTCGTAATGCATGCGCGTGGGCCCCAGTACGCCAAGAGAACCCTGCACCATATCGCTTCGCGTATAAGCCGCGCTGATCAGCGCCAAGTTTTCACCCGACTGCGAAATTTCCTTCACGCCGATCTGGACGTGCACCGGCTCGGGTGTTTCGATGCAAGCATTCAGCACGGTCACGAGACGATGCTTTTGCTCGATGGCAGCGAGTAAATCGCGCAACTGCGCCTGGTCCGCGAATTCGGCCATGCCGACAATCTGCGGTGTACCTTCGACGTGGACATGCAGCGTCGATTCATCGCTCAGCACCGCCGGATCGCACAGCGAGAGAGCGCTCTGGACGATGCCTTCGTAGCGCTCGCGCTCCGTGGCCAGCTTTTGAAGTAGGTCGTCACGTATGGCTTCCAGCGTCCATCCGGAATACTGCCGGTTCAGAAAGTCGGCGGTCGCATCCAATTCGGGCTGCGCGAAGGGCCGGACGGGCTTCAATATTTTATCGCGAGTGGTGCCCCCAGGAGAAATCAGAACAACCACGACACGCGTGTCGGGGAGCAGCCACATGCGCACGTGCTCAAGGACAGTTTTGCCGAGCGGCGGCGAAACGATGATTCCCAGGCCATTCGAAACTTCCGCGAGGATGTGGCCGGCGCGTTCGGTAATCTCCGCGGCGCTGGTGGCTCCGCCCATCTCGCGCTGAATCCATTCGCGGTCACCCACCGTGATGGTTGCTTGTGAGGCAATCTCCTGCGCAAAGAACCGGTATGCCGCCGCCGTGGGCACGCGCCCCGCCGAAGTGTGCGGCTGATAGAGGTAGCCGCCGTCTTCCAGATCTGCCATTAGGTTACGGATCGTGGCGGTGCTGAGCGTCTCTTCGAATCGCTTCGAGATCGCGCGCGACGAGACGGGCTCGCCCGTCTCGATGTACGTACGCACGATGTCCGCCAGAATCTGGCGGTTCCGGCGTTCCTGGAGAGCAGAATTCCTCATAGCAGCACTCTACTCTAGTGGCTAAAGAGCGCTACCTACTATTGTAGGAATGGTGTCAAGCAGCGTCAACGCGTTCGCGGAGGCTAGGCGTTGTCGATTTGAGCGCGCTGGAGCTTGTCAGAGTAGTCGATGTAGACGGTCTTCCACTCGGTGAAGAAGTCGATGGCCGCGATGGCGGCTTCGCGGTGCCCGTTGCCGGTTTGCTTGGTGCCGCCAAAAGGCAGATGGGTCTCCGCCCCAATGGTCGGGGCGTTCACGTAGACGATCCCGGTGTACAAGTCGCGCATGGCTGCGAACGCGCGGTTCACGTTGCGCGTGTAAATGGATGCGGAGAGACCGTAGGGCACGCCGTTGGCAACACTAATGGCTTGCTCCAGGCTGTCGATGGGGATCACCGAGACGACCGGACCGAAGATTTCTTCCTGGGCAATGCGCATGCTCGGCGAACAATCGCCAAATACCGTTGGGGCATGGAACCAGCCCTTGGCCAGCGCGCCAACATCCAGACGATTTCCGCCGCTCAGCAATTTTGCGCCCTCGTTCTTGCCGATTTCCACGTAGCTCATCACTGTCTTCAACTGCTGTTCGTTGATGCACGGCCCCATGTCGGTCGAAGCGTCTAATCCATTTCCAACCTTCAGGGACTTGGCGCGATCAACAAATCGCTCGACAAACTCCTTGTAAACGCTCTTGTGAACGGCGACGCGGCTTGCGGCCGTGCAGCGTTGGCCCGAAGTCCCGAAGCCGCCCCAAATTGCGCCATCGACGGCGAGATCGAGATTCGCATCTTCCATCACGATGATGATGTTCTTGCCGCCCATCTCCAGGCTGTAATGCTTGAAGTCCGGCGCGCAGGCTTGCGCGATGATTCGGCCCACGGCCGTTGATCCCGTGAAGCTCACCACCGGCACTTCCTTATGCTGTGAAAGCGGCGCACCTGCATTGGGCCCGTCTCCGCTGACTAAATTCACCACGCCGCGCGGCACGCCGGCCTCGGTGAGAATCTGAACCAGGTGGTACGACGACAGCGGCGTGTCTTCGGCCGGCTTCAGCACAACAGTATTTCCGCTGATGAGCGCCGGCATCATCTTCCACGAAGGAATGGCCATCGGAAAATTCCACGGCGTGATCATGCCGCATACGCCAATGGATTGCCGCACGCTCATGGCAAATTTGTTAGGAAGCTCAGACGGCGTAGTCTGGCCGAAGAGCCGCCGACCTTCACCAGCCATGTAATAAGTCATGTCGATGGCTTCTTGGACGTCGCCGCGCGTTTCCGGCAGGACTTTGCCCATTTCACCTGTCATGTCCTTCGAAAACTCTTCCTTACGTTGCAGCAACAGCTCGGCAGCGCGAAACAGAATCTCCGCGCGCTTCGGCGCGGGCACCAGCCGCCAGGTTTTGTAAGCTTCTTTCGCGGCATCGACGGCTGCATCGACATCTTCGTTTGTGGAGGAAACAAACATGCCGATCAGCTCGTCGGTATTCGCCGGGTTGCGGTTCTCGTAGGCCTTTCCGCCTCGCGATTCTACCCATTCGCCGTTGATGAAGTTTTTGAACAACCGGGGCGCTACTGCCGTGGCCATACTCCCTCCGAATCTCTCTTCTCGGACTATCTGATGATTTCAGGTCCTAAGTGGTTCAAGCGCAAGCTAAAATCCCGTGGAGTGAAAAACTTAGCACTCGCTTCCAAGGAGGTCAAATCGAGGAATCGGAGGCGCCATTTCACTTCTTTGCTTCAACGATTGGTTGCATTCCCGGGGAGGACATGCGGGACTGCAACTCGCCCAGGTCTCTGGGGACGGTGCGTGCGGCGCAAAGCACAAATACCGTGAGCAGAGCGCTGCACACGGGAATCATATACATGGCACCGTGCAGACCTACGGCCTTAAAGTGTTCGTTCAGCACGCTTGCGCCAGCCGCGACCATGGCTTGTTTTGCGAAATGGTCGCTGAGCTTTCCGGCGAGCACCGTTCCGTAGCTTCCGCCCAGAGCGTACATGGCGAAAAAGTAGAGAGCCATGGCGGTGCCGCGAAGACTGGGAGGGACGAGATCCTGGATGGTGGCATACACGGAGGCGTAATAGACATAACCCACCGTGCAGCCTGCCGTCATCATTACCATAAAAAGCAATGTCCGACCTGGCGCCTGGTTCAGAGCCAAATAGGTACAAAACGCCATCAATATTGTCGACGCGGCGCACACGAGCAGGCGTCCGTTTGCGCGGACGGTCGCAGCCCGATCTGCGGCCCAGCCTCCCAGCAGGAGTCCGAGGACTCCGCTTACTCCAAACAGGATTGCGGCGATGGTCGTCGACTGCCTCTGATCCAGAGCATGGTAGCGACGGAGATAGGCGGGCAAGAAGGAGGCGATGGTGTACATATTGGCGTTGTAAAGCGCGCCGGTGACCGCAATCCAGCGAATGCTCGGAATCTTCAGGACTGCCAAACACGATTCCCAGAACGATGGGTGTTCGCTGGGCCATTCGGCCGGCGGCAGACTCTCTGCCGCGCCACGCGGTGGATCAAGCAAGCGCATTGCGGGTATCGTAAGCAACAGGCCGGGAACACAACCGACGAAAAAAGCCATGCGCCAGCCGTATGCGGCCGCTATGTGTCCGCTCACGTACGTTCCTAGAAATCCTCCCAGTGGCAGGCCGAGCATGAAGAACGCCAGGGCGCGAGCGCGCTGAGCAGCAGGATACAAATCGCCGATGAGAGAGTTGGCGGCCGGAGCGCAGGCTGCTTCCCCCACGCCGACTCCCAGACGCACGGCGAACATGGAGCCATAATTCCAGGCGATTCCGGAAGCGGCCGTGAGTACGCTCCATGTGGCGACTCCCCAGGCGAGTATTTGCGACCGCTTTCCGCGATCCGACCATCGTCCCAGCGGAACGCCGACTACGGCGTACAGGAGCGTGAATGCGGTGGCCAGCCACCCGAGCTGAGAGTCGCTGAGCCCCCATTCCTTGCGGATGGGTTCGGCCAAGGCGCCAGGAATGTAGCGATCATAAAAATTGAGCAGGTTGATGGCAAACAGAATGAAAAGTGTATAGTGCGCCCGATTCTTGGAGTGATCCACGCTTCCTCGCCGGCGAATTGTACGTCAGGAACTGGGATCATACTATGCGTATGGGCCTGGTCAGAAAACTTGCTAGCCGTGAACCAGAGTTATTTCTTATCCACCACCACCGCGCCGCCCTTCATGACCCATTTAACGTTGTACAGCACCACGTTGATATCCACTGTGGGATCCCCGTCCACTGCCACGAGATCCGCGAAATATCCCGTGTCCACAGCTCCCAACTCTTTCTCTTTCCCCAGTAACGCGGCTGCATTCGTGGTTGCGGTGCGCAGGGCCTGCTCGGGCGTCATGCCCGCTTTGACGAACCAGCCAAGTTCCCGCGTGTTCTGCCCAAACATGGTGTAAATCGCATCGGAGCCCATGGCGAACTTGACGCCCGCTTTGTAAGCTTTTCGGGCCGTCTCGAGATTTCTCGCAATGAACGCCTGCAATTTTTCCTTGTAGCCCGCCGCATAGCCAATTTTGTTGCCGTTGTCGATGTAATACCGGTTGTGATCAATCGTCGGGACGTAATACGTGCCGCGCTTGGCCATCTCCAGGATCGTCGCGTCGTCCATGTCGGTGGCGTGTTCCAGGGAATCTGTCCCGGCACGGACTGCATCTCGGGCCCCATCTGGTCCATACGAATGAATAGCGACCTTTTTTCCGAACTGGTGCGCAGCATCCACCGCCGCTTTGATCTCTTCATAGCTGTAAGTTTCAAAGCCGGTCACGTCGTCGTCCGTTCCGGTCGAGGCGTACATTTTGATTACATCGGCTCCGGCTGCGACCTGCTGCCTGACGACTTTGAGTACTTCCGGCACGCCGTCGGCAATGCCGCCCGCCGGCGGATTCAATCCGGACTTGTATGGCGTGTTGGTGATATAGAGTCCGTAGCCGCAGACAAACATGCGCGGGCCAGTCATTTCGCCGCGATTTATCAGGTCGCGCATGGCGATGTCCAGGTATTGGTCAGCGCCGAGATCGCGCACGGTCGTCACGCCGGCCTCCAGTGTGCGCATCGCTCCCTTGCGCGCGAGGAAAAGTTCTACCGCCGGCGGATTGCTGGTGAGCTGTTTCAGCATCGGTTCGCCTGGGGTTTCGTCTGTGTACATGGTCATGTGCGTGTGCACGTCGATCAACCCAGGCAGCCCTGTAAATTTCGACAAGTCGATGACTTCCGCGCCCGCAGGGATGGCCGCGGGGTCGGTCGTTACTGTTCGAATTCGATCGCCCTCAACAATCACAATCGCATCGGTCCACAGTTTTCCCTTACCGTCCCACAACTTTCCAAACCGCACCGCTCTTGACTTTTTTGCGCCGGGCTTGTCCTGTGCAGCGACCCCCAGCATGCTCAAGGCACTGAGCAGAATCGACACAAAAATCCTCGTTGGCTTGATCACACAAATCCCTCGGGGCGGGCATCCGGGCCACGCAGCTCCTGACTTCTAATTCAGATGTTTGGGGAAAGCAACGAGAAACGCGCAGGCGCATTTGGAGCGCGGCTCACCCGAGACCAACGCTTTCTCGCGTTGCTAATTTGCTTTTGGTCAACTGACTTCCCATTGCCTTGGACAACCTAGATTCCAGCCTGTTAGTTTGACCAGAGATGTGTAAGACACCATTGAAATCCAGTTTTCGGCTCAAGGAGCTCTCATGCTGAATCGATTCGCGAGATTGCTTGTTCCATTCGCGATGGCAGTCGTTTACACCCTGGCGCCCAGCGTCGTCCGCGCCCAGTGCGACAATCCGAAGACAAGTGAGCAGCGCGCTCAATGCGTTGGCGATGAACTTCGCGGTTCGGACCGCACCATCAATCGCGTCTATGGCGACCTGATGAAGTCCCTCTCACCCGACGACCGCACTGCACTGCGCACCGATCAGCGCGCCTGGATCAAGACACGTGACGAGGACTGCGGCCTCACCTGGAGCAAGGGCGACCGCGAAGCTTGGCTCGCAGACCTCTTGCTTGATTATCAGAAGACTGTATGCGTTGTCCGGCTCACGAACGATCGCGTCCAAGCTCTCTACGCCTATCAGAAGTCCAATTCCGTGGCGCCAGCCGCACCGTCTCCCCTTGCTTCCGGCGTTACACCCGTGTACGACCTTTTCACGCGTGAAGGTAAGACCAGCGGCAAGTGGTACTTCGAAGTGAAAGTCGACGAGCCGGCCATTCAGAAAGTCGCCGAGGCCACCTTTTCGGCGGGCGTACTTCAGTCTGCCCCCCAAGAAGGCGCGTCAAACTCGCGGGGTGGATCGTACGGGAACCTCATCACAATCCGCCGTATCGACACGAACGTAGAACCGTATACACTCGGCTTTGCCGTCGATTTGGACAACGGCAAGCTGTACCTCAGCAAGAACGGAGAGTGGTATCAGGGTAAGCCGGGAAGCTCCGGCGGTCTCGACCTGATCCGCGGGCGTTCCTATAAAGGCGAGTTGAGCTCCAGCGTCTCTATCAATCCGTTTCTTAATTCCCACACGTTGGACGTCAATTTTGGCGACCGTGCTTTCGCCTACCATCTTCCCGATGGCTATGGCCCTCTGCAAACACACTGAGAGTCGGCTGGCGTGGGAGACCTGGGTGGCCTCTAGTCTAAGCTCGAATTCTAAGTGCCGTGTATAAGTCGCACTGAGAAACCTGCTTTGGCTGGTCGCAGTCGAATTCAATCCCAATAACTAACGCTCCGGTCTCGGTCGGATTTGGTCGAAGTGTGAGGAGGAGACTTCCCGCTGGCGGCGAGCCATTTCGGCGGGCTTGACGGTTGCGCTTGTGGAACTGGTGGGTGGCATCGGCGCCCCCAAGCCGGCTGTGCTGGAACCGAGGCCCAACTGTTGCAATGTTTTGGCGTCGAGCTTGCCGCTGGGATTCAGCCCGTGTGCGTCCTGAAATTTCTTCATCGCGTCCACTGTTGAGTCGTCCCACTTGCCGTTGGGCGCGCCGGTGAAGGAGCCGTCCTTCGCCAATGCCTGCTGAATCTCGGAAATTCGCGCAGGAGTGGGCACCTTCTGTCCCCTCTCCCAACGGCTCGGTTGCTTTGCAGATTTCCTTTTGTGCGATTTGTTCTTGGAACTTGAACTGGAGGTTGAAGCAGTAGATTTCTTCTGCGAGGTGCTCTGCGCGCTACCGGAAACCGCAGACACACCCAGCCCTGCTGCAAAGAGCATCGTCAGGGCCAGGTGGGTCGCATTTTGCACGCGCATAGGCGTTTTTTCGTATTTCGCTAAATCACTACTGTTGGTTGTCCGCCGGAACCTTGCCGGACAAGTACAGGGTTAGGACTCGGTCGCTGTCCTGGCGGCGAAGAACTTTGAATACCACGTCTTCGCCCGGTTTCAGCGCCGACACCGCCTTGCGATAGTCGGCAACGGAGCTTACGGCTACGCGGTTGATTTCCGTAATCACGTCGCCGCGGGTGAATCCCAGATCGTCGGCGAACGTAGCCGGGTCAATCTCAGTTACGATAGCGCCCTTCTGGCCTTCCATTCCCACGCGTTGGCCGCGGGCAGGAGTAAGCTCTTGCACGTGCAGTCCGAACTCGGCGGGTGCAGCTTCGCCGGGCTGGTCACCCATGCGCCCTGCGGTGTTCGGGAACACACGAGTACGGTCTTCGACCGTCGCCATGGTTTCCTTCTGCGCGCGGTCACGAATGTAGGTCAGCTTCACCTTGCTGCCAATGGCAGCTTGTGCGATGGGATTCACCAGGTCATTCCCGGTCTTCACCGGCTGCCCATTCACGCTGGTGATGACGTCGCCGCCCTTCAAGCCCGCCTTCTCTGCCGGACTCCCGGGCTCCACGCCTTCAATCACCAAGCCGTAGGGTGCTCCAAGGGATTTCAAAGTAATCGGATTCGTGCTCGGCTCTTCCTGGAAGCTCACGCCGATCGACCCGCGCGTCACGCGCCCCTGCTTGACGATCTGGTCATAGACGCTTATCGCCGTAGATGAGGGAAGTGCAAAGCCCACTCCTTCATATCCGCGGCTGCCGGTAATGATTGCCGTATTGATGCCAATCACCTGACCAGCCAGATCCACCAGAGGCCCGCCAGAGTTTCCGGGATTAATGGCGGCATCGGTCTGGAGGAATCGCTGGAACTGGTGCCCGATGCCCCCACGATCCTTCGCGCTGATAATTCCCGCGGTCACTGTGGCCTGCAATCCAAATGGGCTGCCGATCGCAAGAACCCAGTCGCCAACCTGTACACCATCGGAGTTTCCAAGCTTGGCTGTCGGGAGATCCTTGTGCGCGTCAATCTTTATGACCGCAAGGTCCGTATCTTCGTCGATGCCGACAACCTTTGCTGTATATCGGGTTGTATCGCCATTCAGTTGAACCTGGATTTTCGTGGCCTGCTCCACAACGTGGTTGTTGGTGAGGATGAAGCCGGCCTTATCTACGATGACGCCAGAACCCAGACTGCGCTCCGCTTGCGGAGGTCCGTCTTGCCGCCCATCAAAAAAGCGGTCGAAGAAATCCTGCATGGGATCGTCTTGATCGTTGGGCACCACGCGGCGCTTCTTGGCCTGCCGGCGCTCCATTACCTGTGTTGTGGCGATATTCACGACCGCAGGTTCGACGCGATTCACGATGGATGCGAAGGAACTTGAGGCAGGAATGGGATCCGGCACAGCCAGCGCTGTCGCGGTGGTGCCACCAAATCCGAGGGTTTTCATCGCCGAGACGCGGCCGGAAACCACCGAGCCGATCATGATTCCGACCATCAAAGTCAACGCCACAAATACGGTCGCGAGGATCTTTCTCCTCCGCGCCCAATTGAAGAGTTCTTTCACTTGCTCTCCCATAGTCCGTACTCCTGTCTGATAAGCCCACAGCCGTTTTCGACAGTTCAGCTGCCCTCCGGCTCGCCCCACCTCGCCGGATCGAGCAACAGAAAGTATAACACCTCTGATTCAAGAGGGTTTCTACCTTAATTGGATGCCACGGAGCAATAACTGTCCTAACGGCCGGGTTTGCCTTGCTATTTTTGTTCTCCACCCTATTGGACGCACGAAACACTGGAACTGTTGTCAAAGAAGGCCAAACTAATCCTGGAGCCGAGCTTTTGCAAGGTCACTGTCCGCGCGCTATCTGCTTTCCGGCCAATAGAATGGGGCAGGTGTTAACACTTTCCCCACCTACTCCGTCTAGCATGCAGAGCCACCGGTTACATGGGATGGCTTAACCGTGGACCGAAGATCAAGCGGGGAACTCGGGTTGTGATCGCCTGGCCTTCATCCCAATCAAACGAAGAAGATGGGCTCGTCCGTGCCGCGCGCGATGGGGACCGCGCCGCCTTTGGACGCCTCTACGACCTCTACGCGCGCATGGTTCACGGCATCCTGCTCGCTCGCGTCTCTCAGCATGAAGTGGACGACCTGGTTCAAGAAGTTTTTCTAGTCGCGCTCCGCCAGCTTCCCACGCTGCGAGAGGTATCCCGTTTTGGCGCGTGGCTCGCGGTCATCACCCGCAACCGCGCCAACGATTATTACCGGAAATCCGGTCCGGAAGCAGCTCTTACCGAACCTGTTTCCGAGGAGCAGATCGAAAGCAGCGGGGACGAGCATGCCTCGCAGCAGGAGGCCGCCGTGATCCTGGCCGTGGTTCGGACGCTTCCCGAAGCCTATCGCGATCCGCTTGTCCTGCGCCTGGTGGAGGGCATGACGGGTCCGGAGATCGCCGCACGCACGGGGTTGACGCATGGCTCTGTGCGCGTGAATCTTTGCCGCGGCGTGCAGCTCTTGCGCCAGAAGCTGGATGAGAAGGCGGGAAGAGCCTCTTGAGCGAAAAGCCTCGCAAAAGTATCGCAAAGTGGTAATGAAGAGAAGGAATGACCCATGAAAGATGATTATTTGTGGGATGGCTCCGGCGAGCCTGATCCCGAAATTCAAAAACTCGAAAGTGCCCTCGGGCGTTATCGGCACGATCGCCCCGCACCGGCGTTCGAACAGATCGCGGATCTTCGGATAGAGAAAGCTCGCCCGCGCTTTCTGAATTTCCGGCTGCCCTTCGCGTTCGGGGCAGCAGCCGTTCTCCTCATTGCGGCCACGGCATTTGTTTATGTGCGAACTCGTACTGCCCCCAATCTTGGTGCGGGCTGGGATGTTGCGCGCGTAGAAGGCGCCCCGCGGGTCGGATCAAGAGCGCTGGGCGCGAACTCCGGGGTTGAGAAACTGGGCGTGGGCCAAATACTGGTGACCGACAGTTCCTCGCGAGCCACAATCTCGCTGGATGAAACTGGCCGCGTGGAGGTCGACGCAGGCTCGCGTCTCCAGCTGGTCACCAACAGCCCCGGCCGGAAGCGGCTGTCCCTCGAACGCGGCGCGATTCGCGCCACGATCTGGGGGCCTCCCGGTGAGTTTGTCGTGGATACTCCTTCCGCCGTCGCCGTCGATTTGGGATGCGTTTACACATTGTACGTGGACGATTCCGGCGCTGGCCTGCTGCGCACCACCATGGGCTGGGTCGGGTTCAAGTTGAACGGCCACGAATCCTTCATCCCCGCGGGGGCGGTGTGTGCGACACGGCCGAAGATCGGACCGGGTACGCCTTATGTTGAAGACGCCGCGCCGGCGTTTCGTGAGGCGCTGTCCAAATTTGATTTCGCGTCCAACACGCCCGCGGAACGTGAGGCCCTGCTCGTTATCATCTTGGCCGACGCGCGCAAGAATGACGCGCTGACTCTGTGGCACCTGCTCTCTCGCGTCAACGATTCGGAACGGGCCAGTGTTTATGATCGCCTCGCCGCTCTCGCTCCGCCGCCTGAAGGCGTAACTCGCGAGGGAGTCTTGCGCCTCGATCGGAAGATGCTGGACTCCTGGTGGAACTCGTTCGGCTACGGCGACATCTCCCTCTGGCGCACCTACGAGAATGTTTGGTCTCAGCCTGCACCCAGCACCAGGTGAGTTGTTAACACCGCTCTACCCGCGGGCGTCTCATCTCCTGTAGGGTGAAAAAACCTGGAAGGAGATTAGAAAATCATGAAAACCCATCGGACTCGTTCACTGAGATTCGCTAGCCTACTCCTGGTCGCCATGCTTTGCTTCGCGAGCGCCGCGCAGGCGGGGCCACCGCTCATTTGCCATCTCATCGAGATTGGGCAGGCAAAGTCCCTACCCTGGATCAGTCACAGTTGGAATCTCAGCGGGAACGAGAATTATGAAGTTAAGAATCTCGTGCGGGACACGCTGGAGATTCTTGGGCCGGAGGCTCCTGTGCTCGTTCGAATGGAGACGATTCGCCGCGCTACTCTCTACGCCCGGAAGGATCCTATGGTCGCGAAGGAATTGCTCGCCAGGCTTTACGCGCGCGCGAATGCCGCCGAAGCTTCCGGTCATCCCAATGCGCTGGCATGGTTCGATGTTGGGTACCTCGCGGAGACTTACAAGCAGTGGATCGGTCAACCGTGGATGCGCGTGAACAAAGACGAACAGAATCCGGCGGCGGGCATCGACGGCTACGCGTTTGTCAAAACAGCGATCGCCCTGCGGGGAATGGATCCGCAGATGGAATTCGCCGCTGCAATGATCACGCTTTCAGGTCCACAAGACGAACACCGACAGTACGCGCAGGATGCTATCGTCGGAGGTAAAAACGATTCTCTCCTCGCGCAAAACTTGGCGAGCCATTTCATTGGTCCTCAGACAGAAACCTCAAGTCGAACTGACAGCCTCGAAATTGCCGAGAAGGGCGCAGCGGTGCCGCGCCCCCACAAACCAGGACTGAGTAATGGTGTCGCTTGACGAGCGCACATTCCTATTGACTTCCGCGCCCTTCTCACGCATAAAAGAAGCAGCCGGCGTTGCGGCGAGTGTGACAATTTTGCAGTCACACTTAAAAACGTGGCGATTTAGGGCAACTTGCTCCACGTAAAAAACTGCTAAAGGGCTTTTCGAGTTTCCCAGAAGATCTTCTGAGACCCTCCGAGCACTTTGGCACGGAGGGATTTTGATTTACCACCTCCGCGCTGCCCCCAATCGAATTCCACGCTGGTGACACGGCCTTGTAGCGCCGGGTTGCTCGCTCCGGTCTGTCAGCGGGGCTAGGAGCCGTTAATTCGATAACCGCACGCTTTGAAAGGTGATTCAAAATGTCTGTTCATTACGAACTTCGATGTAGGGAATGCGGTAAGACCTGGGGCAACGCGCCGCGCTCGTTCTGCGAAGATTGCTTCTCCCCTCTAGAAGTCAGCTATGATTACGATTCCTTAAAAAAAATCGCCCGCCGCGAAAATCTCGCTTCCCGCGACTTCAATATGTGGCGCTACTCGGAGCTTCTGCCGCTCTCCGAAGGTTTCGCTGGGCCGAACGCCGTCGGGGGTACCCCTCTCGTCGCATCGCGCAAACTCGCCTCCCAGTGGGGCCTGCGCAGTCTCTATTTCAAGAACGACGCCGTCTGCTTCCCTTCACTCTCTTTCAAAGACCGCGTCGTCGCCACGGCTCTCGCAGCAGCGCGCCGGTTTGATTTCAAGACCGTCGGCTGCTCCTCTACCGGCAATCTTGCCAACGCCGTCGCCGCGCAAGCCGCGCAACAGGGCTTCGACGCTTGCGTGTTCATCCCCGCGGACCTCGAGCCTGCCAAAGTTCTCAACACCGCGGTCTACGGTGCGCGTATCGTGCGCATCAACGGCAACTACGATCAGGTCAACCGGCTCTGCGCGCAAATCGCAGACCGCTTCCAGTGGGGCCTCGTCAACGTCAATTTGCGCCCCTATTACTCCGAAGGCTCCAAGACTCACGGGTATGAAATCGCCGAGCAGCTTGGCTGGACGCTGCCTGACAATGTGGTCGTGCCCATGGCCGGCGGCTCGCTCATCGGCAAGATCGCCAAGGCCTTTAAGGAACTCGTCACGCTCGACTGGGTGGAAGCCAAGCCGGTAAAGTTTTTCGGTGCGCAAGCCACTGGCTGCTCGCCGATTTCTGCCGGTGTGAAGCGCAACCTTTCACGGTTCGAACCTCAAAAGCCCGACACCATCGCGCGTTCGCTCGCCATCGGCAATCCCGCCGACGGTCCTTATGCCATGAAGCTGATCCGCGAATCCGGCGGCTGGGCAGAAGATATTTCCGATCCCGAAATCGTCTCCGCCATCAAGCTGCTCGCAGAAACGGAAGGTATCTTTACGGAAACCGCAGGCGGCGTAACCGTTGGCGTCACGCAAAAACTCATAGCCCAGAATCGCATCAAGGCCGGTGAAACCACGGTTGTCTGCATCACCGGCAATGGCCTGAAAACCACCGACGCCATCGCCGCCGAATTCCCCGCTACGGAAGCCATCGCTCCGCGGCTCGAAGCCTTCGAAGCGCTGCTCGATCAGCAGTTTGCCGCCGCTGCAGGAAAAGGAAATTGAGAGGACCCATGAACATGCCAATCACTGTTGAGATTCCCACTGCATTTCGCCGCTTCACCGATGGCGCGCCGAAAATCGACTGTAGCGCCACTACTATCGCCGAAGCGCTGGATCAGCTCACCGCGCGCTTTCCCGACCTTTCGCGCCACGTCCGCGATGATCAGGGCCAGATCCGTCAGTTCCTGAATGTCTACCTCAACGAGGAAGACATCCGATTTCTCGGTGGCGAGTCCTGCTCCGTGAAGGAAGGCGATCGCGTCCTGCTCGTTCCCTCAATCGCCGGCGGCTGCTAGCAAACCCTGATCTCAGCGAATCCATGCAACTTTAGATTGCCGCAGGTGAGATCCGAAAAGCCGCTGCCCAGCGACTGTTTCCCTGCTCGTAATTTGAATTGATTCCTCGTCCACACCACGGCAGACTAGTCCAAATCATTCCTTGGCTCTGGCCGGCGAAATCCGTGCGAGGTATGCGCCAGCATCTTGTCCACCGCAAACTCCAGCCTGCTCGCAACCGCCAGAGCCGCGATCCAAACCCGAAGCACCGAACTGCGAAAAGAGCTGGGCATCCGTGACCTCATCCTGGCCCAAATTCTCGCGGTCGTAGTTCCGGATTTTTTTGGCACGGCGGTGAAAGCAGGTCCGGCCCATGTGGTGCTGTGGCTGCTTGCGATTCTTCTGTTCTTCATTCCCCAGGCGTTTCTGGTCGCCCATCTGAATCGCTTGATGCCGCTCGAAGGCGGACTCTATGAATGGGCCCGCATTGCGTTCAATGACGGCATCGGATTCCTTGTAGCTTGGAATCTCTGGCTGTTCGGGACACTCTACACGGCGGTCATTGGGCTGATCGCCACTACTTTTCTGGCCTATGTAGTCGGTGCCGGCGGGGTCTGGATGGCTTCGAATAGAGCGTTCATCCTGTCCGCTTCGGCCGTTTTCGTAATCGCGCTCATATTCATCGCCCGGCTCGGACTCCGCGTCGGCAAGTGGGTGACCAATTTCGGGGCGCTGTGCATCCTGGCCACACTCAGTGTCTTGGTCATCATGCCGGTTGTGGCCCTCTGGCGCGGCGCCCTGCAGGAATATCATCCGCTGCGTCTGGTCGCACCACCCCTGACACTTTTCAGCCTCAGCGTCTTCGGCAAAATGACTTTTGGCGCGCTTACCAGCCTCGAATATGTGGCCATCTTTGCCGGGGAGTCGCGCGATCCAGCACGCAATTACGCGAGGTCCATTGGCATTGCCGCGCCAGTCATCGCACTCTTCTACATCCTGGGTACGAGCGCCATTCTGGCTTTCGTCTCACCCTATTCGCTGGGCGTGATCGGCCCCATTCCGCAG
Source organism: Candidatus Acidiferrum sp. (assembly GCA_036522195.1). Lineage (GTDB taxonomy): Bacteria > Acidobacteriota > Terriglobia > Acidiferrales > UBA7541 > Acidiferrum. The sequence goes on along the minus strand of DATDGF010000049.1, from coordinate 9,757 downwards.
GCCCTGAGCCGAGGCGCTGAGGCGTTTGGTATCGCAAAATTCATTGTGCCCGTGGTTATCCTGCTGCTTCTGGCGAATTATTTCTCCAGCTTCAGCCTCAATTTCACGGCGAATACGAGGCTTCCCATGGTCGCCGGATGGGATCATCTGTTGCCGGAGTGGTTCACGCGGCTGCATCAGAAATACAAGACGCCCGTCAATTCGATTCTATTCGTTGGGGCGGTTGCGTTTGCCGCCGCCGTCGTGGCGCTGATTGGAGTCGGAGCTGAAGAAGCCTACGAACTTCTGCTGACCTGGAGTTTCACATTCTACGGCCTGTCCTACCTGGCGATGTTTGCAATTCCCCTCCTGGCCCACAAAGACCGCGGCCTTCGGCCTGCTCTCTGGTTGCGCATGGCCGCAGCTTCCGGATTTTTGGTGACGCTGCTGTTCGTTCTTTTTTCGGCATTTCCGATCATTCAGGTTCGGAGCCATTGGCTTTACTCGCTGAAGACGGTTTGTATTGTCGCGGGGGCGAATGCAGTCGGAGTTCTTGTGTACAAGCTGGGCAAGCGCCGCCACCGGAGCGCTTTGCCAACCGCGCTGGCTCCCAAATAGTTCTCCGTCTCCACTTCGAAATCACCTCCTCGGATGGCATGTCCTCCATCTAGGTTCCCGCGCAATTTGCGCAACATTTTGCGATGGAGTGTGTTTCTAAGAGTATGAGGTTTAGATTACTCATTTACGCTTTGGCTTCCCTGCTCCTGCTGGCGTGGCATGCACCGGTTCGAGCGGCTGCCTCGCTGATCTCGGAGTTCCGCGAGTTCTGGACATAGGTAAGCCCGCCTCCCTCTCGCCTTCACGCCAAATTCATTCGTGAGTAGACGTTCTTCGGTTACACTACTTTCCTCAATTTTTTACGCTATCTTCCTAAGGAGACATTTATGTCCGAAGCCGCCCTGAGTGGCGCAGAATTCAAGAAGCAGCTGCGCGCGGGCCACCCCAAACTTGGCCTGTTCCTCAACGCCCACAGCCCCACGGTCGCCGAGCAGCTCGCTCACAGCGGCTACGACTGGCTGCTGGTGGACACGCAGCACGGACCGATGGGCTACGAAAAACTTTCAGCGATGCTTTCGGGCATTTCGAATGGTGGCGCAAAATCGATGGTGCGCGTCGGCGGGTACAGCGACCGCCCCGGCATCCAGCAGGCGCTGGACCTCGGCGCCGACGGCGTGCTCATTCCCTACATCAATACCGCGGAGGAAGCTCGCCAGGCAGTGAGTTGCACGAAATACCCGACCACCGGAACCCGCTCCGTCTACTTCCCGCAACGCAGCATGAACAAGGCCGGTCTCCTCGGCTACGCGGGAGGCGCCAATACCAATCTCATCGTCGCCCTGCAAGTCGAAACCGCCGACTGTATCAAGAACATGACGGAAATTGCAGCTGTGCCCGGCGTGGACATTCTATTCCTGGGCCAGAACGATCTCTGCATGTCCATGGGTTTATATGAAAAGTACGAATTTCCTCACATGTACACTTCCCCGGAGCTGGGCGCTGCCACCGAAAAACTTGTCGCTGAAGCGCGCAAAAACAGCGTCATCCTGGGTTTGTTTCTCTTCGGCACCGCACGCGTCGGAGAGTTTCTCGACAAAGGCTTCACCTTCATCAGCATCGGCAACGATTTGCACCACGTGCTCACGCAAGCCGGCGCCTACGTTAACGACGTCGAAGGCATCGCCAAGTCCAAGGGCAAGACCTGGATGCGCCGAACGACTGCTCTGTTCTAGGCTAAAATTCGTCTCCGCAAAAAGACGGGCGGTTTGTAGATTGCAAGCCGCCTTTTTTTTGCGCTCGAATTCTCCGCCGTCGCGTATCTACCTAGAGCAAACCGAGCTGTCTGCTTTCGAGGGCGAGCAATTTTTTCTTGGCAGGAAGGCCGCCGCCGAAACCGGTTAGGCTTCCGTCAGTCCCAATTACCCGATGACAAGGAATGATGATGGGAATGGGATTGCAACCGTTCGCGAGTCCCACCGCTCGCACAGCCTTTGGATTGCCGATGTTTTGCGCCAGTTGCGCGTACGAAATGGTTTCGCCATAGGGAATCGTGCGCAGGCTATTCCAGACCAGCAGTTGGAACTCTGTTCCTTCAGGCGCAAGACGCAAATCAAATACTTTCAGCTCTCCGCCAAAATATGCCTGCAATTGCCGGATCACTTCGGCAAACGGCGCTTTGTCTTCGCTCCAATGGGGCTGCACCGAAGCGGCTCGCTTGCTGCTCTCAAAACTGAGCTGTCGCAAACCCTGCTCGTCAGCGGCTAAAAGCAGTTTGCCAACGGGGCTTTCCATCCGTGTGTAGGACATCCCGCTCACAGGGTGCCGTTTCGCCGCCGCTCCCAGTCCATTCATTCGTGTTTCCTTACTTCACGCTCTGGACCGCGTAGGGACTTGCGGCCCGGTATCTCTTCTCAAATTCCTCGCGCGTGCACAGCGTTCGAATGTCCGTAATGCGATCCACCGCCAGTATCCCGTCGAGGTGATCGATTTCATGCTGCAACAGCTCGGATAGACTGCGCTCCTCGCCCGCGCGGATTTCGTGCCACTCGCCGCGCAAATCTTGATACCGCACGGCGATCTCGCGGTGCCGTTCCACCTGCATAAAGATGGACAGGAAACTTAGACACGCATCCCAGACTACGATTTTTTCCGTGCTTCGCTCTGTGATCACCGGATTCACGATTGGCCACGGCTCCTCGCCGGTTAGCCGCAAAAAAATCACACGCAAGTTCGCGCCAATCTGCGGCGCTGCTATTCCTCGCCCGTACCCCGTCGCCTTGCGCCAATAGGCGAGAGTTTCTGCGAGGTCGTCTACCAAGGCGCGGATCTCTGGCGTCGTGGGATCTTCGACGTGCTTCGCCACCTCCCTCAATCCCGGATCTCCAAGTTGTAGCACCGTTCGAATCGCCATCGCTTCCGTCCCCACCCTAGGCCCTTTCCGGCCGTTCCCATTTTCCCGAATCCGCCGCGCGAAAGATTGCTTCAATCACGGCCATGTTCGCGATGGCGTCTTCCAGGGGCACTGGAACTTCGCCACCCTCGCGAATCGCGCGCGAGAACGCGTCTCCCTGCATCGTGTATTGATCGCAAACGGGGATCGCCTCCGTTCGAATCCCAGAACCGCATACGTCGCTTCCATCATCGATGAAAATTCGCGTCGGCCGGTCGTTCGGTGCATTAAATGGAATCTCGATTTCGATGCGCCCTTTTGTCCCCAGAAACTGCATCCGTTGATACGGCACCATCTGCGTACTGCAGGTGAACACTGCCTGCCCTGATGGGAATTCCATCACCGCCGAGGTCAACCGGTCCGTGCCAAACTCAGGATCTCTTTCCGCAATTCCCGCAACTCGCAATGGCTCTTCGCCGAAAATCCAGCGTGAAGTTGTAATCGGATAACACCCGATATCCATCAAGCCTCCACCACCCCATTCCACGACGTGCCGGACATTTTTCGGATCGCGGTTGAAGTAGCTGAACGCACCCATGATCGCTCGCAGTTCCCCGATCACTCCCTGCCGGATCAGCTCGCGCGTCCTCAGCCACTGCGGATGGGGCTTAACCATGAACGCTTCACCAATCTTTACCCCGTACCGGTCCCGTGCCGCCACCAGCGTTTTCGCCTCCGCCACCGTCAAACTCAGCGGCTTCTCGGACAGCACGTGCTTCCCCGCTTCCGCCGCTTTAATGGACCACGGCACGTGCAAGTGATTGGGCAGAGGATTGTAAATCGCTTCAACGTCCGGATCGGCGAGCAACTCTTCATAGGACCCATAAGCTTTCGCAATTCCCAGTTTGTGCGCGGCATCTTCGGCCTTCAGCAAATCGCGCGAAGCAATGGCTGTCACCTCGCTCCACTCCCCTTTTTGCATCCCGGGAATCACCTTGCATATCGCAATGGTCGCGGCGCCCAGGACTCCCCATCTCACTTTCCCACCGGTCATCGGAATCCCCTCTTCGCCTTTCGGTATCCCTCGCCGCGCCTGGGACTACTCTACACATCAGCCCTTTTCCCATCCACACTTTCGATCTGTGATATGGTGACGCGCACATGAAGCTGACATGTCGAAGCCAAAAAATTGGCGAGGTCGTTGTCATCCGATGCGAGGGCCGGATTGTGGCAGGCGAGGAGGTTCACTCTCTACGACTCGAAATTGACAAATTTCAACTGGAAACGAAAAAATTCATTCTTCAGTTGGCGGACGTCGCTTACATGGACTGGGCGCCATCGTTCGACTGCTGGCCACCATTCGATCCGCGCGCGGGGACCTTAAGCTCTGCCAGCTTTCGCCGATTGTTCAGCAGACCCTTCAGTCCACAAATTTAAAGGGTTTATTTCATACCTACGGCGCCGAGCAAGAAGCCATCGCCGCATTTTCGGGGCGACACCCATCTGTCTGTTGCGCCTGCTTCTGCGGCTTCCAGGTCAAAACTCATCTGCATCGACAGCTCCAGCGATCTCCTGGCTTATCTCAGCGCGCTGCTTAAACGATGCGACTATGAAGTGTATACGACAAAATTCTTGTTGGACGCCGCGATTCTTGTGAAGACCATGCATCCGCGCGTCGCCATATGCGGCTTTAGCACGCAAAGCAGCGCCGCGGCGTTTGAGAAGTTTCGCCACTCGGCGCCGGAAACCAGAATTCTCCTGCTCTCTTCCGATTTTCACGCGACCGATGCAGGTCCTGCAGGATCGGACCTGGTGGAGAAGATTCGCTCACTTCTCAAGGCTTAACCACCTTGGACTCGGTCCTCTCCTTAGCTGGACGGTTCACTGGTTATTCAGAAACCGGCGGCAGCCTCGGCCACCGTCGGATAAAATTCGATCAGCTTATCAACGCTTGCGAGCTTCAGCGTGTCTCCTACCATCCCGGTAGCTCCCGCGATATGCAGGGCTCCGCCGCATTTTTTCAACTTCACGTGGCACATCACGATAATTCCCACTCCCGTGCTATCCAGCACGGTGACGCCCGCCAGATCGAAGACCACCTTTTTCCGGTTTTCCTTCAGGAACTCCGCCAGTTTCCACTCTACATTTTTCGAGTCGTTCCCCAGGACAATGCGCCCATTCATCTCCATCACCGCGATGTCCGGCTCAATCTCTTTGGTGCCAATTGTGAGGATCATTGGCTCTCCTTTTTGGCGCAGGCATCTTAGGCCCGCCTCACGGCTCCGTCAATGCCGCATGAAAGTGGTGCCGCATGAAAGTGGTGCCGCATGAAAGTGGGATCTATTTGCAAGCCTTGCTCATAGCCGTACTAGGACCAATTATCACTGGCGATTAAATTTCCGCTCAGGCTCGCTCAGAGCTTTTCTTTTCCTATATTTCTGCCGAGAAACTGGACTATAATCCCCGCGCGACACCCGCCCGCGTCTAAAGAGCCGAAGCAGCTTCAGGGCGTACATTTCTTTCAAGCACTCGAATGCGTCGGCTTCAGGAGAATTTATGAGAAACCGGAACGGGTTCTCGCTGATTGAACTGCTGCTTGTCGTTGCCGTTATCCTGATCATCTCGGCCATCGCAGTTCCTAACTTCCTTCGCTCCAGGCAGCGAGCCAACGAATCTTCAGCGGTCGCTTCGATTCGCGGCATTAATACTGCAGCGGTCACATATTCAATGACTTACCCGGATATGGGATTTCCAGCCACGCTCGCGGCGCTCGGTGGCGCTAATCCTTGTTCTGCGTCTTCCACGCAAGCCTGTCTGGTCGATGATCTTCTCGCCCAAGGTATAAAAAGCGGTTATTCGTTTGTATGGGTAGGAGATGGCGCGGTTCCTTCAGTTACCTACACAGTGTCCGGTACTCCCCAGGTTGTCGGCTCTTCGGGCCAGCGCATGTTCTGCACCGACCAAACTGGTGTAATCCGTTACGATGCTTCCGGTAGTGGCTGTACCAACACGAGCGCCACGCTGGATTAGCCTTCGCTGGCCGAACCCTAGGTTCTCGATTGCCTCTTAGACCTCCACGCGTTCTTGTCGTTCACATTCCCTTCTACTTTTGACCATCCGCCACTCCCGCTTGGACATACATTTCTCCGGTGTTACACTCGCCAGTGAACGCCCATGACAGCCAACAATTCGCACAAAACGCTCTACCAAAAAATCTGGGACTCTCACGTGGTTCGCGAAGACCCGGGCCAACCTTCGATCATCTATATCGACCGGCACCTCATCCATGAGGGCACATCCCCGCAGGCGTTTGCGGGTCTGCGCGCGGAAGGCCGCAAGGTCCGCCGTCCCGACCTAACGTTCGCGGTGATGGACCATTCCGTCTCCACCACGGACCGCACGCTGCCCATTCTTGATAACGACGCCAAACTCCAGTTTGACGCCCTGGAGAAAAACTGCCGTGAATCCGGTGTTCGCCTTTTCGACATGAACAGCAAGAATCAGGGCATCGTGCACATCATTGGCCCGGAACTCGGCATCACGCAGCCCGGGCAGACCATTGTGTGCGGTGACAGCCACACCTCTACGCATGGCGCTTTCGGCACTCTGGCTTTCGGCATTGGCACCAGCGAGGTGGAGCACGTCCTGGCCACACAGTGTCTCGTCCAGTCGCGCTCCAAGACGCTCCACATTCTTGTTCACGGTAAACGCCCCAAAGGCGTCACCGCCAAAGACCTCATCCTCGCCATCATCGGAAAGATTGGCATCGGAGGCGGCAACGGCCACGTCGCCGAGTACGGCGGCGAAGCTATTCGCTCTCTCTCCATGGACGGCCGCATGACCGTCTGCAATATGACGATTGAAGGCGGAGCACGCGCCGGCATGATCGCGCCCGATGAAACCACTTTCGCTTTTCTTGAGGGCCGTCCGTTTGTCCCGAAAGGAAAAGCATTTCAAGAAGCCGTCGATCGCTGGAAGCTGCTCAAGTCAGACGAAGGCGTCAAGTTTGACTTGACCGTCGAGCTCGACGCCGAACAGATTGCTCCGCAGGTTACCTGGGGCACGAATCCCGGCATGGTCAGCAGCGTGACCGCTCGCGTCCCTGATCCGCACGACTTCAAGGATCTCAACGATCAGAAAGCCACGGAAAGCGCGCTCAAATACATGGGCTTGAAAGCGGGCACGCCGATTGTGGATATTCCCGTGGATCGCGTGTTCATCGGCTCCTGCACCAATTCGCGCCTCGACGATCTCCGCGCCGCCGCGCATTTTGTCGAAGGCAAGCACATCGCCAAGAGCATCAAGCAGGCCTTGATTGTTCCCGGTTCGCGCGGCATCAAGACGCAAGCCGAAAAGGAAGGCCTCGATAGGATTTTCACTGCCGCAGGATTCGAATGGCGCGACGCCGGATGCAGCATGTGCATCGGCATGAACGCCGACGTGCTGCCACCTCACGAGCGCAGCGCCAGCACCAGCAATCGCAATTTCGAGGGCCGCCAGGGCAAAGACAGCCGCACGCACCTGGTCAGCCCGGTCATGGCCGCTGCCGCCGCCATCGCCGGCCATTTCGTCGACGTACGTTCGCTCGACGGCGTCGCCGCCGTCGAGTAGCCGGGATTGGCTATGCCGGTAGACACGCGAGGTTTTACTCAGGGGCACGTAGGAAAGCGAATGCGCGTCGAGCTGGCAGACGGAGAGTTGCTCGAAATTCGGCTACACGAGTTGACCGTTTGTGCCAAGCTCGAGCCCTGCTGCGGTATTACGTACATCTTGATTTCCATGAATCGTTCGGATGGGAAGAGAGAAAACGGCGCCGCGTATTGGACGGCGTTTGGCGAAATTGAGAAGTTTCAAGTTTTGGGAGATTGAACCGCATGCAACCATTTTCAACACACACCGGCATGGTGATACCGCTCGATCGCGTCAACGTGGACACCGACCAGATGGTGCCGAAACAATTTCTCAAGGCGCTGACGCGCGAAGGATTCGGGCGAATACTTTTTTACGATTGGCGCTACCTCCCTGGAGAAAAGCCCAACCCGGAATTTGTCTTGAACTTCCCGCGCTACAAAGGCGCTTCGGTCTTGCTGGCCCGCGCCAACTTCGGCTGCGGCTCCAGCCGAGAACACGCTCCCTGGGGCGTCAAGGACTACGGCTTCCGCGTCGTCCTCGCCCCGAGCTACGCCGACATTTTCTACAACAATTGCTTCAAGAACGGGATTCTTCCCGCCACATTGCCGGAAGAACAGATTGAAGAGCTCTTCCAGCGCACCGAAAAAGAGGAAGGGTACTCGCTCACAGTGAATTTGCCGAACCAGACCATCGCCGACAAGCACGGCTTGATGTTCAAATTCGAAATCGCCCCGTCTCGCAAAGAAGTCTTGCTGAAGGGCCTCGACGACATCGGCACCACACTTCTTCACGAACCCGACATCACCGCCTACGAGAAATCCCATCCCGCCACGGCCACTATGTTCGAGGCCGTCGACGTGAAGTACTACTCCAACGGCCACTGAAGCGGCTTCAGTTTTCGGTTTTAGCTTTTTTCCAGGCGCCACCACGGCTCAAAATAGATGCGCCTCTCAAACGTCGGCTCCGGCGACTCCGGCGCCGCCGGCGGCCCGAGTATCTCGGCAACAAGAATTCCTGTAAGAACAAACAACGCGCCAACCATCGATCTCTTACTTAAACGCTCGCCAATCAGCAGGAATGAAGTAATCACCGCAAACACCGGCTCCAGCGTAAATAAAACCGCCGCATGGCTTGGCGTCGTGTCCCGCTGTGCCCAGAGCTGAATCGAAAACGCCACCGCCGTGGCAAACACCGCACAGATCAAAATCCCCAGCAGCAGCTCCCAACGCCATTCGAATCGCGCCGGTTGCCAGCGGATCGCCGCTGCCACACCCGCCATCACCCAGGCCATCACCGCGCACGCCGCCACCTGCACCAGGCTTAGCATCGTCGCGGAATGCTGCCGCGTGTACTCTCCCACCAGAATGATGTGCACCGCATACAGACCCGCCGCCACAAACGTCAGCACATCGCCGCGATTGAGATATGCCAGCCCCTCTGCCGGAATCGTCAGGTAATACAAGCCGAAAACCGCCACCAGCGCGCCTGCATAAGCGCCCCGCGTCAGCCGCCGCCCCCAAAATATCGCCAGCAACAGCGGCACGAGCACCACGCTCGAGCCGGTCACGAACCCTGACTTTGAAGGAGTCGTGTACTGCAGCCCCGCGGTCTGAAACGCGTATCCCAAGAACATGAATCCGCCCAGACGCAACCCTGCGAACAAGTCTTCACGCTCGAAGCGGCGAAAGGCGCGCCAGCCGATTGCCAGCATCAGCACCGCCGCCACCGTGAAGCGTACCGCCAGAAAAACAAAGACGGAAGCATGTTCGAGCGCGTTCTTGACGACCACAAACGTCACGCCCCATAGGAGCGAGCACAGCGCCAGTGATAAGTCCGCGCGCAATCGTCGAGTCATCGCCAATTGGTCACAGGAGGAGAAAGAGCGTGAGAGTGTAGTCCGGGGAAGCATCCGATATCAATTCTTGAGGTCTTGAGGGAAAAAAACCCGGTCTAACTTTCCCGAAATTCAGGAAGCATCAACCTGGCAAGCAGGCCGTGAGATAGGATTTAGCTATCCGGCTCATCCATTTTATCTACCTTAATTCTGCCCAATCCCAGTTGACTCTCCGCGGCACAAGGCGTATGGTATCCCACAACTTAGGGATACAGTCCCGACGTGGCGAGATTGGTCTCTTCTTTTCTTTCCGGGGAGGAAAACAGAATGAATCGAATCCTCAAAGTGGGGATGTTGGGGTTATG
>DATDGF010000048.1:0-6909 GCA_036522195.1 Candidatus Acidiferrum sp. | reverse complement strand
GCGCAATACCTGCCGAAGAATCTGCCCAGCGGATTCCCGTATTTTGCTTCGATTGGCCAATACTGGAAATCGTATTGCTTTATTTGTGCGTTGACGCAAAGCCGCCACCAATTTAATTTTGGCGACCATTTGAGCTCATTTGTGCTGGGCGGAAGTTTTGCCTTGGAATACGCGATTCGCGGCGCGTACGAACAAAGCATCGGGCGCTTGAGCGAATGGACCAGTTCGCACGAACTGGTGGAAGAAGACGCCTACGCCGCTCGCGTCGCCCGCGAATACGCCGATTTTGTTTACATCCGTCCGTTTTACGAATTTCATTTTGCGCACGCGCTCAAGCAGATTTGGAGAGAAACGCCGCTCTGGGGTAAACATCCGATCCGCAAATGGGAGCGGAAATTCATCCTCAGCGTGGATTACGGCATCGAAGCGCTCTACGCGGAGGCCATGCAAGCGGCCAGTCACCTGACGTATGGGGCAGAAAGCGACGAGACATACACCTGGCTGGAGAGCGCGCCGGAGAGCGTTTTCCGGGAATTCCCGCGCGTGAAGATCATTCAGGAGACCGCCCGGCAATCTTACGTCGTGTCGATTCCACGGTATCAGGAATTCACCGAGCTGGCCGTCGCAATGGCGAAACGCGACGTCCACTTTGCGCAAATTGCCGGCAACGACGAAATCATGCTCACCGTCGTCGCGCCAAAAAACTGGACCTTTGATCTGCCCGCCAACGAAGCCACCTTGCTCTTCACCGAAAACATCCTGACCCAGCGCAACCTCAAGCGCCTCGCGTTCGAATGCCCTGTCCATCCCTTGCATTCCGTACTGAATCATCTCGCAGCCGCCGGTCCCAAAATCGAACACATCTACGACTATTGAAGTCCCCCGCCCACCGGCAATTTCCCACGGAACAAATCACCAGGGCCTGCCGTATCTACCGGCAGCAGTCCATCCCTAAGAGCAGGTGTGCCTTCGGGAGGTTCCGATGACCAACTTCTGGCAAGACATCCGCCATGCGTTGCGTGTCCTTTCGAAAAGCCGTGGATTCGCCGCCATCGCCATTCTCACGCTGGCTCTGGGAATCGGCGCGAACACCGCGCTCTTCTCCATCGTCAACGGCGTGCTCCTGAATCCGCTGCCGTTCCCGAATCCCGACGAGCTTTACGCGGTCTACTCAAAGACAACGTCATTCGAACAAAGCTCGATTTCCTACCCGAATTTTCTCGATTGGCAGAAGCAAAACCATTCTTTCGCCGCTTTAGGCGCCTTCCGCGCTGACGATTTCAATATGACCGGAGCGGGCGAGCCGGAACGCCTGCACGGCCACATGATTTCCGCGAATTTCTTTCCTTCCCTTGGCCTGACCCCCATCGTGGGCCGCGACTTCCGCTCGGAAGAAGACCGTGCCGGCGCGGGCCCGGTGGCCATCCTTGGCGACGGGCTGTGGAAGCGCAAATTTGCCTCGTCGCCGGAAGTCGCCGGCAAAAACATCACCCTCAACGGCAAATCGTACACGATTGTCGGCGTCGCCAAGGGCCTTTTGCCTGGGCTCAGTCCATCGGACGTTTACGTCCCGCTCGGCCAGTGGACGGACCCCACGTTTCTCGATCGGCGCATCAGCATGGGGACGAATTCGATCGGGCGCCTAAAGCCCGGCGTCTCGCTGGCGCAAGCTCGCGCGGACTTGGACTCCGTCGCGCAGAATCTCGCCAACGCGTATCCCGAAGTGGACAAAGGTACGGGGATTACGCTCGTCCCGCTCAAGGCGGATACGGTGGGCAATGTGCAGGGAATCCTCCTCGTATTGCTGGGCGCTGTGGGATTTGTTCTGCTGATCGCCTGCGCCAATGTTGCGAATCTCTTGCTCGCGCGCTCGACCGGACGCACGCGTGAATTCGCGATTCGCTCGGCGCTCGGGGCCAGTCCCGCGCGCGTCGTCCGGCAGTTGCTTACGGAGAGCGTCCTACTGGGCATAGCCGGCGGCGCACTCGGCCTGCTGCTCGCGAAGCTCGCGATGCGCAGCATGCTCAGCGCGCTTGCGGGCGTCCTTCCGCGAACGGATGAGATCTCGCTCGATTCGCGTGTGCTGCTCTTTACCGGCGGGCTAGCCATTCTCACGGGCATTGTTTTCGGGCTTGCTCCGGCGATCAAAATGTTGCGGCCTCAGCTCAGCGACACGTTGAAAGAGGGCGGCCGCGGATCGAGCGGCGCGCGCAATCGGACGCAGAGCGTCTTCGTGGTCGTCGAAATGGCCTTGGCGCTGGTGCTGCTCGTTGGGGCGGGGCTGATGATTCGAAGCCTGGCCGCGCTCTGGGGAATCAATCCCGGATTTGATTCTCACAATGCGCTTTCATTCCAAACTTCTCTCACTTCCGATCCGTCGGTCACTGCCGATCAGCTTCGTGCGAAATACCGCGAGAGCGTAAGGCAATTCTCGAGTGTGCCCGGGGTGGAATCCGTCTCCGTAGTCGGCGGCTCATTGCCAATGACCGGCGATTCCGAAGTTCCGTTCTGGCCCGAAGGCCAGGCTCCGCCCGCGAATCAAAACGATATGACGTTCGCGTTATTCTATCTGGTGACGCCTCCGTACCAGCAGGCCCTGCACATTCCGATTCAGCGCGGGCGCTTCTTCAACGACCGCGACGACGAGCATGCTCCGGCCGTTGCGGTGATCGATGCCACCTTCGCGCGTAAATATTTTCCAAACACCGATCCCATCGGCAAGCGCATCAACGTCGGGCTGCTGAATATACAGCCGGAAATCGTGGGCGTCGTCGGCCACGTCGAGCACTGGGGCCTGGGCGACAAAAAGCACGAAACGTTGCAGTCGCAGCTTTATTTGTCCGTCTGGCAAGTGCCGGACCGCTTCTGGCCGCTGCTGGCGAACGGCTCGGGTTACGTCGCGCGTACAACGTCATCGCCGCTCGGCGTCGTGAGCGCGATTCGTGCAGCCGCTACAAAAGCGGATGCGAGCTCCGTCGTTTACGGCGCGCGGCCGGTGGAGGACATTGTCGCCGGGTCCATCGCTACGCAGCGGCTGGCGATGATTCTGCTCAGCGTTTTTTCCGCGCTGGCGCTGATCCTTTCCGCGATTGGAATTTACGGCGTCATTTCCTATCTGACCGGGCAGCGCACGCATGAAATCGGCATTCGCGTGGCGCTCGGTGCGTCGAGTGCCGATGTACTGCGCATGGTGCTCGGCGAAGGGATGAAGCTCACGCTAATCGGCGTGGCCATCGGAGTCGCCGCAGCGCTGGGATTGACGCGGCTGATGGCCCAATTCATTTACGGCGTTGGCGCGTCCGATCCCACCACGTTCACCGGCGTCGCCGTGCTTTTGACCGGCGTCGCGTTGCTCGCATGCTACATTCCGGCGCGGCGCGCGATGCGCGTGGACCCGATGATCGCTCTGCGCTACGAGTGATCGTTCAACAATTGCTCCTTGTCGAGGCGCAGGTAGTAGCGCCGCACAAATACATAGCTAAAAATCATGGGAAGGCCAAACACCAGCATTCCCAAGAGCCTAGCATCTATCCAGTGCCCATCGAGAAACTGATTCTCAGACAGAAACGGCGACAACATACCCACATGTAAGCCCAACGCCGCCATTGACCCGTGCCTGCCAAGATCATGAGCCCGCCGACAAACGCGATAGGGACACCTAGGAACGGGTTCATTGCAAACGGTTCTTCATAAGAAAGCTCAACGATAAGCGTGAGGCAGCAGACGATAAAAATGAAAAAGCCTCCCACCCCAAGGGTAAAGAATCTTATTGCGAACTCAATTCTCTGCTGGGTTCGTTTTTCCCTCGCAGTGTTTTCGTTCGGTGAAACCATAATCGTCTCCATGCATGCGCTCAGCGTATGGTCATCATTTCGCAGGCCCAGGGAGGAAAATGGATTTGGGGAGCATCATGTGGACGCCTTTGTTGCCGTCGACCAGTTCGGTGATGTGGAGATCAGCGGCGACGCTGGAGAGCATGTAGGCGTCGTCGCGCGAGAGATGTTTTTCGGTGATGAGGAAATCGATCATCTCGCGGACGGCGAGGGTGGCGCAGGCGTTGAGGTCATCGTTGAGGCCCATGGTGATGTAGTGCGTGGGCGTTTCAGCGCGGGGCCACTTCAGGTGCAGGTCCTTGCGCACGATGAATTGAAATGCGCCGATGAGCGAAGTCTCCAGCGCAGTGATGTCCACTTCGCCGTCGCCCTGTCCGGCGTGGCCGTCGCCGACTTCAAAGAGCGCGCCGGGCGCGTGCACGGGAATGTAGAGGGTAGTGCCGGCGACGAGGTCCTTGTTATCGAGATTGCCGGCCATAACCCATGGCGGCCCGCTGTTCCAGCGTCCGGCAGTTTCCGGCGGCGCGTCGCCCATGCTGCCGAAAAAAGGATGCAGCGGAATCTCGATCCCCGGCGCGAATTTTGCCACCATACGCTTTTCGTCCAGCGGAATGATTTTGCTTTTCGAGTAAGGATAATCGTCCGGCAGATAGCCGCGCCCTGGACCGAAAGCATTGTACGCGTAAGGGATGGCGAGTTTTATGGCGAGAATTTTTACTTCGAGCACGTCGCCGGGCTGCGCGTCTTCGATGTAAATCGGCCCAGTCAGAATATGCCCGCCGGGTCCCTTGTCCTTCACCTGATCGGTGATGTCGCGCAGCGATTGCTCGACCTGCTCCGGCGGCAAGCCCGCATCTTCGAGCCGCTTCGGACTGTTCGTGATCAGCGTCTGAATCTCCACCGTATCGCCGGACTTGACGCGCAACACCGGCGTCGTTTTCGCATCGTAGTAACCCCAAGCCACCGTCTTCGGCGTCGGCTTGAGTTGATACGTGGCTTGCGCATTCGCTCGGGGCATCACCGAGCATGCGACTGCCAACAAGATGCCAAAATTGAAAGTCACAACTCTGAGATTCGCCACTGTTACTGAGCAGCACGCGCTAAGATTGGCCCATTTGGGCATTGATCGCCCTCCTTGGAATTATTTGTGCCGCTGACTAAAAGCCTCATACGCAGCTCCGAGTAGGACATGATCTTAGCCCGTCTTGGGTTGAGCACATTCAGGAATCGCAGGGCTCTTTTCTGTGCTTTGTCGTGCGTTACGAAAACATCACAATCGGGAAGGTATATTGCAAACCACTAATCGGCTGCGCCCGGTTTGCCCCGCACTCCATACTTCTGCTCCCTAATTGCTCGAGTAAAGATGGAATGTGCCCACCCAGCATAGTAAAGAGACCAATAACCAATAAGGGATATCTCGAAGGAAGATTCTCGCTTCCGGGAGAGATAAAGATCGGGATGTAATCTGCTGATACAGTTCCACCAAGCTCCCGAGAATGAGCTTATCGTTGTCCCGATAGTATCGAATTAATTGTGCGACCGATCTTGGGCGCGGCGCCTCGCCAGAGTCAAACAGCGCCTGAAGCTGCGGCCTCGCTTCCCTGTGTGCGTCCGTGAATGGGCCTTCTAGCGAGCTCTTCCAATCGAGAACTTCCTGTCTTGTTTCTTCGTCAAGTTCGTCTGGCGAATTCAGAGCCATCCAAATGCTGTCCTTTTCCTCCGGCGAAGTTAAGTTTGGCCTTTGGTCGTTCCGCTCGACGCATTCGTAATTACCTTCGATAGCGTGTTCGGAGTTGCTAGTGGCCGAAATCCGTGGCTTAACGTCTTGAGAAGAATGACAAGCGAGCGACGCAGCTGATCGTCTTTTGTCCCGATAGCTTCGATTACGTTGAGGGCGCTGATTCTTGGATTGTTAGTGGCGAGGAGACCCGTGACAAGAAACTGCCGTTCCGGATCGTTCTGCAATGCATTGATAGCGCTTGTGTCGAAGAGGTAGATCATTTTCCGTTCCTATGGATGGGTCATGTCCTCGGGCTTGACGAGGGCGTCGAATTCTTCGGGGGTGACGTAGCCGAGTTTGATGGCGGCTTCGCGGAGGCTGATCTTGGCGTGGTGGGCGGCTTTGGCGACCTGGGCGGCGTTATCGTAGCCGATTTTGGGCGCGAGGGCGGTGACCAGCATGAGGGAATTGTGGACGTAGCGTTCGATCTGCGTGTAATTGACTTCGATGCCCTGGACGCAGTGGCTAACGAAACTGTTGCAGGAGTCGGCGAGAAGTTCGACGGAGTGGAGATAGTTGAAAATCATGACGGGCTTGAAAACATTTAGTTCAAAGTTGCCCTGGGAGCCGGCGAAGCCGATGGCGGCATCATTGCCCATGACTTGGACGGCGACCATGGTGAGGGCTTCGGCCTGCGTGGGATTTACTTTGCCGGGCATGATGGAAGAGCCGGGCTCGTTTTCGGGAAGAATGAGTTCGCCGAGGCCGCAGCGCGGCCCGGAGGCGAGCCAGCGAATGTCGTTGGCGATTTTCATGAGCGAGGCGGCGAGAGTTTTCAATGCC
Source organism: Candidatus Acidiferrum sp. (assembly GCA_036522195.1). GTDB lineage: Bacteria > Acidobacteriota > Terriglobia > Acidiferrales > UBA7541 > Acidiferrum. The sequence continues at coordinate 513 of DATDGF010000048.1, read as the reverse complement.
CCGGAAGCAAAAACGATCTCGTCATGGGCGGAGAGCGCGGCGAATTTATTGGGATGCGAGCGGAAGGGGAGGCCGGTGAGCTCGGCGATTTTGCGCGCGGCGCGCTCGGCGAATTCGGGATGAGCGTTGAGTCCGGTGCCGACGGCGGTGCCGCCGATGGCGAGATCGTAGAGGCCGTCGAGGGCGACGGCGATGCGTGCGCCGTCGCGGTCGAGAAGGCTCACGTAACCGGAAAATTCCTGGCCGAGCGTGAGCGGCGTGGCGTCCTGCAAGTGCGTGCGGCCGATTTTTACGATGTCGGCAAATTCTTTTGCTTTGGCGTCGAGGGCGTCGCGAAGTTTTTTTACCGCGGGGAGCAGGAGGCGCGCGGTTTCCGCGGCGGCGGCGATGTGCATGGCGGTCGGAAACGTGTCGTTCGAGGATTGCGACATGTTTACGTCGTCATTTGGATGAACAGGTTTCTTGCTGCCCATTTCGCCGCCGGCGATTTCGATCGCGCGGTTGGAAACGACT
>DATDGF010000047.1:0-2438 GCA_036522195.1 Candidatus Acidiferrum sp. | reverse complement strand
ACTCTCACCCATTGGAACGTCAGCTAGCATCGCTGCACAGGCTCCTTCCCTCCACCGGAGTTACCCGGCTTCCTCGGTACTGCGAGCCTCTCCGCCATCCCATACGGTCCGGCCGGTCTCTCGCGAGTTGCCAGTTGATTCCTACTGCAATCACCGCTGGGACTTCCCGTGTTGCGTATGGTCCACTTTGCTTGCATGCCGTCGCCATTACCCCGGCAGGTCCGATGGAAACTTATTCGCTCGTACATTTCCATCGTCTTCGGCCTTCCCTCGAACCGGGACGGGTCGGCTCCTGCATTGTCGTTTTCGAGGCCTGCTCAGCGTTTACTCACGTTACGGCCTGCACGCTCGCCAAGTCGCCTAGCGACTCTCTGCACCAGAGGCTTCAGCAGTCTCGTTGCCTCCACTGCTGCTCTGATTGCTACCGGGTGGAGCGAACCAGTTCCCGGGCGGGTTTATCTCCCGCTGTGGACCACCACCTTTCACGGCGCACCCGGTAACCGCGTTAGAACGAAGCCGCCCGGCGGCGGACGCTACGCGTGAGGTGAACGGAGCAGTGTTGCTCGATGGTTGAGATAAATTTTGGGTCACAAGGAGGTCCCTGTGACCCATCTCAGAAAAATGATGTTGGAGGAACTCCAACGTCGTAATTACTCGCAACATACCACACGCTACTACATCCGCACAGTGGAAGATTTCGCTCGACGATTCAACCTTCCGCCGGATCGCTTGGGCCCGCGACACATTCGCGAATATCAAGCCGAGCTGTTTCAAAAGCGGAAGTTGTCGGCGGGTACAGTTACGAACCGCCTGGCGGCGCTGCGGTTCTTCTACATCAAAACTCTCAAGAAGGCCTGGAGCATCGCCGAGACTCCCTATCCGAAAAAGACCCACCGCCTCCCAACGATCCTCAGCCAGGAAGAAGTCGCGCGACTCATCGATGCCGCGGGCACTCCTTTCTATCGAACTCTACTGATCACGCTCTACGCAACTGGCCTACGGTGCGCCGAGTTGACGCGCCTGAAGGTCAGCGATGTCGACAGCAAGCGCATGGTGATTCGCGTCCAAGGCGGCAAATGGCGCAAAGACCGGGATGTAATGCTTAGCCCCAAGCTACTCGAGGAACTGCGCAAACACTGGCATCGGTTGCGGAGAAAACCCAGCGACTGGCTCTTCCCCGGTAACCGTTGGCATACTGCTGACTACCCCATCGACACGAAAACGGTTTGGCATGCCTGTGACGGAGCCGCCAAGCGCGCGGACCTCAAAAAAGCCATCCATCCACACACCTTGCGTCATTGTTTCGCCACACACCTTCTTGAGGCCGGCGCCGACCTCCACACCATTCAGATGCTGTTAGGCCATCGCGATCTCAAAGAGACCACCATCTACCTCCATCTTTCCGAGCGTCATCTCCACGCCACCGCCAGTCCTCTGGACTCACTGAAGCTGAAAGACTGGTCAACGCAGGAGGAGTAGATGAGCCGGCCGCCCCTCGAGGTGGCCGATCTCATCCGCAGCGCAGGAGCTGCCTTCATCGAACGAAATCGCCAGTGGCTCAGCTGGAAGCATATCAAAGTGCTGCTGGCCATTGCGCGCTGTCGCACCGCCGCACTCGGCGGTCATCTCGATCAGTGCACCCGCTGTGGGCATCGTGCCACCATCTCCTACAACAGCTGCCGCAATAGACACTGCCCGAAGTGTCAGACCGCTGCTCGCGAACGCTGGATCGCCGCACGTCAAAGAGAACTTCTCCCGACGCGCTACGTCCATGTGGTCTTCACACTTCCTCCGCAGCTTGCTCCACTGGCTTTGCAGAACAAAAAAGTCATCTACGATCTGCTGTTCCGCGCTAGTGCAGAAACACTTCTCGAAGTCGCTCGCGATCCGAAACACCTCGGCGCGGAAATCGGCTTTTTCAGCGTGCTGCATACCTGGAATCAGAAGCTCGGGCTCCATCCCCATGTCCATTGCGTCATTCCCGCTGGTGGCTTGTCACTCGATCACACCCACTGGATAAAATCACGCGATCGGTTCTTTCTTCCCATCCACGTGCTCCGTCGTGTTTTTCGCGGCAAGTTTGTTGCTGCTCTCCGGCAGGCCTTTCAAGAAGGCCAACTCAACTTCCATGGAAACCTAACCTCTCTCGCCCAGCCCAAGACCTTCGCCGCTTGGCTACGGCCGCTGTTCAGAAAGGACTGGGTGGTGTACTCGAAACCACCCTTCGGTGGCCCAGAGTATGTGCTCCAGTATTTGGGCCGCTACACCCATCGCGTAGCCATCTCTAATCATCGCTTGGTCTCGTTTGCCGAACAGACGGTCACTTTTCGTTGGCGTGATTCCGCCCACAACAACGAACAGAAGTTGCTAGCTCTTTCCCTCGATGAATTCTTGCGCCGCTTCCTATTGCACGTGCTTCCCAAAGGTTTCGTGCGCAT
>DATDGF010000046.1:0-108315 GCA_036522195.1 Candidatus Acidiferrum sp. | reverse complement strand
GAAAAAAAGTGGGGGTAGGGGGGTAAATTGTTACCTAGATTTGTTGACCGGCTCTCAACCTGGAATCTCGGAGAAGTATCTGGATGGACAGTCTTACCGGGGTTTCGCGGGCGGATCCGGGGGGACATCCGCCGCGCCCTTAGGCTTCGCGATGGTCGAGAGAGTCTCCACGTTGAATTTCTTGTAGTCCGAATAGCGCGTCACCAAGCTGACCTTGATTCCTTTCACCAGCAGCAAGCGCACTCCCACGTGGGCCTCCATATAGGTCGGCAGCCACACCTCGTCGTTCACGTACTCCTGCTCGAAAACGAAGCTGGTTCCCTTCTGCAGATTGGCCAGCAAGCCGCCGGCAAACTTCATGTCGCCCGTAAAATATGCTTCCAGCCGCGCCACGTCGTGGGCTTTCTCGTCGATCCACACCACGCCGGCGAGCTTCTGCACCACTTTTTCTTCCATCTTGTGCGGCTTGAATTCAGGATTGGGCTCGAAGTCGAAGACCAGAACGTCCTGCCCGCGGAAGCGCTCGCGGCGTGGATTCACAAACTGGCAAGCGCGAAGAAAAACCTCGATTCCCGGTTCATCGCTGTCTTCGCTCTTTCCTTCTTCCTTGGCCTTTTCCTCTTTGGCTTCTTTCTTGGCTTGGCGCTTCTGCAGCTCCTCGATCCGTTTCTGGGTCTTTTCGTTTTCTTTTTTCTGCTCTTCGGCGCTCAGAGGCTTGCCATCTTTTTTCACCAGCGTCGTTATCTCTTCTCCGTTGAGGTAGAAAAAGGTGTACTCGCTGAGTTCGCGCTTCTTGACGCGGCCGTCGCCCTCGAACTCCGTCTGTTGTTCCGACTGCGAGCCCGCGTAGTTTTCCTTGATCTTGTCGATGGCCTTCTGGTTGTCGTCAATCTCCTTGAACAGCGCCTTCAGGTCTGGCAGTTGCACCTGCGACTTTTTCGGAAAATCAAAAACGCGCTCGCCCACGGTTCCGTTGATCACTGCGCGCGTCACGTTGATCTCGTAGCCGTCGCTGCCCCGGTGCAATTCGATCTTGTAAGGGAGCTTCACGCCGTCGACGGCCCGGTAGTCGTCGTAAAAAATCATTTCTTCCACGCCGCCCACCGTCGCGAATTCCTTCGCGATCAGGTGCGTCTGCGCATCAAAGAACACTTGGCGCTTCACGCTTGTTGCCGTGGCCACTTCCAGTTGCACGGCGTCCTTGCCGCGCACCTGCGCAGGCCCCACCAGCGTCACCGTCATTTTGATTTTCTTGGGATTGAGCAGCCGCGAATTGTAGAACTGCGCCGCGGCTTCCAGTTGCGTCCCTTCGGCGCCGACCAACGTCCCGGGCTCTCCCGATGCGGTTTGATGCCAGGCCGACTTCCCGTTATAGGCTTCGATCAAATTCTTGTCGCCCACCAGCAATTCCGAGTAGTAGCGGTTGGGCAGCTTGGTATCGAGCGTGTACGTCCCAGTTTTTCCGTCGCCGTAGCTGAACGTTCCTTCCAGGGTCAGCGTCTGGATTTTGCCCAGCGCCTTCGACCCGCCTGCGGCCTTCACGTATTGCGAGACGATTTTCTCCGCCTCTTGCGCGCGTGCGGAGTGCGCCCCGGCGGCCAGAGTGAATGCAAGAAGAGCGATGGGAAGGCGAGCGCGCATGGGGTTCACTTGTATGAACGCAATCCTGAGGAAGAAGTTTCAGGAAAGTTGCTAAAAATCTGGACCTTCTTTGTCCGAGGACGGGACTATTCGTACCGCAGCGCCACCATGGGATCCACGAGCGTAGCGCGGCGCGCCGGGAAAAAGGATGCGGCCGCCGCCACCATCGTCAGCAGGATGGCCACCCCCACAAACGTAAGCGGGTCATACGCACTGACACCGTAAAGAAAACTTTGCAGCAGGCGCGTCAACACCAGTGCGGCAACGATTCCGATTCCGACGCCGGCGAGCGCGAGCCGCATTCCCTCCCCGACGATCGTTTTGAAAACATCTTCGGGCTGCGCGCCGAGCGTTACGCGAATTCCAATTTCATTGGTGCGCTGCGTCACGGTGTAGGACATCACGCCGTAAACTCCGACGGCCGCAAGCACCAGAGCCACCGCGGCAAAGATTCCGATCAGCCAGGTGCGAAAGCGCGGCTGCGCCACGGTAGCCGCCATGTTCTCTTCCATCGTGCGGACTTTGACGAGCGGCTGGTTGGGATCGATTTCCGCGAGCGCGCTACGCAGCGCCGCGGTCTGAAGTTGCGGATCGGCCGCGGTGCGCAGCACCACCGAGAGTTGAAACACTGACAGCACCAGATCCGCCTGCCGGTATGGAAGATACATCTCCGTCTGTGGGTCTACGCCCAAACCGGGGCGTACATCCCCAACCACTCCGACAATTTCCATGGTGGGCACTTCTTTTTCGGGTTCAGGGGTCGCACCAATCTGCAGCCGTTTGCCGAGCGGATTTTCGTCCGGAAAGTATTTCTTGGCCATCGAAGAATTGATGACCACCACCGCCGGCGCTTTTTCGTTGTCAGCAGGAGTGAGAAGCCGGCCGCGAAGCAGTGGAACGCCGAGCGTCTCCAGATAATTCGGCGTGACGGTGCGGTAGCCCGCGGCGATAAAATCGTGCGGTGTTTTCGGCGGGTGCCCAGTAATGTTGAAGTGGATGACGGATCCGCCGCCACTGACGGGCAGGAAAGAAGCCGCGCCGGCCGAACGCACGCCTGGCAGTGCTTTCGCGCGGTCCACGAGGCGGTCAAAGAATTCGTAGCGCTGCTCTGGCTTGGCGTACGCCGTTTGGGAAAGTGGAATATCCGCGACTAACAAATGATCGGGTTGAAAACCGGGCGGCACATCCTGCATCCGCGAAAAACTGCGCAGCAAGAGTCCTGATCCGACGAGCAAAAGCACTGCCAGCGCAATTTCGGAAGCGACAAGAATTCCGCGAAGACGGTGGTGTCCGGGGCCGGAGGTGGAGCCGCGCGAGCCCTCGTTCAAGGTTTCGCGAAGATCAAGTTTTGCTGTGCGCAGTGCGGGAACTAACCCAAAAAATAATCCGGTGAGCAGCGAAACCACAAAAGTAAAAACAAGGACCGAGCGGTCCAGTTCGATCGGCACAACTTGCGGGACGCTTCCGGCGGCAATTTTCAGGAGCGGCCCGAGTGAAACCCATGCGAAGAAAATCCCCAGCAAGCCTCCGCCGAGTGAAAGCAGCACGCTCTCCGTCAACAATTGGCGGACCAGGCGGACGCGGCCGGCGCCCATCGCCGTTCGAATCGCCACTTCCCTGCCCCGGGAAGCGGCGCGGGCCAACAAGAGGTTGGCCACGTTCACGCACGCGATCAACAGCACGAGGCTCACGGCGCCGAGCAGAAGAATCAGTGCAGGACGCACATTCTGCACCAGTTGCTCCTGCAGTCCGACGACGTCGGCGCTTGTGCCAGTGTTGTAGTCGGGATATTGCTGCTCGAGACGCTTGGTGATACCCACCATTTCGACGCGCGATTGTTCGCGGGAAACGCCGGGCTTCAACCGGGCGACCGCAATAATTCCGGGATGCCAGTTGCGATCGTCCGGCAGTGTGACAGCCCAGGGAACAAAGGGCACGAAGACGTCGGCAGGTTGCAGAAGTTGAAAGCCGGGAGGAAGAACACCAACGACGGTATAGGGCCGCGAATCGAGTGTGATGGGTTTACCGATAATTTCCTTGGAACCGCCAAAGCGCCGCTGCCATAAGCCATAGGTCAAGAGGACAACGGGTGCGCTGCCGGCGCGATCTTCCTCAGGCAAAAAGGTACGGCCTTCGCGGGCGTCAACGCCGAGAAGCGGAAAAAGGCCAGCCGTGGCCATTCGAACGGTAAGGAGTTCGGGTTCACCCGCGCCGGTAAGACTGAAACCCGTGGCGCGCGTGGCTTCCATGGACTCGAATGAGCGGCTCTGATCGCGCCAATCGACGAAATTCTGATAGGAGGTCGAAATCGTGGGAAAGGGACTTTTTTCGGCGACGATCACCAGGCGCGAGGGATCGTGGAAGGCGAGAGGCCGCAGGAGAACGCCGTTCACTACGCTGAAAATGGCAGTGTTCGCGCCGATTCCGAGTGCCAGCGTCAAGATGGCAATGGCCGTAAAACCTGGACTTTTTGCCAGAAGGCGAAATGCATAGCGCAAATCCTGCAACAGCTTTTGCATGCGACCCCCAGACAGACGTCTACTTACACTTTAAGACGCGCGACGCGGCCAATCGTTTCCACTCGAAACCATGGCGCAACAAAGGTCTTATGTCAATTCGCGGATTTTGGCCGGTTCAGATATTTTTCGTAGAGTGATTTGTGCCGGTTATTGGTGGAAGTGAGCTGGCCCCGGATAAAGAGGTAGCGCACATCGGTGGTGATTTCCAGTGGGTCACCGTTGGTAACGATGATGTTGGCGATCTTGCCCGGTTCGATGCTGCCGATCTGGCTGCCGAGACCAAGAATTTGGGCAGGGTAGATAGTGACAGCCTTGAGAGCTTCGTCATAAGGCAAGCCATGCGCGACGGCATTTGCCGCATTCTGCCCCAAGCGCCGGGCGAAGGAATTGTCAAAGCTGCCGAAGGCAAATTTCAAGCCAGCGGTTGCAAGCTCCGCAGGCTGGGAGAGCAACCGATCATAGGGATCATCTTCATTGAGAGGCAGAGTAAGCATCGGCCGGAGGATGACGGGAATGCCCTTCGAGCGCAGCAGATCTTTTACCTTGTAGGCTTCGTCGCCGCCGGCGAGGATCATTTTCAAATTCTGTTTGTCGCAGAACTCAACGGCGTTTCGAATGTCGCGGGAACGGTCGGCAAAGACGAGGACGGGCATGTCGCCGCGAACCACGGGCACGAGCGCTTCCAGTTTCAGGTCGCGGTCGTATTTCGCGGTGGAACCCTTCTCCATGACCTGGGAATAGTGGCGGGCGCGTTCCAGCCAGTCGGTGAGTTCGGTTACCTGCTTGTCATAATCCTGCTTGGCTTCGGAATAAGGCTTTTCTTTTCGAGTAAAGGTTGCAAAATCGAATGTCCGCGTTTCGATTTCCGGCCAGTAGAGGGTCATGGCGGCATTTTTCTTGATAAGCATCTCATCGATGGTCCAGCCAGCAAGATTGATTGCAGAGGCTTGTCCACCAAAGACGCCACGTCCACCGCCAGAAGCGAACCCGCCGCTGCCCGGGACGACGAGAACTTCCGTGATGTCGGAGGCGCGAGTGACGGGGATGTGTTCGCTGGAGGGGAATACCGCAGTAGCCGTGACGACATCAGGGTTGTAGTTTCCTGTTTCCGTAGTGTCTACGGTGGCGCTGACTGCGCTGATTTCGCTCAAGCCCATCTGCGTTACGGGATCGAACAACCCGGGATAGACCTGCAGTCCTTGGCCGTCTATCACCTGGGCGCCAGCGGGGGCTTCCACGTTGGAACCGACGGCCGCGATTTTCCCGTCGCGAATCACGAGCGTGCCGTCGTCAATGGTATTGCCCGCGAGGGTGAAGATCTTCGCGTGGGTGATGGCATAGGTGGTGGGAGGCGTTTGCGCTTGAAGCGCGGGAGCCCAGAGATAGCAAAGGAAGTTCAACAGACCGAGGACGAGGCGAACTCTCAGACAGGATTTCACAGGGCACCGCCGAGAAAGGAGAAAGAATCTTCTATAGTGAGTGTCTGCGCCACGGAATCCGATGGCGGTTTTGGTTTATCTTCCGGTTTCTTTTCTTCCGGTTTTTTCTCTTCGGACTTCTTGGCGTCAGGTTTCTTGTCGCCGGGTTTCTGGCCGATGGTAACAGTCGCGTCGGGCTTTTTCTCGGTAGACTTTTTTTCTTTGTCGAGGAGAGCCTTCTTTTCTTTTTCGCGCGCGGGCCGTTCGGCGATGTCGCGCTGGCGGTCGAAATAGACGCGGCCATCGATCAGCGTTTTCTGCACGACGGCGTAGGCGCTGAGCGGATCGTGATTATAAATGGCGAGGTCGGCGTCCTTTCCGACGTCAATGGTGCCGACGCGCTTGTCAATGCCGAGTTGCATGGCCGGATTCAATGTGACCATTTTTAATGCTTCGTCATGCGAAAGGCCGCCGAACTTCATACTTTTGGCGGCTTCCTGATTCAGATGGGTGGCTTCTTCGGCATCGTCGGAATTGATGGAGACCACCACGCCGCGGCGCGTCATCAGCGCCGCGTTGTAAGGAATAGCGTCGTAGGCTTCGACTTTGTACGACCACCAATCAGAGAAGGTGGAAGCACCCGCGCCGGAAGCGGCGATTTCATCGGCAACCTTATAGCCTTCGAGGACATGCTGAAAGGTGCGGACTTTGAAGCCAAAGTCGTGAGCCACCCGGAGAAGCATGAGGATTTCGTCCTCGCGGTAGCAGTGCGAATGGACGTAGCGTTTGCCCTCGAGCACTTCGACCAGCGGATCGAGCTTGAGGTCCCGGCGCGGCGGGATAAGATTTTTTTCACCGGCGGAAACGCGCTTGTTGTAAGCATCCCAGGATTTCTTGTAGTCGCGGGCTTCGGTGAAGGCGCCGCGAATGGTTTCTTCCACGCCCATGCGCGTGGCGGGGTAGCGCTTGGGCTGGCCGGGAAAACTGAAATTCGAACGCTTGGGGTTTTCACCGAGAGCAAACTTGATTCCGGGAAGCGCCCCTTCGAACGGGAGCTTGGCTGCGGGCTGTCCCCAGCGGAGCTTAATAACTTCAGTCTGCCCGCCGATGGAATTGGCGGAGCCGTGGAGGACGTTGGCGACAGTAACGCCGCCGGCGAGGTCGCGATAGATATCAATGTCGTCTGGATTAATCACCTCAGCGATGTTGGCCATAGACGAAACAGAGACGCTGCCTTCGTTAACGCTGCCATCTACGGCGATATGCGAATGGCAATCGATAATGCCGGGCATCACATATAGTCCCGTGGCGTCGATGATCTGGGCGTCTTTTGGCACCTTGATAGAGGCGCCGACTTCGGCGATTTTTCCATCCTTAATAAGGATAGAGCCGTGCTCGATGGTGCCATGCGAAACAGTGAGGATGGTGGCGTTTTGAATCAGGATGACGGATGGTGCGTCGGGCGGATTAGCGCGAGTTGAAAAAAGCGGAAAGTAGAGAAAACAAAGAATGCAAAGGAGGTAAAGGAAGGAAGCGCAGAAGCGGCCCATGTTGCGCACGCACGAAGTTCTCACTGAGCGCCTCCCAGCATGAGCGTCGTCGTTGAAACTGTGCCGGGTTTTACGCCGGTAAAGTCAATGCTCAACCCCAGGACAGCGATGGAACCCTTCAGCGAAGTGCCATCGAATGTGCCGGTGAAAACCACGTCGGAAGGTCCCTGGTCGAGTGGAATATTGATGGTGAAACTGAATTTGTCGCCGCTCAGATAGCCGCTGATGATGTTTGCCGTGCCTCGCTTGCTGGATGTCGAGCCTGAAATCGTGCCATCCTTCTCCATGGTGAGATCGGCGATGGATTCCTCCGGGCCTTCAGGTGTGCTGTAGGAGAGCTTCCACTTTCCAGAGATATCGCCCTTTGGGGCATCTTTGGGTTTTTCTGGTTCGTGTGGTTCATACTTGCGTCCATCCACGAAGACCATCTTGATTTTCGTTTTTTCCTCGAAGAGATCACCATCAACGACAACGAGATTCGCGATTTTGCCGTTTTCGATGGAACCCAAACGGTCGGCAACGCCGAAGATCTCCGCGGGGGAAAGTGTAAGAGCACGCAGAGCGGCGTCCGGAGCAAGACCGGCGTCGATGGACTTCTTCGTGGCCTTGAGCATGTCCTTGGGAGCGGTGATACCGCCGGAATAGAATGCAAATTTCACACCGGCCTTTGAAAGAGCCGTAGGGGAAGACGGAGCGCGATCGCGGAACTGCAGCGTTCGAAGCGAAGGCTTGTCGTCGGGATCGGCGTCCTTCTCGGCTTCGGGCCATTTCAGATTCACGAGCACAGAAAGCTTTTTGGCAGCGATTTCCGGGGCAACCTCGTAGGCCATCTGTCCTCCGTAGAGAACGCCGTTCACATGCCAGAAATCGACCAGTTCCAGCGCACGACGGAGCTGCACGGAATTGTTTGCGGGAATCAAAACCAGCGCGTGATCTTCGAGGGCATCGGCAAGAGCGGCTTCGGTACGGTCATAGCGGGGACGTTCGACACCACGAGGATTTTTTTCATAAGCGGCTTGCGCCTTGATGCTCCAGTCCGTGTCCAGCCAGACCTGATGCACGTAGGCGAGCACACCCATCAGCGAATCTGGAAAGCCGCTGCCGAAGCCACCCGAAGTCTGCAGCGATACCGGAATCGCCACTGGTGATTTCACCACCAGATCGCCGGCGCGTTCTCCACCAAGGTCGAGCACCGCGGCCTGGCCGGGAAAAAACCCGGCCTTTGGCGCGGAGACGACCGTGGTGAAACCAGCAGCGCGCCAGGTTTCGATGCGCTTGTCGGAGAGGCTGACTTCGTCCGCGGCGCTGCGCCAAGGCGTGGAATTCGGGCGATCCTGCGGGCCGCGGGCGAGCTCTTGCGGGCGGCGGGGTCCTGCGGCTTCGCCGGCGGCTGGAGCAGCGGCGGGGATGCCCACGTCGGTGAAGGAATCGATAAGGCCGGGATAAACGATGAGGCCTTTGCCATCGATGACCCAGGCTTCGGGCGGAATCGTGACGTCTTTTCCGACAGCGGTGATGATGCCGCGCGAGATGACGACGGTGGCGTTCTCGATGGGCGGCCCGGAGACGGGCACGACTTTCGGGCCACGGATGGCGAAGAATTGCGGTTCGCCTCCTTGCGCCAAAAGAGACGGCGTGGTGCAAAAAAACAGCAAAAAGGCGGTGACGCAGGCAGCGGACGCACACCTGCAAATCAGGCTGGAACTCATGTAAGACTCCTCGCGAGAGCGCTTTTGAAGGATGCCATCCCCCGGCAACTGTAAGGTCTGACGGATGAGGCTAGTGGGAAGTTTCAGAAGAGTCAAGAATAGGAGGGCAAGAAAATCGAAGAATCACGAAACGCGCCAGCGGTGGCGTTGTTGAGTGAAGCACTCGCGAGGCGGGCTATTCCCGCAAGCCGATGCGATCAGCAAAGAGATTCGAACCGTCCGCGCGTGCGATCGTCTGAGAAATTTTGGCCGGTAAAAAAACGTCAGGGTTTTTTCTTTTTGCCAAGGAGACCGCCGATAGCGCTGACGGCGTCGGTCGGAGTTTGCGGCACTGCTTTGGCCCCCGCGGCGGTGGCACCACCGGCGCAACCAAGCTGTGACTTGAGCATTCCTGCGGCGAGACCGCCGACATCGGGGATAAATTTCGGATCAGCTGTCGTGCCCTGAATCATGAAGGGCACGGTCGTGGTGCCGCCTTTGCAGCCTCCGCCGCCCGCACCACCCGTGAGTTTTCCGAGCATGCCGGTTGCATCACCGACGGGATTTCCGGCGGCGCCGAGGGCGCCAGAAAGCGCCGCAACCATTTTAAAATCAAGATCGTTCTTCGAGTCGATCGTGCCGCCACCGGTGAGATTCCCCAGTGAGGGAATCACGGCAACGAAATTATCTGCTTTCAGGCCGTCGGGGGCCATCCGCAGATTCGTGGTGAGCTTCTCAATTTCGAGATCCTTGCCGGTCTTGACGCCGGTGAGCGAGGAGATGGCGGACATTTTCGAGCCCAGATCGAAGCCCGCGAGCTTGGCATTAAAGAGCCCCACGGTTCCGGTGGTAACCATTTTGTTGGTGGGACCCGTGAGAGTCAGATCGGTGTTCAGCGTCCCGCCTTGCAGAGAAGCACCTTTCGGGAGGTGGATGCCCAGCGCGGGAAGGAAAGCTTCGAGATCATTTGCGGGCATGTCTTTGCCGCTCAGCTTGATGTTGATGACGGTGGCTTCGCCGGCGGATTCGTAAGTGCCAGTCAAGTGCGCGACGGCGTTGCCGATCTTCACCGTCGATGGATTCAACACGCCTGCATTTTTATGGAGATTGTATTTAGTATTGAAATCCACGTTGAGGGGCACACCGGCGGGCGCGCCGCCGGCAATCAGGAGAGCCTTGGAGAGTTTCAGGTTCCCTTTGGTTTCGGCGACGCCATTCTGCGAAGCGATGGTGCTGTCAAGATCGACGATGCCGCCAAGTCCCGCCGAAGGATCCAGGAATCCTGTGGTGGCGAGATTCAAGGAGCTGGCGATCATTTTGGCATCGAGCGGAGTAAGAGAAGTGTCGGCCTGGTCGATGGGTCCGACAGTGCCGTCGAGCTTGAACTTGCCACCCCCGGGGAGATCGGCGGTGACGGTCACCGGAAACTTCGAAGCCATGGAAACGCCGGTGGCGGTGACGGTGACGTGATCGTAGGTACTGCGCTTCTGGGAATTCGTCGAACCGACGATGATGCTGCCATCTTTGAGTTCGAGTTTCTTGATGGTAAGGTCCGCGGAGGAATTCGACGATCCAGAAGTTTGCGCGGCAGGAGTCTGCTTGGCTACCGACTTTGCCGAGGAGCCGCCCAGCGAAGAGTAGTTCCACTGGCCGGCGCCATTATGGAGCAGTGTCACTTGCGGGCTGTCAATGGTGACGCCGGTAACGTTTAGGGTCTTCGAAAAAATCAGCGGCATGATTTCCACGCCCACCTTGAGCGACTTGGCTTTCAGGAACGGCAAGGAGCTGAATTTGGGGTCATCGCCGATGGATAGGTTTTCAGCGGAGAGTGAACCGCCAAGCAGAGAGAGGCTGAGATTGCCGACTTCGACTTTGCGGCCCAGCGCGGCCGAAGCTTTCTCTTCGATGGTGGGACGGAACTGATTGACAGGGATCAAGAACGGCACGACGAGGAGAAGTACGACGAGCACGCCGACAATAATAAGGATGGTGCGGAGCTTGCTACTCACGATGTCCTCCAAAAGGGAAGAGCTGGCCCAAGCCAGTGCGCGGAATGAGGATGATAGCACAGCAAACCGGACCGGGAACGAAGCAAGTGTCGCACGCGAGGTTGGGGCAGCGGCGCGCCAAAGGCATGCTCAATCGCGGCGAGTGCGATAAAGAGCCAAGAGCAGGAAAACGGCGAGGGAGATAAAAACGATCGCTCCAAAGAAGGAAACGCGAGAGACATAGTCCTGGTCCGTGGCTTTGGTCTCAACCACATAGGTCACTTCATCCAGGATCATGGCACTGCCTATCCCCAGAACGCGGGTGCCAGCAAAGCCGCAAGCCTGCCGCGTGCGCCGAAGGCCAGCAGGAATGCCGCAGGGAGAACGATCAGTACTCCGAAAAACAGGTGATGAACCAGAAGTCCGCCGGGGTAAATATGCCGGACGCTCACAAGATGGAGATAAAGCCGCAGACACGCAAAGGTGGCCAGCATGGGCAGCAGGATCAGCAGCAGAGTTTTTTTGGCAGGCGAGGGCTTTCGAATCTCTTGCATTATTTCTCCGAGGCACAAGACGCTAAAAATTCTTAGGAAGCCAGGGAGCGCGCGATGCGGAAGCCGTAATCCGCGTATTGGAACTCCGGCGGGATACTGGAACGAGCCGCGGTGCGCGTAACCTTAATATGGTGCCGCCAGGAGCCACCGCGCGAAGCCCGGCGAGTGCCGCTTTTTGGACCTTGCGGATTTCGTTCCTCGGAGCGGCCGTAGTAGCCGTCGTCGTACCAATCCGCGCACCATTCGTGCACATTGTCGCTGAGATTGTACAGCCCGGAGACGTTTGGCGGATACAAACCCACCGGCTCTGGTCCTAGCTTCCAGCGCTTGGCGTAATCGGGCACCATTTCCGGCGGCGCATCTCCCCACGGGTACAACAAACCCTCCGCGGCCCCGCGCGCTGCGTGTTCCCATTCTGCTTCCGTCGGCAAGCGATAAGGTTTGCCGGTCATGGCGCTGAGCCATTCGCAATAGCGCGCCGCCTCATTCCAGGACACGGCGACGACCGGCATCTTCGGATCGTTGAAGTTTGGGTCGTTCCAGAACGGCGGTGGAGGCGCGTTTGTCGCAGCGAGGAAGCAGCCGTACTCCGCGTTCGTGAGCTGGCAGGCGGCAAGCTCAAAAACGCTCACCCACACGCGATGCACGGGCTTCTCATCATCACGTCCGCGGTCGCAGCCCATTGCAAACCATCCTTCGGGGATGCGGACCATCACTGGTTCAAGCACTTGAGCCCGCTCGCCGAGCGATGATGACGAAGCTGCCATTCCCATTCCTTCCGCTGTTTCCAGGCTTTCCGCGAGCACCGGGACAGTGCCCCTGCAAAGTCACCATACGCCGTGGGGACCCTCGCGGGCAACCGCGGGAAAGGAAAGTCCGGCGAATTTTCACAATGGCGAGTCTTACCCTGCAATCCACAAATGAGCCGGGGAAGATATGACGGCAAGCGAACACTTCAGCAGAGTTGCATCCTTGATGCAAGGCCGAAGAGTGACATCGGCGCGACGGGCTGATTTTTATTCGAACGGAATTTGCCACAGACAATTTTCAAACGGTCCGGGTTGCTGCGAAACTATTTGGCTTTTTTGGCAGCGTCTGATACACCAAAACTTTGAGGCAGACATGGGGAGGACCAAGATATGAACGCATTCTTTCAGTCCAGCGGGCCGAGCTCATCCCAGGTGAGCGCCGGGCTTCTGCTCCTGCGGATCGCCAGCGCGCTCGCGTTTATTTATCACGGGAGCGCCATTCTGTTTGGTGCATTCGGCGGTCCGGGGCCGGCAGGATTTGCTGCATTCATGCACATGCCCGTCGCGGTTGGCTATCTGGTGGGACTCGCGCAGATTGGGGGCGGACTGGCCATTCTCAGCGGGGTGCTATTCCGTGTGGGCGCGGCCAGCGTCGCCATCGTTATGCTCGGGGCAATCTTCCTCATACATTTGCCGCACGGATTCGACATCAACAAAGGCGGCCTGGAGTACGCTCTCACACAAGGCCTGATAGCCGTCGCGTTCCTGCTTACCGGTCCCGGCGAATATTCGCTCAATGCTTCGCTTCCCGCTTCGCTCCGCAAACTGTAGATGAGCAAGATAGGCTCTGCTCTGTGGATCTCGGACAGTTCGTCACGCCGGAGGCGTGCTGGGTGTGACTTCCTTGCAAGCTTACCAGGCAGGCCTCTGTGTTACGATGTCGGTATGCGCTTCGTGAACTGGGCTCTGCGCGTCCTGGCGTCGCTCTTGATATTTGTTGGAACAGCGATGGCCCAGCAGGAGCCCAAGCCCAAGGAACTCCCAGATGTTCCGGTGGCGAAACAGGACAGCGCACCAGAAAAACACGGGAACGCCATCAATGAAACCATAGGGATTCTCGGCCGCCGATCGTTTTTTTTTCCGGACCTCGCGACCACCCCCACGCCGCTGAGTACTAAGCAAAAGTTTCAACTGTTCGTCGACCAGAGCGTCGCTCCTTCCCGCTTCATGAGTTCGGGATTCACGGCAGGGATCGGCCAGGCGCGGGATTCCCTCCGCGGTTATGGGGAGGGAGGAACCGGGTATGGAAAGCGTTTCGGGTCTTCGATGGCCTCGGCAGCGTCGAGCAATTTTTTTGGGACATTTCTGCTCGCGTCCGCGCTGCACCGCGACCCGCGTTTCTTCGTATCCATGCACAGCGGCGTGGGGTACCGCATCGGCTATGCGATCACGCGCATTGTGATCGGCCGAACGGACGACGGCAGAAATGCCGCCAATTGGCCGGGGATGCTGGGTCCCCTGCTGGCCGAGAGCCTGGCGAACAGTTATTTGCCAGAGCAGGAAAGAACGGCGGGCAACACGTTTCAGCGGTACGGCTGGCGGATTGGAGCAAACACCGCGGGAAATGTGCTTCGTCAATACTGGCCGGTGATTTTTCGGAGCCTGCACCTTACAAAGATTACTTCGGGCTTGACCAACAACCCGGCACCGCCTGCTCCGGCGGCGACCCGCCCCTCGCCGTGAGGAAATCCGGACGAAACGGAAATGCGGGAGAAGTATTACAATAAGAGGACGGGGCCGTAGCTCAACTGGATAGAGCGAGAGTTTCCTAAACTCTAGGTTGGCGGTTCAAGTCCGCCCGGTCCCACCAGAATGCAGAAATTAGAAACTGGAAATTAGAAAATACAAATTAGAAGAACTTGAAGTCCTTCGTTCCGGTTAATCGACGAGCTTGACGTTGTCCATGAGAAAGAAAAAGCCTTCGGCGAGCGTGGGGTGGATGTACACCGCTCCCTTGAGAAGTGTGTAAGACTGATGCGCGAGCATGAGCGTGCCGAGGATTTGCACCAGTTCACCGCCTTCGGAAGCGAGAATGGAAGCGCCGAGAATGCGATCATTCGAAGCGTCGACAACGAGTTTCATCAGGCCAGCAGTTTCGCCGCGTTCGACGGCGCGCGCAACGTTGGTCATGGGGCATTTTCCAATTTTCAGCTTGTAGCCCTTGGCGCGGGCTTCTTTTTCCGTCATGCCGACGCCGCCGAGCTGTGGATCGGTGAACACGCTGTAAGGCACGAGGCGGTTTTCGATCGTGAGATTTTTCCCTTCGATGAGGTTGCCGTAGACAATTTGAAAATCGTTGAAGGAAATGTGCGTGAATGCCGGGCCGCCCTTGCAATCGCCGAGGGCCCAGACTCCGCGGACATTGGTCTCGAGGCGGCCATTTACTTTGATGAAACCATTTTTGTCGGTTTCGATGCCGGCTTTGTCGAGGCCAAGATCGTCTGTGTTGGGGCTGCGGCCAGTGGCAATCAGGAGATGTGAGCCGGTGATGTTCGAAGCGCCGGCGGGAGTTTCGAATGACAGAGTAATGGCGCCGCTCTTGCTTTCGACACGGGTGGTGCTGGCGCTTAACTTGAATTGAATTCCCTCAGCCTCCAGCGCTTTTTGCAGCTCCGTGGCAATTTCTGGATCTTCGCGCGTAATGATCTGCTTGCCCATGTGAAGAACCGTAACGCGGCTGCCAAAGCGGCGAAACATTTGCCCGAATTCCAGACCGATATAGCCGCCGCCGAGGATGAGGAGATGTTCGGGGAGAGTCGTCAGTTGCATGGCGGATTCGTTGGTGAGATACGGGACGCTTTCCAGCCCCGGAATCGAGGGGATGCTCGGGCGGCCGCCGGTATCGATGAAAATTTTATCGCTTTCGAAGTGATCGTTTCCTACCTTGAGCTGATTTGGGCCGACAAAACGGGCGTGGTCGCGGTAGAGGCGAACGTTGGAGCGCTTATCAACCTGTTTTTGCTGGCTGCCGCGAAAACTGAGGACGACTTCGTCTTTTTGAGCGACAATTTTTGCGAGATCGGCGCTGACATTCGAAGCATTTACACCCCAACGCGCGGCGTTGCGCGCATAGTGAGCGACCTGCGCGCGATGCACCATGGTCTTTGTGGGCGTGCAGCCAACGTTGATGCAGGTACCTCCGAGATCCTTCTTTTCGATGAGTGCCACGGTCCATCCGAGGTCTGCCAAGCGAAAGGTGAGAGGATTGCCGGCCTGGCCGGAGCCGATGATGATGGCGTCGTACTTCATGAAGCTCCTCCGGTGAGAAAACTTGCCAAGACAATACATCGGATGCGGGAGCAATGCATGGTGACAGAGAAATTGTTCGCTAGGGCAATTCCGCCATTTCGGGAACTTCATCCAGCAGCCGTGCGGTGAATACGGCGTTGAATGAGAGTAGCGACATAAGTAATGAGCAAAGCGGCGGCACTTTCGAGCAAAACTCGCTCCCCTTGGGAAATATGCAGGATACGCCTACGCGTTGCTGCAGAATCTGCGCCGAGCGCGCGAGGAATATGCGCCGGAATTCAGCGTTACCACCATACGCGGGGAAACGATTTCGCTAAACGGGCTGGCAGGAAAATTTGTGGTACTTGATTTCTGGGCCACCCGGTGTCCGCCCTGCCGCGCATCGGTGGGTGAGTTGAAGGAATTGATCCGGAAGTATCCGCGCGACAAAGTGGTGCTGATCAGCGTGAGTGCGGACAAAGAAGAAGATAAGTGGCGCGACTTTGTGGCAAAAAAGGATATGGACTGGTATCAGTATCGCGATCCCGCGGGAACTATCCAGAGAACATATGGGATCCATGCCTTCCCAACCTATATTGTTATCGATACCGAGGGCATCATTCGTCAGATGATTGTAGGAGAAAATCCGCAACAATCGATTGTGGCGCGGTTGAAGACCACGCTTGCAACTTTGACCGCGGACAAGGGAAAACAGTCCGATTGACGCCGTTGACGCGGCGGCGTAGCGTAACAATGATGGGCACAAGCGGCGCAAGGTCAAAAGGAAACGCGGACAAGCTGGCGAGAGTCTGCAGCCTCGTAGCGGTATTGGCGCTGGTTGTTGCGCCAGCCTGCCCGTCTCTGTGTTCTGCCCGAATTTGTTCGCAAGCTTCAGTCTCGACCACGGTGGAGAGACCCTGTCATTTGGCGGGATTGATGCACGGCGGTGAATCTCAGTTTCGCGCCGTGCAAAACTGTGGCGCGTCGGAATTGCCGGCGGCGGTTCTGACTTCCTCTATTAAGAATGATGCGTTGCAAGCGAGCCGCGCGCTGACGTTTGAATTCGCCTTCGGTATCTTGCCGGGGGAGTTTTTCGCTTCCCGACTGCAAAAGAGCGAGCATAGTGTTGCGGGTCCGCTCTCGCCGAATCGTCCTTCCACTTCTCTCCCCGATCAGATCCTTCGAATCTGATTCATTTCATCCAGAAATCTGAAAACAGGGACGTTCGCGCGGCTCGAACGCTCATTGATCTATTCCTGGTTAAGGATTCGTCTTGCGAAACCATCCGGCAGAGAACTTCCCTGCCGCTCTTTCAACGAACAAATGCGTATTGCACAGATTGGCAATTCAGGAGGCAAGTATGAACGGTGCGAGAAGAAAGTTTTTTCAAGATGCGGCGGTGTTTGGGGCGGGATTGTTCAGCCTGAGCGATGCCCTGCGCGCTGATACACCTGCGGCTGCAGCTCAGTCGCCACGCGAGAATGAGAGCGGACGACACCATTCTCCTTATGGGGATCACGGACCGCACAAAGCGGCGGCAACCCCTCCGGCGCGAGAGCAGGGGCTGCCAATGGTTACGCCCGACGTGTCGGATTTGCTGCATGAAATGGATGCAGGTGTAAAGGTGTTCCGGCTGGTAGCCGAGCCGGTAAAGAAAAAAATCGTGCCGTTCAAAATGATTGATGCCTGGGGCTACAACGGGAGCTGTCCCGGACCAACCATTCAGGTGCAACAGAGCGACCGCATACGCGTGGTATTTGAAAACCGGCTGCCGGAGTCTACTTCCCTGCATTGGCACGGACTGGAACTGCCTATCGAGCAGGACGGCGTGCCGTACATCAGCCAGAAGCCGGTCGCGCCGGGAGAAAAATATGTCTACGAATTTACGGTGCATCAAGAAGGAACGTTTTTCTATCACGCGCACAGTGCCATGCAGGAAATGATGGGGTTGATCGGATTTTTCGTGGCGCATCCGGAGAAAGACCACAAGCCACGAGTGGATCATGACTACGGACTGATCCTGCAGGAGTGGGCAGTGCTGCCCAACAACACCATTCCGAATACAGCATCCATGGAATTCAACTGGCTGACGTTCAATGGTGTTTCCGCGCCGATGACGACGCCCTTGCTGGCACGGCGGGGAAGCCGGGTGCGCTTGCGCATCGTGAATCTGGGGATGGACCATCACCCGATTCATCTTCACGGGCACCAGTTCGTTGTTACAGGCACGGAAGGCGGGCGGGCGCCGGAATCAACGTGGTATCCGATGAACACGGTGCTGGTGGGTGTTGCGCAAGCTCGCGTCGTGGAGTTCGAGGCGAAATATCCGGGCGCGTGGATGATTCACTGCCACCTGCCGCACCACATGATGAACAGCATGATGGATCTGCTGAGCGACCGGCAGATTCAAACGGCGGACCAGATGGAAGCAAGAGCCATGGGCCAGATGGAGTCGCTGGCGAAGAGCGTGCCGTTCGAACACATGCATCCTTCTCCGATCGCGGCAAACGCGGCGAATGTGCCGGGCTTTCCGCAGGATGCGTTCCAGGAAATGGCGATGGATGAAGTGGTGGAAAAACCGGAGACCCACGGGCTGCCAAGAAACTGGAGCGCGGGAATGATGGGGATGATGACGATGGTGCGAGTGCTCCCGGACAAAGAGTATGACGCCATCATGATGAAGAAAAAGATGGCAACCGTGTTGACGAGCGAAAAGCTTGACGTTAGTTCGTAAATTCGGGGAAAAGAATTAACACAGAGAACGCAGAGGACGCAGAGAATCCGAAGAAGAAGAGGAGACAGTATGTGGCGTATGGCTAGATACGGAGCGATCGTTTTTGTAATTGCGCTAGGAATGGCTGACGGCCTTCGCGGACAGGAAATGAAGATGCCGAAGCAAGAGCAGAGCCATCACATGGAGATGCCGGCGGTAACAGCAGAATACCCGCGCATGGGAAGAGCGCAGGAACGCGCGCATGGAGCGCTGGTTACGCTCGAACAGCTGCAGAAGATTGCGGCCGATTCGAACCCCACTCTGCGGCAGGCGGAAGCGGAAATCCGCGCGACGAAGGCACGTCAACAGCAAGCGGGGCTTTATCCCAATCCCACCGTGGGCTATACGGGCGATGAGATTCGCGGCGGTTCGGTCGGTGGAGGAAAGCAAGGATTTTTCCTGCAGCAGGCGGTAGTGACGGGCGGAAAACTCGGATTGAGCCGCGAAGTATTCGGAAAAGAGGTGAAGCTTGCGGAGATCGAAGCGGAAGAACAGAAGATCCGCGTGCAAAGCGCGGTGAAGATGGCGTTCTTGCGCGTGCTTGCGGCGCAGGAATTGCTCGAGACCCGACGCGACCTGGCAAAGATCGCGCAGGATGCGGCGGAGACGCAGCGGAGGCTGATGAATACCGGGCAGGCAGACGAAAGCGAAGTGCTGGGAGCAGAAGTGGAAGCGCAGCGGATGCGCATGGCCGCGCGGATGCAGGAAAACACTTTGCGCGAAGAATGGCGCTCGCTTGCCGCGGTCATTGGCCAGCCGGAGTTGCCGCTGGCGACGGTGGCGGGAAATCTGGAAACTGACTGGCCGGAACTGAATGAAGACCAGGCGGTGGAAACCATCGCGAAAGAGAGCCCGGCGGTTCGAATCGCTGATGCGGCAGAGGCGCGCGCGCAAAGCGTTCTCGCGAGGGCGAAGCGCGAACCCGTTCCTGACGTGTTAATTCGAGGCGGACTGGAATATAACAACGAAACTCTTGGCAGCGTTCCCTGGGCCAAGGGCTGGGAGGGAATTGCGGAGCTCGCGGTACAGATTCCTCTTTTCAATCGAAACCAGGGAAACACGGCGGCGGCCAGAGCGGACATCGATCGCGCCAGGCAGGAGAAAACGCGAATCGCGCTGACGCTGCGCGAGCGGGCGGCAACCGCCGTCGATCAGTATGCCAACGCCCGCCTGATGGCGGTCGAATATCGCGACGAGATGCTGCCCCGGGCGAAGAGAGCTTATTCTCTGATGGTTGATAAATATGGCCAGATGCTGGCGTCCTATCCCCGGGTGCTCGACACGCAACGCAAGCTTTACGAATTGCAAATCGAATACATCTCGGCGCTCGAAAGCGTTTGGACCAACGGGATCGCGCTCCAAGGTTTCCTGCTCACCGACGGTCTTGAAGCCCCGGCGCGGCCAAGCGAGGTCGACCGGCCGATCCGCGAAACCAACGTGCCTATGCCCGAGCGCACCATGTCGCCGCGCGAAACCCTGCGTAACCCCTAGCGAATGCCTGGATAGGGCTAGAGCTGGCCGCCTCCCGTATCGAGTGCGAAACACTAGTACCCCAGTAGCGTTGACCAACAGAAAATTCGATAGGTACTGTCAAGCTAGGGCGCCCGGGCGTCGGCGGATACGTGTCCGCTGATATTGATAATGAAACACGTGATTTAAGGTTGGCCGGTCCGGGCGATTGTCCCTCGTGAACGGGCAAGGCCGGCCTGTTTGGAGCGAGTTCATAAAGAGAAATGCCGCCTTGGCGTGGCGGCAACTGAAAGAACTGATGACAACTGTAACAAAAGCCGGGAGATACGAGTTCGTCGGTGAACTTGGGCGCGGCGCCATGGGCGTCGTCTATAAGGCCATGGATCCGGTCATTGGGCGTGCCGTGGCCGTCAAGACTATCCGCCTAAGCGCGGAGGGTACAGGGCTCTCTCGGCCGGAGCTGCTGGCGAGATTCCAAACCGAGGCGCGCGCGGCCGGCCTGCTGACACATCCGAACATTGTGGTGGTTTTCGACGCTGGCGAAGAAGACGGGCTTTATTACATCACTATGGAGCTGGTGGAGGGAAAGAGCTTGCAGGCCCTGCTCGACAGCGGCCAGGCGTTTCCCTTGCCGCGGACGCTGCGGATTATGGAGCAGACGTGCAGCGCGCTGCAATTCGCGCATGAGCGCAACGTGGTGCACCGCGACATCAAACCCGCCAACCTGATGCTCACCGCTGACGACACCGTGAAAGTGACGGACTTCGGCACGGCGAAAATTCTGCAGTTCGGCACGGTGCAGCAAACTGCCCACGTGATGGGCACGCCAAGTTATATGTCGCCCGAACAAGTGAAAGGGCGCGCGGTCGATGGCCGCAGCGACATTTTTTCACTGGGCGTGATGCTGTACGAAATGGTGACGGGCGAAAAACCGTTCCCGGGACAAAACATCACTACGGTGATTTACAAGATCGTGAACGAAGAGCCGGTCCCACCCAGGCAGATTGATCCTTCGATCCACACTGGCATCAGTGCCGTGGTGATGAGGGCGTTGGAAAAGGATCCCGACCAACGATACCAGAGCTGCCGCGAAATGCTTGAAGAGTTGAAGAATTATCGGGCGATCGCCGGAGGCGGCAATCCGCAGTCGACAATGATCGTCGGCGGTGGATCGCCCGCGGCAACAATCATAGCCGGAAATGCCGGCGGCCGCGGGATCGGAAACGAGGAGCAAGCCGTCGCAGCCACCACACGATCACTGAGCTCGCGCGCCGCGAGCCCCGGACAGACGCCGGTGGTGCGGCGAACAGCAGCCATCGCGCCAGTCCCAGAACCACCGAAGAAGAAGAGCGTGCTTGGCACGATTTTTGCCGCGCTACTCCTGCTTGGCGTGATCGCCTACGGCGCAATCAAAATCAGGCCGGTATTCGAAGCCGCGCGCGAATTGCACGCGGCGCAAACGAAGAGCGAAAGCCCGGCTCCTACGGCAACAACGGCGTCGAACCCACCAACAGAGAATCAGGCTCCCAGTTCAAGCGGAACTGAGGCTTCCGCCCAGCCGAACGAGGTGGCAGCCGCGCCTAGTGAAGAGATAAAACCGGTTGAACCGAAGCCGGAAAAGGCCGTGGTCAAAAAACCGGAGCCTACGATCAGCCCGAAAGCCGCAGAATACAAAAGGCGCATCGAGCAAGCCATCATCGAAAGAGGCTTGACCGGACGCGCGAGAGTGCAAGCCTCCGGTAATACTCTGACGGTAGCGGGCAAGCTGCGGCCGGCGGAGCACGGCGCTCTGCTGGGTTTTCTGCGCAACGCTCCATCGGATGTGCGCGTGATCGATCACATCGAGTATGACGACTCGCCGGTGGCCGCTGCCGGCAATCCTATCGATGGTGGCCACCCCGTGCCTGAACCGGGACGAGGCGCGATTCACGTGGTGACCGATGTCATTGGCGCCGGCGCAGTCCTGCGCGGCCCGGCCGGCCACGTGCTGAACAAGTGCGAGACGCCGTGCAGCTTCAACAATCTTTCTCCGGCCCAGTACAGCCTGGAAGTGCAAAAAGAGGGATACCAACCCGTCCAGACTGCGCTTCAGGTAAAGCAGGGCGACGTGCAGGACCAGAAGATCAAGCTCGAATCGCTCTCCAAGGGGATTTTCATCAGCAGCAAGCCGCCCGGAGCCGACGTGTTCATTAATGGAGCCAAGCAGTCAGGGCAGACGCCGGTCACGCTTCCTCTCGCTCCGGGGCAATACAATCTGGTTTTACGGTTGCCGGGATATGACGCTTATGCTGGCAACATTCAAGTGAAAGACAACATCCAGACGCAGCTCGATGCGATGCTGAATGAAAAGTCCGCAAGCCACGTCGCTTGGGCACAGATCAACACGAACCCTAAGGGCGCGGAGATCATTGTCGACGGAACCTCCACGGGGCAATTCACACCTGCGCGCATTCAGGTGCCCGCGGGCATGCACAATGTAACGCTTCGTCTCAACGGTTATCAGCAATCGAAGCGGACGGTACAGGTCAGCGAGGGCGGCACGGTCACAATTGATGAATCGATGCGACCGAAGTAGCACAAAAAAGACTTAAGATTGGGAAATTGAACCTCCTCGGATGCAGTCTGAAGGCAGCTGAGGCCGTACTCGAAACGTAACAATTTGTTACATCCCGCCTTCATTAGTCCTAGGACTTGCTACAAATCCAGCTGAATATAAAAGACTTAACACGCGTCCGCGCAGGCCGGAGGCGTGCTTTCTCTCTTAACACGGACCACCTGCCCTGGAGGGTCTCCTTGAATTGACCCGGCAGGCTCCCTCGCCCGCAGCCAGGCGTCGGCAAAGTCAGAGTGAAGCAAACGGAGATCTCGTTGGTATTTCGGGCCACACTACCGATTCAGGATGATCCACACGAGGCGTCGTCGAAGCCGGCCGCGGATGCGGTCCCGCATTACGTTCAGGCCTCACCGGGGAAGTCAACTCCTAGAACCAAACCAGTCGGGATCGATCCGAAGCTCAACGAAGTTCATCGCGCAATGCGAAGCCTGCATCTACTGTTGCGGTCAGAACGGCTTTACGAAAAAAACCATCCGCGCAGGCTGGACAGCCTGGACGGCGCTTACGATTCGCTTCGGAACACTGCGGACATTCTCGGCGGGCTGGAGATTCGAATCGAACGCGGCGGCCTGGTGGTACCCAGGCTCAGCGAAGCGCACTTGCCGGACGCACGAGGCGAAATGCAGGCGCTGGCGCGGGATCTGCAGCACGCGGGGATTGGGACGCTGGTTTTCTCGAAGAAATTTCATGTGGGCGAACTGGACACGTTCGCGCGACTCGCGAAGGCATCACTGCTAAGATCGGAAGAGCCGGCGAAGGACTTACAGGACGCCTGGTGGCCGGCACGACTTCTGGAGCATCGCGTGGAAGGCATTTCCGTAAATACTCAAACGGAACGCAAGGTGGACACCGTGTTGGCGAGCCTCACCGCCGCCCTGGTGGCCTATGGCGGGCATTCGCCGCGCGAGAAATCCGATACGCCGATCCACGTGCCGGATTTCGACGATCTGGTGGCCAGCCTGCGGCTGCTGTCGCGATTAACTCCGCCGCTTGAGAGTGAGCGTGGTCTCTCGCCGGAAGAAGCAGCACGCGCTATCCACGGTGCGATGGAAGAGGCCAGCCGGGACAGCGTTTGCATGATGCTCAGCTCCGTCTCCCAGTACGGCCCCCGCGAGGGCGAGCGGCCACAACCCTATCTCTTACGCCTTTCTGAAAATATTGTTTTCGAGTTTTTGAACGCTGAGTTTTCCAGCGGAGCTCTCACTCCCACTTCGGTGCGCCCGATGTTCCATCGCCTAGGTGATGTAATCGTCGGCTCCGGCGCCTATTCCGGCCCGCATTCTTCGCAGCATCTCTCATCCCTGGCAGTGACGTGGGCCGCGGATACCCATCGTGAAAAGCTGATCGATCGGTTCTGGATGGAGCTGCCCGCGCGTGAAAAGTCGGCGGTGTTGCGCGGCGCGGATGTCTGGTGCATTCCTGTCCCGGCATTGCGGCAGACACTCGGCCAACTTGCGGAAGCCGGCGCGGATGCTCCACGTCGTGAAGCGCGCAACATCGTACTGAATTATGCGCGGCGGCTCGAACATGACGATCCCTCGGCGAGACGCTCCGTGGCAGCAGGACTCAACGAACTTACTTCGATCATCGAATCCTTGTGGCCGAATCAAGTACCCGAAGATTTGAGTCGTGGGACGATGAAAGCTCTGGATAAAGAAACGGCTCCTGAAACCGCCGGATTGCTGGCCGCTTTTGTGGAGTCGCTCGGCCGAATCGCTGTGAACCGTGCCGACTATGCGGGATTTGAATCCATACTGACGAACCTGGAACGCGCCCCGCGTGACAAAGAGCATGACCATGTGACGGCATTAGCCAACCGCCTGGTCGCGCAGGATCGCTGGCTTTTGCTGGTGGACGCCGCGCTGGCGAAACGGGCGCTGGAACCTGTGCTGCCCCGGCTGTTGCAGCGCGACCCTGAACGATTGCTCGATCGCCTGACGTTGCTGCTCACCGATCCTCGCGGCGCGGAGATGGTGCCGGCAATGGCTCGGCTGCTACGCACGATTGGCGTGCCCGTCCTGAATCTCCTCGAGACCCGTCTCTATGAAGCCCGCCGCCAGCGCGTGACGGCGGCCATCAAACTTCTGGCCGCGGCGGACCCTGAGCGCCTCTTGCGCGGCCTGGCTCGCGCCATGGCCAGCTGGGAATGGAACCTGCAAGATTTGGCGGTGAGCGAGCTAACGCGCCCGGCCAATTCGGCGTCGGCGCAGAGTGCCGCATTCGTGTTTTCCGCCATCCTCGCGGATGCCCATCCTCTGGTTGTGCCCATGATGATTGACCAGATCGGGCTGGCGCAGGAAACCACTGCGGTGGCGCAGCTCATGGAAATTGCTGCCGGAGAGCACGAGATATTGCGCGACCAATTTGTGCGCATCAAAGCCATTGAAGCTCTTGGGCGCATGAGGGCTTCCGAAGCTGCGGAAGTTCTTAGAAGCCTGGCGGAAACCCGTGAAGGGTTGACCTATGCGGAACCTTCGGGCTTGCGCGCGGCTGCGGAAGACGCCCTGGCGATGATCGAAAACCGCCCAACATCCGCGCGCGTGCGCGCGGCCTACGAATCCGCAGCGCAAGCCAGCGCCAGTTACGTGATTCCCCGCCGGTACGTCCGCGTCCCGTTGGAATCACCGCTTCGCGCACACATTGAAGGGTCGCAAGCGGGCCTGGCGCGCGTGAAAACCATCAGCCTCGGCGGCGCGTATTTGGAATCGCCCCGCAAACTCAGCATAGGAGATTCCATCAAGCTGGAAGTTCGCTCCGGCCTGCGCAAGATAAATTTTACGGCTGTGGTTCGCAATATTGGTCCGGACGGCAGCGGCGTCGAATTTGTCTACATGCGCGACGAAGACCGCGAAAAGCTCCGCAAGCTCGTCCAGCGCAACCTGCATCTGTAGTTCTAACCCCGTACTTGTTGGGCAAGCCGGAGGCTCGGCCTTACTTTCTCTGCGAATCCCGAGAACCTAGGAATCGAGCGGCCCCCGGTCGGCTTACGTCAAAACGTATTTCGTTCAAGGTCTTCAACGAACTGGCACGAACCCGATGGCGACAAGTGGCGACATCCCGGTTCTAGGCCTGCGCTTCGCACCTTGTCTCTTGCCAGACCTCCCCTCTTGGGCAATCCTGCGTTGGTCCGGCGCCCCCGTCAGCTGATTTACCGATTCGCTCTGTAAAAAACGAGGGCACTCAGCCAGTCGTGTTTCGGGCTGGAGAATTCCTTGGAAGTTTTTAGTTGAATGTGGCGCTTCCATACAGTAAAAGGCGAATATTCAATTGCGTAGGTTGAGAAGCGGCGGTCACCCCGCCACCGCTAGGGGTAGCGGAAGAATCGCCGGCACCAAACTAGGAGGAGTCATGAAGCGCAAAGAAAATGAGTGCGTGTCGTCCCTGTTGCGTTCAGCTCGGCAAACGAGCGATTTGCGATCGCTGGGCGCAGTGGGCATGCTGATGTTGCTGATGCTCGTCTGCGCCGCAGTCACCTCGGCACAAGTAAACACTGCGACGCTTGCGGGAACGGTCATCGACGCCCAAGGGCTGGGGGTGAAGGGCGCAAAGGTCATACTCACCAATAAGAGCACTGGCGCGGAACGGACCGCGGTTTCGGAGGATACTGGGGCCTATATCCTGGTAGGGTTGCCGCCGGGCCATTACAAAATGAGCGTGGACGGTGGCGCCAATTTTGCCGTGTACGAGAACCCGTCTCTTGAATTGACGGTTGGCGAGAAGGCCGCGATTGATCCACGCCTGGAACTCAGAGGCATACAACAATCAGTGACGGTCTCCACGGAAGCCGCCAACATTGAAACGACCAGGAGCGACGTTTCCCAAACCATCGGACAGCACCGCATTGACAATCTGCCAATCAACGGACGAAATTACATCAACTTTACGCTGACCAACTCGCAGACCACTCGTGACGTCTCTCCCACCATCGGCCCGGCTCCAAACAGCGGATTAAACGTGGGCGGGGCACGCGCCCGCGGAACCATGGTCAGTGTGGATGGCGCTGACGCCGTGGATAATTCCGTCAACGGCATTCGCTCCACCCTCTCTCAAGAGGGAGTGCAAGAGTTCCAGATGATCCTGAGCAATTACAATGCGGAATACGGGCGTGCGTCCGGCGGTGTCATCAACATCGTCAGCAAGAGCGGCACCAACGAATTTCATGGCAATGCATTCGGCTACCTGCGTAACAGCGCCTTTCAGGCACGCAACCCGTTCTCCGGACAGGTTGATCCCGTAACGGGCAATCTGGATCCTGTTAAGCAGGCTTATACCCGTGTTCAGACAGGCCTCACCTTCGGCGCCCCCATCAGGAAAGACAGGACCTTTTTCTTTTTCGCCTACGAATACACGCAGAGGGAGGAATCCGGCTTCTCCAGCATCGGGATTAACAATTTTGGAGTCGCTCCTTTGAATTGCGGCGCCGGCTGCCCGCTGAACGGGTTGCCGCTGACGGCAGATCAGGCAGCTGCCGTGAATAAGCTTCTCGGTCAAGGGCTGCTGGGTTTGGCGGGAGCCTATGCAGGCTTCATGGGGTCTGCGGCCAACGTCGCGCTAAACAAGATTGATTTCGGCGTTGTGGCAAACGGGTTCTATCAGCAGAATGGAATACCTCTGACGGCCACGCCCGGGCCGCAATTTCCAATCCCGGTGGCCTGCCCAGCTGGCCAACCTGTTAACAATGGCGCTACTTGTTCTAATTTTGGAGTTTACGTTGCGCCCCTGCCGGCTTCCTACGTTGGATTGAAGGGATTGCGCGGCAACTTTCCAGCGATGGAAAAGACGAGCCTGTGGTCGGGCCGTCTCGACCATACCTGGAATAGCCGTAACAACTCCTTCTTGCGGGTTGGTGTTTCCCCATCGCTTGTTACCGGCCTGGAAACCACCGCGCAGAACCAGGTGTTTGGACAAAACGCCGGCTCGCGCACCGGCGTGAACCAGTCTCGCGACCTGAGCTTCACCTTCCAGCATGACACGCTTATCAACGAAAAGACGTTCAATGAATTCCGCATGCAGGTCGCGCGCCGCGGCCTGCATTTTGGGTTTTCGGACTTGCCCGGTGGCTCAGACATTGGCGTCAACATCCCAGGCTATGCCTACTTTGGGCGCGAACCGTATTCTCCCGTCGACCGCATCGAGCGCCGATTTGAGTTTACCGATATGGTGAGCGTGGTCCGAGGAAAGCACACCTTCAAAACGGGTGCTGATGCCAACGTGATCCAACTGCGGTCCAAGAAGCAGCAGATTTTTCAGCTGGATTTCGGCGGGGTTGTCAACTTTGGCGGCTTTCCAGCCTCCACGTTCAAGCTTCCAGATGTCAATCCGGTGGACGGCTCGCCCATCCCTGGAACGACGGCATTGCAATCCTACGGTCTGGGAGTGCCGGTCTCTTACATCCAGGGCATCGGGACTTCCAACGAGCCGTTCGATAATCTTCCCTTCGCCTTCTTCTTCCAAGACAGTTGGCGCGTCAATCGTCACCTGACGATCAATTATGGCGTTCGCTACGATGTGGAGGTCACCCCCCTATTTGCTCCTCTTCCCGGAATCAACGCCGCGGCCGAAAAGGCCCTTGGGGTAGTGGAAGGGATTCCGCGCGACTATAATAACGTTGCGCCGCGGTTCGGATTGGCATGGGATCCCTGGGGCGACGGCAAGACCGTGGTTCGCGCGGGTTATGGGATCTTTTACGACCACCCCTTGCTGGCTGTCGCTTTCGACTCCGCCACCGCAGATGGCGGACGGTCCACACAGTTGCTCTCTTCGGGTGGCACAGCCTCGGCATGCGGCTTGCTGCCCCTGCCAGCGAGTATAATTAACACACCGCCGCCGGGCTATTGCGGAGGCGGTGCGGACAGCCCGATCAATTTGAATGGGTCGTCCATTTTTCAGGGCGTGCTCAACGCAAACTCGATTTATCTCGCCGTTCCGACTTCTTTGACGATGGCGTATCAACCGGCTCAGCAACGCTTTAACCCCTTTGCCCCAAACTCTCTGTTTGCCAATCAAAACTACTTGAACGTTGGATTCCCGCTTTCCATTCTGCCGTTTACCCTGCCGGTCGCTAAGAATTTCGTCTTCGCTTATGCCCAGCAGGCGAACCTCACCGTCGAACGAGAAATCGCGGGCTCCTGGAAAATCAGCCTCGGCTACCAGTGGACTCGAGGATTGCATTTGAATCGCGCTCAGGACCTCAATTCCACCAATCCCCAGTTGCTCACCCAGAATTATGCGAACTGCCTGGCGGCGGGACTCAGTACCTGCTCGACAAGTCCCCTTGGCACTTCCGTTCCCACTTCGGGGAAGGCGCCCACTGCAACCACTTGCGGGTATGGTCCCGTACCGGGGGCGGCAGGTGTTTTGGGAGTGCTCGGGCGTTGCCCTGCAAATCTATCCTCTTTCAATGGTGCGTTTGTCAGCACCCCCGCGGTTTTCAACTTCTTCCGGCCTTCGGGACCGAATCCATCCTTCGGAGGATTGCCATCCTATGGTGGATTGGCTCAGCTGGCAGGCCTTGCGGGATACCCGACCGGCTTCGGTGTTCCCGTAGCCTTCAACAGCGTCGATGCGCAGGTGTCCAACGGCAATTCCTTCTACAATGCGTTGACCCTTACGGTGACGAAGCGCTATTCGAGAGGGTTCGAACTGCTCTCCGGCTTTACGTGGTCACATTCCATCGACGACTCGACGGACCTGCAGTCCCCTCTTGAACCTCAGGACAGCCGCTTTCCCCAACTTGAGCGCTCCAATTCCGTCAACGACCAACGCTTCCGATGGGTGACCAGCGGTGTGTACCAATCGCCCGCCGGCAAAAAAGGGGATAATTTCTTCCGGCACTTTATTGGAAATTTCACCATCGCGCCGATCATCGAAGTGTCATCGGGTAGACCGTTCAACATCATCACGGGCAGCGACACTCGTCTGGATCTGGGCGCTTCCCAGGCAAGGCCCTCGGTTAGCGGAAGTGGCACGACTTCGCCGTTCATTCCTGGCGTGGTTTTCTCAGCCGCGAGTATGTGCTTAACCAATGCCGGAACGCCGTTTCAGGTTCCGGTCCCGGGCAGCACCACGGCATTTATTACACCTCCGGCCGGATGCGACGGCAATCTCGGCCGCAATCGCTTTACCATGCCAGGCTACTTCTCCTGGGACTTGCGAATTGACAAGCAAATTCCGCTCGGGGAGCGCTTCAGGCTGGACCTCATCGCCGACGCGTATAACCTCACCAACCACACCAACATTGCTGGAGTTAACCAGCTCTGCGACCCGACCTCCGGCGCAAATTGCAGCGCTGGCCAGCCCACTGCGGCTTATGATGCGCGGCAGATGCAGTTCGCGGTGAAGGTCAGCTGGTAAGCAATCTGCAAACATTTAACAGGCCGATTCACAAGTTACGGAGGGCTCCCGGACTCGCTCGAGGGCCTTCTTCATTTCGGCGACAGTTTTCAGAACCGTGGTATTGCGAGTAAAGTAAGAATACTGATTGCGGTGCGAGTATTGGAGAGCGAATGAACGTAGTCCTGATCGGTGCGGTGCTCCTCGTGGCCATTCTGGTGCTCTGGCTCGTTCTGCAGAGTTCGCAAGAGCGCCGGAAGGCGGAGGCGCTCGAATCACAGTTGAATGAACTGCGTCGCGACCTGCAAACGATGGCGAACTCTCAGGCCCAAAACAGCGGCCAGTTCAAGGCCATCGGCGACAGCGTCGCGCAGCGCCTAGAGAGCGTGACGTCTGCTTTGCAGGAGGGCATCAAGAATTCGGCGCAGGTTACAGGCCAGATCACTTCGGACGCACAAACGAAGATGGCCAGTGAATTGAAGAACACTCGTGACCAGATCAGCCAAATCCAGCAGCAACTGGGAGCTGTGCAGCTTGCAGGGCAGCAGATGTCCGACACAGCGCGCACCCTCGAAGGAATCCTGGGTGGGGCCAAATCCCGCGGGTCCTTCGGGGAGGTCACCCTGGAACGCCTGCTCGAGGATTCCCTACCCAAGAATCAATACGAAATGCAGTATCGATTCTCGAGCGGGGAAGCGGCCGATGCCGTCATCAAGCTGCGTGACAGAAAATTAATGGCTATCGATTCAAAATTCCCGCTCGACGCTTACCGCAGAATCGCGGCTGAAGGCGAAGAAGCGCGACGGGCTTTTATCGTCGCGGTGAAGGGCCACGCGGACGCCATTTCCAGGAAATACATCGTGCCGGACGAAGAAACACTCGATGTCGCCTTGATGTTTGTTCCCTCGGAGAGCGTCTACTACGAACTCCTTGCGACCCACGACAACAAGGGCCAGCCCCTGGATGCTTATTGCCGCGAAAGGAAAGTAATCGCCGTTTCGCCGAACACGCTTTATGCACACTTATGCGTAATCTCTATGGGGCTGCGGGGCATGCAGATGGGGGAGAATGCCAAGCGTCTGCTGGCTAGTCTTTCCGGCATGGACAAACAAATGGAGAAGTTCGCGGATAAGTTTGGTGTTCTCGGTACGCACCTGAAGAATGCGCAACAGACTTACAGCGAATCCGACAAACTATTCGAAAAGGCACAGAACACTTTGGAAGGCATGCTCAGTGGCGGCGCGGAAACCGCGGCTCTGGAAAATGCACAAGGTTCGCTGGCCCTGGCTGAAGAGGCGAGCATTAAGAAAAGCGCCTGATCTTTCCCTCCAACACGAAGGCAGCAGAATCGCTGTCCTTCGAGTTTACATTCCTTTGAACACCATCCTTTATTGAGGCCGCCCGAGGGTAGGGACCAGCCGAATCGAAATTAAGAAACTGCCGTTCTTCCGCCCAATCAATTCGAATCGGACGAAATTCTCCGCTCCGCCACTGCTGGAGAGCTTTACGGGATTGCCTCCGGACAGCGCCGCAATCTCCGGCGCGAGGTTGCGCGCCTCGAGCGCGATTTTCGCCGTCGTCCCGCGGACACGTATCGTAAGCGCGCGATGCTCGCCCGATTTCAGCGGCGACGAATCGGCTTCCATTTCGAGCGAGACGAGCGTGATGGTCAAGGGGGCCGCTTGGCGCTTGGCACAGAAAATCTCAACGTTTGCGGGCCCGGGTTCTCTATCCATCGGCGGCAGGACCACCAGGGAAACTGGCGAAGCAGCGAGCACAATGGCCGGCTGGCCTCCAACCATTACGCGATTGGCGTCGGCATCACCGCATAAGCCCCGTCCCAGAAGTTCGAAGCGATCCGTCAAGGAAGCAAAGCGCGGCGCGGAAGCTATCTCGATCGCAGTGGCCGCCGCTTCGTCGGGCGCGATGATTGCAGTCGAAACCTTGTCCGGTCGTCCCTGGATAGAAGCAAACGCAACGCCCAGGTTCAATGGCGCGACGAAGAGAGCGCGGCCCGTCGCATTGGTCGTAAGCTTGTCACCATTCGAAAAGCTGACAGTGACTCCCGGGGTCAGCCGGCCATTAACATCCAGCACGGCGAGCGTTGCGCGCTCGCCCGAAACAATGCGCCGCGGAAGCAAAAGGATCCGCGCGCCGGAAGCTGGTGGCGCCTGTTGCGCGGGCGCAGGCACCAAGAAAAACTCTACCACCACACAAAGGACCGCAACCAACACGCTCATTCGAATGAAGCCTCGCAAGGCCATGCGTGGAATTGTAGTTGAGAACCGCGTATCGATGAAAGCGACGCTCGCACTCGGCGCGGAAAATCCGCGCCCTATGGTTTCCGGCTGAGCACCGGAGCTTCCGGCGAATACTGCAGCACGCTCCGGCCCATGACTCCGACCGGCAGCCGCCGCAATCTGTAAAGAAAAGGCCGCGGCGCACCAGTTCGCGAAGACTCTTCCAGCCGGTAAAACTCGTTTTGATAGCGCAACACGCGCGGCGGAATCCAGTCCTCTTTCCTGCGGCACGCGTGAATCTCCATGATTTCATCGGTCCCGTTTCGAATGGGGCAGATTTCATCCGGAACCTGCGGAAGCCTCGCGACGAGTAATTTCTCCCCCATGGCTCCGCAGTACGAAGACGCATTTTCCTGCGCGCCACCCATTGCCGCCGCGGCTTCTCTACGGCCACGGCCTGTCATGATCGCGAACACTTTATCCAACAGGAAGAGCGGCAGAATCCCCAGATTATTCTCGGAAAACGCGGCGTTCACCAACCGCACGGTTCCTTCGACTCCGGCGTAAGCAATCAACCACGTCAGCGGATGCGTAGCCCAGATTACCAGCGCGGTGAAACCGATCTCGTGGTCCGTCACCCCCGTGGGTAATTTCCCGGTCATCGCCGAGTCCACGCCATTGCTCACAAGCAGGGTCATGAAATAGGAATACCACTGCATCAGCGCAATGAGCGCGGCCACTGACTCCGCAAATCCGCTGATGACCGTTGCCGGACGCCATGCTATGGCCAAGCCGGAGAAGAGCGATTTGCGCCACCGTTTCGGAAGCAGCGCTAGAATCGGTCCCAAGAAGTACGTCAGCACGACGATTTGGCCTCTATCCAGTTTAAGAGATGCGGACGCCGCTATTTTTTCGCATGCGGAAATAAAACCAATCAGTAACGTGAGGGGGGAGGCTACGACGACTTCCCGGCCAGGCGGTAAACCTGCGCATCCAGGAAAACGCGAAAAAGCTCGGGGTCGATCTCATCGTCCCGGACGCAGATCTTCAAGATGTCAAGGGCCCGATCGGTCGGAATGGCCCGTTTGTAGGGTCGGTCCGAGGCCGAGAGCGCGTCGTAGATATCGCAAATGGTCATCATCTTGGCCTGAATGGGGATCTGGTCCGAATTCAGGCCGAAGGGATAGCCCTTGCCGTTCAGTTTTTCGTGGTGGGCGCGCGCAATCTCCGGAATGCCGCGGAATTCCATCGTCCAGGGAATTTGCGAGAGAAAATTGAAACTGTGTACCACGTGCGATTCGATCTGCCGCCGCTCATCGGCATCCAGGCTGCCGCGCGGAATCGAGAGCAGACGAACTTCCTCGGACGAGAGGTACGGCCGTTCTGTACCACGCGGATCACGATAGTTCTTCTGCGCAATTTCGCTCAACACATCGAAATCGCTCGAAGGAAGCAGTGTGGGCTCATTGGCTCGCGCGACAAACTCGGCATAGCGATCGAGTTCCCCCAGCAGGCGGCGCGCTTCTTCGTCGAACACGCGCAGGCGTTTCTCGGCTTCCTTGCGCGATAGAGAAAGGAGCGCTTCTACTTTCTGCTGCGCAACGCGTGCTTCGATATCGCGGCGAATGTAATCAAAGCGGTCCAGCACGCGCACGAACTGCAACGGATAAAGTTTCTTCGCCTTGACCAAAACTTCTTCACGTACACCAACCTTGCCGAAATCGTGCAGCAGCGCGGCATAGCGGAGTTCCTTCATCTGCTCCCTGGAGAAGCGTAAATCGCCATAGGGGCCGCGCGGTTCGTGATCGATCGCCGCCGCCAGCGCTACCGTCATTTCACAAACCCGGTGGGAATGGCCGGAGGTCGTGGGGTCGCGCTGCTCGATGGCCTTCACCGCGGCGTTCACGAACCCATCAAAAAGGTTCTCGATGTCTTGATACAAACGCGAGTTTTCGTAGGCCACCGCGGCCTGTGACGCGAGAGAAAGTCCCAGCCGGACAGCACGCTCCGGAAACGGGTGAACCAGACGGCGCACGCTGGCTGCCCCGGTCAGCCGCAACTTGGGAATGCGTTTGCAGTTAATCAACTGCAGTACACCTAGAACTTCCCCCTTGCCGTTCTTCATCGGCAACGCCAGCAGCGACCGCGTGTGGTATCCCGTTTCCTGGTCGAAAGACGAATTGAAATGAAACGGCCGCTGTTTCGGAATCCGGTACGCATCGGCAAGCTCTACGACTTCGCCGTGCGAGGCGCAATACCCGGCGATGGATTCTTCCGTCAGTGGAAGCGTGTGCTCGCTGAACGGAAATTGCAGGCTGTCGTTTTGGATGAGCTTGAAGCGCAGTTGCGGCGCCCGCCATCCAGCACCTGCGGGCACAGCGTCCCGCTCTACCAGATAGAGCGAGCCCGCATCCGCACCGGTGATTTCCCTAGCTTTTCTAAGAATTAGTTCCAGGAGCTGTCCCACATCCCTCGTCTCGGATAAGGCAATTCCAATGCGGTTCAACTCTTCGAGTTCCCGAGTGGCTTTGGTGGCGCTCAGCGCTGTGCCTCGGGCGCGCGGTGCGCGTTTGCTCGGCGATAGCTTGAGATCGGCCATAGCGGAAGGGCAAGGAGCCGCAGAGGCAGGGGCTCCGGGCAGACAGGAAGTATAACGGAAGCGTGCCACAGTGGCACGCCAAGCATGCAACACCGCGTGAAAGGTAACATCCACAAATCAAAGAGGATGCCCTGCCCGCGACCTGGGTGTGGCGAAACAGCGAGTAATCAGTAG
Organism: Candidatus Acidiferrum sp.; assembly: GCA_036522195.1. GTDB lineage: Bacteria > Acidobacteriota > Terriglobia > Acidiferrales > UBA7541 > Acidiferrum. The sequence goes on along the minus strand of DATDGF010000046.1, from coordinate 73,718 downwards.
GGTTCAAAGCCTTTCCCCGCCGTTCTGGCTCTGGTACTTTGGAACAGGATTGCCTGGTACAGGTGTGGGCGGGGTGTAGTCTGACGGCAGCAACAGGAGTTAGTGTGCGAATTGCAAGCGGCGGCGTAAGCGACGTGGGTCGCGTGCGCACGAACAATGAAGATTGCTATCGCATCGTCACGCCGCTGAACCTTTACGTCCTGTCGGACGGTATGGGCGGCGAAGCTCACGGAGAAATCGCGAGCGCCATGGCCGTGGAGACCCTTGTAAAACATTGTCTCGATACAGAGAAAAACCCAGCTGCCCCGTTTTTTGGCCAGACGCAACCAAATTGGAATCCCAGGACCAAGCGGCTCGTGAGCGCCGTCCACCTGGCCAACAAAAATATTTTCAAATCCGCCGAAGACCATCCCGAACAGCACGGCATGGGCGCGACGCTGACAGCGGCATGGATCGATGGCACGAAGCTGAGCATCGCTCATGTTGGCGATAGCCGTGCGTATCTCCTGCGCGCCGGCAACTTGTTGCAACTCACGCAGGATCATTCGCTCGTTGCGGAACAAGTGCGCCGCGGAATCCTGACTGCCGCCGAAGCCGAAGAGAGCGAAATGCAGAGCGTACTGCTGCGCGCGCTCGGCGCGCAGCCGGAGATTGAAGTCGACGCCGAGGAACAACAGCTGATCGCTCGCGATGTTCTGCTGCTCTGTTCCGACGGTTTAACGCGCATGGTGACGGAGCCCGAGATCGCTGGCACGCTGCAAGCGGAAACGGATCCGACGATGGCGGCTGAGAAGCTCATCAAGCTCGCAAATGAGCGCGGTGGCGCGGACAACATCACCGTCGTTGTCGTGCGCCTCGAAACAGATTCCAAGGGGTGGTTTTCCTGGCTGCGCCGCGGGGCGCGAAGAGACGAAAGCGGAAACGGTTCCGCCGGAGGAAAGTAAGATGCCTAAACTCAGCCTCATGTTTGAAGATAAAATTGTGAAAGAGCTGCCCGTAGGCAGCCGGCCGGTTACCATTGGCCGCTCGCCGGACAATGATTTGCCCGTCGATAACCTTGCCGTCTCCAATCATCACGCGAAGATCTATTTTGAGGCCGGCCGCCTGGTCATCGAAGACCTGGACAGCCTCAACGGCACGTTTGTAAATGACCTCCGCATCGAGCGCGCTACCCTGCATGACGGCGACAAAATTCACATCGGCAAACACCACATTAAGGTGGATACCAGCGGCGATGCCCCGATCCCCTGGGATAACGCTCGCAAGACCGTCGCTCCACGCATCAACGAAACCATGATGCTGGATACGAAAGAACGCCGCCAGATGCTGCAGCAAGCCGCCGCCATGGGCGAATCCATGCAGTTCGCATCCACGCGCATGAAGGTTCCCACTCTTGTCGTGTTGAACGGCAGAACCGATCAGAAGGAATACGTTCTTACCAACAAGCTAACCGTCATTGGTAAATCCGGCATGGCCACGGTTCGCTTGAAGGGCTGGTTCAAACCCGCGATGGCCGCGCAGATCAATCAGCGTGATGACGGCTACTACCTCGGGCCCGGCGACCAAGTGCCACACGTAAATGGCGCGCCGATTCAAGGCCCCGTCCGGCTCAACGACGGCGATCTCATCGAAGTTTCCGGCGTGCGCCTGAATTTCATTTTCCGCGAGTAGCGCCCGGCAAGCGATGGCAGCTCCGTCAGAGGGCTTCTGGCAGCGGCGGGGCGCCTTCGGCCTCTACGAACTCCTGCAGACTTGGTGGCAGCACCGGGTCTCCTTTCTGCTCAGTCTTTCCATTACTTTCTTCGCGCTCCTTCTCTACGTTCTTACCTTCGTTGGCGAGCGGCCGACGCCGATTTTCGAATTTGTCCAGAGGCTCGAACTGGCCACGTTGGACACGCGTTTCCGCTATCGGCCGCAGCGCTATTCGCATCCCGATCCTCGGATTGTGGTCATTGATATCGATCAGCGCGCGCAGGAAGTACTTGGGCGCTGGCCCTTCTCCCGCACAAACTTTGCCAGGATGCTGGACGTCCTGCACGACAGCGGCGCCAAGGTCGCCGGTTTTGACATCACCTTTAGCAAGCCAGACGAATCCGCCGTCCCCATTCGCGCCCTCTCGGCCGAACTCGAAGCTCGCAAGAAACGCGGCGAGAATGTCGACGCAAAACTCTTAACCGAAGTGCAGCGGCTCGCCACGTCTTTGGACGCGGATAAGCAATTCGCCGCTTCGATTCAACAGTTTGGTCCGGTCGTCCTGGGTAACTACTTCCTCTTCACGGAAGCGGATCTTCGCGGGATGGAAGCTGCCACTCTCGATGCCTATGCCAACCAGATCGCATTTTTCGCTTATCCACCTGCTCATCCGCTCCATCCTGACGCACAGAAGCAGGAGAAAGCCCAGATGCTGGAGGTTTTTGCGTATGCCAATCTTCTTCCCCAGGGAGCCGAGGCCAATCTTGATCAACTGGCCAGCGCACTCAACGGCGATTTCTCCTGGACCGGTTTTTTCAACGCACCGCCCGATGCCGATGGCGTCGTTCGAAGGGCAACGTTGGCTCTCCCCTACGGCCGTTCGAAAAATCCTGACGAATGGGACATATACCCCTCGCTCGATCTGATGACTGCGCGTGCCTACCTCGGTGCTCCTGCTCAGGATATGAACTTGATCTACGGGCCCCAGGGTATCGTCGAGGTTCGATTCGGCCAGGCACTCCTCCTTCATCCCGACGGTCGCGGTCAGATGATGATCAACTACCAGGGACCGGCGAGTACCTTCACCCACTATTCCATTGTGGATGTGCTCCAAAAGAAATTTGCTCCGGACGCATTTCTGGGGAAAATTGTGCTGGTCGGAGCCACAGCGACAGGGATCGGCGATCTTCGCGCTACTCCCTACGGCGGCACGACTTACCCGGGCGTGGAAATTCATGCCAATGTGATTGACAACATCCTGAACCAGCGATTTCTCAAGTACGGATTCCGGCAAGCTCTCGCGGATGTTCTCCTGATCATTTTCTTCGGCATTCCCTTGGGGATATGGATGGCACTGGTTTCACCTCGCTGGATGTGGTTTGGCGTCTCGCTACTCCTGCCCATGATCGCGGTAAATTTCTGGGCTTTTCTCCATGGCTGGTGGCTGAATCTGCTCGTTCCTGCTCTAACCCTGTCCACTAACGTTCTTCTCGTTTCCTTATACCGTTCGCTCTTCGAAGAAAAAGAAAAGCGCCGCGTGCGTACCGCTTTCGGCCAGTATCTCAGCCCGGAAGTAATCCGCCGCCTGCTCGTCAACCCGCGCCTGGTCGACCCGAAAAAAACCGACATCACCGTGATGTTCAGCGACATCCGCGGCTTCACCACCATTTCCGAAAAACTGGACGCCCAGGACTTGGCGCTTTTTCTCAATCAGTATCTCTCCGATATGACCGGCCTCGTTTTCGAACACCAGGGTACCCTCGACAAATATATCGGCGACGCGGTGATGGCTTTCTGGGGCGCGCCCTTCGAAGAACCTGGGCATGCCGTGAGGGGTTGCCACACGGCCCTGAAAATGATGGGCCGCGTCCGCGAGATGCAGAAGACCTGGGAAGCCGAAGGCAAGCCGCGTCTCGACATCGGCATCGGCCTGAATACCGGGGTCGCCAGCGTCGGCAACATGGGTTCCGCCCTGCGCTACGGCTACACCGCTCTCGGCGATACCGTGAATCTTTCCTCGCGTCTCGAAGGCTTGAACAAGGATTACGGCACGCATATCCTGGTAAATGAAACCACCTTTGCAGCGGCCAAAGACGAAGGCTTCGTCTTTCGTGAACTGGACCTTATTCGCGTAAAAGGGAAACTCCAACCAGTAACAATTTACGAACTCATCGGCCGCACCAGAGAAAATTCCGTCTACGGCACGCCGGACGAAGTGCGCGCGCGCCTCAATCTCTTTCTGCAAGCTCACGAACTCTATCGCAAGCGCCGCTGGGAAGAATCGCAGCAAACCTTCCAGCTCATCCTCGACAAGTGGCCCGATGACGGCCCCTCGCGCACCTACTGGAAGCGCTGCCAGGACTATCTCTTCGACGAGCCTCCATCCGGATGGGACGGCGTCTTCACCATGACGCACAAGTAGCTTGCGTTTGTGTTGGTTGGCGGGTGCTCCCCATCCGCTTCCTCTTACATCCAAATCGAAGTCCAAATTGGACGGGCGGTTCCTTGTGCCCTGCCACCGACTGCAGGCATCAAATTTTTGTGGGAGATGAACTTAACATTTTGCGCAGAAGCCTCTAACCGATACACTACGCAAGACTTGCGCGCTATCCCGATCTGAGCTCTTTAACTCCGACTTCTTCAAATCCGCGACCTGGGGTGGGACGAGCGGAAGCTAGGATTTTCGCCATGGTATGCATTTATAGAATGCGCGTACCCAAACAAATACGGCCGCGAATCTAAGAAGGATTGGGGATCTAAACACGCACTGGCGGAGGCAAGTGCGGCCTTGGCCGTTCCGCTCAAGCAAGGCATGAACTAAGACTCTATGTGGATTGTCCGATTAGCGCTTGCGAGGCCATACACCTTTATTGTGATGGCGCTCGTCATCATCCTGTTGACGCCGGTGGTGTTGTTGCGCACACCCACGGACATTTTCCCGAATATCGACATCCCGGTCATCTCCCTGATCTGGACCTACACCGGCCTGGAACCCCAGGAGATGGAACAACGCATCACTTCCAACGTCGAGCGCGGCATCACCACCTTGGTCAACGATGTCGAGCACATTGAATCGCAGTCTCTTCCCGGCATCGCTGTCATCAAAGTGTTCTTCCAGCCGGGCGCCAATATCCAGACGGCGCTCGCGCAAACTGCAGCCATTTCGCAAACCTTCCTGCGATTTCTTCCTCCAGGAACCACGCCTCCCCTGGTCATTGTCTACTCGGCTTCGACCGTCCCGGTCATTCAGATTGGCTTGACCAGCGACACGCTCAGCGAGCAGCAGCTATTTGATTTCGGGAACAATTTTATCCGCACGCAGCTCGCTACGGTTCCCGGTGCTGCCACGCCTTTCCCCTATGGCGGCAAGCAGCGCGTCGTCAGCGTGGACATTGATTCCACGTCGCTGCAATCGAAAGGACTCTCCGCCGTTGACATCGTCAACGCCGTGAATGCACAAAACCTCATCCTGCCCACAGGCACCGCGAAACTGGGCCCTCTCGAATACACCGTGGAGATGAACGGCAGCCCGCAGACTATTGCGGAGCTCAACGACCTGCCGGTGAAAACCGTCAATGGCGCAACCATCTACATGAAAGATGTCGCTCATGTTCGTGACGGCTTCTCTCCGCAAACCAACATCGTTCTCGCCAACGGCCAGCGTGGCGTGCTGATGAGCATCTACAAGACCGGCAGCGCCTCGACCCTCTCCATCGTCGATCGCGTGAAGCAGATGCTCGAATACAACAAGAGTTCCCTCCCGGAGGGCATGCACGTTTCCACTTTCTTTGACCAATCGCTCTACGTCCGTGCCTCCATCCAGGGCGTGATCCGCGAAGCCATCATTGCCGCGTGCCTCACCGCGATCATGATCCTGCTCTTCCTCGGAAACTGGAAGAGCACGCTGATCATCGCCATCTCCATTCCACTTTCCATTCTCGTCAGCATCCTGTGCCTCAGCGCGCTCGGCCAGACCATCAACATCATGACTCTCGGCGGCCTGGCGCTGGCGGTGGGCATCCTCGTCGATGACGCCACCGTCGAAATCGAAAACATCAATCGCAACCTGGCCATGGGCAAGGAAACTGTACAGGCGATCTTGGACGGTGCGCAGCAGATTGCCGTGCCTGCATTCGTTTCCACGCTCTGCATCTGCATCGTGTTCATTCCCATGTTCTTTTTGTCCGGAGTGGCGAAATTCCTGTTCATTCCTCTTGCGGAAGCCGTGAGCTTCGCCATGCTGGCCTCCTATATGTGGTCGCGCACTATCGTTCCGACCCTGGCCATGTATCTTCTAAGTTCAGAGGACGAATATCACCCCGAAGAGCACATCGGCGAAAAAATGGGACTCTTCCGCCGCTATCAACAAGGTTTTGAGCGAAACTTTGAGAAATTCCGGGAAGGTTACCGAAAGGCGCTGCGGGCTAGCCTGCACTCGCCCTGGCTTTTCGCCGCATGTTTTCTCGGTTTCTGTGTTCTCTCCGTTCTGATTGTTGGCGTGCTCGGCCGCGACTTCTTCCCGAGTGTGGACGCCGGCCAGATCCGTTTGCACATGCGCGCACGCACCGGCCTGCGCATTGAAGAGACCGCAAAACTCGCCGACCAGGTCAACTTTTTTATCCGCGAAACCATTCCGGAGCACGAGCTCACCACCGTCCTCGATAATATCGGCCTTCCCTATAGCGGAATCAACCTGAGCTACAGCAACGCCGGCACCATCGGAACTTCCGACGCCGAAATCCTGGTGCAATTGAAAGAAGAGCGCGGCAAGTCGACAGGGATGTACATCAACGAGTTGCGGGAGAAGCTTCCGCAGCATTTCCCTGGCGTGCAGTTTTTCTTCCAGCCCGCCGACATCGTTACGCAAATTTTGAATTTCGGCACTCCCGCGCCCATCGACGTGGAAATAACCGGCATGAATCAGCACGGGAATTATCTGATCGGAGAAAGACTCGCCAATCAATTCCGGCACATCCCCGGAGCCGTCGACGTGCACGTTCAACAGGCCTTCGATAACCCCACGCTTTTCATGCAAATCGACCGGGCTCGCGCACAATCCGTGGGCATGCAGTCCCGCGATGTCGCGCAAAACGTTCTCGTTTCGCTCAGCTCCAGTTTCCAGACCAGCCCGGCGTTCTGGTTGGATCCCAAGAATGGCGTGGAGTACAACGTCAACGTGCAGGAACCGCAGTATCGTGTGGATACCTACCAGGCGTTGCAAAACACTCCGATTAGCGGGAGTTACCCCGGCGCGGCGCCTCAGATTCTCGGGAATCTGGTGCAAACAAGTACCACCGCGCGCCCCGCGGAAGTTTCGCATTACACCACGCAGCCCATGATCAACGTCTACGCATCGGTGGACGGCCGTGACCTCGGCAGCGTCGCGGATCAAGTGGAGAAAGATGTCCAGGCCATAGAAAAAGACTTGCCCCGGGGCAGCCACATCGTTGTTCGCGGCCAGGTCCAGACCATGAAGAGCTCATTCACTGGGCTTGGCTTTGGCCTGATCGGCGCCATCATCCTTGCTTATCTACTGATTGTCGTGAATTTTCAGTCTTGGCTCGATCCCTTCATCATTATTACCGCATTGCCCGGCGCTCTCGCAGGCATCTGCTGGATGCTCCTGCTGACGCGTACCACCCTCAACGTGCCTTCGCTTACCGGAGCCATTATGTGCATGGGCGTGGCCACGGCCAACAGCATTCTGATGGTGTCCTTTGCCCGCGAGCAGATGGAGGAAGGCAAGCCCGCGCGTGATGCCGCGATCGAAGCAGGTTTCGTGCGCATCCGCCCGGTGCTCATGACTGCGCTGGCCATGATCATCGGCATGGTACCGATGGCCATTGGGCTCGGAGAAGGCGGTGAACAAAACGCTCCTCTGGGCCGCGCCGTGATCGGCGGACTGATTTTCGCCACCTTTGCGACGCTGTTTTTCGTGCCCTGTGTCTTCTCCCTGATTCATGGGCGCCGCGAACGGAAAGCCCCGCGGGACGGAGCATCGGCGCCGGCTGCGGCTTGAATTTTTTCGATATGGAAGCGAATGCGGGAATTGGGTAATGATGGAAGGCGGAGTACCGATGGAACCTGAATACCACGAGCACCCACACAATAAGGGCGGCCGGTTCTTCACCATTCTTTTCGTCATGGTGCTTGTACTGGTGCTCCTTGGCGCGGTAACCCTGTTCCAGCGTCGTACGCAGTACCAGGCGCTCGCCAAGGAAACGGAAACGCTGGCGATCCCCACGGTTGCCGTCATTCATGCCACGACAGAATCGTCGGATGAGCAACTCATTCTCCCCGGTACGATGCAAGCCTACGTCGAATCGCCCATCTACGCGCGCACCAGCGGCTATCTGAAAAAGTGGTATCACGACATCGGTAGCCGCGTGAAGGTGGGAGAGTTGCTCGCGGACATAGACACGCCGGAAGTCGATCAGCAACTTTCGCAGGCGCGCGCCGATTTGAATACCGCGCAGGCCAACGCGAATCTTTCCAAGATCACCGCCACACGCTACCAGGAACTCATCAAAACGGACGGCGTTTCCAAGCAGGAAGTGGATAACGCCGTAGGTGATCTGGCGGCTAAAGTCGCCATCGTGAGATCCTTTGAAGCCAACGTCCGGCGGCTGGAGGAACTGGAATCCTTTAAACACATCTACGCACCGTTCAGCGGCGTGATCACCCGGCGAAACGTGGATACGGGAACGTTGATCAACGCAGGAAACGGTGGTTCATCGCAGCAACTTTTCGTTCTCGCGCAGACCGATCCTCTCCGCGTTTATCTGAACGTTCCGGAAACCTCCGCGCCCTCGATTCACGCGGGTCTCGGCGCGTACCTCGAACTCACGCAATTCCCCGGCCAGCGGTTTGAAGGGAAAGTGGTGCGAACCGCGGAGTCCATCGACACCGGCACTCGCACGCTCCTCACTGAAATGGATGTTCCGAATCACGCTGGTACTCTTCTCCCTGGCGGATACGCGCAAGTGCACCTCGGAGTGAAAGTGTCCGGTGCACGCCTGCAAGTCCCGGTAAATGCCTTACTGTTCCGGTCAGAAGGTCTCCGCGCGATCGTTGTGGATGCGAACCATAGAGCCCACTTGAAGCCGCTGACGATCGGACGCGACTACGGTACTACCCTTGAGGTCTTGCAGGGCATCGATGCGAACGACTGGATCGTATTGAATCCAGCAGACTCGCTCGAAGACGGCCAGGAAGTGCGCGTCAAACAGACGGCGCTCAATGCCGCGCCCCCGCCCATCACATCGGCTCCTGCCCCTGCGGCTCCGCAGCCGCCGCGTCCCAATCCCGATGCAATTCCGGGGGCCAAGAAACAATAATGAAGTACGTGAGGCCATTCCCTGCCCTCTTAGGGCTTACTGCCTGTGTCTTCGCTAGCGGCTGCACCGTCGGTCCGAATTATCACCGGCCTACGGCGCCGGTGCCTGCACAATGGGACGTCGCGGAGCCTTGGCGAGAGAGCACTCCGAAGGACGCCGTGTCCAAGGGCGAATGGTGGAGCGTTTTCCACGATGATGAATTGAGCGCGCTGGAAAAGCAATCTCTCGACGCCAATCAAACCATCAAAGTTTCCACTGCGCGCCTGGAGCAGGCCCGCGCCGCCGCCGCAGTGCAGGTCGCCACCCTGTTCCCCACTCTATCAACGGCACCGCTTGCGGAGCGCCAGCGCCTCTCCGGAAATCGCCCGCCCGGAAGCTCAATTCCTGTGACATCCGCTGTGACGCAAAACAATTTCTCCTTGCCATTCACGGTGGGATACGAAGTTGACTTATTCGGCCAGCGCCGTCGCAGTATCGAGGCCGCGCAAGCCTCGTATCAGGGCGGCGCAGCGGATCTGGAAAACGTGCGCCTGGTGATCACCGCCGAGCTAGCGGGCGATTACTTTACTTTGCGCCAGCTCGACACCGAACTCGGAATCTTGAACCGCACCGTGGAAGCCCTGCAAAAGGGTCTGCAACTCGTGGATTCGCGGCATAAGGGCGGCGTGGCTTCCGGCCTGGATGTGGCACAGGAAGAGACGCTCCTGAATACCACGCGAACGCAGGCCATTCTTCTGCTGCAGCAGAGAAAACAATTTGAAGACGCCATCGCCGTCCTTATTGGAAAACCAGCTCCGGAATTTCACTTGCCGAGCAGGGAATTAAACGCCGAAGCGCCGCCGATTGATGCCGGGCTGCCCTCTGACTTGCTCGAGCGCCGCCCCGACGTCGCCGAGGCCGAGCGCCAAATGGCCGTGGCCAACGCGCAGATCGGTATCGCCAAAGCTGCTTACTATCCTTCGCTGAATCTTTTTGGAACGGGCGGTTGGCAGGCCGCGGACATCGCCAAACTAGTCAATGTGCAGAGCACCTTCTGGGCGGTGGGCGCGAACGTAGCGCAGACCATTTTCTCGGGCGGCCAGCGGCGCGCCCAGGTGCAATTCGCGCGGGCGGGCTACGAGGCCAACGTGGCGAGCTATCGTGACACCGTATTGAACGCTTTCCGCGAAGTCCAGGACGACGTGACGGGTCTGACCGTTCTCGAGCAAGCCAGGCAGTCGCAGCAGTTGGCCGTCGATGCCGCCCGGCGCACTCTGGACATTTCCACCAGCCGCTATGCCGGTGGCCTGGTGAGTTATCTGGATGTCGTGACCGCGCAGCAGAATCTGCTGAGCAATGAGCAGGAGATGGCCGTCATCAAGGGTCAAAAACTTGTGACCAGCGTGCTCCTGATCAAGGCGCTCGGCGGCGGGTGGGATGCGTCTAGTCTCTCCGCCGTGCAAGTGAAGCCCAAATTGAAAGACGTAGTCGCTCCTTAACAATAAGAATTGTGGAGCGCGAAGCTACTGTGTGAAATGGACGCTCTGGCCCCGCATTAGAGGTTGTCGAGAAAATATCGCGTAACGCGCTGCATTAGCACCTTCCGCGCCGGCGGATCGCTGACTCCATGGCCCCGGCCGGGAAATGCCATCACCTCAACATACTTCCCCGCGTCAATGAGCTGGTTGATGAGCGTGAGCGTGTTGGCGTAGTGCACGTTGTCGTCGCCGGTACCGTGAGCGATCAGCAGTTTCCCTTTCAGCTGCCCGGCATATTTCACAGGCGAAGAATCCACATAACCTTTCTCGTTTTGCTGCGGCAGGCCAAGATAACGCTCGGTGTAAATAGAATCGTAGTAGTGGAAATCGGTGACAGGCCCCCCGGCAAAGCCCACCTTGAAATCATCGCCTGCTTCGAACATCGCGTGCAGCGTCATATAGCCGCCATAGCTCCATCCCCAGATCCCGATACGATTGTTGTCCACATAAGGAAGCGACTTGAGGTATTGCACACCGTCGCGCTGATCGGAAAGTTCCTGCGCGCCCAGGCGGAGGTGCAGTGGCGCTTCGAAAACATGGCCGCGCGCGGTGGAGCCACGATTGTCGACGGAGAAAATGATGTACCCCTTCTGCGCCATCAACTCGTGCCACAGAAAAGTAGCACCACCCCAGGCGTTGCGGACGACCTGGGCATGCGGTCCGCCGTAGGTATAGACGAGTACCGGATATTTTTTCTGAGGGTTAAAGTCCGGCGGCTTGATGATGTTGGCATTCAGCGAAACGCCGTCGCGCGATTTCACGGTCAGGAATTCCATGGGCGAAAGATGGTATTCGGCCAACTCCGCCACTTTGTTTTCGTTGATGGCGGCGATGCGCGAGCCATCGGCGCGACAGAGATCCTGGCGCGGCGGCGTAGCGGCGTTCGAATAGGAATCGTAAAAAGCGGCAGCGTCGGGAGCGAGAACCGCTGCGTGTACACCAGCATCCTTGGTAACGCGCGTGATACCCGAACCGTCAAGACCAGCGCGATACAGATGCCGCTCAAGGGGAGATTTTTCGGCGGCGGTAAAATACACCAGGCCCTTGGGCTCATCGACCCCATCGAGTGAAGTGACCTCCCACTCGCCCTTGCTGATCTGGCCGAGCTGCTTGCCGTCAAGACTGTAGAGATAAAGATGGCGGTAGCCGCTGCGCTCGCTGGACCAGAGGAACCGCTTGCCATCCTTCAGAAAACAGAGATCGTCGCTCACGTTAATCCAGGAGGAGTCTTTTTCCGTAAGCGCAACGCGCGTGCTACCTGTGCCGACATCCGCGAACAGGAGATCCAGTATCGTCTGCGCTCGATTGAGACGCTGAATCGCAACATGTTTCGAATCCGTCACCCAGTTCACGCGCGGAATGTAAATGTCAGTCTCCGCTCCGACGTCCATAACGCGCGTTTCCCCGCCACCAACTGGCGCCACCAGCACCCGCACGATCGGATTCGCGCCGCCCGCCACCGGATAACGCTCCATCTCCGCTTCGCCGCTCGGCGAGGCGAAATCCACCAACGGGTATTGCGAAACTTTGCGCTCATCCATTTCTAGATAAGCGATCGCCGAAGAGTCCGGCGACCACCAATACGCCGTCTTGATCTCCAACTCTTCGGGATAGACCCAGTCCAGCTCACCTTTGCGAATCTCCTCGCTCCCGCCCTGCGTTACGGCTCGCTCTTTCCCATCAGCGATCCCGACCAGCCATAAATTGTGGTCACGCACGAAACTCACGTACTGCCCATCAGGAGAAATCTTCGGATCAGCAAGTGCGGCTTTCCCCGACACCAGCGTCCGCACAGTTTGTCTCTTCAAATCCATCCATGCGAGAGCCGTCGGCCCTTGAAATAGGATCCCTCCGCCATCCGGCGCCCACTGATACTGGGCTGGCGCGCGCCGCCCAAGCCCGGTCGCCTGCGTTGGTTTCGAACCGTCCACAGGAAGAATCGATTCGAGTTTGTCGGCAGCCACAAGAAGGTGCCGCTCTCCGTTGGCCGCGTCCATCACCCAAAGTTCTGTCTTGGCTTCCTTCCCAGTTCCTTTTGTTTCGAAGTAGCTGAGCTCCTTGCTATCCGGAGTCCACTCGAGCCCCCGAGTCAGCCGCCCGCTCAAGCTCGGCTGCGAATAAATGCGCTCTACCGTCAGCGCCTTTCCAGGAACGGTGGCAGCCTGCTGCGCCGCAGAGCGGGAAGCACAAACAGCAATCAAAGAAATCATCACGAGAATGGCGGACAAGCTCGAAGCCCGGCGCAACAAGGACATGCACTCCTCCTAAGAGCGGCCTTATCTTAGCTTGAGCCCCATCACCGGCAAAGCGAGCAGGCAGGCGAATCGCGACGGGAGCTTCTTTTGAGAGCGGGTTCGATCCGCGATCTAGGTGAAACTTCTAGGCCTACAGTTGAATTTTCTAGAGTCACTTCCTCGCTACCCGAGTCTCCCGCACATCAGCGACGGATGAGACAAGCCTGCATCATTTTGTCATTGTGATGTGTCATTCTATTCTTGACATCATTCTCCAAGTAACGCATCATTGTGTCATGAGAACCACACTTTCCCTGGATGATGATGTTCTTCAGGAAGCAAGATCGTATGCTAAGAGCCGTGATGTCGCTATCGGCAAAGCTGTATCAGATCTGATACGGCGGGGTCTGCGCGCACCTTTGCAAACTCGCGTCGTCAACGGTTTTCACGTTGTCGAATTGCCGCCCGGCTCTCCGCCCGTAAGCACCGAAGACGTCGGAAAACTACAGGACGAATTGGAGTGAAAACCACTTTTTTGTTGGACGTAAATGTTCTAATCGCCATGGCGTGGCCCACCCACCGTGCCCATGACCGGGTTCAGGAATGGCTTGCACGCCACGCGGATCAAGGGTGGGCAACATGCCCCCTGACTCAGGCCGCCTTCGTCCGCATACTCTCGAATCCGGCTTTCTCTCCAAACGCGCTAACCCCCGCGCATGCTCTGACTCTTCTTCGTGCCAACCTCGGCCATCCCGCGCACAGGTTCTGGCCTGATGAACTCAGCTTCCTTCAGGCTCTTGATCCATTCCATCCGCGATTGGCTGGGCATCAACAAGTGACCGATGCTTATCTTTTGGGCCTGGCCATGCACAAGAAAGGCAAGCTCGCGACAATGGATCGAGCCGTTCTCTCTTTGCTGCCGGAAAAGAGCGCTGCTCGCGGCTTCATCGAGTTGGTATGACCGGAGACACTTCGTGATCGCAGAAGCCGACGCCCGCGTCTACTTCACGTTACAGCCGATTCCCCACTATCCCGGTGGCCAGCGGAACGGACGGCCGCCAAGCAAGTGCAAATGAAGATGGAACACCGACTGTCCCGCGCCGCGCCCGTTATTTAATACGGTGCGGTAGCCTTCGAGGAGATTCCGTTCTCGCGCCAGCTCCGCCGCCACCAGTTGCAGCTTGCCCAAAACTGCCTGATCCTCTGGCGTGGCTTCGTTCAGCGATTCGAAATGCTTCCGCGGGCAAATCAGGATGTGCGTCGGCGCCTGCGGAGAAATATCTTCGAACGCGAAAAGGTCCGGATCTTCGTAAACAATCTTCGAGGGTATTTTCTTCGCAGCGATTTTGCAGAACAGGCAATCGGCGCTCATCGATTCCCTCCTCCTGGCGTCCCTTCATCCAATCGCGTAACGAACGTAGTGAAACCTTCGCGGTCGCGGAGTTGCTCGCCGAACTGGTGTGCAGCGTCTTCACCGGAAATCTTGCCAACGCGTACGCGATAAAAAATGCCTTCGGGAGAATCATACTGCTGAATAAAAATCGGCGAGTAGGCCGCGCTCAGGCGGTCGCGAAGCCGCTCGGCATTCGCGCGCTCGCGAAAAGCTCCAACCTGCACGGTGAAAAATCCCACGTTCGGATCGACGCCCGGTGAGAGAACTTCCACGCGCACCGGCACGACGCCCGCGCCCACCGAATCCACTTCACGCGCCGCGGCCAGCGATAAATCGATGATGCGATTATCAACAAAGGGCCCGCGGTCCGTGATTCGAACGACCGTGGATTTTCCATTATTCAGATTGGTCACTCGAACCATGGTTTCGAATGGCAGCGTGCGATGCGCCGCCGTCAGTTTGTACATGTCATAGATCTCGCCATTCGAGGCGCGCCGTCCATTAAACGGCACGCCATACCAGGAAGCATTTCCCTCTTCCGTGTAACCGACGGGAGCAGGCGCCTGTTTCCCGCGCCTCGAAGGAGCAGAAGGTGCGGCGGTGGCGTCGGGTATATCCGTGGACCGTTTCGCCGCGTCTGCAACAGACGAAGGTGTTCCTGTCGGCTGCGCCGGTGGCGGTTGCCGGCGATCCGCCACTGGCTTGCGCGAAGCACAGCCGGAAAAACAAACGCAGAAAGCGCAGAGAACACAGACAAATAAAGAAGCCGAATTCGAATGCTGAAAGCTGCTGTGAATTTCGGATCGCCTGGCAACCTTCACCGCGCTTGAGCCGCCAGATCCCCATTCGAATGAAAGCTTCAAAGCGCGGCCTGTGTCATGAAGCCGGGGGATTCTGAGGATTTTGAGGATTCCGCGCCGCGTTCCGCGATTCCAGTTTGCTGGCTGCCTGCGTAAGTTTTTCGCTCACCTCACGCAGAAACTGCGCCGTGCGCCGCTCGGTTTCGGGAGCCACTTCCTCCTCGACGTACCGCCGCAGGCGTGTGAGTTCTTCGTCCAATCGGCGCCCAATCTCTTCGAATTTGTCCATGGGGTCCTCGGAAAAACCACCGCGCAGAGAAGTACGGCGGCGACTTGGGTATTATAGGAACGCTGTTTGCGGCTCGCAAGGAGGAGTATTGCCCCTTCCCTATCAATGGCAGATGCGCGTGGAACGCTGGAAGAGTGCCATGCACGGATTTTTCGGCAGCGGCAACCAGCAGTCTCGCCCGAAAATTTGTCCCGCCTGCGGCGCGCTCGTCGGAATTAGCGCCACCCGTTGCCACCAATGCGGCGCAAACCTCCGCTTTTCCCTCGCTGCACTGAGTAAACAACTTTCTGGAATCTTCGGTGAGCACGAAGCGCCCGTCACCACGGCGCTGCTCATCGCCAACATCCTGATGTTCGGGATCAGTTGGATGGCTACCGCCGCCGCGGGCGGTGGAGGCGGCTTGAGTATTCTCTGGGGAATGGGCGGCGAGACGATGTACCGTTTGGGCGTAAGCGATTGGTTTCCTATGTTTTATGGTCACGAATGGTGGAGGTTAGTTACCGCGATGTTTCTGCATGGTGGATTGCTTCACATTGGTTTCAACATGATGGCCTTGATGCAGTTTGGCCCCGCACTTGAAGAGCTCTACGGCTCCGCGCGCTACCTGTTCCTCTATGTCGTGACGGGCGCTTTTGGTTTTCTAGTTAGCGCGTTCTTTGGGTACCGCTCGCTCGGTGCGAGCGGCGCGATTCTTGGGCTTGTTGGAGTGATGCTGGCGATCACCTCGAAGCGTGGCGGTGCCTACATGCGAGAATTGAAATCCCGATTAATCACGTCCGTGGTGATTCTTTTTGTTCTCGGATTTTCCGGAATGATGGCCATGGACAACTACGCGCACGGAGCCGGGCTGGCTTCCGGATTCGTCCTCGGCAAATTGTTTGCCGATCGGCAGCCCATGGATTCGAACGAACGCCGCAGCGCCTACGCACTCGGCTGGTTGGCCGGAATCGTTGTAATCGCAAGCTTTGTTTTGATGCTCATGCACTACCGCGATCCTCTCCCGGGCCGCGGCTGATAAAACAAAAAACAAAATATTTTCTAAGGCCGGCGAAGAACTAGCCTCTTACATTTTAGCTGGCGGAAGAAGAGGAGCTAAGGCGGCGCGCGGTGACGATGGAATAGTGAAAACTGGAGACGACACACAATATCGTGACGGCATAGATCAGGAAATGATTTAGCAGCGTGACTCGGGCATTGGGATAGGCGGCAGCGAGGACGATGCCGAAGACCAGCATGATCTGAGCTGCGGTGGTGAGCTTGCCATAAATGCTGGGAGGAAATGGGCGATAGCCGGAGCTAAGAATGATAACCACGGCAACGATCAGGATAAGGATGTCACGGCTGAGAACAAGAATCGTAAGCCACCAGGCAAGCTGTCGTTCGAATGCCAAGATCAGGAAGGACGAAGAGAGCAAAAGTTTGTCGGCAATCGGATCCAGATACGCCCCCAGCGGAGACCGCTGATTGAATTTCCGCGCGATCATTCCATCGATGCCGTCGGAAAGCCCGGCGACGACGAGGACCAGCAGCGCCCACCGGTAGTGCTCATACGAAATGAGAATGAGAAAGATCGGCAGGAAGCCGAGCCGGAGCAGAGTGATTTGATTGGGTACCGTCCAGATGCGGCCTTTCATTGTCAAAGAGAATATCGCAATTCAGGGAGACTTTTTTACGCAAATTGCGCGAGATACTCGGCCAGAGAGCGGCCGAGCTTGCGGGTGAAAAGTTCGTCCATCGAGGGAATCGCGCCGGAGGGTTCATCCAGCGCGACGCGTTCGACTCGGTTCATGGGGAAAAAAATCGTGGGCAGCCCCATGCGCTCGCCGTCCGGCTGATTGATCTGCCGGATGAAGTGATCGAACGAATTGAGGTCGATCCCGCGAACGGTGATTCCGGAGGGATTGATGGCCAGCAGCTCGCCCCAGACCTTTTCCTTCGGGGTGTGCAAACTGACGATGACGATCGAATGTGGATCCATAGTTGAGTGTTCGTACCTGGGGTCAGAGTAGCGCATTTCCCTTCAAAATAGTTGGGCGCGCGAGAAAAAGTACGCGCCGCTAAACCGGCATGGGTTTGGGACCTCCCGCCGGAACCAGGAGCTTGGGTTCGGTGAGGGACTGCACGAGTTCGAGGGTGGCGTCGGGGGCAAGTTCGCGGAGGAGCAGGCCTCCCGGTGTGACGTCGATGACCGCGAGTTCGGTGACAATGTGATGGACAACTTCGACGCCGGTGAGCGGGAGGGTGCACTTTTTCAGGATTTTTGGTTTGTTGTCGCGTGTCGCATGCTCCATGGCAATAAGAACGCGTTTGGCGCCGGCAACCAGGTCCATCGCGCCGCCCATGCCTTTCAGCATCTTGCCGGGGATAGCCCAGTTGGCCAGAGTTCCTTTTTCATCCACTTGCAGGGCGCCAAGAACGGTGAGGTCGACGTGGCCGCCGCGAATCATGGCGAAAGAATCGGCGGAAGAAAAATAGGAACTACCGGGCAGTTCAATAATCGTCTCTTTCCCGGCGTTGATGAGATCGGGATCCACTTCGGATTCAAGCGGATATGGGCCGACGCCGAGCATCCCGTTTTCGGATTGCAGGATCACGTCCATGCCTTTGGGAACGTAGTTAGCCACGAGCGTGGGCATGCCGATGCCAAGATTGACGTAGTACCCGTCCCGCAGTTCGAGGGCAATGCGGCGCGCAATCCGTTCGCGTTTTTGTTCTTCAGTGAGCGTCACGAAGGACTCCATAGAGTGCTGCCAATCCTCCCGCAGTTACTAATGTAATTCCAATACATAACGGGGCATTCGCGGCGGGACGTATACGGTCTCCAGTCGCGATCTAACAACTTCCCGGTTACGAGTTGGTATAAAGTTCCGCCGAGCATTAGGGCAGCCATGAGCAAACCGAGAAGTGTTTTCATGTCTTTCGGATAGTGCGGCGCTCGATGCGCTTTTCGTATTTGGGGCCTTGAAAAATGGCGTCGATGAATATGCCGGGCGTATGAACTTGATTCGGGTCGAGCTGGCCGAGGTCGACGAGTTCTTCGACTTCAGCGACGACGTAGTCCGCGGCGGTGGCCATCATAGGATTGAAGTTGCGCGCGGTCTTCCGATAGACGAGATTACCCCAGCGGTCGCCTTTCCAGGCTTTAATGAACGCGAAATTGCCGCGAAGGGCACGTTCGAGAACGTACTGGCGGCCATCGAATTCGCGGGTCTCTTTTCCTTCGGCAACCATGGTGCCATAGCCAGTGGGTGTATAGAAGGCCGGGACGCCGGCGCCACCGGCGCGCAATCGCTCGCTTAGCGTGCCTTGCGGATTCAATTCCACCCGCAATTCCCCGCTGAGAACAAGCTGCTCGAAAAGTTTGTTTTCGCCAACGTAGGTAGAGATCATTTTTTTCACTTGGCGCTGTTGGAGCAGCAAGCCGATCCCAAAATCGTCGACTCCGGCATTGTTGCTGACAATGGTGAGGTCTTTCGTGCCTTTGCGGCGGACAGCTTCGATAAGGTTTTCCGGGATGCCACATAGCCCGAAGCCGCCCATCAGGATGGTGGCGCCGTCGGTGAGGTTGGTGATGGCGGCGTCAGCGGATGCGATGCGTTTGTCCATACGGTGCTCCGGGATGTAAAGGGGAGTTTACTTCATCCCGTAATGGAGCCGAAAGGCGCAAGTTGGTAGAACCAGGTGACTGGCGACTCTCGGAGCACAGATCCCTCAGTGCCAGCCCACCGGGGCATTCCAGCAAAATGAATATTCGTACGGCTAGTTAGTAACTTTATTGTGACCTTCGTGTGACTTTCTGTCGGTTCGAGAAATTTGAACGTATATTGAATCATTGGGGCTGATTCGGCACGGCGCTAGGACCAGAGTTGCCTTTGTAACGAAGTGGACGGGTGTGGAGAAAAGCAGCTTTTCTTGGGAGGACCTTGGTGAAGGATCACTCGAAAGTTGGCCCGCCGGTGCGGGAAAATGAGCTGACGGATCAAGACGAGCTCTTCTATCTCGCCGAGCCGGCCGAACGGACGCGGCGGCGATTTCTACGAAACTCGACGGCTGCCGCGCTATTGGCGATGGCCACACCCAGGTTTTTGCTAGGGAAGCCCAGCGTGCCACTGGGGCGCGCGATCAAGATCGGTTTCGTCGGCCCCAGGACAGGCGCCCTGGCACGCTTCGGAGAGTGTCAGGATTTCATCCTTGCGGGGATCCGCAAGCTCGTTGCCGCCGGGCTGACGATTAACGGCAAGAGCCACCCGATTCAGATCATCGAGAACGACAGTGAATCCAGCAGGAAGCGGGCGAGTGAGCTGGCAACAAACCTGGTTAAGACCGAGCGCGTCGACCTGATGCTCGCTTCCAGCACGGGAGAAACCGTGAATCCGGTCAGCGACGTGTGCGAGCTGAACGGTGTGCCGTGCATCACCACCGATGCGCCGTGGCAATCCTATTTCTTCGGTCGTGGGGGAAAAGCCGAAAAAGGCTTTGAGTGGACGTACCATTTTTTCTGGGGACTGGAAGACCTGATCGCGGTCTTCACGAATATGTGGGCGGGGCTTCCAACAAATAGAGTTGTCGGAGCGCTTTGGCCGAACGACGCAGAAGGAATCGCATACTCGGACGCAAAGTTCGGCTTTCCGAGTGTGTTGCAGGCGAAGGGCTACAAGCTCATCGATCCGGGACGGTTCGAATCCTCAGTCAGCGATTTTTCCGCACAGATCGCGATGTTCAAAAAAGCGAACGTGGAGATCCTGACCGGGGTGCTTCCACCGCCGGCGTTCGCCACCTTCTGGCAGCAAGCGGGACAGCAGGGCTTCAAACCAAAAATAGCCTCGATCGCCAAAGCCATTCTCTTCCCCGCCGCGGTGGAAGCATTGGACGACCGCGGCGCGGATTTGACGACCGAAATCTGGTGGTCGCCAAGCTTTCCCTTTAAGTCCGGCCTGAGCGGGGAGAACGCAGCGGAATTGTGCGCGGCGTACGAAGACGAAACCAAGAAGCAGTGGACGCAGCCGATAGGATTTCTGCATGCGCTGTTCGAAGTGGGACTCGACGCGCTCAAGCGCACCAAGGACGTGGATTCGCCGGGTGCGATTCGCGATGCCATCCGCGCCACGGATTACAATTCGATCGTGGGCCACATCGCCTGGGACGGCAAACCGGTCAAGAACGTCGCGAAGACTCCGCTGGTCGGCGGTCAGTGGGTCCCCGGTTATAAGTTCACGCATTGGATCGCGGGCCAGAAGTTCAAAAATGATCTGGTCATCGTTAACAACGATTCCTACTCAACAATCGAGGCTCAGTGGAAAATGGAGCCGCTTCCCTAGCGGCGAACTTCCCCAATGATTCCCGCAAGTCGCAGCCGACTGCGCGCGGGATAGTCTGGTTCGCGTGCAGTTTCAAGGCGCAGCAGGCAAGGCCTCAGCGCAGCTTGCCTTTGCCGGAGCGGTGCTTGGCGTTGGCCAGGAGCGCGTCGAGCGCGGCGCGGTCGAAATACTTCCCTTGGAACCACACGGCTTGAATCTGCGTGGTGTTGCGAATGTCCGCGAGTGGATCGGCAGCAAGCAGAACCATGTTGGCGCGTTTGCCGGCGGCGATTTGCCCAAAATCTCCAGCGCGCGCAAGAAATTCGGCCGGACCGATTGTGGCGGCCTGCAGCGCCGCAAGAGGAGTGAGGCCGGATTCGACCAGCAGCGCCAACTCATCGTGCAGGCTGAAGCCTGGGAAGCAAAACGGATTCATCGCGTCGGTGCCCGCCAGAAGTGGCACGCCTGCGCGGAACATGATTCCGACCATTTGCTTGTCGGCGGCGAACAGGCTGCGGTGCAGTTCGAACTCCGCCGGCGTCCAGCGGCGAAATCGAAAATCATTTTCGGGTTGCCAGCGGTAGCGCACATCGCCGCTCATGTAAGCGAGGCGCGGATCAGACGTGAAGTGGCTGTCGTTCATCCAGCCCATGCTGCGGTGAACGGTCAGTGTAGGCACCTGCCAGGTGCCGTTTTTTTTAAATTGCGCAAACAGCGCCTGGCACTGAGCACCATCAAAGCTGTGCAAAGCCTCTACATATAAATTCATTCTTTCCAAATACCTGCCGGGGCGCAGCTCCTTGATCAGGCTTTGCTCCTTTTTGGAGCAGGCGATAGAGATTCCGTCGAGATGTTCAATGGAACGCTGCCCCGCGTCCGAAGCTTCGGAAGCGCGGACTTGGTAGGACAGATGGCCGACGAAGGGAATGCTCTGTTTGTGAGCTTCATCGGCGAGAGCGAAATACGCGTCGCGAGGAATGCCGTTGTAAATCTTGACGAAGTCGGCGCCGCTAGCCTTGATGTTGTCGACGGTACGCCGGGCTTCCTCGGGCTTGTTCACGATAATGGAACCAGGCCAGACCGGCGGATCGCCATCGACGATGGCGCTGCCAAAAATGACTTCGGGCCCGGCGGCCGCGGTAGAAAGTTTGGCGCGCAGCTCCCGCGTGTCCCTGGCCCCGAACATGAGGCGCACGCCAACCACGCCGTTGGCGATATAGAGCGGCAGGTCTTCGAGGTCCTGAATGTGGACGTGCATGTCCCACAGGCACGGGATGAGGAAACCGGCGTGAGCGTCGATGATGCGGCCCTGGGGCGCAGTAGCAGGATCGGCGGGGGAAACGGAAAGGATGCGATCGCCCTGAAGGATAACGGTTTGATCGGCGAGTTTTTTGCCGGTCGCGACGTCAACCACGGTGACGTGCGTGATGGAACTCGTTTCTTGCGGCGAAGTTTGCGCTGACAGCGGACTACTGGCGAACAAGGCCAGGGCGAAGGTTACGGGCAATGCGCGAGCGTGCATTTGTATCCTTATGACGCAAAACTACCGCCAGTTGTTACAGGCCAATCCTAGTTCGAAGAATGCAGCCGATCGCAGCGGAAACCCCGCATCTACAAAATGCAGAGCCGCCTGCAAAGTTCGTTTGCGGCGTCAATCTCGGAGACCGATCGGCGCAGGCAATTACAGCCGATGCGCCTTGCGCACCGCGTAACGCCAGCGCAGCGCGCCGATAACGGCGATAATAGCCAGGCAAGCTTCCACGAAAAGTTTTCCCCCGTCAAACCAGTCAATCGCTGAATTCTTGAGTGCCGGATCGGTGAAAAGACTGTGCCAAAACAGGGCCGCGCCGGCTGCATAAATACCGAAGTGGAAGGACTTCCAGATTCGCCGGCCCAGTTGCACCCGAAAGTAGGACGTAGCGACCACGACGGCCAGGAAATAGAGCGCTACCGCGCCGATTGTATTTTCCAGCGGCTGGATCGGCGAATGCACGGGGTACAGCAAGTCGATTATGCGAAACCTGGACGGCCTGTCAAACAGGAGGACGACAGGATGCAAAATCGAAACGGATAGCGCGAGGTATCCAGTCCAGTTATGCAGGCGGAAATAATTCAGACGGCGATGCGGCCATTGGCGGACGGGGCTGTAGCGGAAAGCCATGAGCATTCCCAGCAACATGTTTAACGTGATCGCTCCGACAGCGGCGAGGCCAACACAGGAGCAAACGTCAAGGATTGTGATGTCTATCGACACTGTGTATTTGGACGCGAGGGCACTGAGAAAGATTACAGCGAATCAGCGCGACGACGCCTCGCTACATATTGTGGAGGAGCCGATACAGTTCGTTGGCGGCGTCGAAGTCGCCTTCAAGTTCGCGGGACGCGAGTTTCTCGCGGAGGTCATCGAGCCGCCGGGCGAAGAGGTCGAGCGCGGCGGAGAGCACTTCCTGATTGGTGAGAACAATGTCGCGCCACGTGGAATAGGAGCTCCCGGCGAGCCGCAGCGAATCGCGGAGACCGGGACCGGCGAGGGTGATCGGGAGCCCGTTTTCATCGAGGCGGTCGTAGAGAAAAGAAGCAAGGGCAACCGCGGCGAGCTGCGGGAGATGCGAAGCAAGGCTCACTCCGTAGTCATGCTGCTGCGCGCCGAGCCAGAGCGGCCGCGCGCCAATTTTTTCGAGAATTTTGACGAAGGCAGAGACGCGCGGGTCTCCCTGCAGAGAAGATGCGCCAATGAGCGCATAGGTGTTTCCGCGGAACAGTTCGGCGTCGGCGTGGTCGATGCCGGCGAGTTCCCTGCCCGCCATGGGATGGCCTCCGAGGAAAAACAGGCTATTTCCCGATGGAAACAGCTGCTCGGCGGCTTGCGTAATGCGCACTTTGGTGCTGCAGGCATCGGTGACTAGCGCGTGAGCGGGAGCGCGGCGGGCGATCTCCGGAAGCAGATCGAGCGTCACGCCAATGGGCAGAGCAATATAGATCAGATCGGCGCCTCGCAGCGCGGGAGCGAGTTCGCTGGAGAAAGCTTCGTCGATGGCCCTTCTGGAATGTGCCGCGCGCACAACATCAGCGCGATCCCAGCCCGAGATATGCATCTCCTTTGTGTACTTGCGCAGCGCGAGTGCGAACGAGCCCCCAATGAGGCCGGTGCCGAGGATGGTGACGCGCGAGATGAGGTGATCGGCAGGCATTGGTTACGCGATGCGACGGCCGATCGCGGGCGCGATGATCCGGAGTTCGCCCATGAGTTGCGCGAATTGGCCGGGCTCCAGGGATTGCGCGCCGTCCGAGAGTGCGTGGTCAGGATCGTTGTGTACTTCAATGAGCAATCCGTCAGCTCCGGCGGCGACGGCGGCGCGCGCCATGGGCGGCACTTTGTCGCGGCGTCCCGTACCGTGTGAAGGATCGGCCACCATCGGCAGGTGCGAAAGTTTTTTGATCACCGGGATTGCGGCGATGTCGAAAGTATTGCGCGTGTAAGTTTCAAACGTTCGAATGCCCCGCTCGCAGAGGATGACGTTGAAATTGCCGCCGGCAAGGATGTATTCGGCGCTCATCAGTAGTTCTTCCATGGTGGCGGACATGCCACGCTTCAAAAGGACGGGCTTGCGGATTTCGCCGAGGGCGCGCAGGAGATAGTAGTTTTGCATGTTGCGCGCGCCGACCTGGAAGATGTCAACGTAGCCCATCATCATCTGAATCTGGGAAGCGTCCATCACTTCGCTGATCGTGAACAGGCCGAATTTGTCGGCAGCTTCGCGCATGAGCTTGAGCCCCGGCTCGCCCATGCCTTGAAATGCATAAGGAGAAGTGCGTGGCTTGAAGGCGCCGCCGCGCAGAATTTTTGCCCCGGCCTTGGCGATGCTTTCCGCTATCGAAAGGATCTGCTCGCGGGATTCGACCGAACAGGGGCCGGCGGCAACGGCGACTTCTGGTCCTCCAATTTTTACCCCACGGCCAAGATCGACGACGGTGCCTTCCGGCTTGAACTGCCGGCTGGCCAGCTTGAATGGCTGAGTGATGCGCATGACTTCGCGCACGCCTTCGAGCAATTCGAAGTCGCGATGATCGAAGTCGCGATGGACCCCGACCGCGCCGAGGACGGTGTGCGATTCGCCCGTGGAGCGATGAACGTTGAAGCCGCTGCCGACCAGGCGGTCGATAACATGTTGGATTTGAGCGTCCGTGGCGCCTTCTTGCATCACAATGACCATGAGTGTTTCCCGTTTCCTTCTATCACCGCTTTGAAGCGGAAGATGGCAGCGTAAATCCGCATCTACAAATGACCTGTGTATTGAGACTGCAATCGCGGGTCATTCATTCCCGCCTTTTTTGCCGGCATCGCCGGAATGCATGGCATCGCGTTCGGCTGCGCGGGCTTCGTCGATAATCCGTTCGAACAGGCGGCGAATGGCGGCGTCGCTCAATGGTCCGGGATTGTTCCGCTCAGCGTTCGAAAGCACCTCGTTTTCGCGGTCCGGCTGGTACAGCGGAATTTTCGCCTCCTGCTTGAGCTTGCCGATTTCCAGAGCGCATTGCGAGCGCGCATTCAACAGTTCCACGAGTTTCTTGTCGATTTCGTCGATGCGCCGCCGCCAATCACTCAAATTCATGGCGCCACCTCGCGCCGGGAAAGGCCGTGGCGCGCGGCATCCTTGAGCGCGCGGATGCGATCGCCCAGGGCGGCAGAAGCGGCCTCCACGGATTTCGCATTTTCGATTTCGGAGACGAGCGCGGAGCCGACCACGGCCGCTTCCGCAAGTCCGCCAAGAACGGAAACGTGACCGGGCAGCGAAATGCCAAATCCAACCGCGATAGGAAGCTGCGTAGCTTTGCGAGCCCGCCGCAGGAGGGCCGGCAGATCGTCGGGCAGTGCACCCTTTGCGCCCGTGACGCCCGTGCGAGAAATCAAATAGAGAAAACCGGAGGAGCAGGCCGCGATCTTCGCGAGGCGCTCGTCGGTCGAAGTGGGCGCGCCAAGAAAGATGGTGTCGAGATGTTGCGCAGCGAGGATACGGCGATAGTCCTCCGATTCCTCTGGCGTGAGATCGGTCGCGAGAACGCCATCGGCGCCCGCGGACGCAGCAGTGGATGCGAATTTTTCGAGACCCATCTGGAGGATGGGATTGTAGTAGCTGAAGAGAACGAGTGGAACCTGAGAGCATTGACGGATGCGGCGAACGAGCTCCAGGACGCCGGCAAGCGTGGTGCCGGATTTCAAAGCACGCTCGGAAGCACGCTGGATGGTAGGGCCGTCGGCAAGGGGATCGCTAAAGGGCACGCCGAGCTCGATGACGTCAGCGCCAGCTTCGGCAAGCGCCAGCACGAATTTCAGTGTGGCGTCGAGCGAGGGATCTCCCGCGGTGATGTAGGCAATAATGCCAAGCTCTCCCGAAGCGCGTAGTTCGGCAAATCGCTTGGAAATGCGGGTCGAGTTGGCGGCAACAACGCTCATTTCTTTAGGGAAGAAAGATTAGAGCAGGCGCGAGTAAGTGTCCATGTCCTTGTCGCCACGGCCGGAGAGGTTGAGGATGACGAGGCCGTCTTTGCTCATTTTAGGGATGCGCTCGATAAGACCGGCGATGGCGTGGGCGGATTCGAGCGCGGGGATGATGCCTTCAATGCGCGAGAGCAGACGCGCGGCGTCGAGCGCGGCTTGATCGGAGACCGCGGAGTATTCGGCGCGGTGCTGGTCGGCGAGCCAGGCATGTTCGGGGCCGATAGCGGGATAGTCGAGCCCGGCGGAGATGGAATGCGTCGTGGCGATTTGGCCATCTTCATTCTGCAAAACGTAAGTGTAGGTGCCTTGCAGTACGCCGGGACGCGCACCGGTGAAACCTTGCTCTGCTGCAAGGCGCGCGGCATGTTCGCCAAGCTGCCCACCGCGCCCGCCGGCTTCAATGCCGATCATTTTCACGTCCGCGTCGCGCATGAAATTGTGAAAAAGACCGATGGCGTTCGAACCGCCACCCACGCAGGCGATGAGATGCGTGGGAAGCCGCTTTTCCGCGGCGAGGATTTGCTCGCGGGCTTCGCGGCCGATGACAGACTGAAAATCGCGGACCATGGTGGGATACGGATGCGCACCGAGAACCGAGCCGAGGAGATAGTGGGAAGTGCGGACGTTGGTGACCCAATCGCGCATGGCTTCGTTGATGGCGTCTTTCAGCGTGCGGCTGCCGGAATCGACGCCCACGACTTGCGCACCGAGCATGCGCATCCGCGCGACGTTCAGCGACTGGCGCGCCATGTCCTCCGTACCCATGTACACGACGCATTCGAGGCCGAAATGGGCAGCGACGGTAGCTGACGCTACGCCGTGCTGGCCCGCCCCGGTTTCCGCGATGATCCGCGGCTTGCTCATTTTCACCGCGAGCAAGGCCTGGCCGATGGCGTTGTTGATTTTGTGCGCGCCGGTGTGCAGCAGATCTTCGCGTTTAAGATAAATTCGCGGACCGCCGAGTTTTTCCGTGAGGCGTGATGCGAATTGCAGCGGAGTGGGGCGCCCCGCGAAATTCTTGAGCAGCGATTCGAACTGGGCCTGGAAAGTCGCATCGGATTTCGCGAGTTCATAGACGCGTTCCAATTCGAACAGCGGCACCATCAGCGTTTCGGGAACGTAGCGGCCGCCATAGGGCCCAAACCGTCCCGGCGCTGTCGTCGGCGATTGTAGAATCGAGCTCATCCTTTATCTTCTACTTTTTGATTTCTACTTTCTATTTTCTGCCGCTATATTATTTCCGTTCGGCGCGGCGCACTTCCTGAATGAATTCGCACAATCGGCCGTGATCTTTCTTTCCCGGCTTTGATTCTACTCCGCTGGCGACGTCAATCCCGTAAGGACGAACAATGCGAACGGCTGCAGCGACGTTTTCCACCTTCAGGCCGCCTGCGAGAATAATACGGTGATCCTTCGCGGCGCGGCGCGCCACGTCCCAATCCGTCGTGCGGCCCGTCCCACCATATTGGCCCGTGAGAGCGGCGTCAAACAAGAAGGCAAAGGCCGCGGAGTATTCGTCGAGCGTCTTGATCGGAAAATCCGGTTCGACGCGAAACACTTTGATAACCGGGATTCTGTTCGCAAGTTCAGCAACCGCTTCCGCCGATTCGTCGCCATGGAGCTGTGCGGCGTCGAGCTTGAGGGATTTGCAGAGTGCGCCGACCTCGGCCGGAGGCGTGTTGACGAAGATACCTACGGCTTCAACCTTTTTCGGAAGCTGCGGCCGAATTCTTGCCGCTTCGGCTTCGGATATGTGACGCGGGCTCTTTGCGTAGAAATTGAACCCGAGAAGATTTGCGCCGGCTTCGACGGCAGCGAAGGCGTCGGCGGCGTTGGTAATCCCACAGATTTTAACGCGGACCATGGCCACCTACAGCGTTCCCGACGAACCATGGAGGAGAGAGGAAAGCGCCGCGGCGGGATCGGGCGAAAGCATCAGGTGCGTGCCAATGAGAAAGGCATCAAAGCCTGCGGTGCGGAGTTTTACGAGATCTTCGTGGGTTCGTAGTCCGGATTCGCTGACGGCGATGCAATCGTCGGGGATGCGCTCGATCAGTTCGAACGAAGTTTCAACGCGGGTGGTAAGCGTCATAAGGTCGCGATTGTTGACGCCGATGATGCGCGCGCCGACAACGAGCGCACGATCGAGTTCCTTTTCGGTGTGAACTTCGACGATGGGTTCCATTCGCAGTTCGCGGCCCAGCGCCAGAAGGTCGCGAAGAAGGGCATCTTCGACTGTCGCGGTAATGAGCAGGAAACTGTCCGCATCGTTGGCGCGCGTTTCCCAGACTTGCCACGGATCGAAAATAAAATCTTTGCGGAGAACCGGGAGTTGAACGGATTTGCGGGCGTCGCGAAGATTCTTCAGCGAGCCGCGAAAAAATTCAGCCTCAGTGAGGACAGAAAGCGCGCAAGAACCGGCCGATTCGAACGACTGCGCAAGAAAGACTGGTTCGAACGGATCCCGAAGCACCCCGCGCGAAGGCGAAGCCGGCTTGAGCTCCGCAAGAACATTGAGGCCGTCGCGGCAAAGTGCCGCGGAAAAATCGCGGAGCGGCGTTGCCGCTTTCACACCATACTTTAGCGCGGTCTCCGGCAGCACGCGTTTGCGATGATTCACTTCCGCGCGGCGCGCCTCGAGAATCCGGTCCAGCACGCTTCCGGTGTTGGCTTGAGCAGACATTGCGATAACTTTGTATGCTAGGGGTGCTGGCGTAGAGAGTCAAATGGACTTTGACATTGAAATCCCAAACGCTTGGACTCAAGCGGCCGCTGATCTAAACATTCGCGTTGTGGCCCCTTTCTCGCTTACACCAATCGAGGGTGAATCCATCCTGTTCGAGGCCCACATCCTCGACTTCAGCGGACCGAAGGGCTTAATCGTTGGAAACCAGGGCAGCGAATTTGGTGGAGTGAGAGAGGCGAGCGGCTATTACTATTCCAACCTATATCCTGGATACCGCCGCTACAATCGCCAGCTCTTCATCGACACGCTGAACGATTGCGGATGGTTCGGAGAAAGGGGAGCTGAGCCAAGCTGGTATACGGGGAAACCCTGGAGTTAGCCGATTCACGGGGGAGCAATGGGATTCAAGGAAGTGTACGGGGCGTTGTTCGAAACAATCGCGAATGAGGCGGATGCGATCGCGATGCGATATTTTCGCGCGGAGGAGCTGCGCGTGGACCGAAAAGGCGATGGGACGGCGGTGACGCAGGCGGACCGCGGCGTGGAAGAGATGGCGCGCGCAGAAGTGAGCGCGAGCGGCCTGGCGCTGGATGTTCTGGGTGAGGAGATGGGCGGCAGCGATTCGAACGCGGCGAGCAAATCAGGGCGAGCGCGGATGATTATTGATCCGATCGACGGGACGGAAGAATTTTCGCGCGGAATCCCAACTTTTGGCACGCTGATGGGGATCGAATTGAACGGTGAGATTGTGGCAGGAATGGCGAGCGCGCCGGGGCTCGGGGCGCGGTGGTGGGCCTATCGCGGGGAAGGCGCGTTTCGAAACGGCAAACGAATTCATGTTTCGAGTATCGACTCCTTCAATAGAGCGATGATTTTCACGACCGGCACCGGACCGAAAAAAAATCCAGCGATGCGGGCGAAGCTGCGTTTGCTGGCCGATACTGCAAAAAATGGCCGCGCCATTGGCGGTTTCTGGCAACACATGCTGGTCGCGGAAGGCGCGATTGAAGTTGCGGTGGACCTGACTTCGCAGCCGTGGGATCTTGCGCCGCTCGGAATCATCGTGGAGGAAGCCGGCGGACGTTCCACGAATGTGCGCGGCGAGCGAACGATTTACACGGGAGATCTGGTAAGCACGAACGGAAAACTGCACGACGAGGTGCTGAAGATCCTGGCTTGAAGCTGATTTTTCGGCGGGTGAATCGCTTGCCAATTTGGACGTTTCTTCCCCAGAGGACAAAGCCTAATTTTTCGTGACAGGAAAGAATCATCGTTCACATCGTGGAGGTTTTCTGATGGATGTGCGAGTACAAGCCGAAAAGGCCCAGAATTTCCGGAAGCTACACCACGGCCCACGAATGCTGCTGCTCCCAAACGCATGGGACGTGGCCAGCGCGCGAATTCTTGAGGAGTGCGGGCACCCCGCGATTGCCACGACCAGCGCGGGAATCGCTTATTCTTTGGGCTATCCAGACGGCCAGCGGCTCTCGCGTGGCGAGATGCTAGAGGTCGTGGGCCGCATTGCGCGCGCCGTTCGCGTTCCGGTGACCGCAGATTTGGAGGCGGGTTACGGCACTTCCGTCAGAGAGATGGCGGAAACGGTGAGAGCAGCCATCGAAGCAGACGCGATCGGAATGAATCTGGAAGATGTGACCGGAGATGACGAGAGCTCGCAAGTCGCTATTTCGCTTCAGGTGGAGAAAATCCGGGTCATCCGGGAGACGGCCGCATCGCTAGGCGTTCCATTCGTGCTAAACGCGCGCACGGACATTTATTTAATGCCCATCGGACCTGAGCCCACTCGGTTCGAGCGGACCGTCGAGCGTTTGCGCGCTTATCGTGGTGCAGGAGCGGATTGTTTGTTTGCGCCTGGGCTCTACGACCGGGACACTATCGCCAAGCTGGTGAAGGCCGTGGAAGCTCCGCTCAACATTCTGGCAACACCAGCGTGTCCTCCGCTCGCCGAGCTGGAAAAAATCGGCGTGGCCCGCGTCAGCGCGGGATCAGGCATCATGCGCGCCGCAATGGGAGCCGTGCAGCGCATCGGAAAAGAAATGCTGGAAGCGCGCTCTTGCGACACGATGTTTGCCGGAGCAACGCCCTTTATCGAGTTGAAACGAATGATGACACGCCAGCCATCGTAGGCTTATGCCAGAAAAACCCTCACAGCTTCGTCTCTTGAACGAAGAAATTGTCGGCTGCCGTCGGTGCCCCCGGCTGGTGCGTCATCGCGAAAAGATGGCGCGGGAAAAACGGCGGGCGTACCGCGAGTGGACGTACTGGGGCAAGCCGGTTCCGGGCTTCGGAGATGCACAAGCGCAATTGCTGATCCTGGGGCTTGCGCCCGCAGCGCATGGAGCGAATCGCACGGGGCGGATGTTTACAGGCGACCGCTCCGGCGATTTTCTATACGCGGCGCTAAACAAAGCGGGCTTCGCGAATCAGGCCACTTCCCTGCATCGCGATGACGGGCTACGGCTGGCGAATGCGTACATCAGCGCGACTTGCCGGTGCGCTCCGCCAGAGAACAAGCCGCTTCCGAAAGAGATAGCGAATTGCCGCCGTTACCTGGAGCGTGAGATCGAGATTCTGAAACCGAAAGCTGTACTCGCTTTAGGAAAAATTGCTTGGGACGCATACCTGGAAATCCTGAAGCAGCGCGGAGTGATTGCCTCGCGCGCGCTGTACAAATTCACTCACGGGGCCGAGTGCGAGGTGACGCCTGGCTCGCCGCGATTGTTCGGGATCTATCATCCTAGCCAGCAAAATACCCAAACCGGGCGCGTGACGCCCGCCATGTATGCCTCCGTGCTGCGCAGGATCCGACACTTCCTCGAAAAGTAGATTGCAGAGCCTCCGCAATTGCCCAGGACAAGTGTCGGAATTCGCTGTCGGAGGGATGCCGGGAACCGACGACAGTGGCGCGCGTGATTGCCTTACAGGGTCCGGGCATCCCTCCAAGTGGCTTTCATTCCAACATGTTGCACGACCTGCGGCGAAGTGGCGATGGCGCGTCGACTGCATGGACGGAGTGTCTGCCTTTCCGCAGGAGGAGCACATGAAACGGCTGGAGATTGCATTTGCATCATCGGGGATCGCGATCATGGCGATGGTTCTGGCGATCGGGATCGTAGCCAAGGCGCAAGAGCCACCCGCGCCGCAATCGGAGCAAAGGCAGCAGGTGGCGGACGGCAAGCGACGCGGGCTTCCCATTGAGACCTACGCCGTTGCGCCGGGGACCAAGTTTCTGGTGAAGCTCGAAGACGAGCTAGGAACCAGGGGCACGCAGGAAAACGCCAAGTTCAAGGTCAAGACGCTGGAGCCGCTGGAGGCGGGCAGCGGAATCTACTTGCCGGTTGGGGCAGAGATCCACGGGCATATCAGCCATGTTGAGCCGGCGGGAGTAGCGGGCCGGGCGAAACTCTGGCTGACATTTGACGAGATTCACACGAAGTTCGGCGTTCTGCCGATCGTGGCGGAAGTGGTGAGCGTGCCGGGTGACCATAGCGTCAGGTCGGGCCCGACAAAAGAAGGGCTGATTGAAGGGCGATCAAGTACGCAGCAGGACGCAGCGGAATCGGCGGCGGCGGGGGCGGCGATTGGCGCAGTAAAAGGCGTAAGGAACAAGGACAAGAAGGAAGCCGCGGAGGGGGCGGCGCTGGGGGCGCTTACGGCGTATCTGATGGAGTCCGGGCGAGGGCATGAATTGAATTTGCCGAAGGGCGCGAAGCTGGAGTTGGAGCTGGAGAGAGCTCTGTATCTTTTAAAGGAGTGAGGCATAACTTGTTCGCTTGTCAACTTTCGGTTCTCAGTCTCAGTCGAGGCCGGAAAGAAATTCTTCTCGGAAGGGTCCGGGCCCGGCTTGACGCGGTTGGTACGTCCCGAATCTCCCCTGGAAGGGACAACAATTTTAGGATGGCGTTCCAAATTGGGAAGGAGCCCCCCACACCCCCCTGTTTTTGAGAAAGAGTGCGGAAGCTACTGAAGCTAAAAGAGTTCCTCAACGCTCTTTGTTTCAAGAGTGCCGCAAGAGTGCGGAAGCGGTAGAAAACAAGGAGCTTATTTTTCACTCTTTTCGACAGAGTACGACAAAAGACAAGCATGGGTGAAACACTATCCCACACCGCCATCATTTGAATGGTTCTCAAAAAAAGCAGCTTACGAGATGTGCATTTCATAAAAGATTGATTCCAAAGGGCATGTTCTTAGGGGCAGAGCCTGGCGAATGATTGAGAGGGCTGCCAAAAAGAAAAGCGGCAGCAAGACTGCCGCACTCCAAACAAATTTTCCCAATGCGTCTATTACCGCAAGGGTTAACGCAGGTCAAGGAAAATATTGGCAAGAAGGCGCGGCAGTTGAGCAGGCTAGGAATACGAGTGGCACGGCCGGTTGCCGTATAAAAAAATTCTGCGCGCGGCCCATCGCTTCTCACAACCTCGTTCTAGGAAGTGTCTGGTAATGAGACTGCCTTATCTATGGTTTGCCGCCATTCTGATACTCTACATCGTCCTCGACAGGGGCGACCGCGGAAAGTGTCCATTCCAAATCAAAGCACTTACAGAACGTACGGGCACATGGCTTTCTTTGCGATGTGTTTGCTCTTCACGTCCTCATTGAATTTGTCGGCAGCTTCCGACTCGGGCCGAATTTCAGGCAAGATTCTCGATCCCAAAGGTGTCGCTGTAGCAGGAGCCCATCTGAAACTCACGAACTCTGCAGGAGACTTAGTTCAAGAAACCGCCAGCGATCCCCAAGGAAATTTTACTCTGGACGGTATTCATGGTGGCGAATATCAGCTGAAGGCGGAGTCGGATCCCTTTGTTCCGGTGATCGTGGATGTTTCCTTAGACGTGGGCCAAGAGAAAGTGGTCAATCTGCAATTTCAGCAGCTAGTCTCGGTCCTGCAGGCCATCACAGTCGTGGCTTCTGCTCCGTCGTTGCTGACCCCCGACCCCGCTCAAACAGTCGTGATCCATGACCAGGTGTTGGACGCTAATCCTGGGCGACCCGGCGCCCCGATTTCCATTCCTGGTCTCCCCATCGAAACGGCGTCGGGTGGAATCAAAGCACCACAATACTTTGCCCCCGGCGTCGCCGGAGATCATGGCGAGCCCATCGCCCAGTTCTTCCAGATCGGCGATTTCCTTTTCCCCAACAATCTTCCCGCCAATGCCCACGGTAACGGCTACTCCGATCCGAGTGTGCTGATTCCACCTGTGATTGAAGGCGTCACCGTGGACGGGGGTGCATTTAACGTTCGAGAAGGCAACCACTCGATTGACCTGGCTGCTACCTACGTACCGCGGGAGAGGTTTAATGATTTTGTCCAGCTGACTGGAGACTATCGTGACGTTGATCTCATGGCGGGATGGAGTCCGGAGAATCCGCAAACAAACGCATGGATCGCGGGAGAGGTATCCTTCGGCAATGGATTCTTGGGGCGGCTGGAACACCGCCAGCAGTACAAGTTAAACGGGTTGCGCGAGTTCAAGTTGGGACACAATCAGTTAACAATATTCGGTATCGGCTACTACGGATTCTCATACGTTCCGGGACTGATTCCCATAAATTTGCCTATTCCCGGCGACACGATCGACAATCGGCAGTCGGATACCACGCATAACATCCTTCTGGTCGCCACGGACAACTGGAAGTTGAGCGAGCAAAGGCAATTTTCCTTCTCCGGTTTCTTTCGGAACTATGCACTGCAACTGCGATCAAATTTCGGCGAGAGCCTAATTCAACAGAGCGAAACTCGAAACGTCATCGGCGGCGAGGCCACCTACATTCAGAGTGTCCGTCCATGGATTTCGCTGCTTGCTGGACTGGACATTCGCCGAGATGCCCCACGGAATCTGGACCTAAAGCGCATCGACGACAATGGTGTGTTCCAGCCTGTGACCAGCAACAATCTAACACTTTCCTTTGTCGAACCCTTTGTTTCTCTCGATGGAACCGCCAGCAAATATCTTCACTATGACGTGGGAGTTAGGCAGGAAGAAGTCCGGATGGACAATCAGGACATGATCAATCCGCAAAATTCTTTCAACAAACTGGCCTCATTGAGCTTGCCAAAAGTGACGCTGACCTTTCTCCCGCTAGACCACCCCTATCTTCCGACGGTGGCGTTCAGTTACGGCGAAGCCTTTCATACGGAAGATCCGCGAATTGGCAACGGCACGGGGCAGCCGACTCTTCTCGCCCCGTCCCGAGCCTATCAGCTGAGAATCTCCAAAATGATCAAACAGACGCAAATCAACCTCACACTCAGACGCACATGGAACTCGCAAGAGTTGGCAAAGATTGACCCCGATACAGGCTTACAGGTAGATAACGGGCCTTCCCTCAATCGAGTGATCGCCGTTTCCGTGCAAAGGAATTTTTCGCACGGGGCGATTTATGTTTCCTACGCACAAGCTGATGCCAGAGACACCCAGACGGGCCTGCCCGTGCCAGAAGCGCCGCGCATGATCTGGGACGCTGTTGCCTCGGAGAATCACCTGTCCTTTCATCTGCAGGTGCGTGGGGAGTTCGAATTTGTTAAAGCAAAGCCGCTTGGCGACGGCTTTGTGGGCGTGCCGGTAACTGAAGTTCGTGGAGCGATACTTCGGCCGTTCTTTGAAAATCGAATGTCCTTGGGAGCGAACTTTTTAATCGCCCACGGGTACACAGGCCAGACAACAGAGGGAATCCCATTGCAGCCTGCTCCGTGCCCAATCGAATGTGTTGTTGGAGTGCCGTTGAAGTCTTACGTCAGTCTCAGTTGGACCTATTATTTCAAGAAATAAAGCCGTGGGCTGAGACTCCAGAAGTCACGTTCTGGAAAGTTTCATTGGCCAGGCTCGTTACCCCGCTGCTGCATGAAATATCGGAGAATTTCCCGGCAACCGCTGGGCGAAATGAGAGGGCAATTTAAGGGGGGGCCAAAGCCCGTTGAAAGAATGGATTTTACGTAGGAGCTGAAGCTCCGGCCCCCAGTTAAGTAAGACTTTTTCAGGGGCCCGCTAAGACACCATTCTTCAGAACGGATTAAAGATTTGGACGTCTGCTTTCGGAACGCGGGAACTTGGCAAGCGGCGGATGGCTTGTTACAGTCGTGGTGCCCAGCAAAACAACTTGAACGGCACTTCCAAAGTGCGAGCCGAAGAGAGGCCTAAACCCATGGGTGAAGAGACACGGGCGGCGGTACGTGCCGTCGAAGCGGCGGAGCGGAGAGACCGCGTGCTGATTGTCGAGGACGAGGACAACGCGCGGAAGGGTTACGAGCAATTGCTGCAGAGGTGGGGCTGCGACGTTCTGGGAGTGGGGACGGCGGAGGAGGCGCTGGCGAAATTCGCGGGTTATCAGCCGGACGCGCTGATCGCCGATGTTGAATTGCCGGGCATGAACGGGCTGGACCTGCTGAAGCAGCTGGGGATGGAGCTGCTAGATGTTCCCGCGATCGTGATTACCGGCAAAGGGAGCGAAGAGCGCGCGGTGGCGGCGATTGAAGCCGGAGCGTTCTGGTACATCGAAAAACCAATGAAAGGCCCGGTGCTACACGCGCTGCTGGACCGCGCGCTGCGGAGAGCGCGAGATGCGCGGCAGCTCGTCGTATTGCAGCGGCAACTGCGCGAAGCGGGGCGGCTGGGCGACCTGGTGGGGGCGTCGAAGCCGATGCAGGAAGTGATGCGCATCGTGGAGATGGCGGCGCCGAGTTCGGCATCGGTGCTGATCACGGGGGAGACAGGCTCGGGCAAAGAAATCGTTGCGCGAACGATACACAAGCTCTCGCCGCGAGCGGCGGGGCCATTCGTCCCGATTAACTGCTCGGCGATTCCCGAGACGCTGATGGAGAGTGAGATTTTCGGCCACGAGCGCGGCGCTTTTACAGGCGCGGCCGAACGTCGCATCGGGTGCTTCGAATTGGCGGACGGCGGAACTTTGCTGCTGGATGAAATCGGTGAGATGCCGGCGCCGACGCAGGCAAAACTTCTGCGCGTGCTCGAAGACCGTAAAGTACGGCGGCTGGGAAGCAAGAGCGAAACGCCGGTGGACGTGCGGGTGCTGGCGGCGACGAACAAAGACGCGGAGCAGGCCGTGAGCAGCGGGCAGATGCGGCAGGATCTTTTCTTCCGGCTGAACGTGTTTCACATCAACTTGCCTCCGCTGCGCGAGCACAAGGATGATATTCCGCTCCTGGTGGAACATATTCTGCGAGACCTGAACGCGAAGCATGGCAAGCACGTGCGCGGGATTGGCGCGGAGGTGATGGATATTTTCATGGGGCACACGTGGCCGGGAAATATTCGCGAATTGCGAAACGTGCTGGAGCGCGCTTCGATCATGTGCGAAAAGGACCTGATTACGCGTGCGAACCTCCCCGGGGAATTCGGGAAGTCGGCGGCGAAGGGGCCCAGCGACCTTTCCAGCATCAAGTTTCCGGTGGGAACGACGGTGGATGCGATGGAGCGGGAACTGATCCTGCAAACGCTGGGCGCCACGGGAAACAACAAGACGCGGGCCGCGGAATTGCTGGGCATCAGCCTGAAGACGCTTCATAACAAATTGAAAGAATACGACGGCGATCGCGCCGAGACGGAGTAGAGACGCGGGATGCAGCTGCGCCTGCGAACAAAGCTCACACTGGTGATGACGGGGCTGGTGCTGCTCGTCTCGGTGGTTTTGTCCAGCGTATTCGCTGCGCAGCTCCTCGAACAACTTCTGCAGGCCACCAGCCTGCGTGCCAACGACCTGGCGAGCCAGGTGTTCCTGCAAGCACAGCGTGCGTTGACAGACGCGGGGGAACAGGGGCTGCGGCCTGCATCGGATGATCCCCAGGAGATTCACGATTTCGTGCGGCGCGCGTTCGAAATCAACGAAGGACTGCGCACGCAGCTGAAAGCCGCCAAAGAAAATCCACTGATCTACGAAGTGTCGATTGTCGACCATGACGGAATGGTGCTGATTTCGACTGATGAAGATCTTCAGGGAAAATTTCTGCCGCGCAGAACGCCGCTATCCCAATTGGTGCAAAGAAATTTCCTTCATCAGGTGAAAGTGCTCGCGGGGCCGTCGAAGGTTTTTGAGCTGGATTTTGCGTTCAGCAAGGGGCGCCAGCCCTTCGGAGAAGTGCGCGTGGCGCTGGACTCGGGGATTCTGCTGAAAGAGATCGAGCCGAGCCTGCGCACTTCCGCGACGTTCGTGCTGGTGGCGCTGGTGATTTCCACGCTGCTTGCCGCGATCGTGAGCGGCGCGGCGCTCGCTCCACTGCGCGATATCGCTCTTCAACTGGACCGCATCTCGGCGGGTGAGTACGACGCGCCATCTCCGAACACGAAAGGATTTGCTGGAAGCGGCGACGAACTCGGACTGGTGAGCAAGAAGATCACGCAGGTGGGCCAGCAGTTGCGAGGGGTCCACGAGATTTTCAGCACCATGCGAGAAAACATGAATTCGGTGATGGCCGGGCTTGAAGACGGATTGCTGCTGTTCACGCGTGATGCGCGGGCCGTGATGATCAGTCCGGCGGCGGAAAAATTTCTAGGCGCGCCCGCCGGGCAATTCCTGGGGCGGCGCGTGACAGAGATTTTTCCCGCCGGGCATCCCCTGCATGAGGCGCTGCACATCGAGAGCGATGAGCTGAGGGAAGTGGCGGCGGAAACGGAACTGGAAACGAGCGAAGGTCCGAAGCGCGTGAGCATCAGCGTGCAGGCGATCCAGGAAGGCGGCGAGCGCATGGGTGCTCTGGTGACGCTGCGCGACCTGGATTCACTGGAAAGCATCAACACGCAACTGCAGGTGAGCGAAAGGCTGGCGGCGCTTGGGCGGATTACGGCGGGAGTGGCGCACGAAGTAAAGAATCCGCTGAATTCGATGAGGCTGTGGCTGGAGAACCTGA
Source organism: Candidatus Acidiferrum sp. (assembly GCA_036522195.1). GTDB lineage: Bacteria > Acidobacteriota > Terriglobia > Acidiferrales > UBA7541 > Acidiferrum. The sequence continues at coordinate 35,093 of DATDGF010000046.1, read as the reverse complement.
AGGAATCGCTCCCGGCGGAGCAGGACAGCGCCACGCAACAGGCGGTGCAAGTGCTGGACAAGGAGATCGACCGGCTGGATGCGGTGGTCAAGCGATTCCTGGATTTCACGCGGCCGATGGACATCCGGCTGGAAGCCACGCAGCTCGCGGACCTTCTGAAGGAAGTGCTGGAAATCGCGCAGCCACAACTGCAGAAAGCGAATATTCAACTGGCACAACTGCTGCCGATCGATGTGCCGGAAGTTTATGTGGATCGCGCGCTGCTGAAGCAGGCGGTGTTGAACCTGGTGTTGAACGCGGCGGAAGCCATGCCGAATGGAGGGCAAATGCGGCTGGTGCTGAGCCGGCGAGGCGAAATGGCGGAAATCACCGTGGGTGATACCGGGAAAGGCATCTCGCCGGAAAACCGGCAAAAAATATTTCAGCTTTTCTTCACCACGCGCCCAGGTGGCAGCGGCATTGGGTTGGCGAGCACGTTTCGAATTGTGCAGCTTCTGAACGGTTCGATAGACTTCACTTCGGAGGTCGGCCGGGGCACGACGTTTCGAATCGAGCTGCCGCTCGCGGCCTGAGGATGAGCAAAACTCCATCTTGGCCGATGAATGTTGCGACGCGAGGTTATCTCCGCTCCTGGATTGCGCTTCTAAGTTGTGCCGCGGCGCTGTTGAGCGGTTGCAGCATGCGGAAGCGGCCGGCGATTCCCTGGGCAACGGCAGTTCAGGTGAAGCCGATCACGTCGCCGCGGCCCGCAACGGCAGAGCGTATTCCGGAGGATGAGGTTCCCGATTTGCGTCTTGAAGCTCCCTCCTTCCCGCTGCGCTTGATCACGACACGCAGCGCGCCGCCCCATCCGCATGTGGCCGCGCCGCCTTCCGCGGGTGCGGGAAAAGGTGCCGAGAAATCAGGTGCCGCACTGCTTGTGCCACAACTTTCGCCGGCGGAAACCGCCGCAGCCCAGCAACAGACCAACGAAAGCCTGCGCGCCGCGGAGAAGAACCTGGAGGCAACGCGGGGCAAGCGGCTGAATGCGGCGCAAGTGGACCTGGTCTCCAAGATCAGAGAATTTATCAAGGATGCGCGGGAAGCCGCGACAAATGCGGATTGGGCGCTCGCGCGAAGCCTTTCTAAAAAGGCGCAGGTATTGTCTGAAGAGCTCGTTGCGGCACTCTGACTCTTTTATTTTTCTGAACCTTTTCCAAACAGAATCGGCCTCACAATCGAAGGTCAGCGACGCTCATGAAGCGTGCGCAGGGATGCGTTAAGATACGGTGATGAAAAAATTCGATGTGGCCGTCGCGGGCGGAGGAGTGATTGGCGGGGCGATCGCGCTGGAAGTCTCGCGCGCCGGGATGCGCGTGGGAGTGTTCGACCGTCAGCAGCCTGGCCAGGAAGCATCGTGGGCTAGCGCGGGTATTTTGTCGCCGGCGCCGGAAAGCCCGGCGATGATCGCGATGGTGCCACTGGGAAAAATGAGCCTGGCGCTCTATCCGGAGTTTGTGGTGCAGGTCGAAGAAATTTCCGGGATGAATACGGGCTTCCGTTCGAAAGGGACGCTAGAGGCCCTTTTTTCGGGAGATGCGAAGGCGGAACTCAGTACGATTATCGCTCTGCATCACGGCCTGGGCCTGAAGGCCGAGCCGCTTCGCGCTGCGGACGCGCGCAAACTGGAACCGGCGCTGAGTGAGGATGTGGAAGCAGCAGTGCTTCGGCCGGACGAACACTCGGTGGATAACCGGATACTGACATCGGCAGTGCTGGAAGCTGCGCGACGCAGCGGCGCAGAGATTTTCGCCGATAACGGCGTGAAAGCAATTTGGCGCGAGGGCCAACGCTGCGCGGGGCTGATCCTTCAGAACGAGAAGGTAGAAGCCACATGGACGATTATTGCTGCGGGATGCTTTTCCGCGGCGATCGATGGAATCGCAGCTTACGCGCCGTTGCGGCCTGCGAAGGGACAAATGGTGGCTCTGCGAGCGGAGGACGTGGAGATCGAGCGCGTGCTCTGGGGCGAGCACATTTACCTTGTGCCGCGAAATGACGGAAGGATTCTTGCGGGAGCGACGGTTGAGTATGCCGGCTTCGACAAGCGGACGACCGCGGGCGGGATTGAGAAAATACTTTCGGCGGCGATCGAGCTTGCGCCCGGCCTGGCGAATGCGCGGATCGAAGAAACGTGGGCTGGCCTGCGCCCGGACACTCCGGACCACCTACCCATTCTCGGCCCCACGGACATGGATGGATTGTTGATGGCTACCGGGCACTTTCGCAGCGGGATTTTATTGACGCCGATCACCGCGCGGCTGATCCGCGAGTGGATCACGGAGCAGAGCGTCAGCGTGGATTGGGATCGCTTCAGCCCGCTGCGCTTTCAAGCGAAAGAGATGGAAGCGACGAAGAAAATGCCAGCTTGAGAGCGCGCTGCTTGAGATCCGAAGCGACGGGTCAATACTTCTTTTACTGAGGCCGCGCAGGCGGAGTGGTGATCCCCGGAGCCTGCCCTACGGTGTTGAATTGAATCTGGCTGCTGTCGAGGCTGAGCGAGTGTTCGAGAACGATGTCCATCGCGGAGCCTCGCGGGAGCTCTGCCTCCGGACCGCGAGTCAAGAGGACGGCAGCCAATCCCGCCAGCCCGCCAATGCCGGCGCCAATGCCGGCGCCTTTGGCACCGCTGGCAATCGCGCCAATGCCTGCTCCAGTCGCGGTGGTCTCCGCGACCGTTTGAACGTCCTTCCCTTTTCCGCCAGGACCGGTAACTTTGCCTTCGGAATCCATGGTTTCTTTGCCGCCGGAATCCGCGCTGCGCGGCGCAGCGTTCAGATCGACGGTATAGCCATTGGGAAGAATCAGGGTATTGAGCTTGAGCCGAAACTCACCTTTGCCTTTCACGCGGCCGGGGCGCTTGGAATCCAGAATTTCGCCGCGAAGGTAAGAGCCAACGGGAATCACGATGTGATTGTTCTGGGTGATCGGAAAGGAAGTTAGAAGATAAACCGAGTCGCCGGCTTTGGCGCTGCGCGTGGAGATGCCGTTTTCGAGGACGACGCCGATTCGCGTGCCCGCAGGAATCAGAATTTTGTCTCCGGAGCCCACGTGTGGCACGGGGGCAGGCTGGGGCGCGGGGGCAACCGGTGGCGGAGCGGACGTCTGCGGCCCTTCGGGCCGCTGCGCGAAGCAGGACGCGCCTGTGGCAAACATGACGGCGATCAAGCACAGGATTTGGTGAATCCTTCGATGCTGCGGCTGTATCATGGCAACCCTCCGCAATGCCTGATGCGATGCATCAAGAGGCGAGCTTGGATGCTTGAGTATACCGCGGCTTTAGGTTCAAGTCGTCCGGAGGAAAGAGGCGAAAAGCCGATCTCGGGCGGGAAGCATCAGCAACCATCCCAGGCGATGAAGAAGAGCGGGAACAACGGGATGAGGAGCACTACGCCCAGGCCTACGCCCGCCCACTTGAAGCCCTGACCGATACGAGTTCCAACAGCAGGTACAGAACGAGGCGCAGCCTTGAGATCCGTGTAAGGGATCCATTGCGAGATCAAGATTCCGTCCTTGAGCATGAAGCCGTTGTCGTGGATTTCGGTGATGACTCCCGTTCGCACCTTGCCGTTCGGCAGTTCACAGTGGACGAAACGGTTCCTGTGAATACCAAGCTTTTGAACGGCTTCCCGGTAGGAGATTTCTTCAGGGGTCAATGGCAATACCGGACTTGGGAGACGGCGACGCGCGCGGGGTTGTCCGGGACTGGAAAAAGCGATAGGGCTTAGCTGTTGCAAGGATTGAAACTGCTCAGCTGAAAGTGGGATTGGGAGGGAGTCGATTTCTTCCATCTGCGATTGGGCGCGGGCGTTCGTCGCCACGAAGAACACCGCGAGCGCGAATAGAGTACGAATCGTAACGGATGAGGGCATGGGAACCTCCTTCAAGTGAATCTGCGTGAGAGAGAAGTGCAAATGGGCTTCCAGGATAAATGAGTGGGGGGATCTTGAAGCGAGTTGCCAATGCACTGAAAGGAAAGGAGCTATTTGCGAGGAAAACGCTTCTTGGAATGTCGCAGTGGGGGAGAGCTCGAATTTCGATCAAGAATGCCGCCGGGGAAGGACACCACGTGGCGGCGCTGGGTGGCGGTTTGACCTGCGAATGTACCAAGGCTACGCTAAGGGCAGCGTGAGGAGAATGTCATGGCCAAGCTGGCGTTGATTTATGGGATGCGGTTGCTGCCCGAGGAAGATCTTGGCGAAGTGAAGGACGCGACGGTGATGCTGAAGAATGGGCGGACGGCGCGGGTGACCATGCACTTGATCGAGGGCAGCAAGGAAGAGATCGAAACGACGTTTCACCGGTCGATTGAGGCGTTTTTTGAGATGTATCCGGAGATTTAGTTGGAGAGATCAGGGATCAGGGAACAGAGATCAGGAAGAAGGACTCCGGATTAGTAGATGGTCGTAGAACGGGAGTGTGGTGGGGGGAGAATTCCTCCACACTCTAAACTGATCTCTGATCACTGGTAACTGATCACTCGCATCAGCGGTTGCCAAAGTTTTCGGGGTCGGCGTTGGGATCCCCAAGATTGTCGTTGATGAGAACGGTGGACTGGCCGGTCAATTCGAAGCGTTTGCGGCACTTGTAGCAGGCGACCAGGTCGTCCAGCCGGACCATGTAGGAAGAGGCTTTCGCAAATTTCTTCTTGTCTTCCTCGCCGATGCCGCGCGGCAATTCCCTTTTCTTCCGGCAGACTTTCCAGCGCACCGGGGCTTCAAACTCGCCGCGGCAGCTCGGGCAGATGAGCTTGACCTTGCGGGTCTCTTCTTTTTCCGTATAGAACTGGCGCTCGTCCATGGTTATTTAGGCGGGTGTACGCACCGCGTCGTCAATTGTAACAAATTCGAGGCCGAGGTCACGCCAGCGCGGCAGCCAGTACTCGAGGGCGGCGAGTGTACGGGTGCGGTCGCCGTTGAGGCCGCGATGCGAGCCGTCGTGAAGGCAGAGAATATCGCCGGTGCTGCTGTGGCCGGTAGCTGCTCGCACCACCCCACTTGCCAGGTTTTGCTGAGCATGCTGCGCGATCGGCTGCATGTGGGGAATCAGCCAGTCCGCCGACTTTTCGCGCCAATCGCCGGGAATCAGCGTCCACATGACGGTCTGGTAGCCGAGTTCACGAGCCGACGGAATGACCCAGGGATTGCGCATTCCAAACGGCGGGCGAAACCACTTTGGCGGGGCACCGAGCACGCCGCGGATAGCATCGTGGCAGAGGCGCAATTCGACGCGGACTTGCATGGGAAACAGCCGCAGGAGATTTGGGTGCGTTTCGGTGTGATTCCCGACGCTATGTCCGCGAGCGATCGTTTCTTTTGCTAGTTCCGGACATTCGCGCACATATTTTCCAATCAGGAAGAAGGTTGCCTTGGCTTTGTAGCGGTCCAGAAGATCGAGCAGCTTAGGGGTGATCGCGGGATTAGGTCCATCGTCAAACGTGATCGCGAGTTTGCGCGGCGAATTGGTACGGCAAACTGTTTTTCCGAGGAGTTGGGCACGGGGATGGAGCGCACCGTAGGCGGTAAGCCCCGCAGCGGCGGCAACAACAGCAGCAGGCCCATCGATGAGCCAGGGATTCACACAGCCATTCTCCCACGCCGCGCCCCGCACTAGTAGGGGCCGCTTTCTGAAGCGGGCCCGCTCTCCCTTGCCCGAATGTACCGTATATGGTACACTTTATTGGTGGGAAAGCAACCTCGGTCATCTCGAGCACACCTGGACGCCCAGACTCGGGCCTTCGAAAGACAGGGCAAGCGGGTCCCGGCGATCTTCTTCCGCGCTGAGGCTGGTGGAGAGCCTTTGCGGGATTGGTTGAAAAGTCTGCCAGCACCCGAGGATCGCAAGCGCGTTGGGGAGGACATCAAGACAGTGGAGTTCGGCTGGCCAATCGGGATGCCGGCTTGCAGGCCATTAGAGGATGGCATCTAGGAGGTGCGCACCAACTTGAAGCAGAACCGAATCGCGAAGGTGCTTTTCTATATCGACAAGAAGGGCCGGATGGTCTTGCTGCATGGATTCATCAAAAAGACGCCGAAGACGCCGGACGAGGATTTAGAGTTGGCGAGGAACAATCGAGACAAACATAAAAAGGACTCCAATGAAGGTAAGAAAAAATCTCAAAAAAGCAGACCATAGCGGCTCGACCTTTGACAACTTTCTTGATAGTGAAGGAATCCGGGAAGAAGTAGAAGCTGTCGCCATTAAGCGGGTACTGGCGTGGCAACTTGAACAGGCTATGCAGGAAAGGCGGAAGACCAAACAGGCGATGGCCAAGCAACTTCACACGAGCCGGTCACAGTTGGATCGCCTGCTGGACCCTCAAAACGTCTCTGTCACGCTCGATACGATTGCTCGCGCAGCGCGGGCGCTTGGCAAGCGTCTCGTCATTCGTGTAGCAGACGCGAAGGTTAAGCGAGCCTAGTCTGCATTTCTCAACGAGTTCGAACAAGAAGTAGATACGCGATATCAAGAGCGCGGAAGCTTGGCCTCTATAAGCATGCGAAATCTGTCCACGCCATCGATGTCAAAAGCTCGTTTGGGAAGAATGACGTAGATACAATCCCCTTTGTAGACGATGAATGCATTCTTCGACTCAGAATATTTCGAAAAGTGCGACCATTCGTCTCTACTTGCAGAATCGGCGCTTTGAATCCCCTCATCGGAAATTTCGACCGAGACTCTTTGTTCGATCCAGTGGAAACACCTCTTCTGTACGCGTTGAGGAAGGAGCGCCTGCTTACCCACTGAGCGAGCAAAAGTGACACTAGCACCAGCGACGCCATTAGAAGGTAGACATGCCGAGCACTTGGATTTCCTGCTCGCATCCATGCTACTAGCAGCAGGACGGCTATCGCCAGGATCGCAGCTTTGCGTACCCGCCAGTCTTTGGCGGTTCGCGCCTGCGCTGCGTCGTAATAGTCTTTGAAACCTAAACGAAAAGGTAATCCTCACCGGTTTCCTGTACGTAAAAGCCCATCAGAGCGCTACGTCAGCAAGCCGCGGCGGTTCTTCAAGTCGGCGAGGAGGCGGTCCACCTCGGAGTCGCGGTCGAGGCGGTTGAGGCGGTCGCCGAGATCGTCGGTGACCAGCTCGACTTCGGCGCTGGCGGCGGCTTCGGTGTGATGCACGCGGTCCTTGAGCCGGTCAAACGTGGCGCTGTTGGAGTTGTCGCCCAGGGCGGTTTGCGCGCGCGCGGCTTTGCCCAGGGCAATGCTGCGGCGGTGACGCGCGAGAAGCAGATCGCGCTTGGCCTTGGCTTCGTCGAGCTTCTGTTCGAGCTTCACGAGCGCCCCCTTCAGCGAATCGACCTGTGCTTTCTGGTCATCGACCTGTTCGCGGTAGCTCTGCGCCAGCCGTTGCGCGGCCTGGAAACGGTCGAGCGCCGCGCGGGCTAAATCATCCTGGGTTTTGTCCACGGCGATTTCCGCTTTGCGCATCAGATCTTTTGCAGAGTCCTCGTTCTCGCGCATCTTTTTTTCCAGCATGTGCTGGTCGGCGATGGAGACGGCCACCTGCGTCTTGACCTGAAGATATTGATTCTCCATGTCCAGGATGACCTGTTTGATCATTTTTTCCGGATCTTCCGCACGGTCAACCATGTCGTTGAGATTCGCGCGAATCAAAGTGCTTACTCGTTCCAAGAGTCCCATGATGAATCTCCTTTCAAGAAACAGATGATAAGAACCACTCAAAACATTCAGAGAAAATATCCAGCGTTGCAGTCAACCCCGACAAAATCCGTCAGAGCAGGAAGTGCACGCCGCAAATCTCCGCCACGAACACCGCGAGTCCAGTAAACGAAATGAAACCGAGCGCGACAGTCTTTCGCAACGCGTAGGCTGCCCAACTCCAAAAGTTGCTGAACAAAACGCTGAATGCCGCCACTGCGAAAAACCAGACGACAAACACTTTTTCTTTTGCGACCGTGGCCATCCTCCGAGACCATAAGGCGCCCCGGCAGGCCGGTGAAGGCCCGCCGGGACGGAAGCGATCGTTATGACTTGGTGGCCGGAGGCTGCACCGGCTTCGTAACTCTGTCGCCGATCATGCGCACTTTGCTGAGCAGCTCCGACATCTGCATGCCGGAGAGTGCCTCAAACAGCGCAGGAACCTGCGCTGCGATCTTGGTGATGTCGCCGGTTAGCTTGTAAGCGCCGGCAGCATCGCCATTGCCCGTGGAAACGATGGTTACCTTGTCGACTTTGCCGAGAGGTTCCGCGAGGGCGCGGACCACTTCCGGTAGTCCGGTGATGAGTTTGTCTAGGACGGCGGCCTGGTTGTATTCCTGGAAGGCTTCCGCCTTGACGTTCATGGCTTTGGCTTCGGCTTCGCCTTTTTTGAAAATGATTTCGGCTTCGGCTTCACCTTGTGCGCGAATGGCAGAGGCGCGGCCTTCGGCTTCGGTGATCATGCGCTGACGTTCGGCGCTGGCGATCGTTTCGATGCGCTGACGCTCGACTTCCGCCTGTTTCAGTACCGTGGCGATGAGCTCGCGCTCGCGACGCTCGATTTCCGCGTCCTGTACTCTTACTTGAGCTTCGCGCTCGACTTGTTGCACCTTCACGAATTCGGCAACGACCTGCTGCTGCATGACGTTGGTTTCGATTTCGTAGGCTTTGTCGGCAGTCGCCTGGGCCTTTTTGGTCATTTCGAGGTAGCTGGCTTTTTTGAGGTCCAGGTCGCGCTCTGCTTCGGCCTGTTTGGCGAGCGAAGCGGTTTCGGCAGCGACCCGCTCTTGGTCGGCCTGCGCTTTGGCGACAGCAGCGGCGCGCTGGGACTCAGCGCGCTTGATGGCGATGTCCCGATCGGCTTCCGCGGCGGCGACTTCGGCGTCGCGCTTGATGCGCGCGATGTCCGGCCGGCCCATGTTGGTGATGTATTCGTTCTTGTCGCGAACTTCCTTGAGTGTAAAGCTCACGACGTCGAGCCCCATCTTGTTCATGTCCGCGGCGCAAGTGGACCGCATGCGGTCGCCGACCATTTCCGGCTCTTTGACGATCTGCTCAACGGTGAGCTGGCCGATGATTCCGCGCAGGTGACCTTCCATTACCAGGCGAATCAAGCCCTCGCGCTGCTCCGGCCGCTTGGTAAGGAATTGCTCCGCCGCCGTTCGAATGCAGACGGGGTCGGACTTTACTTTGAGCTGCGCCACCGCTTCGACGGTAACGGCGACTCCCTGGTTGGTGTAGAGGCTCTGCTGCGGAGCAACGTCAAAGGACATTAACTCCAGCGAGAGCTCGCGGCACTGCTCCAACATCGGAATAAGGATGGTGCCGCCATTCGTGACCGTTCTTGGACCACGAATGCCGTAAACGATGAGCGCTTCGTGCGGGCCAACCTTTCGCAACAGCGTTGCGAATCCGGCCATGGCAAAAAGGATGGCGAGTACCAGCAGCCCGGCCATCACGGGAATCGAAAGACCAAACATAAAGACCTCCCTTTTCCACTCTGCTCCGGACTGTTCGCATCGTGCCCCAGCCCGAGAAAATCTTTCCGGACGTCAGCTCGTAAACTCTTCCCACTTCTTCACGTAAGCGATTCCGTCTTCGTAGCGGGTGATGGCCACTTCCGTGCCTTTCGGGAGCGGCTGGCCATCTTCGCTGCGCGCGCCAACGCTCTTGCGCACTCCCTTTTGTTCGAAAATCATTTCACCGGTGCCCTGTGCACGGATCGGCGAGCTGATCGTTCCTACAGTGCCTTCTATCCGGTAATCCCAGTCCAGCATCTGAGAGTCAGTTACTCTGACAATACGCGCCATAAACTTGAAAACCACGGACGCGGCAAAGAGTCCCGCGATGGCGGCGATGATCAGCGCGACGAGCGCCACAAGCCGCGAGTGCGTCGAGAGAATGTAGCCAACGCCTCCAAACCAGGCGAGGAACGTCATGATGGTCATGGCGTTGAACCACGAGAGTCCGCCACGGGCGTGACCAGTTCCGCGGCCCGCCATCCCGCGACCAGCCATTCCATGGGCGTGATGCGCACCTTGAAAAGGCAAGTGCAAGCGGGCCGGAAGATGGATGTGAGCGGCGCCGCCGAGAAATGACAGAACGCTGAGCGCGAAGCCCACGATGAAGCAGAGAAGATAGAACTCAGACCAGGTCATAGGACACCTCGAGCGCACTTGTTCACCAGCGCAACTTGCCGTTGCTGTGCGCAAACTGGGTTTCGAGACGCAGACCTTGCTACGCGCGGCCCCGACCCCGCCGGAGCCGCACGTTTTAGTTACTCAAAGTTGCGGGCGGCGGGTGGCCACTTCCCTCTTGCCCACCGCTTTGGTGCTCGCCAGGGCGTAAGACCTCGTGCAGGCGGTCCGCCAAGCCCGGCGTGCGGAGAATTTCCGCCAGGAGCAAAACCGCCTGGCGCGAATCTTCATATTCGGCGATCACTCCAAGGGCCCGCTGCAACTCCGGATCCGCCGTGAACTGTTCAGCGCCGGCATAGAGCCAGGAGTCCACCTTGGCGTCGATGGCCCGCAATTCCGACTGCAGACCCGGCGTGTAACCCTCCGGATCGTCGACCAGGAACCCGGGGCAGACGCGGAAAAACCGTGCCAGAAGCTCGCGGGTGGTATGCGTCAGGTGCGGACGGGCACCGCTTTCGATCTGCGAGAGATAAGCCTGGCTTAGGCCGCGGCCGGTTTCACGCTTCATCGCGGCAGCCAGCTCCTGCTGGGTCATAGGGCGGCCCAGGCCACGGAGAGAGCCTTCGACGGAGCGGAGAGAGCGGAGTTTGTCGCCGAGGGTCATGGGGAACCACCTATTGCAATCTGCAAATATAGTATCGCATATTGCAATTCTGTCAAGGCAAAAAACTATCCCTGTTTTCAATCACTTACAAGCTCTTCTAGGATTGGCTGTCTATTCTGGCTTTCGAAGGGACTGCAGATCGATTCCCAGTTGCTGGCACTTCTTGTAAAGGTGGCTGCGCTCCAGACCCAGCGCGCGTGCCACGTTGGTCATGTGGAAATTGTGGCGGCGAATCTCTGAGAGCATCACTCCCCTTTCGAACGTTTCGGTGCGCTCGGCGAGTGTGCCGGTCGCAGCAGAGTCGGCAGCTGCGTTGGACCCGGTCGACGCCGAATCCGAAGTAGGCAAAATCAAGCGAACATCGGCGGCAGTGATATTTTCGTCTGCCGAAAGCAGGATTAGGCGCTCCACGACGTTGCGCAATTCGCGGACATTCCCCGGCCAGCCGTATTTTCGCAGTTCAACGATGGCATCCGCGGCAAAGATTTTTTCTTTCCAGCCGTTCTGAGCGGCCACTTGCCCAGCGAAATGGGCAGCCAGTTCCGCAAAGTCTTCCGAGCGCTCGCGCAATGGCGGCAAGATGAGAGGAAAAACGTAAACGCGGTGAAACAGGTCGCGGCGAAAGGCGTTCTGCTTGACGAGCTCTTCCAGGTTCCGGTGCGTGGCCACAACCACGCGCACGCTTACTTTGATCGGTTTGTCGCCGCCGACGCGCTCTACCTCGCCCTCTTCGAGCACGCGCAGCAATTTTGCCTGCATGGTCACGGGCATGTCACCAATTTCATCGAGAAACAGAGTACCGCCCTCGGCTTGTTCGAACTTGCCTAAATGTTTGGCGGCTGCGCCGGTGAAGGCGCCTTTTTCGTGGCCAAAAAGTTCTGATTCGATTAATTCGGCGGGCACGGCGGCGCAATTCAGAGTGATAAAAGGCTGTTCGCGCCGGGGCGATTTTTCATGGATGGCACGCGCAACGAGTTCCTTCCCCGTGCCGGTCTCACCAAGAATGCAGACACGCGTTTCGCTGGCGGCAACGCGTTCAATCTGCGCAACCAGTTTTTCCATCGCCGGACCGCTGCCGACCAGTTCGTGTTTTCCCAAGCGGTGGCGTAGCTCGCGATTTTCGTCTTCGAGGCGCGAGAGGCGCAGCGCGTTTTCGACGGTCAGGAGCAGCTTGTCGGTCGAAAGAGGCTTTTCCAGAAAATCGAGCGCGCCAAGCTTCGTGGCTTTCACGGCCATTTCAATGTTGGCCTGCCCGGAGATGAGGATAATCGGCGTTTTTACGCCAGTTTTTTTCAGATCTTCGAGCAATTCCAGGCCACTGCGCCCGGGCATCACGACGTCGGAAAGGATCAGGTCGAAGGATTCGGTACGGAGGAGTTCCACGGCGCGCGCGGCATTGTCACAAACGGTAGCTTCATGCCCTGCCAGGCGGAAGGCGCGTGAAAGCGATGCCAGGGTGTTCGGGTCGTCGTCAACGAGGAGGAGATGAGCTTTGCGCGGCAATCGTGTTCCTTTGTGAAGCTCTAGTCGGAAGCCGCTGCGAGAGTCGACGGCGTACTCTTTGGCTCTGGCGCTGCCTCTGGCGAAGCAGGAGTGACGCCCACCTGGCGCTGGGGCAAGTCGATTCGAAAGCTTGTGCCGCGCCCTTCCTCACTGGTAACCGAAATCGTGCCGTGATGATCGCTGACCACCGACTGCACGATGGCGAGTCCTAGTCCGGTCCCTTGTAATTTTGTGGTGTAGTACGGCGTGAAGAGCCGCGAGCATTCTTCCGGCGTCAGGCCTTTCCCGGTATCGGCGACCTCGATGCGCACGTGGCCATCATGTTCCGAGGTTTTCAACGTGAGCGTCCCGCCGGCGGGCATGGCATCGAGCGAGTTCAAAACCAGATTTTGAAACGCGCGGTGCAGCAGGTCGGGGTCTGCATCAATCTCCGGCAACGGCTCCGTCAGGAACAGTTCCGGGGTAATCGTGGGCTTGCCCACTTCGTTAAATTGGGGTTCGAAGAGGCGCACAGCGTTGCGCAGCGCTTCATTCACGTTGACGCGCACAAACTGCGGTGCGGGCATCTTTGAAAAATCACTGAAGCGGCTGACGATGGAGTTGAGGTTCGCAAGCTCGGCTTTCAGCGTGGCGGTGGATTCGTGGAACACTTCCAGAAATTGCTTGGCGTCCAGCTGGCGTGCCCGCTGCATGTTTTCGATGGTGATCTGCATGGGGAAGAGTGGATTGCGTAGCTCGTGGGCAAGACGGCGGGCGAGCTCGCGCCAGGCGGCAACGCGCTCGGTTTGAACCAGGCGCTCCTTCTGCGACGCAAGAGTTTTCGTCATGTCATTAAAGGCGGCGGCGAGTTGGCCGATTTCGTCGCGTCCACGCACTTCGATATGCGTATCCCATCTGCCGGTAGCGACTTCGTGCGCCGCGGCGGCAAGCTCTTCCACCGGCCGGGTGATCCGCTCGGAAATCCAAAAGGCGATCAAGAGTCCGACGAATAGCGCTCCGGCGCCGACGGCGGCTGCAGTCTTCACGATTTTGTCCGTGAGCAGTACCAATTCCTTGCGCGAGCTGCCCACAAGAAAGACGCCCAGCAATTCGTTGTTGCGGCCGGAGAGCGGAATAGCGTGAAAGGTTTCCGCGTCAGCGGGGTCCCGGGACCAGTCGATCGTTCGAACGATCGGACGGGATTGCTTCTGGATCTGCTCCACAATCGGAGCAAAGCGCTCCGGTTGATCCACATCGCCCTTTGCAGCGATGAGCGCGGTAGGAATGAAAGCGGGCTCGAGATTGCTGTAGATCAGCGCGCGCATACCGGTAGGCAGGACGAGCGATTCCAGAAACTTTTTGTCGAGCCGCCGGCCGCCAACGATGTAGAAGGGCTTGGGAACGTTGGGTTGCGTGCGAACGACGGAAAGAGCGAGCGCCACATCCGTTGGGAGCTCCTCGCGCATCAGGAAAGCGGACGATTCATTCCACGCGGTGCTCGAAGTGAGCCAGTCATTCTTGTAGCCGACGCGCGCGGGATACTGCGCTGAGGAAATCAGCGTGCCGTCGGAATTCACGAACTCGACGAAATCCAGGCCGTGGTCTTGGGCCGCGCCGTTGGCATCGCGCACGTACAGTGATTGATCGGCGTTAGGCCGTTCCAGGTCGATGGCCATGCGAAGCGTTACTTCCGCGTTGGAGATGTTTTCCACCTGATGCGCGATTTCTTCGCCGCGCTGGGCAAACTCTTTGTTGAATTGCGCTACTAACGCCTCCGTGCGTTCGGCGTCCATCTCTTCGAAGGCCGCGCGCGTATAGTGCGTGACGCCGTAAGCCACGATGGAGACGGAGGCTGCGATAGTGAGCAGGACAATCAGCAATAATTTTGTTCGGAAGCTCATGGTTTGGCTCCGGGGGACGGCGCGGACGCCGGATGGAACGGAGTTTCTGACGTATTCGGAGTGTCTGGCTGCGATGGGCCTGGAGCATCGAGCCAGACATCCGCGAGATGCCATTCACCCCAACGCGCGGGCATCCAATCGCGAACGTTTGGACCAAGTCCGACATACTCCGGCAAGGCCACCAGCGGGAGCACGCGCCGATCTTCGAGCAATTTCTTTTCGCGGGCATAGAGCTGCTCGGGGTCGCTGGAGGTCACAACGCCTTCGGGCAGTTCGCCGAGGTCGAGCGCCGTCACAAAGGATTCCAGTTCGAAGCGCGGAGAGAGCGCGGTAAAGCGCCAGGCAAAGAGATGGAGGCCGGGAGCGGAATCACTCGAGGTTGCAGTTGTGTTGCCGGCAGCATGCAAGGCGGTGCGATTCACCACCTGCACGAGGATCGAGGTTTGCCGCGCATTCACGGCAACGCGCTCACCGAGAAGCTTGGCCAGTTCGCCGGGCGCGTCGACGCTAAGACGCAGCGGCTCTTTGCCCGTGGCTATGTTTGCCGGAAGCGTGGCACGAATTTCTTTGGCGCGGTCAATATTGGTCTCCATGGTGAAGAGGAAAGCATAGCCCGATAACCACTGGGGCAAAAGGGCTGCTGCAGGTTCGGCTTGCTTCTGCAGCAACACGTTGGCCATAGTCTGCCGGTCGAGCGAAAGAGAGACAGCCTCGCGCAACTTTGCGCCGGCTGGCGCGGGTTGCGTCTCGTCAAACCGCAAGCCGTACAGCGTGACCGGCGCCGAAGTCCATACGCGCAAGTTTTCTTGCTTGGCTCGGCGCACCAGATCCGGCGATAACTCCACGAGATCGGCTTTCCCCAACTGCAAATCAAAAAGCTGCCGTAGTGAAGGCACACCCAGCGACATGTCAATGGCATCAAGAAAAGGACGTCCCGACCAGGTCTCTTCATTCGCGCGAAAATGCAAGTGCGTAACCTTGCCTTCGCTATGCGGAGACGCTGCGTTCGGGGTTTGCTCCGTCGCTGCCGCCGGCTTTTCCACTCGATTCGAACCCTCTTTCGAATCAGAAACAAAAAATTGTCCCGTCCCCAGGAGCGTACCATCCGGCTGCACTCGATACACAAAATAACGCCCCGAGGCCAGCTGCTCCAGCAGATCGGGAACTGGCACATTGGATTGGATGACCACACTGTTTCCCGAAGCCTGAATCTGCTGCGTACCCGGCAGCAACGGCTGCAGCGCCCCGGCTACATCCGCCGCCGTAAGGGCCGACCCATCCGAAAACTTCACGCTTGTTCTGAGCGCAAATTGCCATCGCTTGAACGCCGCATCATGCGACCACTCCGTCGCCAACTGCGGCTGAAACCGCCCATAGTTATCCAGCGCGATCAGCCGGTCGAAGACCAGCGCCCCCAGCTTCTCCGCAGCAGCAAAATCCAGCGTGCCTACCTTCCACTCCCGCGGATCGAGCGATACCAAAGTGAGCCGCACTTCCACTCGCAGTGTTCCGCCAGTCCTCGGCCATTTGGCTCCGACTGCCTCGGGCAGTAGCCACAAAAGAAGTAACGCCCACACGAACAGCCTAGTTCCCGCAAGCCAACGTGATTCGATAAACTTCATAGTTTCCCGTCGAAAGATTAAACACCACCGCCGTATCGCTGCGCGTGCGCTGTCCGTTCGAGACGGACAGTGCCGGCCCCGGCAGATCAAGTTCAGCCACCGAGGAAGCGGATTTCGGCACGGAAGATTTCCGGAGCGAGAGCCGATCCGGAACGCTCCAATCTCCGGACTCCGCTTTCAGCCACCAGACTCCCCGGTCACATGGCGAGGCAAGAAGAATTCCATCTCTCCAGGTGTGGGAAGCGGCTCGGCAATTCAACTCGACCTTTTCGGCGATCGCGATGTCGCAAGTCTGGTCGGGAAGAACGAGGCTGTCCTGTTTTTCGGTGCCAGCGGACAAGCGGATTTCACCGCGCGGAGCGCGCACGGTTTTCTCGGTTGTAGGAACGCGCTTCGAATCCTGCAATTCCCAGCGATCGTTTTCGTGGCGATAGAGAGAAAGGCTGTCTCGATTGAGAATCAGCAGCGGACCCGGTTTCCCGGGATGTTCTCCCATCTCGACTGCGTCCAGGATCGGCTCCCGCTGCAGCCAGATCAATTCCTTTGAGAGGCGAAAGCGGGCGCCGGAACTTCCGTTGGATGTCAGAGCCGCACGGGCAATTCTGGCCATGCGGATCACCTCTCCACTGGCAGCGGGCACGCTGACAATCAGAAGGTAAAATGCCGGTGACTCTTCGACGGAAACCTGGAGTTGAGGGGCGCTAGGCTCTTGTTTCTCGACAAGAATTTCGCCACCCAACTCAGCGGCGAAGGACTGCTTCAGCGCTTCAGAATTCTCCTCAGCCAGGGAGGAATGGTTCTGCCAGGAAAGAATAAAACGTCGTTCGCGCTGCGGAACCGCCGCGACCTTGCGGGCCAGCACGCGGGCAGCATCTTCCAGCGAATCGGCGCGCGCCAGGCACGGCGAGGAAAAAACAAAAACAGCAAGAAGCAGACGCACGAAAAGCCAGCCGCGCGACCGCGACGGGAACAGTTTTTGCTTGGCGTACACGGGGTTACGGGTTGATGATATCACGGCTGCAAACGAAGGATGGAGCGGCGCTGCGGGCATGGACAAAGCGTCGTGAAGAAATCTTTGAAACAGTGAAACTTTTTCGAGGCAAAGAAAGTATCTACCCTCGGGGAAACAAAATACCGGGCCAGCCGTCCATGTAGGAAGCCAGTTGTCTCGCGAATCCCATTTTCAGGAGCGAAGGTAATGAAGACCATGCCCAATCGGTGGAATGTGTTTTTGTGGCTGTGGTTCGCGGCAATAGCCTGCCTGGTGACGATGCCAGCCCGCGCCGCCGACCAGCCCCCCGACGGCCCCACCCGGCTCCTGCGCTATGCCGACATCTCAAAAGACCGCGTGGTATTTGCCTACGCGGGTGACCTGTGGATCGCCTCGCGCGACGGCGGCTCGGCGCGGCGGCTGACCTCCCACGTCGGCGACGAGCTATTTCCGAAGTTCTCTCCGGACGGAAAATGGATCGCCTTCACTGGTGAGTACGACGGTAACCCGGACGTGTACGTTATTTCCGCGGAAGGGGGAGAACCCAAGCGCCTCACGTTCCACCCATCCAACGACATCGTTCTCGGCTGGACGCCCGACGGCAAGTACATCCTCTTCCGCTCTGACCGCTACAGCGCGCCGCCGGGCCGCTACACCAAATTGTTTCTCATCTCTCCGCAGGGCGGCACGCCAAAGATGCTCCAAGTGCCGCGCGCTGATCTGACGAGCTTCTCTCCCGACGGCAACAAAATCGCTTACCTGGAAACCTCGCAGGAGTTCCGCACCTGGAAGCGCTACCGCGGCGGATGGAGCCTGCCGATCGGCATCTTTGACCTGAAGACCAACTCGTACGAAGAGCTTCCGAAAACGGCGGGCATGGATCTTTTCCCCATGTGGCACGGCAACACCATCTATTTCATCAGTGACCGCGACGGCGTGATGAATCTTTACAGCTACGACCTCGGCTCCAAGCAGACGAAAAAGCTCACCGATTACAAAGAGTTCGACATCAAATGGCCGAGCCTTGGGCCCGACGCCATCGTTTACGAAAATGGTGGCCTGTTGTACGAGTACAGTCTCGCCAGCGGAAAGAGCAACAGCATTTCCATCCAGGTCCATGGAGAGGATATCGCGGCGCGTCCTGAGTTCAAGAACGTCAGTGAGAATCTCGGCGGTTTTGGGATGTCTCCTTCCGCGGCGCGCGTCGTGGTGGAAGCCCGCGGCAACATCTTCACCGTGCCCAGCGAGCATGGCAGCATCCGCACGCTGACTGCAGACAATTCCAGCGTTCACGAAATGAACCCGACATGGTCACCGGACGGCAAATGGATCGCCTACCTGTCGGACAAAACCGGCGAATATGAGCTGTATCTCCGCCCGCAAATGGGCGGGGACGATGTGCGCGTGACGATGGACGGCAACATGTACCGCTACGGCCCGACGTGGGCACCGGACAGCAAGAAACTTCTTTATTGGGACAAGATGCACCGCCTCTGGTGGGTCAACACCGACGACAAAAAACCCGTCCAGGTGGATGAGGGCGAATACGCGGACATTGCCGACGGCATCTGGGCGCCAGACAGTCAGTGGATTGCCTACTCCAAGGCCGACCGCCGCGGCGCCGGGCAGATGTACGTCTATTCGCTCGAGCAGAAGAAGAGCACCAAAATTTCCGATGGCTTCTACAATGACACGAATCCGGTCTTTGATCCCGAGGGCAAGTACATTTTCTTTCTCTCCCAGCGCTATTTCTTCCCCAGCATCGGCCAGCTCGATCAGCGATTCAACTACTACAACACGGACGGCGTCTTTGCTCTAACCTTGAAAGCCGACGAGGCTTCTCCCTTCACACCCCAGAGCGACGAGGAGAAGGCCGCCGACAAAGACAAGAAAGACGAAAAGGATAAGAAGAGCGACGACAAGAAGGCCGGAGGCAAATCGAAGGACGCGCAGAAAAAAGAAGAGGCCAAAAAGGACGACAAGAAAGAAGAGGAGAAGAAAGAAGAACCCCCGAAACCAGTGCAGATCGACCTGAGCGGCATTGCCACACGTGTCGCGCCCGTACCGATTCCATCCGGAATCTTCAGCAATCTCGTGGTGCGCAAAGGCAAGTTCTTCTATATCTCGCAACCCCAGGAGTCCCGAACTGCGGGCACCGACCAGGATGGCGCACCCAAGGGCGTCCTCCACGTTTACGATCTGGAAAAGCGCGAAGACAAGGAGCTGCTCGCTGGCATCGAAGGCTACGATGTCGACAAGGAAGGCAAAAAGCTCGTTTATAAGGCGGGTCCGCTTCTGGGCGTGATAGAAGCCGTTCCTGGAAAAAAGGTTGGGGAAGGCAAGCTCGATCTTTCCGGCCTGCAGGTGAAAATCGATCCGCGCGAGGAATGGAAGCAGACGTACCACGAGGCCTGGCGCATCGAGCGCGATTTCTATTGGGACCCGGCGATGACCGGGCACAATTGGAAGCTGATTGGCGATCGCTACGCGACGCTTCTTCCGTGGGTCGCTCACCGCAGCGATTTGAACTACCTCATCGGCGAGCTGATCGCCGAGCTGAGTACTTCGCACACGTATGTCGGTGGCGGAGATCGTCCGAAGAAACCGCAAGTGAGCGTTGGCTTGCTGGGCGCAGACTTCGACGCCGACGGCGGCTACTATCGCATCGCGAAAATCTATCCCGGCGAAAATTGGAGTGAAGCCACCCGTTCACCGCTCACCGAGCCGGGCCTCAAAGTAAAAGCCGGCGACTATCTGATCGCCGTGAACGGCCAGGACGCCAAGGCTTCGCAAGACGTTTACGCGTACTTCCAGAACCTTGCCGGCAAGCTGGTGAGCCTGAAAATCAACAGCAAGCCTTCGGCGGACGGCGCGTGGGAAATCGTGGTCAAGCCCGTGCCCAATGAATCTGGTGCGCGCTATATCGACTGGTTTGAGACCAACCGCAAAAAAGTGGAAGCTGCCACCGGCGGACGCATCGGCTACATGTACGTGCCGGATACCTCCATCCCCGGCATCATCCAGTTTGATAAAGCGTTCAACGCGCAACTCGACAAAGACGGCATCATCATCGACGAGCGCTATAACCAGGGTGGAAATATTCCTGACTTCTACACCGAAAAGCTCAAGCGCCAACTGCTGGCATTGGTGGCACCGCGAGACACCAAGGACATTCCCTGGCCTCCCGTCGGGATCTTCGGTCCCAAGGTCATGATCGTGAACGAACTCGCCGGCTCTGGTGGCGACGCTTTCCCGTGGTTCTTCCATCGTGAAAAAATCGGACCCATCGTTGGCACGCGCACTTGGGGTGGATTGGTGGGTATTGGAAACGTGCAGCCGTTGCGGGACGGCGGATTCGTCACCGCGCCGGGCTTCGGGTTCTGGAGTACGGACAATGGCGGCGAGTGGGTCGTCGAGCAGCACGGCGTCGATCCCGACTACGTGGTGCACCAGCGTCCCGATCTCGTCGTCCAAGGCCACGACCCGCAACTTGAAAAAGCCATCGAGCTGGCCAAAGAAGCGCTCAAGGACTACAAGCCAATTCCGCCACGGCCGAAATATCCGACGGCTCCAGCACCGTAGAATTTCGCGCGCAATCTTCCACTCTTCTGAAGCAGGAACGGGCCTCCCAACTCAATCGGGAGGCCCATTTCGTTTTCGACCGCTAGCCGGGCAGTTCGGTCCGCATTTCTGATGGAGAACCAATCTTTGGCAAATGGTCAAGCGCGGCGGTGCTCTTCCTGGTGCCCATGATCGGTCCTCCATCTCGTCCCGCGCCACCCTCAGGGGTGTTGGCTAGCGGAACCCGTTGCGCGGGCTTACACCCGCGCGAATCCTCGATGTACTTCATGGCTAGTTCGTCTCCCGCTTTTGATCCGCAGCAGCCGACGAAGCTGCGTGGAGAGAAAAATGTCGTAAACCACCAAAGCGCTCGCACTGCCGAACAACCCAACTCCCAGAATCATCAACAGGTATTTCAATGCCAGCATGGTGTTGCTCCGTTCTATTTTCCCGGTGCCGCCCCAGCCCGCGTTGACAGAATGCGTTGCCTGATGCGTCGTTCCGGGGAATCCCGGTGGCACAGGCTTTAGCATGTGCAGACGACCCCTCGATCAACGCTGGGCCGCGAATGTCCGCTCCAATTCCGCTCCGCGCACTAATGCCGTGCGGACAGGAATCCTCTTGGCCGTAGCCGGTCGCATCATTCGAAACGTGGCCTGCAAGAACAGCCAGTTAAAAGCGGCCGCGGCAGCGACCGCAAACATGGTGGCGATTACGAGTGTGGCAAAGTGCAGCATGGCGATCATGACCTGCCTCCCGTGTTGCGAATCTATCTATCGCAAGGTCCTGACCAATCTCAATCTATTGATAAATAATGACTTATGGAACATCTGGCCAGCCAATCTGTGTGGCACAAGACACGCCGTGGGGACTGGGACGCGCTCCAGGCAGCGTTCGTTTGGCGCAGAGACAAATCAGCGGTAGTGTAGATACGCGAGAGAACTCTGGAGATCTACGCGCAAGATGATGCCGCGACCCGGACTGAAGATCACCACGATTCTAGGAATCCCGATCTACGTGGATACCAGCTGGGTGTTCGTATTTGCGCTCATCACCTATACCATCGGGGAACAATTCGCCCAGATGCACCCGCAGTGGACCGGCACGCAACACTGGACGCTGGGAATCTTGACCAGCTTGCTCTTCTTCAGCTCTGTCATTTTCCATGAACTGGCTCACAGTGTGGTCGCGCAGCATTACAAGATTCGCGTCATCTCCATTACCTTGTTCCTCTTCGGAGGCTTGGCTCGCATCGAGCGGGATCCTTCCAAGGCGATTCAGGAATTCAATATCGCGATTGCCGGGCCACTTGCCAGCGGTCTCCTGGCCGGCACTTTTTATTCTTTAAGGCTCCTATTCCCCTACAGTCAGATGGCGGGAGCGTTGGGCACCTGGCTCGGTAGTACAAATCTCATGCTCGCTCTTTTCAACCTCCTGCCGGGATTTCCACTCGACGGAGGAAGAATCTTCCGTGCCATCGTTTGGGGGGCAACCAAGAATTTTGCAAAAGCTACTCGCATCGCGGGAGCCAGCGGAAAATTAATCGCCTATGTGATGATCCTCGGCGGCGCTTGGGGCGTCTTTCACGAAAACATTCAGCTGGGACTCTGGACTGCCTTCATCGGCTGGTTCCTTCTAAACGCCGCTCAGGAAAGCGTTGCCCAAGTTGCCATACGCGAAACGCTGGCCGGCCTGAACGCTGCTGACGTGATGAGCCATGAAGTACCGACCGTGGACGGCCACATCACTCTGGAGGAATACGGGGCTGAAGTTCTCCGCACCGGCCGCCGCTTTCATTTAGTCCTGACGGATGACCGCCTCGTCGGCTTGATGAATGTCCACATGCTCAACTCCGTCCCGCGCGAAGAATGGGTTCACAATTCGGTTCAAGCTGCCATGATCCCCCGCGAAAAAATCTTGTGGGCTTCGCCGGAGGAGCCACTGCTCCGCCTCCTCGAGCGGCTCCTCGCCGCGGACGTGAATCAGATGCCGGTTGTGAGCGGCACCGAAAACGGCACGCACGTCGTCGGCATGGTCACCCGCGATTCCATCCTCCGCGTCGTGCAAACCGGCGCGGAGCTGGGGCCACTCACTCCCAGCCGGTAAAGAATTCATCTAACTTCAGATATCTCAATTTTTCTATGTATGGTCGTACTTCTCGAAGTGAGGAGACTAATCCGCGACGGCCGATTGCGCACCAATCGAATTGTCCCACCCGGTGGCCTGATGTCGCCGCTCCAGCGTAACGCGGACTCCATGCCGGGGCCGCAGCGTAATTGACGCCAGCGGCACTACGCGATGATGTGCCACCAGCCGCAAGCGGAATTTCTGCGCAATCGTCGCCAGCACCAGCGCGGCTTCCATCAGCGCAAAGGTATTTCCGATGCACTGGCGCGGCCCGCCGCCGAAGGGGAAATAAGCGAAACGCGACAATCGTTTCATCAAATCGCCTTGCCAGCGGTCCGGCTGAAATTTTTCCGGTTCGTCATACCAGCGCGGATCGCGATGGACCACCCACTGCGCCATGGCAACGCCCATCCCTTTTGTAACCGGATAGCCCGCAACTTCGTGGGGCTCGACGACCAGACGGGCCAGTCCCCACGCCGCGGGATAGAGCCGCAGCACTTCTGTGATGACGTGACCGGTATAGTATAGATTCGGCAAATCATCGAGAGTAGGCGCGCGGCCGCCAAGCACGGCGTCCAACTCCGCATGCAGCTTTGCTTCCGCGGGGGGATTCTGCGCCAGCAGCCACCAAGCCCAGGAAAGTGTGCTGGCAGTCGTTTCGTGGCCCGCGAGGAACAACGTAATGGTTTCATCGCGGAGCTGCTTGTCCGTCATGCGCGTGCCGTCCTCATCCTGCGCTGCGAGAAGCATGGAGAGCAGATCGCCGGCGTCGCGGCCGGATGCGCGGCGCTCACCGATGATGCGGTAAAGGATTTTTTCGATTTGCGCCACTTCCCGCTTCATCCGAAGATTGGTCGGTGTAGGAATCCAGTGCGGCACAAAGATGGTGCGCCGGAAATTGGCGCCAATCTCCAACAGCATCTCCAGAGACTTGCCCACGTCTTGCGCGTCACTTTCGACATCCGCGTCGAATAGCGTTTTCCCCACAATCTGCAGGGTCAGCCGCATCATCTCCTGATGCGCGTCGCGCTCTTCACCTTCCTGCCAGCCTTCCAGCATGCGCTGCGTGTACTCCACCATCGTCGCCGCGTATGAAGCGATGCGCGCGCGGTGAAATGCCGGCTGCGCCAGGCGCCGCTGCCGCAGCCAAAACTCTCCTTCGCTGGTCAACAAGCCTTCGCCGAAGACGTGGCGGTTTGCTCGCAGCACCCGCCCTTTCGTGTATTTCCGAGCGTTGGTAACCAGCACTTCCTCGATGGTGTCGGGATGATTGATGAAAATCGTACCGAAATTCAGGACACGGATTCCCGCGACGTCGCCGTAGTCGCGCGCAAGCTGGGTGAAATATTTCAGCGGATTGTCATTCAGCGGACCGAGCGACCACCGCTTCAGCCCATCGTTGGGCCCGGGAGGAAATTTCTTGCGGGTCGCGCGCCACATACAATGATGCTATGCCCGCGCTCGCGATGCGTCAACGCGGGCCCGTTGAACTCGTTCACGCTTCTGGCGCGCGAAACGTGCGGATTCGAAAACCGCCGCGCCCCGAATCAACGGAAACTTGCGAGAATCCCGCAGCTGTAAGTCTCGCGGATGCGGAAGTCGGAGCGATCGGCACGAACGTGCTTCGAATATGCCCTACTCTGTGCAACCAACCATCCTGGATCTCAAATGCGAGAAAGACTCCGCCCGGGCGAAGAACGCGGCGAATTTCAGCGAGCGCGTGATCCTGCAATTCTTCCGAACGCAAGTGATGCAGCACCAGAATTGCAATCGCGGAAGAAAAGGTCCTGTCCAGAAACGGCAATGACGCCGCATCGCCCTGAATCACGCTTGCGTTTGTACCGCTGACGCGGGCGCTGAGCCGCGCCGCAAATCCATGATCGTATTCCAGACTCGTCACGCGAGTGGCTCGCAATCGCAATTCCTCCGTCGCCGCTCCCGGTCCCGCGCCCAGTTCCAGCGCGTGCTCCCCGAGCTCCGAGCCCTCGAGTATCCAAGGCAGAAGCTGCCGCCGCGTCACCCATCGCCAGAAAGATGATGCGCAAAACCATGTTTCAAAGTGATTCATCGCCGGTTCAGAATATCCAATCGATCCGCCACCCTATTGCAGCCGAAATAGTCTAGTTCAGGAGCGGGCGGATTTTGCGGAGCGCGGAAGCGAATTGATCGGCGTTGTAAGCCGATGGATTTTCGAGCTGTTGGAAGAGGCCGTTGATGGCGGCGCGGACTTCAGCAGCGTTTGCAGGCTTTGCGTCTTTGCTATACGCAATGTAAAGCGAATCCATCGCCATGGTGGCTTGCTCCGCGGCGCGCTCCTCGGCAAGCGCGATATTTTCCGCGTCGTCCGAAATGCGCTGCAACAATTGCAGCGCGACAGCCCGATCGTACTGCGTGGTGTTCAGTCGTTCCGCGACGCGCATCGCCAGGGGCCCAGCGGCCGCCGCCGCAGACACGATTGCGTTGCGATCGGGATTGAGCTTGCTCATCTCGCTGGAGACAACGGCTAACTGGCGCTCCAGGTCCTGCGCGGTTGCCGAGTCCTCCTGCTTCGCCAGTAAACTGAACACAGCATACCTCGAACCGTTCCACGCCGGATCGCCCGGACGCCGCCCCGCGTAACCATGCTCCTGCCGCCAACTGTCTTTCGCCGGTCCCAATGCGTGATGGCAGGCGAAGCAGGAAAGTTCGGAGTACTCCGGCCAAACCTCTTTCTTGTCATAGCGTTCGAATTTTGCACGCCACGTCAGCCGCTCCATAGAAGCGCTCAGCTGCACGGCCTGGCCTGTACTCCACTCGCGCAGACCAACCCAGGCAGCATTCTCATCGGGCTTGCCGGGCTCCGATTCGCGCGGAACTTTCCAGTGCCGCGGCATCACCGCCGAAAACGAATCCAATTCGAAATAAAGATCCGGATGCCCTGCGGCGATCATCTCGTGATCGACAAATTTGTTTTTCGTTCCCAGGTGGCATTCGAGGCATTTCTCAGTCCGGTGAATGATGTTTCGGGTGTCATACATTCCGAGCGCCACGGATTTTTCATGCGGCCACGAGCGTGTCGTGTGCGGCCCCAGCCACGCCGATGCCGGTCCATGGCAATTCTCACAGGAGACGCCTTCGGAGATTTCGAACGCTCGTCCGCGCTGATCCTGCGGCGGATTCAGCGCGTGACACGCCAGGCACTTCGGCGCTTCCTCGGCCTTCATTCCAGTTTTCAAAATCCGCGCCATACGCTCGCCGATGTCCCCGGTCAGCGCCTGGTACGCCCGGCTGTGCTTGTCCTTGATGATCCACGTCGAATATTCGTTCTGCAGAATCCTGCTTCCCTCGACGGGCTTCACGCTTCCGTGGCAACTTGTCGCCGCGCAAGAACCGGGACCGATGTATTTCATGGGCTCGCTCTGAGCGGAAAGCTGCGCCGGGAACGTTATGAGCCATGCGCAGGTGACCACGCGGAACAGAAAGAAGTTGGAGGCTTTGCTCATTCGGTGTGCCAGCGAACCTGTTTGCTTATATCGTTTGCGCCGAGGTGAAGTCAACGGGCCGCGTTGCCTTTTTCGCCGCCCTGCGCGAAAAGCCAAAGGGGCGCTATTTACAGCGGCCGTTCCTGCCAGTAGTATGCAGGAGATTCAGCACGCCACTTTGCGCCGCGCATCGCAGTCGCACCATGTTCGGCGCTTTTCGCGCGAGACGGGGCGCCGTGATCTTCGACGACCTACGGGCCATCCAGCTTCGCTACGGCTTCCTGCCAAAAGCGGAACTGGAGGGCCTCTCACAACGCACCCAGACGCCGCTCTATCAAATTCACAGCGTCGCAAGTTTCTATCCCCATTTTCATCTTGTGCCGCCGGCCAAAGCAGAGATTCGCGTCTGCGCGGACATGAGCTGCCATCTCAACGGCGCTTGCGAACTCCGCGCTGATCTCGAGCGCCGCTTCGCGAATTCGCGGCCGGACGACGTGCAGATTCGCGACGTTTCCTGCCTCGGGCGCTGCGATCACGCTCCTGCTCTATCCATCAATGATCATATTTTCGCGGACGTTACCGCCGAGCATGCTGAACAGATTGGCCGCCGCGCGATCCGCGGCGAAGATTTTCACGAGCCGCATTCCGACCAGGCGCGCGTTGATTGCAAAGCGGATCCGTACGGCAGCGGTGCCACGTTGGACGAGCGCTATGGCGTTGTGCGCAAGCTTGTTCAATCGCGGGCGTTCGACGATGTCCTCGCTCAGCTGAAGGCCGCGGAACTTCGCGGCATGGGCGGTGCGGGATTTCCCACCAGCTTGAAGTGGGAGCTCGTCCGCAAAGAATCCGATCCCGTCAAGTATGTCGTCTGTAACGCCGATGAGAGCGAACCAGGCACTATCAAAGACCGCTTCATCATGACGCATCTCCCACATCTGCTTGTGGAAGGAATGATTATTGCGGGCCTTGTCGCGGGCGCGAAGCGCGGCATCCTTTATATCCGTCACGAATACCATCTTCAGGAAGAGATCCTTGGCGAGGAGATTCGCCGGTGCTATCGCGCGGGACTTCTGGGAAAAAGCATTCTTGGAACTGCGCTCGGATTCGACCTCGAAGTTTTTGTCAGCCCGGGCGGCTACATCTGCGGCGAAGAAACCGCATTGATCGAAGCCATTGAAGGCCATCGCGCGGAACCGCGCAATAAACCTCCGTTTCCTGTACAGGTTGGTCTCTGGCAAAAGCCTACCGTCCTCAACAACGTTGAGACTTTTATCAACGTCCCACAGATTCTCGCGCGTGGCGTCGACTGGTTCGCCGCGCAAGGCGTGGATGGCTCACGGGGCCTCAAATTTGTCGGCGTCAGCGGCCACGTCACCCGTCCCGGCATTTTTGAAGTCCCCATGGGCATTCCCATGCGCGAGGTGATCCTCAACCATGCCGGCGGAATGCGCGGCGGCCGTCAATTAAAGGCTTTCGCCCCTTCGGGACCCTCTTCGGGCTATCTTCCCGCTTCGATGATCGACGTACGTCTCGATTTCAAGGCGCTTGCCGAAGCCGGCTCCATGCTCGGATCCGGCGCGATCGTCGCCTGCGAAGACACCACCTGCATGCTGGACATGGCCCTGAACGCCGTTCGCTTCTATCGCAACGAGTCTTGCGGAAAATGTGTCCCGTGCCGCGTGGGCTCGCAGAAAATGACGGACATGCTGGCGCGCTGGACGCAAGGCGGCGTGCCGGAGCCGCAATATCGTGCGGACCTCGCGCTCCTCGACGAGCTCTCGCTGGCCATGAGCCTTACGTCGATCTGCGGCCTCGGCCAGATCGTGCCTGCGCCGATTCAATCCGTGCTGAAACATTTTCGAGCTGAAATTGACGCGCACGTTCTAAAAGGCCAATGCCCCAGTGGGATCTGCTTCACTCCTGCAGCTCGCGCCGGAGAACTCCAGCGTGTTGGAATTCGCCCCTAGCATGACGACCGCCGCCACACCTCCGGGAATGATTGACATTACGGTTGACGGCCGAGCTGTCCGCGTGCTCGCGGGTACGAGCGTCTTCGATGCCGCGCGCATGAATGGCATCAACATTCCAACGCTTTGCCATCTGCAAAGCCAGACGCCCGTTGGCGTCTGTCGCCTTTGCGTCGTGGATACCGGCGCGCGCGTGCTCTCTGCGTCCTGCGTGCGCCCGGTCGAACCGGGAATGAAGGTCGTCACAAATTCCGAAAAAGTTCTGAGCGCGCGGAAGACGTTGCTAGAACTAATGATGTCCGATCATCCTTCGCCTTGCGCCCGCCAGCAGAATTCTGGTGACTGCGAATTGGAAACGCTCGCGAAAGCAGCCGGTGCTTCTCCACCGCGCTTTGCAAAACGCACCGTCGCGCGTGGTAAGGATGATTCTTCCCTTGCCATCGCGGTGGATCATGACGCCTGCATTTTATGCGACCGCTGCATTCGCGGCTGCGACGAGATAAAAAGTAATTTCGTTCTTGGCCGCATGGGGAAAGGTTATTCGGCTGGAATCGCTTTCGATCTGAACTCGCCAATGGGAGACTCGACATGCATTTCCTGCGGCGAATGTATGGTCTCCTGCCCGACGGGCGCGCTAACCAACAAAAGCGTCGTCGGCACCGCCATCGCCGTTGGCCCTGACGCGCAAGGATTCGAAGCTGAAGATCTTCTTCAGATTCCCGTATTCAAGGGTGTCTCCGGAACATTTCTGGAGTTGAACCGCGGCGCTATCGTCAAGCGCCGCTTCCGCAAAGGTGACGTGATCTGTCGCGAGGGCGAGTTCGGTTCAACCGCTTTCTATATTCTCGAAGGCAAAGCCAAAGTATCCATTTCCACGCCCATCGCGCACGTCAAAACCCAAGGAGGCGCGAAAGGATTTTTCAAACGACTAACGAGCACTCTTGTGGCGCGCGAAGAAGACAAACGCGAGGAGGAAACGAGAGACCGAACTATTCCTATCGATGCCTCCGTTGATCTTTCTTACGGCAATCCCGTCGCTGAACTTAGCCCCGGTGATCTCTTCGGCGAAATGACATGTATGAATTTCTATCCGCGCTCGGCCACAGTGATCGCGGAGTCTGATGTCGTCGCTTTCGAAATGCTGCGCAATGTTCTCGACATCATGCTCAAGAACAAATCCTTCCGCGCGCAACTCGATCAGACCTACCGCCGCCGGGCTCTCGAAAATCATCTCCGCGGCGTTCCCATGTTTGCGGATCTTTCTCCGGATTTCATCGAGCACTTGAAAGAAAGCGTAGAACTCCAGCGATTTGCACCAGGCCAATCCATCGCGCGCCAGGGCGATCCTGCCGACAGTTTTTATCTCGTTCGAATCGGCTTCGTGAAAATCTCGGAAAATTATCCCGGCGGAGAAATGGTTCTCGCCTACCTTTCGCGCGGCGATTACTTCGGCGAAATCGGCTTGCTCGGAGGAGGCGTTCGAACGGCCACCTGCACCGCGCTCGACCACGTCGAACTTGTGCGCATCTCCGGCGATGATTTTCGCCAAATGATCGAGCGTTTTCCCAGCGTTCGAAAGGGCCTCGAAGCCGTTGCCGCGGAACGCCACGCCGCCAATCAGCAGCGCATGCAGATGGTTCAAAACGTTCCCATCGAACAATTTCTGTCGCAAGGTTTGATGGAAGCGCAGAGCCTCCTAATTCTAGATTTAGAAAACTGCACGCGCTGCGACGCCTGCGTCAATGCCTGTGCCGACGCGCACGACGGAATCACGCGACTCGTTCGCGACGGCTTGCGCTTCGACCAATATCTCGTGGCGACAAGCTGCCGCCAGTGCCGCGATCCGCTATGCATGGTGGGCTGTCCCGTCGGCTCGATTCGAAGGCGCAATTCGCTCGAAGTCATCATCGAGGATTGGTGTATCGGCTGCGGCCTCTGCGCGCAAAATTGCCCTTACGGCAACATCAATCTGCATCCTTTCGAAGTGCTGGTGGACGACCCGGAGCGGATCGGGCGCAAGAAGGCGGCCATCAAGCAAAAAGCTACCTCATGCGATCTGTGCACGCATTTGAAAGAGCCGAGCTGCGTCTATGCTTGCCCGCACGATGCGGCGCACCGCGTCGATCCAAAAACATTTTTCGCTGACATGCTCGGCCAGGGCACCGCGAAATGAGAATGGACCGGACACACCGCGGCTGGGCCTTCGCCTCGCTGACCATATTGGCCATTTCCACGGTGATCTATGTTTTTTATGCGCTCCATTCGCGGCAAGGACCGCGCGGCGGTAGCACCATTGGCTTAATTTTCGGCGTCATCGGATTCGCGTTCATGATTTTCGCGGCGCTTCTCGGCGCGCGTAAACGGGTCCCCACCTGGCGCATAGGCCGCGCGCAAGACTGGATGCGCGGCCATCTCTGGCTCGGTTTTCTGGCGCTGCCATTGATTCTCTTTCACGGCGGTTTTCATTTCGGCGGTACGCTTACGCGCGTCTTGATGTTGCTGCTGGTCATCACCGTGCTCAGCGGTGTATTTGGCGCAGCGCTTCAACACTACGTTCCTCGCGTCATGACGGCAGAGGTGCCTCTCGAAACCATTTACGACGAAATCGATCATGTGCGCTCGCTCCTCCGCGAAGAAGCCGATCGCGCGGTAGAATCTGTTTGCGGGCCCGTCGGTCTCGCCAAACCTTCTAATGCAGAAGTGCAGCGCGCCGGCGGTTTCACGGCGTTGCGCACGATGGCGGCGTCCGCCGTTCCGCTGCGTACGTCGGCCGCGGTCAGTGCCGGTGCGAGCGCCGCAGTTGCCGCCGCTCCCGAAATCATCCTGCTCACCGAAGAGGAAAGCGCGCCACTTCGCCGCTTTTATCTTCAGGAGATACGGCCGTTCCTCGAACATCCAGAACGGCATGGCCAGCACCTCAGCGACGCGCAAAACGCGGCCAGCGCATTTGCCGGCCTGCGAACGCTGCTGCCGGCCGCGGCACACGCGACGCTCGACGACCTCGAAGATATTTGCGACGAAGCGCGCCAGCTCCAGCGCCAGTCCCGTTTGCACCGCTGGCTGCACGGATGGTTGTTGTTACACATTCCGCTTTCGCTCGCACTGATTTTGCTCGGCGCCATTCATGCCGTAATGGCGCTGCGCTTTTAGCAAAAAAAACGTGGCACGCACACGCACAACCAAGAAACTCGCGCAGCGCATCGACCTCAACTATTTCAAGAGGTCGACGCCGCTGAAGCGCGCGAAATTCTGGCTTAGCCTCCTGCTGCCTTTACTTGCCCTGGTTTGGATAGCGTGGCGCGGTTTTTCTGGTGATCACCGCGTGTACTCGAGCGGACGCATGTCGGAAGCTCACGCCATCCTCGAAAAGGGATGCGCCACTTGTCATGTCCAGCAAGCCAGCGCATTCTCCGCAAAAGCCGCGGACAGTGCCTGCCTCGCGTGTCATGACGGCCCCATCCATCACGCCAGTCAAACGAAGTCGCTCGAATGTTCTGCATGCCATATGGAACATCGCGGCCGCGTAAACATCAAAGCCGCCAGTAACCAAAGCTGCGCTGGATGCCATGCAGATTTGAAGGCCGCTAGTGGCAGGCTGCGATTCGCGACGCACATCCATAGTTTCGAAGATGGTCACCCGCAGTTCGCTGCTCTGCGAGAAGGCGCGAGCGACCCCGGGACGATGAAGATAAATCATGCCATTCACATGAAGCCAATCCGCCAGGGCCCCACCGGCCCAATCGTCAATCTCGAATGTGACAACTGCCATCGTCCAAGCGCCGCCCCTGCGGACTTGACGTACGCCGACTCCAAGTACCGCGCTGCGGCCGTCAGCTACAAAGAGAGCGAAGAATTTCTTCCCGCTCACACCGAAACACTCACGCCTCCGCATCCCAGGACCGGGCGCGAGTTGATGGCACCAGTGAAATTCGCCAATGCCTGTGCGTCTTGCCACCTGCTCACCTTTGACAAGCGCTTCGATGAGGGCGTGCCGCACGACAAACCGGAAATCGTGCACGCGTTCCTCGTGAAAAAGTTCCGCGAGTATATCGCCGCGCACGCGAGCGAAGTTCGCGTCATGCGCGAGCCGAGCCGGGACTTGACCGGAAAACCACCGCCGCCCGAGGTTCGCATACTCACACCTGCACAATGGGTAGTGGAACGCACCGCAGAGGCCGAAGAGTTGCTTGCGAGAAAAACCTGCAAGCAGTGCCATACATTTGTGCCGTTGGAGAAAAGTTCGCGGCGAAAGATCGAAATATCTTCGTCGCAGCCGGGCGCCACCGGGATCTCCAGCGTACAGCCTGAATTGCCAGACATCGCGCCCGCTAACATCACTCTGCAGTGGATGCCGCACGCAAAATTCGATCATGGCGCACACACTGGCTTTACATGTGTGAGTTGCCACGAGAAGGCACTGACAAGCACGGAGTCGAGCGACGTCCTGCTGCCCGGGATTGCGACTTGCCAGACCTGCCACGCACCCGGACCGGATCACGCGGAATCACGCTGCTTCGAATGCCACACTTACCACGACTGGTCGAAGCGCAAAGAAGTAAAGCCCACGTTTACGCTTCCGGCGTTGCGCACGGGAAAAGGTGGAAACTAGAACGCGCGGTAGCTGAGCTCAACCCACTTCGTTGGTCATCAGGAAGAGCGGACGCATTTCGAAGCTGGCGTATTGGGGGCGGAGTCGCTCGGTGTTGTACTGCTCCTTCACATTGACGACCTTCTTGGTGGAGGTAACAGTTTCCAGGGGAATATTGTCGTAGTGCCCGTTCTTGAGGACAACCAGGCGACCGCTGATGTTTTTCAGAAGCAGGTCCAGCGCGAGATTTCCGTAAGCCATGGGAGCGATGGAATCGATGGCGTCGGGATCGCCACAGCGAACGAGGTAACCGAGCTTCTGAGCAATGACGTCTATTTTTTTGCCTTTGTTGAACTTCGCGGAGATATCCCTCATCTTTTCGGCAACGATGTCGCCGATGCCGCCGAGTTTTTTGTGGCCGAACGCGTCCGCCGCTTCTCCTTCGAAAACCATTTCGCCGCCTTCGAACATGGCTCCTTCAGAAACGAGGACAATGGAGTACCGGCTGGGATTCTTGTTGCGGTCCGCAACCAGGAGCTCGGTCAGATGCTCGATATTAAATTTGTATTCCGGAATCACGCAGCGGTTAGCCGCGCCTGCCATCGTAGGCAGCATCGCGGTAAACCCCGCGTACCGTCCAAAGACTTCAAGAACCATGAAGCGCTCATGCGATCCGGCGGACGTGCGCAGGCTGTTGACCATCTGAATCGTACGCGTGACGCAAGTACTGAAACCGATGCAGTAGTCCGTGCCAGGGACGTCGTTGTCCATGGTCTTGGGAATGCCAATGACTTTGAATCCTTCTTTGTGCAGGCGAACGCCGTAGCTAAGCGTGTCGTCGCCACCAATGGGGATCAGCGTATCAATTCCAAGCCACGCCAGGTTCTTTAGCACTTCCGGAGTCAGGTCGTTTTTCTCGGCGGTGAATTTGTCTTTCAGATGCGCGGGGACGCTAGACCTGGCGACGCGGCCGGGATTGGTTCGGGATGAATGGAGAAAAGTTCCTCCGGTTCGGCCAGAGCGATCGACGATCTCTTCGTCGAGCAAAAAGAAATTGTCGGAATTGTCGTAATCCTTCTCGCGGACCATGTCCACGAGCCCGGCCCAGCCGTGCCGGATACCGATGACCTGATAGCCCTCGCGCAAGGCGCGGAGAGTGACCCCGCGGATGGCGGGATTGAGCCCCGGAACGTCACCTCCTCCCGTGAGGATGCCAATGACGCCCTTCTTGGTATTGACGTTTGCCATGAGTCTAGAGTCGCCCCTTCATGATATGCCCAGCAAGAAATTATCCACTCTGCAGGAGCATTTAGGAAGGGGAGAACCGCAATTCCGCTAACAAACTTGTGAAGCCGAAAAAATCATCGTATGTATCGAGAAAATGTATTGGATACAAAACCGCTAAGTGGACCTTCCAACTCCGGGTTCGAACAACAATTTCAACAACAGCAATAATTTTTGCTTCTAAAGCTCGATGCGCGTCCTCAGCACCGCGAGGAATTTCGCGAGCCATGCGGGATGCGCGGGCCAGCCTGGCGCGGTGACGAGATTGCCGTCGGTGATAGCTTCGGTCATTCCAAGACTGACGTACGTGCCACCAGCCAATGCAACGTCGGGGCCGACGGCGGGATAAGCACTGCACTTTTTCCCTTCGAGGACGCCGGCGGCGGCTAGGATTTGCGCGGCATGGCAAATAGCGGCGATGGGTTTGTTGGCTTTCGAAAAGTGGTGAACGATCTCGATCACGCGAGGGTTGAGACGAATGTATTCCGGGGCGCGTCCGCCGGGGAGGACCAGCGCATCGTAATCTTCAGGCTTGATGTGATCGAACGTGGCGTTGAGCGCAAAATTGTGCCCGCGCTTTTCGGAATAGGTCTGGTCACCTTCGAAATCGTGGATGGCGGTCCGCACGTGCTCGCCGGATTTCTTGCCGGGGCAAACAGCATGAACGGTGTGGCCGACCATCAACAGCGCCTGAAACGGCACCATCACCTCGTAGTCTTCTACATAGTCGCCAACCAGCATCAATATGGATTTCTTGGACATATCAACCTCCAACGATCAAATGAACCAGAAGGATGTCAGAGCAATCATACGCACCAAGAGCGCCGGCTCTGCGAAAGCAAAGCTTCTAAGAAATCAGATCATCCAATATGGACTCGTCGAGTTTTTTCTTCGACTAGCATCGAATTTTACTCTTCCGATCGGAATCTGGCCAATCGGCTCCAAACCTTGCTCTTCCAAGAATTTCCAGGATCCAGCCTTCAATTGCGCGGCAACAATTGGTGGGAGGAGATACACGGCATATGCGTTGGGGTAGTCATCTAGCTCCTCATCGAAAGCACTCAGCAGCAGTATTAACTTACCGCGGTAGGCTAGAACGATGCAGCGTGTGGTAGTCGTAGAAATCTATGTATTGAAATGAGGTCATGCAGGCTTAATTCTCCTCCAGAGAAAGCGGCTCTGAATCGGCATAGGGGGAGCGGTCGCCCGCTCGCCCCTGCCACACCACCGTAGATGCGGGTCCGCGTACGGCGGTTCAGTGGGTTACGCGAGGTCATCGAGGAGTCGAGGAAGACCGAGAGCGTCAAAGTAAGCGATGGGTA
>DATDGF010000045.1:0-6863 GCA_036522195.1 Candidatus Acidiferrum sp. | reverse complement strand
GCCTGCGAAAGAGGCGGACCAGCATGCCGAAGCAGAGCCTGACGAAGCGCACCATGCTCAGGATTTATAACAAAACGGTGGTGAGATGGCAGCAGCTATGTTATTGATTTCACGGTCGGCTGGAGTTTTGGCGAACCACAGGGCGTGAAGAAACTTTCAAGAGCTGAGCGTGAACGACTAGAAGAACTGACCGCGACGGATGAAGCCATAATTGTCCCTACTCTAGCGAAGTGTTTCTCTCCGCTTGTAGTGCACAGACTACCACCGAGTGATTAACGGCGCCGTAGAACGAAACGTGACTCCCGTCGCTCTGAGCTGCCAATCTAACTTTTTCAGCCCCGGACGGTCAGAACCGGGCAGGTGGCGCGTGCCACCACCTTGTGGGCTGTGGTGCGCTCGAGATGCGTAGCTGCTCCGAGGTGCCCTGCAGCGTCGCGGACTCCCAACACGATCAGATCGGCTTCAAGTTCCATTGCCGCATCGAGAATTCGCTCCGCAGGATTTCCGAAACGCACCGTAGCCTCGGGACGGCACCACAGCTCTGCCTCCGGAGGAACCAGCTCGTAGAGCTGATGCATCGTATTGGCCACTGAGTCTTGTGCTGTCCTCTTGCTCGTCTTGAAATCTGGGTCACGCATCACGTGCAGAAGGAGGAGTCTTGCTTGATTCTCCTGTGCCATGGAGATGGCGTATGGAGCAGCCGCTTGCGCTTCCGACGTGAAATCGGTTGCAAAGAGCACGCGACGAAACTGGCCACCGCTATGAATGCCTTTTCTCACCGACGGACCAATCGTGAGTACAGGAACCCTGGTTCGCCTGAAGATTTCTTCCGCCACGGAACCGCACAGGAGCTTTATAGCGCCTGTGCGTCCATGGGTACCCAAAATCACCAGGTCAATTTCACACTCGCTTAATGCTTGCTCGACTGGAGACCAAACTGACTCGGCCCTGACTAGCATCGTCTCGTGAGGCACTCCAACGAGCTGTGCGTCAACCCGTTGCATTCCCACCTGCGCACCTTCCTCCAATCCCTCGATCGCAGCGGCAGCCGACTCCGGGGTCGCATAAGCCAATGGGACAGGAGTCAGCACATGCATCGCGTACACTTTGGACTCATACTCGCGGGCAACGGCTATCGCGAAAGGAACCGCGAGTTCTGATGGCTCCGAAAAATCCGTCAAAAGCAGAATGTTTTTGAGGGTAAGTCGTACTCCTGTTTCGATTGCGCTCATGGTCCACCTCGTAGTTCGCAGTCTGCGCCAATGGCAGAAGGACATGCCGTGATTCCGGTCACCTGAACATGTGACGCCGGTCACAGGATTGTGTGCCCTCCTACTTGCAATCATTTCCTGAGCGCGCAAGACCAACCTAAGACGGGTCCACGCGTGGTTATGCGCTCATCGTGGCAAGCCAACGCGGGCCCGGACGCCTCCGTGGACGATCTCGCTTAGCCAGCCGTGCTCAACATGGAAAGGCGCGCTCGCGGCCGGAATGTCACAAATGAAATGCCTCTATTCCACGAGTTGGAGGTTCAAGGCGATGCGCACACCGTTCACGAGGATGACGCTCTGATCCAGCAGTTGTTGGTTCGTAATCTCGGCGTTCACAAATTGTTTGAGAGCGGTTCGCGGGCAAATGAATTCAATCGCTTCAGAAGTGCCTTTCGCGCCGGGAGAAAGCCTGTTCAGGACGGAAAAGTCAAAGAACTGGACTTCCAGATCCGGCGAAATCCTGTCCGATAAATCTTTGAGTTGAGGGGCCAGGAATAGGTCAAAACTCTGGGCGGCACGCTTGTAGATAGAGCCTCTCACAGGCCAAAATTGGATGGAATTTCGCAGAGTCATCTGGAACGCCATCTGATCGTGGAAAACGACGAACATGGGTGGAGCGTAGTCGACAAAATGATATTTCGCTGCGCCCTCCTTGGCGAGAGCGGCCAGTTGCAAATGATACTTCTCAGCAAGGCGGTCAGCGTCGGCCTGCGTTGGCGGAGGAGCGGCGGGTTGCGGGTCCACAGCCTTGGTTGGAGGTAGAGCGGCATTGGCGTCCTCAGAAACAGCATGCACTGGGGACGGCGCGGCCGGGGGTGCAGATGAAAGGGAAAGATTTGACTTGAGTAAGGAAGACCGGCCTGCTGCGGTCGAAGAACGTGCCGTGGAAGTTGCATCCGGCTTGGCAGGGACGGACCGTGGAAGCGCCTGAACGTTGACGGGATCTCGTTCCGATAGCGAGAGACCGAACTCGCTTCCGCTGACATAAACTTTCGAACGATTCACAACTTCCTGGCGCTGGGGATCGGTTGAGGCGCGGGATAACGCCCAAGCCTCGTTTCGATCGAGCACCACCACGAGAATTTCTTTCCCCTCATAGTCATAGCTGCGATCCCGTGTGCGGGTGTGATGAGAAATTTCAAAACCAATTCCATCACAAGCCAAGTCTTGCGGCAGAGACGCCGCCAGAATCTCCATGATGGGAAGGACTACGGCGCGAAACGTACTGACAGCGCGTTCGTTCCGCGTAAGACGAGCCGTGTCATAGGCCGCATTATAATTCCCTGTCACTTTCAGAATTACGCGATCTTGAAAACGAACGAATTCCAATCCGCGCGAATCAGCCTCTGCTTGTTGCGCGGGATCGAGCCCAACATAACGGCTGAGATAGAAAGGGAAAGGAAATTTCGTCTTGGCGATCGATTGATTGAGGGCCTTCAACTGCTGGAAATACGACTCTTCGAGTGCCCTGAGATCAGGATTCAGTATTTCAGACGGGCTTACCTGCGCGAACGCGGGTACCGCGGAAATGCTTATCGCCAGTCCAACTGCCAAGAGAATTACTTGGCGGCGCAGTCCGTAGAAAAGCCCGAGCTTCATAGTTCGTAACAAAGCTTCTCCTATCTTGCGGAGTATTGCGATCCTGCTCGTGCTGGCGGCTGATAGGCCGGCTGGGCGATGGCCCGTGCGAACGCAATCACTGAGCGGATTTCCTGCGCCGAAAGCGTACGACCGTAGGGCGGCATCATTGCCGATTTACCCATGGCAGCACCACCGAGCGTGATGATGTTCTGCATGTACTCGTCACTTTCTGCATTTAGCGTTGCACCGTCATTCAGCAAAGGTGGAACAGGCGTCAGGTTTGAACGGTTAGATGGACCTGCAGGCGTAGCGTCTGCGTGGCACCAGACACACTGTTGGTAAAAAATACGTTTTCCTTGCGCTTGCTGATAGCCCAGAGGAATGACGTGCTGCGCATCGGTCCAGTCAACCTCTGTATCGTACGCCGCAAGAAGCGGATCTGCTTTGGCAGTTTCGACACGTTTGCGGCACCCTGCGGCCCCAGAGAAAGTCACCAATAGTAGAACGCCGATCCAGACATGGAATTTCATCGACCGGCCCCTTGAGCTACAGCATGCGCAGGGGTACTCGTGGTTTTTTGTGGTTTGATGCTCTGTCGCAAGGTCATTAGGTACGCCGTCAAAGCCCTGACCTCATCTTCGGCAAAATTTCGCCGCGGCTCGATGGTATCTGGAACGAGTGCCTGGGGGTTTCTCAGCCAGGCTTCGATCCATGCGGGCGTCAACCAGCCACCCGCATTGTTCAGGTTGGGCCCCACATATCCGCCTGTTCCACCGATGGTGTGACATGATTGGCATTGGTATTTCACTTCGTAAAGTTGTTTGCCGAGCGCCACCATGGCGGGCGTGAATTGTTTCGCGTCAATACTGCCCGGATTCGCCGCGGGGTGCTGCAAGACCATCGTCATGTAGTCTGCGAGCGTCGTTGTGTCTTTATCACTCATATTGAATTGTGGCATGCGCAAAATGAGCGTCGGGCGCAACGTTTGTGGATTTTTCAAGAAGTCCACGAGCCACTGCCGTTGCGCGCGACTGCCTTCGAAGGTCAGATCGGGTGCGAGGTCTCCACCGTAACCGTTAAATTTGTGACAGGTATAGCATTTGTAGCGCTCATAGACTTCTGCGAACGAGCCGGCGGGATGAAAGCCAGCTTCCTTGAGAGGCACAACCAGATTTTGCAATGCGCTCGTGGCGGGCGCACCCTTCAGGCTCAGAAGCGCTGTTGTGATCGCCTCCAAATCGGATTGATTCCAGTTGTACTGCGGCATACGCGCAGCAGGATTCACGGACGTGGGGTCCTGTAATTTCGCCTGGATGTAAGCAACAAGATTGTGCGGAACTTTGGCGGAGCCGAATTCCAGGTCGGAAGCGTTTTTTTCGCCAAGTGCGCTCAAGTCCGGTCCAAAATCTTTCTGCTGGCTCAGCTCCTCAATCGAATGGCAGCTCGCGCATCCCTTTTCCAGAAAGAGACGATGGCCAAGCTGGATCTCCTCTTCGGTTGCTTGCCCGAGCTGTGGAACGTCTGTGAGCAGGTCAGAATCGGTGAGCTTGGTGGTGATGTATTGGGTGACCTTGTAGAGATCCTCGTCAGACCAGCCGTAGCGCGGCATACGGGTATGCGGCAAATACCCCTGCGGATCACGAAGCCACGCGATA
This sequence comes from Candidatus Acidiferrum sp., assembly GCA_036522195.1. Taxonomy (GTDB): domain Bacteria; phylum Acidobacteriota; class Terriglobia; order Acidiferrales; family UBA7541; genus Acidiferrum. The sequence goes on along the minus strand of DATDGF010000045.1, from coordinate 2,356 downwards.
AGCCACTCAGGTTTAACTTTGCTGCCGACTTTCGTCAGCTCCGGTCCGATATCCCCGCCGATCAGCTTCGTCTCACCAGCGCGAGTGACCGCCAATGAGTGGCACGTCGAACAGAACATCTGCCGGAAGCGCACTTCGCCTTGGGAAATCAATCCCGGATTCTTGCTCCAGGCCGCAATGCTGCGGGCATCAATCTTGGAAGGGTCAATCGGCTTGGCTTTTTGAACGCTGAGGTAGGAGGAAAGCGCGCGCAGCTCCGCATCGGTCAAGCGGAACTTCGGCATGCGCGGCTCTTCTTCCGTCTCGTAGCCATCCACCGTGACATTGCCGTCCTTGTCGACAATGGTGCGCGGTTCCTTGAGCCACTTGTAAATCCACTCGCGGCTGACTTTTGTACCGATGTTTGTCAGATCCGGACCGAGCATCGCCGGACGCTCGATTCCCGGCAAGCGGTGGCAACCTTGACAATTTAGTTCAGCTAGAAGCTGGCGGCCACGCGTCAGCTGCGGCGTCTGGGCCAGATCGGCGTAGTGACAAGTGCCACACGACGCTTGAATAAAGCGGGTGGGCAATATCGGCTGTTCCCAGGCAAGGGTCGATTCGTGAGCTTCAGCAACTTCTGTGGCGGAACCCTGGCCGCGGTGACATACGGTGCAGCCCCAATCGCGGACGTTGTGCGGAATGGCCGGGTGTGCGCGGAAAGGCTCGGGCACCGCTTTATCAGCGAGGCTCGGCTGTGTGATTCCCTGGTGGCAGGTTGTGCATCGGTCGACAACGTTCAATCCGGGAAGCCAGATCTGATCGATGTCGGGACGGTAATCGGCCAACAATTTCTTTGTGTCAGGGCGGCCCTGGGCAAATCGCAGGTAAGAACGCTTATACTGCTTCCACTCGCGGCGAAAATCCTTGAAGGGCGAGATCGCTAGCACGGCCAAGAACACGACACTCGAAACCGCAAAGATCAGGCGGGTGCGGTTCGTTAATTTGCCCATCTCTTCAGCCGACATGAGTTCTCCACGGCCAGACCCAAGACCAACCCGGGCCCCGGAAAAACGTCCCCACGACGGTCAAACAGATAGCGACAGCAATGAACCACGTCATGACCCACCAGGAGAGTGGTTTCGTGGCGAGCGCATTCAGCCAGCCCTCTTGTCCCTGCCTGACGGTGTAAGACAAAAGCAAAAGTGCAGCAACGAGCGCGGTGGGAGCAAAAATCGTCCAGGCATGGAATCCCGCAAGAAACGCGAGGAGGAAGATCACAGTGATGAGAACGGTCCTCAGGTTTTGCGACGGCCGCCGAGCCCAGATCGCCTCGCCTTCGATATTCATGTTGAAATAGGGAATGACCACGAGCGCGATCAGCACCAATGTCGGGATCAATATTCCCGCGACAAATGGCGGGAAAAAGTGCAGCAGTTCCTGAAGGCCGAGAAAATACCACGGGGCCTTGGCGGGATTCGGGGTAAGCAGCGGATTCGCGAGTTGCTCGAGCGGCGCGTCCCAGAGAAGCGCAACGAGCACCATCGCAATCACGAGGACCTGAAATGCGATCGCCTCGCGGATCAAGAGATGAGGGTAAGTCATCAACTGGGGGCCAGGATCGCCAACTACCTTAGCAGCGGTCTTTTTCGTGACAAAAACGACGCGGCGTGGCTCTTTCTTCGCGTCCGAGCTAAAGCCGGTCTCGATTTTATTCTTTTCCATCGGCATCCTTGGGCTTTACGGTCAGACCGCCATCCTTTTGCACACGCCAGAAATGAATTCCGATGAGCAAGAATGCGACGAGCGGAAGAATCACGACGTGAAGCACGTAGAAACGGAGCAACGCGTTTTCTCCTACGATGTTCCCACCAAGTAGAAGAAACCGAATTTTGTCGCCAACAAAGGGCATCGCGGAAATGATGTTAGTGCCGACGGTGACAGCCCAAAAAGCGAGTTGGTCCCAAGGCAAGAGATAGCCCGTGTAGCTGAGGAACAGCGTGACAAGCAGGAGCACAACACCGACCACCCAGTTGAATTCGTGCGGCGGTTTGTAGCCCCCGCGGTAGAACACGTGAAACATGTGCCAGAAGACGGCGAAAACCATCAAATGCGCGGCCAGGCGGTGAAGATTTCGAAGGAAGACGCCGTTCGAGACGACGAATTGAAGATCTTTCATGTCCCGGTAGGCATGGGGCGTGGCCGGATGGTAATAGAACATCAACAAAATGCCGGTGACGAAGAGAACGATGAAAAGGATGAATGAGATCGAGCCGAGATAGTAGGAGGCCCGCACACGCAGGGACTTCTCTCGAACCTTCACGGGCAGCCAGTGGAGGAAAAGATTGCCGAAGACAGCGAGGCTGCGTGTGCGGTT
>DATDGF010000044.1:0-12381 GCA_036522195.1 Candidatus Acidiferrum sp. | reverse complement strand
CTGTCGTTCAGCGAGGTTTTCACGAGCATTGTGGGATAGACCTTGGGCTCGAGGTTTGTGTAGGGACAGTAGCTTTTGATATAGAAGTAGTCGTCCGCGATTTGCGGGTTGCCCCACTCTTCGTATTCGCCGACGGTCAGCGGGAGCGTGGCATCCAGCATGGTGTTCAGAACGTCGACAAAGGGCACGTGGCTGATGACGATGCGGAAAAGATCGGGGCGCATGTTGGTTACGGCGCCGATCAGAAGGCCGCCGGCGCTGCCGCCTTCGATGACGAGTTTTTCCGGCTCGGTATAGCGCTGCGCGATGAGATGCTCGGCTGCGGCGATAAAGTCGGTGAAGGTGTTGCGCTTCAGCTTCATGCGGCCGGCATCGTGCCAGGGTTTGCCGAGTTCGCCGCCGCCGCGGATGTGAGCGACCGCGTAAATAACACCGCGATCGAGCAAGCTGAGGCGATTCGAACTGAAGTTGACTGGGACAGAGATGCCGTAGCTGCCGTAGCCGTACAGGAGCAGGGGAGCAGAGCCATCTCGCGGCGTGTCGCGCCGATAGACGATGGAGAGAGGCACGCGAGTACCGTCCGAGGCAGTGGCGTGCAGGCGTTCGCTGATGTAGTGAGAAGCGTCGTAGCCACCGAGGACCGGTTGCTGCTTGCGCAGGGTGCGCTCGCGGGTCCGGACGTCGTAGTCGAAGATGGAGCGTGGCGTGACGAAGGATTCGTATTGAAAGCGAACGTGCGAGGCGTTGAACTCCGGATTCTCACCGATGGAAGCGTTGTAAGCGGGTTCGGTAAATTCGATGCGGTGCGAAGCCGCGAGAGCGGTTGGCGCGTCGGAAGTCAAATCCACGATTCGAAGATAAGGGAGCCCGCCTTCACGTTCGAATAGAACGAGATGTGTTTGGAAAGCTGCAACCGCCGCGAGCATCACGTCCGCACGGTTGGAGATAATTTCTCGCCAGGATTCGCGGCGAGGATCGGTCACCGCCGCGGTCATCAGGCGAAAAGTGCGGCCACCGGAATTCGAGCGGATATAAAAGAAGCCCTCAGCCGCGTGACTCCCGCCTCCAGGATGGTGATCGGCGTAATACTCATGATTGTCTTCACGCGGAGCGATCACTTGAAATTCGCCGGAGGGCTGTGCAGCAGGGAGAAAGCGTACCTCGCTGGCGGTATGGCTCGCGCTGGTGAGGAGGAGAAAGTGGCCGCTGCGGGTTCGCTCGATTTCCAGGCGGAAGCGCTCGTCGGTTTCTTCATAGAGGAGCGAGTCGGGATTGGAATTGCCAAGGACATGCTGGTAAAGCCGGTGCGAGCGCTTGGTGATTTCGTCCTCGACTGTATAGAAGAGCGTGCGGTTGTCGGAGGCCCAGGCAACGCTGGTGACGCGTTCGAATCGTTCGGGAAGGGTGGCGCCAGTGCGCAGATTTTTTACTTGCAGCGTGTACTGGCGGAAGCCCGTGGTGTCGATCGAATAGGCGAGAAGTTGATCGTCGTCGCTGAGTTCGAAAGAATCCAGACCGAGGAACGAGCGTCCTTCCGCAAGCCGATTGAGGTCCAACAAAAGTTCTTCGGAGGAGTTATCCCCATCGCTGCGACGGCAATGCAGGGCGTATTGTTTGCCCTCTTCGGTGCGCGTGAAATAGTCATGGCCGCGGAGGCGATAGGGAGCCGAGAGGTCAGTCTGGAGGATGCGGCCGAGCATCTCCTGATAGAGCTTTTCTTGTAAGGCCCCTGTAGGCTTCAAAACGGCATCTGTGTAAGCGTTTTCGGCTTGGAGATAGGCGATGGCTTCCGGATTCTCTTTCTGACGGAGCCAGGCATAGTGGTCGACGCGGCGGTCACCGTGTAACACGTGTTCCACCGGTTCGCTCCGGGCGACCGGCGGACGGAGAGCAGTGTCTACTGCAAATTCATGTGAGGGCGCTGGCGGCGCGGTTTTGGCGTCCGGGTTCATGAGTCTCTTTTATGGTCGAGGACCAAAAATGGTCCACTCTGGGTGTGCGCGGCGGGACTGGGCGCCGGGCGTTAACTTTGCGTGCTTTCGTTATACTAGCGGAAGTCGGCGGAAGGAGAAAGCAGGCCGCAACTGGCCAAGGGACCTCGATGGCGCAAGAGACCGAAATCAAATTGAAGATCAATGACGTGCGGGCGTTCCATCGTGGCCTGAAGCGGATGGGGGCGAAACCCGTCGGCGGCGGAACTGGGCGGGTTCACGAGGAAAATGTGATTTTCGATACGCCACAAGGGGGGCTGGCAAAGCATGGGCAGCTACTGCGCATTCGAACGGAAACGCCGGAGGCGCGCGGGAGGTCGAAGGCAGCAGGATCGCGACAGCGAGTTGTGGTGACCTTTAAGCAGCCGATCGCGAGACCTGGTGGTGCGGAATTCGGCGGCGCCGCGCGCGGGCATTACAAAGTTCGCGAGGAAATTGAGCTGGAGGTCACGGATGCCACGAATCTGAGCAAGATATTCGAAGGGCTGGGAATGAGCGGCTGGTTCCGCTATGAGAAGTACCGTACGACATTCCGGCTGCCCGGTTCGAGAGCCTGGGCGCGCGACCTGTTGATCGAGTTGGATGAAACTCCCATTGGGACGTTTGTCGAATTGGAAGGGCCTGCCGCGGCGATCGATCGAGCCGCGGCGGAACTAGGCTTTTCGAAGCATGACTACGTGCTAAAAAGCTACCTGGTTCTGTACATGGAAGAGTGCCGCCGAAAGGGAGAGCAACCCCGGCACATGGTGTTCGCGGAACGAAAAAATTCCTCGAAGTAGTCTGATCTGCAAAAAAAAATCCATTCGAAGCCATTTCTTTGTTGACAATGCAGCGGTCGCGGCTTATGAATTCAACTGTGACTGCAAATTGGCGATTCATTTGCGTCGCCGAACGCGGTTGGCGGTAATGGAGTGAATTCTCTCTCGATGAGTGCGCGCAGCGAACTCGAACCTGGCCCTAGTTGGTCCAGAAGGCAGTGGGTCCATCGGATGGGTTCCCAATTGAAGTCGCACGGGGCGCAAGCGCTGGTCCGGGCAATCGGGTGGGGAGGGTTCAGCGGCGGCTAGCGGTAAGTCCATTTGTGTGAGGCACTTGCCCGCGGCCGAGGTTGAACGGTACGCGGGTTTTTTGTTGCTCGGGGAACCAGGGTCAGGAACCGGATTGGTCCGGGAAGTGGCTGAGACGGGACTGAGTGCAGGGTGAACGACATGGAAATTTACGCAACGGAATTAATGGGATCAAAGACGTATGACTCCGAAGGAAATTTTGTGGGGCGCGTTCGCGAGTTCTTTATTGAACCGGCAGAAGCGCCAAACCGGGTCTCGCACTACCTGCTGTCGCGCGGAAGCTATCAGCCTCTTGTCGCGAAGCACGACCAGGTCGCGTCGGTGTCCGCGGGGAACATGAAGTTGAACGTGAGCGAGCGGGCACTGGAACTTTACCGGCCGAACGAGTCGTGGCTGGCGGTGCAAAAGGATTTGCTGGATCAGCAGATCATCGACACGCGGGGGCGGAAAGTGGTGCGGGTAAACGATGTTGACCTGACGGAGTTCCGCTGGAACGGGAATACCGAGTTGCGGCTGACGCAGGTGGACGTGGGGCTTCCGGGCGCGGTGCGGAGGCTGCTCCAAGGAGTAGTTCCTGCGTTGCTTGTTCGAAAGCTGCAGAGCAAACTGCCGCAGCGCGTGATTCGCTGGGAGTTCGTGAACCTCGTTGAACCGGACCCGATGCGGCGCGTGAAATTGCGGATTACCCACGAAAAACTCGAAGACCTGCATCCAGCCGATCTGGCCGAAATCATGGAAGATCTTTCCGCGGCGGAGCGGCAGGGAATTATCGCTTCCCTGGATGAAGAGACCGCAGCGGCCGTGCTTGCGGAATTAGATGAGCGGCTGACCACGCAGATCGTCGAGAAACTTGATCCGGAAAAGGCCGCGGATATTCTCGAAGAAATGGCTCCGGACGCGGCCGCAGACCTGCTGGCCGATTTGCCGAAGGAAACGTCGGAAGAATTGCTGGACGAGATGCCCGGGCAGGAGGCCGATGAAGTCCGGGAATTGCTGGAGTTCGATGCCTCCACGGCGGGCGGTATGATGAATCCCGAGTTTGTGTATGTAGGCGAAGCATCCACGCGGGACGAAGTGCTGGCCTGGATGCGTGGCCAGGAATTGAATCTCGATCAACTCGACACCATCGTATTGCTTGATGGCTCGGCGCAGTTTTCGGGGACGGTGCCGGTGGCGCGATTGCTGTTGGCGGCAGGGGATCAGCGCATGACGGAGTTAAAAATGGAACCGCTGCTGAGCTTGCCGGCGAACGCGGACGACAAGGATGTGTTCGAGATTTTTGACAAGTACAACTTGCGGATGCTGACGGTGATCAACGAAGAGAATCAGCCTATCGGAGCGATCACCGTGGACGACGTAGTATCGCGGCTGGTGAAATACTAGAAAGGGGATGCAGGCGCAGCGATGAACTGGCAGGCCATATCCACGAGATTTGAGCGCGTGCGGACCGGCGACACGGACTTGCAGAAAAAGATCCGTGGGCTACGGCGGCGACTGACGCTGCTGCTGGCCGTGGTGGGCCCGGGGCTGATCACCTCCAACGTGGACAACGACGCAGGCGGAATTTCCGTCTACACGCAAGCCGGCGCGCAATACGGATACGCCTTGCTATGGTCGCTGATTCCCATGACGATCGCGCTTTACGTCACGGAGGAGATGTGCGCCCGAATGGGGGTGGTGACGGGGAAAGGGCTCTCCGATCTCATTCGGGAGGAATTTGGATTCCGGTCGACCTTTTTTGTGATGATAACGGGATTTTTCGTGGACCTGGCAAACGTAGTGGCGGAGTTCGCAGGCGTTGCCGCCGCGATGCAAATCTTCCATGTGAGCAAGTACATTGCGGTGCCAGTTGCGGCGATCCTTGTCTGGGTGCTGGTGCTGCGGGGAACGTACCGGCAGGTCGAGGTCATTTTTCTTTTTGCCTGCGTGTTGTACCTGTCGTATGTCTTTTCGGCGTTTCTCGCGAAGCCGGACTGGCTCATCGCCGCGAAACAGACGGTGATTCCCAATCTTCGCTTTGAATCGGGCTATCTGCTGATGCTTACCGGGCTTGTAGGAACAACGATTGCACCGTGGCAGTTTTTCTATCTCCAGGCGGGATTCGTGGAAAAGAAAGTGGGCCCGAGCCAATACTCAAAAGCGCGGGCGGACGTGCTGTTCGGCAGCGTGAGCTGTATGGTGATCGTGTTTTTCATCATCGTTTGCACCGCGGCGACGCTGTATACCTCGGGTCATCGGGATATCACCGACGCGGCGCAAGCGGCGCAAGCGTTGATCCCCCTGGCGGGCAAAGGCGCGGGGATTCTGTTTGCTTTCGGCCTGCTCAATGCTTCGCTGTTCGCGGCCTCGATCCTGCCGCTTTCGACGGCTCATGTGATTTGCGAAGGGCTTGGTTTCGAGGCGGGGATCGACAATAAATTCAAGGAAGCGCCGATTTTCTACTGGCTGTATACCGTGCTGATTGTTGTTGGAGCGGGGATTGTCCTGCTGCCCAACGCCCCACTGTGGAAGATCTTAATTTTTTCGCAGGTCGGCAATGGAATCTGGCTGCCGGTGGTAGTGATCTTTATTCTGTTGCTGGTGAACCGGCGCGACCTGATGGGTGAGTACGTGAATACGCTGACTTTCAATATCGTGGCCTGGGTTACGGCTATCGCGATGATTGCTCTGACGCTGGTTCTGACCTACACAGCTCTTTTCCAACCCGGAACATCCCCTGCGCCCTGATGTTGGAAACGGCACCATGCCATTGCGCCGCTGCCAAAGCGTGTGTTAACTTTGCGGCGTAAAGAAGAAATGCCCGGAAGCCCCTAAAGACGCCGTGCTGCACAATAAATCACACAAGACTCTCCATCTCGCCGCGCCGGTTGAGCTTGGTCCGGTGACTGCGGAAGAATCGCAACTGCTCGAAAGGCTGGACTTGTCCCGGCTGCCGAGGCACGTGGCCGTCATCATGGACGGGAACGGGCGCTGGGCGCAGAAGAGACACCTGCCACGGATTGCCGGGCATCGCTCCGGAACGCAATCGGCCCGCACGACCATTGAAACTTGCGCGCGCTTAAAACTGGAGGCGTTGACGCTTTATGCGTTCTCGGTGGAGAACTGGAGGCGGCCCAAGGCGGAGATCGACTTCCTGATGCAACTGCTGCGCGAGTATCTGCGCAAAGAGATGCCGCTGCTCCAAAAAAATAATATTCGCATGCGATTTCTTGGCCGCATCGATGAACTCCCCGTTGGGGTTCAGCACGACGTGCGGGACGCCATGGAGAAGACTGCGGGTAATAAGGGCATGGTGTTGTGCGTGGCGCTGAACTACGGCGGGCGCGCGGAGATTGTTGACGCCATGAACGCGATTCTGGAAGAACGCAATGGCTACGCTGCATCGGAAAAGGTCACCGAGGAGCAGCTTTCACGTCACTTGTACACCGACGGCCTGCCGGACCCGGACCTATTGATCCGCACGAGCGGCGAAATGCGCGTGAGCAACTTCCTGCTATGGCAGATCGCCTACGCGGAGATTTTCGTGACGGAAACGCTTTGGCCGGACTTCAACCGCGCGCGGCTGCTCGAAGCTTTGCTGGAGTTTCAAAAACGCGAGCGGCGTTATGGCGGGATCCGCGAAGGGGAACCTTCGGACGAAAAGCCTGTACGCGCGGCTAGGAATTGAGTTTTTTCAGTTCAAGTGGGTGCGGCCCCTCTCCCCCCGATATTTCAATAAGTGTTGCATCTAAAGGACTTAGTGTTCTTGTAAATGATTTAGAATCAACACTTGCGGGCGGTTCTGTAAGTGCTGATTCTAAAAAGAGTTGCGGTTGATTGGAGTATTAGGCGTTCCGAGAGTTGGAGTGGGTGGGGCGGACGGAAAAGCGGCAGCGAGCTGCTGCACTCCAAAGGGAGTTATCTACAGGGGGAATTATATTAAGGGTACAACCGAAGTCTAGAGAAAGTTTCGGTCTCAGAGTGCGCATCACGGCGACTCGTTGGATGCATCCGTGCAACTCATTGCTAACGTTCAATTAGGATCCGTGCTCGGATGAGCCATTTTCGGCGGGAGTGTTCTGGGATTCGGTGGTTTGGACAGACAAGAATATCTGTCCTGCTTCGCGTGATTTATTTCCGTCGATATGATGAGATGATGCCAGCGATTTCTCAGGGGACTTCATCTCTATGACGTGGAAGCGTGTGGCGACGGCCGCAGTGCTGATTCCTTTTGCCGTGGGTCTGGTGCTGTGGGGGTCGACGGCAATCCTTGCAATCGCAGCTGCGTTGGTCACGATCCTTGCGCTGTTCGAATATTTCGCACTTGGCGAGGCCATCGGCCATCGAGGATACCGGTTCTGGACAGCCACGTGCGCGCTGCTGATCTTGTATCTGCAGTGGCTGACGACGGTTATTCGCTGGGGCGAATTTGGCGGCGTGGCGTATCCCCCACGGCTGGCGTGGCTGCTGGTTCGAATATTTCCGCGCGCTGAGGATGCATTTTTTCTGTTTGTGCTGGGGATCGCGGCTATTACGCTTTTTACGAAGCGGCCGCTGGTGGAAACGCTGCCGGCTGCAGGGATAAGCGCCAGCGGGCTCATCCTCATTGCTTTTCCGTTGTCCTATACGGTGCGCCTTCATGGAGTTGGGACCCAAGGGCCCGTGCTTTTGTTGTTTGTGTTGGTGATTACGTGGGTGGGGGACAGCGCGGCGTATTTCGTGGGCCGTTCCCTCGGCAAGCATCCTCTGGCTCCGCACCTAAGTCCGAAGAAAACGTGGGAAGGCACGGTGGCGAGTTTCCTGGGGTCGCTGATCGTGGCGATTGTTTTTGCACGCTTTATGACCGTACCGCTTCCGCATCTGCTGGGGATGGCGGCTGTTGGCAATGTGGCCGGGCAGGTTGGCGATCTTCTGGAATCGGCGTACAAGCGCAGCGCGGGGATCAAGGATTCCGGGAGCCTGCTACCGGGGCATGGGGGCGTGCTTGACCGAATCGATGCGCTTATCCTTGCGATTCCGGTTGTCTGGTATTATTGGATCTTGATCTACTCGCAACGGTCGTAGGTCGGAAGGCTTCCGAGCAGCAGTTGCGAATGACGGAAAAGCAGCGGCGAGCCGCCGCACTCCAAAAGGAACGCCAACAACATCGTGAAGCAGCTATCCATTTTGGGATCTACTGGTTCGATTGGGCGGCAGTGTCTCGCCGTGGTCGAGGCGCTGCAGGAGAGGTTTGGTGTAGTTGCGCTGGCGGCGGGCTCGAACCTGGAAGAGCTGGCTCGTCAAATTGCCAAACACAAACCAGAAGTGGTTTCCGTCGACGATGGCAAAAAAGTGGATGAACTCGCGGGGATGTTGCGCGGGGCAGGCGTCTCGCCGCTGCCGGCGATTCACCACGGACGCGAAGGAATGCTGGCGGTGGGGACGCATTCGAAAGCGGACATTGTCGTCTCGGCTGCGGTGGGAGTCGTCGGGCTGGAAGCTACGTACGAAGCCGTAAAGCTTGGAAAGACGGTGGCGCTTTCGAACAAGGAAGTGCTGGTGGCCGCCGGTGAATTGGTGATGGCCGCGGCAAAGAGAGCCGGGCGCGAACTGCTGCCGGTGGACAGTGAGCACAACGCCGTTCATCAATGTTTGCGCGGCGGAACGCATGGAGAGGTTCGCCGGCTGGTGTTGACGGCTTCGGGCGGACCGTTTCGAAAGACACCGCTCGCCGCGCTCGCGAGCGTGACGCCCGAGCAAGCACTGGCACATCCCAACTGGCGCATGGGTAACCGCATTACCATCGATTCGGCAACGATGATGAACAAGGGGTTCGAGATCATCGAAGCACGTTGGCTTTTCGGCGTGCGGCCGGACCAGATTGACGTGGTACTCCATCCCCAGTCCACGATTCATTCGATGGTGGAGTTCGTGGATGGTTCGGTTTTAGCGCAACTGGGCCCTACGGATATGCGCATGCCTATCCAATATTCGTTAACCTATCCAGAGCGTGTGGCATCTAACCAGGTAGCTCTGGACTGGACCAGGTTAAAGCGCTTGGATTTTGCGAAGGCTTCAACGCGGCGGTTTCCGTGCTTGCGCCTGGCCCGCGAAGCGATGAAGAAAGGCGGCGCGTTTCCCTGCGCGCTGAACGCCGCCGATGAAATCGCGGTGGCGGCTTTTCTGGAGCGGCAACTGCCGTTCCTGGGAATTCCGGAAGTGATTGAGCGCGTGCTCGGGCGCACCCCGCGCCTGCGGTTCGAGAAGATGGACGATGTGCTTACAGCGGATGCGGAAGCGCGTCGAATGGCAAGGGAAGAAGTGGCCAAACTCGCAGTAACTGCGGCCGCGGCGTCTTAGTCGAGCAGGTAAACGGCCGCGATGCGGCCAACAGGAGAAGCAAAGCGTATGAGTTTATTGGTGGGAATGGCCCTGGTGCTGGGCTTGATGATCATGATCCACGAGTGGGGCCACTTTATCGTGGCGCGCCTCTTTAAGGTACGCGTGGACGTTTTTTCCATTGGCTTTGGGCCGCGCCTTTTTGGCTGGAAGAGTGGACAGACGGACTACCGTGTAAGCGCCATTCCGCTGGGCGGATATGTGCGCATGGCGGGACAGGATTTGTCGGAAGTCGATTCGAACGACGTGGCTCCGACGGGCGCGCCTGATGAGCTGATGAGCAAGCCCCGCTGGCAACGCGCGCTGATTTCTTTCGCGGGGCCGGCGGTGAATCTTGTGTTTCCGATCTTGCTGCTAACGGGGTACATCACAACGGTGGGGATCCCTTATCCGGCATACGAAGATAAGCCGGTTGAAGTCGTTGGTTTTGTGGGCAAGCAAGATGCGGCAGCCGGACCTGTCCACGTGGGCGACAAAGTGGTTTCGATCAACGGCTTCGCCAATCCGACCTGGAGCGTGGCCGAGCGGGTGATTCGGCAAACAGGGCCAGGCGGGACTCTGAAGCTGGAGGTAGAGGGCGCGGACGGCCGGCGCAATGTTGAATTGCCCGTCAAGAGCGCCTTGCTGCCAGATACTACCGTGCCCGGGCTCGGGTATTTGCCGACGCGGCCGATCATCGATTTTATCGAGCCAGGTTCACCGGCGGACCGCGCGGGGCTCAAAGATGGGGATACGGTAACCGCGATCAACGGCCAAAAAATTCAGTATTGGGCACAGTTCGTCGAGAACGTGCGAGGCTCGGATGGCAAACCGGTGGCGCTGGACGTGGACAGGAATGGCCGATCCGTCCATCTCGAGATCGTCCCGCAGCAAATTTCTACGGAAACGGGCGAAAAGATCTACCAGATCGGCGTGCTTCCGTACCTGGAGACAGCCTACCGGCGCGTGACGTTCGGCGAGACGGTGCGTTACTCCGCACAAGTGACTCTGGATAAAATTGAAGACACGATCGGGATTGTGGGCAAGTTGTTCAGCGGGCGGGTCTCCGTAAAGCAACTGCAAAGTGTCGTGGGTATCTCGCGCGCTGCAGGGCAGGCGGTGCGTAAAGGACCGCTGGCGGTCATTTCCATGATGGTCTTGATCAGCGTAAACCTGGGGATTCTTAATCTGCTTCCGATACCCATCCTGGACGGGGGAAACATCCTGCTGCTCACGCTCGAGGGAATCCGGCGCCGTGATTTCAGCCTAGCGTTCAAGGAACGATTCGTCCAGGTGGGGCTGGTGTTCCTTTTGGTGCTATTCGCTTACGTTATGTACAATGACGTGATGCGGATGCTGCCTTCGCATTCCTAATCGGAAAGCAGCCGCGCGAGCGGAGAGCCAAGCATGGGTACTGCGCCGAGCCACCGGGCTTCCACCGGTGAGCGCCTGAATACCGCCGAGACAACCGGAAAACTGCAACAAGCCATGACCGGGCGGGGAATTCGCATGACCCGGCAGCGGCGCGTCATCCTGCAGGTGATGGATGATGCGGAGCAGCATCTGGACGTCGATCAGATTCTTGAAAGAGCGCAGAAACTTGATTCGGGAGTTCACCTCGTCACCGTTTACCGCACAATTGACCTGCTCAAGAAACAAGGCCTCATCGACGAATTGGACCTGCTGCACTTACGGGGTGACCGGCACTACTACGAGACGCATGGGCCGCGCGATCATATCCATGTGGCTTGTTTGCGTTGCGGTAAGGTGCGTGAATTCGAGAGCCGCTTGTACGAGCAGTTGAAGGAACAGATCGCTCGGGACTTCCACATGAAGGTCACCGTTTCGCGCACCGAAGTCGGCGGGTACTGCGCGGAGTGCCTGCAAAAAGTGAAACAATAGCCAAGCCCCTCATTTCTTCTCCTCCCTATCTTCTTGCCATCCTAAGCAATTACGCCATTTCGTCCTATTACTAACGTCTTCCTTAACAAGTGCAGCAAGATCCTGGTAGAAATTAGTGCTGTGGAAAAGTTCGCCACGACTCCTGTCGGGGCTTTTTCTTTTTGGAGTGCGGGAGCACGCTCCCGCTTTTCCTCCGTCTCCTCACTCCAGTTACAGCGAAAAACCGCCTCCGTCAGCCAACCGCAGTCGTAAAGAAAAAGCGGCGGCAAGCCGCCGCACTCCATAAGGCCCCCGCTCTTCTCTGTGTTCTCTGTGTTGCCATCTTTGTCTTTTCCTTCTTCTTTCGACTTTTGTAGAAGGTAAGCCCAGGAGCCGGACTGAAGTCCGGCCTCTACAACGTCACCAGGCATTTGAACCCCGGACTCTTGCACTCTTCGACTCTTCGACTCTTCGACTTCTTGTTTCAGGACCTAAACCAATGGCGAACAAAACTCTGAACGCCAAACTCCGCTGGATGCAATTTGAAGATGTTCTCGCCCCGCGTCTCGGCCTGACCGTCTGGGACCGCGCCGTCTACTCCTATCTCCTGCGCCATTCCCTCGTCGCATACAGGAAAATTTGGGCTGGTAGGCGGTTGAAGCATAGACCGGACACAGGTAGGCAAAGACGACAACGCCGGGCGAAAGCCCGGCCTCTACAAAACCTTGGAAGAAGATTATAGGTTCGCGCCGAAAGCCAGCAGACGGCCATCGCAATCCTTCACCACGAACCCCCGCGTGCGCCATGGCGTGTTGCCAAGTCCGCGAGTGAATTCTACGCCTTGGGCGGCGTACTCGGCATAAAGTGCGTCGGCATCTTCAACGACGAGGTACGCGTCGAGCAATTCGTCCGCGTATTTGTCCGGATTGGCTGTGGGCGGCTCGGCGCAACGGAAATGAATCACTTGCTGGTCGCGCGCCACGATGGCGTAGACCGGCGGATCCTGCCACGTCCCCAGACATGCGAAACCAAGCTTGCCTGCGTAATAAGCGAGCGTTGCGGGAATGTCCATGGTGAAGAACACAGGCGCAATCTGCCGGACCATG
>DATDGF010000043.1:0-44539 GCA_036522195.1 Candidatus Acidiferrum sp. | reverse complement strand
AAGTGAAATCTTCCCATATGCACGTGTGGTGCGATCCGGTCCCCGGAATCGAACTTGCAGATGGCGAGTACGGACTTCACACCTAAATGCACAGAGTTTCGAGCGCGGAGGAAGTCGAACTACTCCAAGGAAAATTCAGGTTCGGTTAACGGGTTCGAAGTCGAGAACAACTTGAGAACAGCCCCCCCCAAATACCCCCTAAAACCATGATGCATGACGCAGCTAGAGGCTAGACGAATCAGTTACATAGCTAATCTAAATGCAACCGTTGGTCCTAGGTTCAAATCCTAGCGGGCCCACCAACTTTCAAAAAACCTTTTGGCCATGCCTTACATCGATGGTACCTACCGCATTTTCTCGAACACCTGCTTCGCTTGTGCGAGTTTGTCGAGTACATTAGCTTTCTCCGCGGTCGAATTCCAGTCCGGGTACTGATTGGTTGCATCGATCACGCGATCGATCCACGCAGAAAAGTATTTCGCATCTTCCGGCGAACGCGGCGGTTTCCCGCTGATCGTCGCGTATACAGGGCTTGTTGTTGCGTACACGTAGTTGTCCAGCACCGGATATTCTGCCTTGTCGCTCGAGGCGCGAAGCACGCACCATCCGCTCTCTTTGACGGCGACGGTGCCGTTGACGTCCGCAGAATCTTTTGGTCCATCGCGCAAGAACGATTGGAGAACGCGCCCGTTGCAAACAAGTTCGAGATGATCCACAGGAACAATCGACCGCAACTTCGCGGTGAAGGGAACCGCTGCCTGTGGCCCGTCATATTTCAGTTCGTCACCGGCTTGCTGCCCGCCCAAGGTGAATTCGATCAACGGCCCGTTCGTTGCAAAGGTGCGCCCCTTTTTTAGCGCATCCAGAAAGGTATCAATTCTAAGTGGGCCTGCTGGTACGCGCACGTAAACGCGATTCAACCCCACCGGCCCACGAAGGGATGCGTAGTTCGCCATCGCATCGGTCCCTCCTCCCGCGGGAATCCGGTATCCCAGATTCAGCAACTTGTACCAGACAGCCGCAGTCGAGCGATGATCGCTGAAACCCACGATTTCCATGTAATCCAGTTTTCCCAGCGCAACATCGACGGGGAGTTCATCGGTGATTCGCTTCGCTGGATTGGCGAACGGGTCCGGCACTGCATCAAACGGATGCACCGCTCCCACTAGCGCGCCTTGCGCGTGCGCTGTGTCGTAGACATCGGCATCCATGGGATACAAGCTCGCCGCCGCCGTGTTCGGATACCCCGCGTAACCGGGTAACAAAAGGTGATCCTGGATATTCAACAGGCCTCGATGGCCCCAGTAACTCGTATGAAACTCTTGCCCAAAGATAATCGGGGGATTCCGAACCATCTTTGGCCCCAGCCCGGTGCCCGCATAGGCTTCGTCGGGGAATCGCTGTTCTTTATTGACGACCAGTTCGTTCAGGAAGTCGAGATTTTCCGATTCCGCTTGCGCAACCAGATAGCCTCGATCGTCCTTATACGTGCCGCCATAATTCATGTGCACGTGCAAGTCGCCGCTCACCCAGCGGCTGCCCGTGGTTTTGCTTTCTTCGATCCGCACGAGTTCGATCTTAAGATTTGATGTCTGACCGGCGGATACTTCGATCTCTCGCTTGACCGGGCGATATTCAAACCCCTTCATGACTTCGACAGTAAATTTCCCGGGCGGCAACTCGAGTGGCGCGTGACTGCCGGTAATCATGAAGTAGTGCGCTTCATAGTGCCGCTCGCTGCGGTCGAAACTATCATCTCCGCAAATCCAAACCCCATATGGCGCATAGAATCGCCCTTCGGCGTCGGTGACGGAAACTCGAGCGACAGGATTCTTGTTTCCCAAAAAAACCTCAATCATGAGTGAACCATGAGGGCGAAGAAAACGGCGCTCTTCGATTTCGAGTTTATGTTCTTCCGCTCCCGGAATGGTTTGCCATGCGATGCCTGTATTCCCCTCTGTATTGACGACGTGAGCGATGCGGCTGCCGTCTGGCGACCATCGCGGATAAGTGTCGTCCCAGAGACCATAGGAGATCGGAAACGCATCGCCGCCGTTTGCAGGCATCACCCAGAGTTGGTGCCACGGGCGGCCGAGGTAGGAGCTGTAGACCATGCGCGAACCGTCGGGCGAAAAATCGGGACGCGCTTTCCAATTGGTTTCTTCGTAGTGAATTTCGCGCGCTTCGGCTCCCGGCTCCGCTTTCATACGCCAGAACCCGCCGGTTCCGTGGATGTGCCCTTTGTTGGAGATGAAGAGAATCTCCTGGCCGTCGCGCGTCCAGACCGGGCTGATCTCCATGTCGTACGCGCTGTAGTAGTAGCGGGGAAGATCGCTCTTCGTTTCGCCCGTCAGCCGCGTGACATTCTCAAGTTTTCCGTCGCGTACGTCGGCGCGGAAAACATGAAAGCGCTTGTTGTAGGAAGTCGAAACGAAAGCGATGCGCTTTCTGTCGGGAGACCAGCGCGGCTCAACATTCACAGCTCCGCCACTGGTGAGTTGCTGCGTCTTTCCTGTCTCCACATCGAGCAACCACAGCTCCATGGCATCTTTCTGGTAGGAAACGTACACCACACTTTTTCCATCCGGAGACCAGTCCGGCTGGTAGTCATATCCGGGTCCGTCTGTCAGTTGATGTGCGGTTTTTGAATCGAGTTTTTGCCGCCACAAGGATCCCGCCATCGAATACACCAGTTCCCTCGAATCCGGCGACCACGCCACGCTGCTCGGCCCGCTGGTCAGTTGCGGCAAATACATTTCACGAAAATAGTAAGGGTGAGGAAGGTCAATCTGTGGCAGAACCGGCTTTCGCTGCGCCGCACACGGCAGGAGGAGCGAGGGGATCATCAGAGCTGCAAAAAACAGTTTTTTCAGCAAGCGCTCTCCGAGAAAAACTACGCGAGTCCCGCCTTCGCGAGGGGCAATTCGCGGATGCGCTTGCCAGTTGCGGAAAAGATGGCGTTGCACAACGCCGGTGCAAAGGGAGGCAAGCCGGGTTCGCCGA
The DNA here is from genome assembly GCA_036522195.1 of Candidatus Acidiferrum sp. Lineage (GTDB taxonomy): Bacteria > Acidobacteriota > Terriglobia > Acidiferrales > UBA7541 > Acidiferrum. The sequence continues at coordinate 41,536 of DATDGF010000043.1, read as the reverse complement.
TTCCCGCGGGTGGCGCGTCGCTAGGGACGATGTAGACATTTGTTTCGCGAGGCGCAACGTTCATCCTTGCCATTTGGTAGGAATCGAAGTTGGATTGGTCGATCACCCCGTTGGTCGCGGTGATCTCTCCATAAAAAGCAATGCTTGTTCCCATGACCGCGGCGCCTTCAAATTGTTGGCGCGCCATCTCCGGATTGACGACGGTGCCCGCGTCCAAAGCGGTGTCCACTCTTTTGATCTGTACCATGCCCGCGTCATCCACCTGCACCTGCACCACGGTAGCCACGTAGGTCAGAAAGCTGCGGTGCATCGCCACTCCGATACCGTAGCCGTTACCCGGTTTTTGTTTGCCCCATCCGGCCTTTTCCGTCGCCAGCGTCAGCACGCGTCGAAATCTTGCGGTATCGATCGGGTATTGAGTGTAGTCCCCGTCGTAATTCGGATAGTCCTTGCCGATTTCGTCCTTCGGAATAATCCGGTCGGGCCCGAGTAGCTGCAGCAGGTATTGCACGGGATCCTTGCCTGCCGCATGCGCCAGCTCGTCTGCGAAGGAATGAATCCCAAACGCATGATAGACATTGGCCACCGAACGCAGCCAGCCGATTCGAACGTGCGCAGTCGCCGGCCCGTTCTCCGCGCGCAGATTCGCAATCGCATACGGCACATCCGTGAAACCCAATCCAAGCTCGCCCGGATCTGAATAATTTGCGCTCGCGTCGAAAGTCGAGCCGATGGGTGGGAAGACTGTTCGCTGTAACCAAGCAGCCGGCAATCCATCAGGACCCAGCGCGGCCTTCATGTACATTGCGGCCACGGAATGATAGACATCAAACTTGATGTCGTCTTCGCGGCTCCAGACTACCTTTACAGGCTTTCCCGTTTTTTTTGAGAGCACTGCTGCTTCGACAGCGAAATCAGGAAATGATTTTCGGCCGAACGCCCCGCCGAGCAGCGTTACATGCACGGTAACATCTTCCTTCTTCAATCCCACGGCTTGCGCAATTGCGTCGCGGGCACCCTGCGGATTCTGCGTTGCGGCCCATGCCTGCACTTTTCCGTCGCGGTAGATTGCCAGGGCAGCCGGTGGCTCCATCGAAGCGTGCGCCAGCAACGGCGCGTAATACTCCGCTTCGACGATCTTCCCGCCCTTCGCGAACGCCGCGTCCACGTTACCGTCCTCTCGCACAACCTTGCCGGGCTTTCGCGCCGTCTCCTGCAGTTCTTTCTTGTAGGCGTCCGAGTTCCAAACGCTGTGCGGGCTCTTTTCCCACTCGATTTTCAGTTTCTTCTTTCCTTGCACCGCCGCCCACGTATTGTCCGCCAAAACTGCTACGCCACCCAGCGCCTGAAAACCGACAGGAGGCTTGAACGCATCGATGGTCGCCGTCTGCTTCACGCCCGAGACGCCGAGTGCCGCCTTGTCATCAACGGATTTCACCGCGCTCCCGAACACCGGTGGATGCGCCACGCTGGCATACAGCATCCCGTCCGCATGGGTATCCTGTCCGTAAATCGCTTTCCCGGTACACATGTCCTTCAGGTCGTAACTCGAGGTGCCTTTTCCAATATATCGCCAATCGCTGCGCGTCTTCAGCTTCACATCTTCCTTTTTGGGCACAGCCAATTTCGCCGCGCCTTTTGCCAGTTCCCCGTAGCCAAGTCTCTTTCCTGAAGACTTGTGGATCACGTTGCTCATGCTTGTCGTACATTCCGCCGCCGGGACGCTCCACTGCTCCGCGGCAGCCTGGACCAGCATCAGCCGCGCGGTTGCGCCCGCTTCGCGCAAGGTGTCGAAGAAGCTCCGCACCGAATGCGATCCGTCCGTATCCTGATCGCCATACTTCTCGTCACCAGTAGCCTGCACGATGGTCACGCGCGCCCAGTCCGCATCCAGTTCATCCGCCACGATGCGGGGAAGCGCGGTGCGGCTGCCGCTTCCCATCTCTGAACGATGCGCAATGATGTAGGCGGTTCCCTGCGTATCGATTGCCAGATAAACGCTGGGTTGAAGCACGGCTTTGGCCATGGCATCGGAAGCGCTCGCGTTCGAAACCGCTCCAAACAGCTCTTCTGGCACCAGGCGGACGCTCAACACAAACGCTCCCGCTCCAAGCATTCCCTTCATGAATCCCCGCCTGCTGACATTTTCAAGACGAATCATGCAGTCCTCGCTCAGCTCGCATACAAAAATAGACACAAAACCGCGCCATCTACGGTCCATCCTACTGCCAATCCCGTTTCTTGCAAGCTCAGAAATCTGGAATTACGGGCCAACTCTAGTGGAGTCAGTTCCTGCTGCTACCGCTCCGGCCAGGCGCCTAGCGCGCGCCGCAAATCCACCAATTGTCCCAGGTGGTAAGCATTGTGATCGGCCAGGATCAGGGCTTCGCGAAGAATTGTCCGCCCGTCGCCGTGTGGAATTTTGGCGAACAAATCAGTTTTGGGGTTTTTCACCAGCTTGATCATTTCTTGCAGATCGCGCTGAAACGCTTCCACGCATTTGTCCCAGGCCGAATCATCTGGCGGTACAGGCGTCTTCGGCCAATAGCCCTCCGGAAATCCAGGCGATTTGTGTTTGGGGTTACGGCTGAATTCCAGGATGTCCCACTGCGCCAGTCGCGCGTGCTCCAGCAACTGAAAGCCGGTATGTGGCAAGCCTGAAATGAACGCTCCACGTTGCGGCTCCGGGAACCCATCGACGCCATCCATGAAGTGAACGTGGGCACCCCCGCCCTTTAAAAGGGCAACCACATGTTCACGGAGCACTTGATCCCGGTTTCCTCCCGCAATCTTCTTTTTTGTGGTCTTTTTCTTTTTTTTCTTCACGTCCGTTTCCTACTTTTCTGAGAGGAGCACCTGTTGCAGCATGTTCGGAACAGGATGCAGTGTCGTCGTCACGTTCATTCTAGCGAAGGCTGCTCTCGATGGGAACCTCCATTCGCGAGCCGGACCATGGCGATTGCCCTGCAGCCGGTCACGCTGGCATACTTTCACTCCTGCAATCGATAAGAGGCAACCGATGAAACGCGAATATCACCGTTGGCGCTCTCCGCGGCTCGGCATCGAGCTCGGCGTCGTGGTCTATGGCCATTGGGGTCCGCCACTGCTGGGTTTTCCTACAAGCGCGGGCGATGAGATGGAACTCGAAGGGCAGAGCATGGTCGGTGCGCTGGAGGATTTTATTGACGCCGGAAGAGTGAAATTCTTCACCATCAATTCCATCAACGGCCTCAGCTTTTACAATAAAGACGCGCATCCGTTTCATCGCAGCTACGTGCAGTCCGTTTTCGACTCTTACTTGCGCGAAGAAGTCGTTCCGTTCATCTGGGACAATTGCCAGTCGCCCGGTATCGGTATCTCCACGATGGGCGCTTCCTTCGGGGCGTATCACGCTGCAAACTTTCTCTTCAAACACCCTGACGTCATCAAGCGGTGTTTCGCCATGTCCGGCGTCTACGACGTGAAGAATTTCATGGATGGGATGTACGACGACAATTTTTATTTCAATAATCCCGTCGATTACCTCTCCAACATAAGCGACCCCTGGTTTTACGAGCAAATCGCTTCGTGCGATATTCATGTCACCACCGGCACGGGCCAGTGGGAAAACAGCGGGCCAACCTACCGCCTCTCCGAAATTCTCTCCAGTAAAGGCATCCGCCATTCGCTCGACAACTGGGGTCCGCAGGGTGGCCATGACTGGCCGTACTGGAAACACCAGATGCGTGAATACATCTCCAAGTTATTTTGAATTTGAATCTCGAAGCATATCAGCCAGGGGAAGATGTAGTTCAGGCCAGGCCGAGATGTTCGAGCTGGTATTTGCCCTTTTCGATGATCTGGTCGTCATCAATCCATACGTCGCAGTTGCGGGTCAAGACGTCCACGTGTGTCCTGGATTTCCAGTCGGCATGCGTCTGGCTGCCATACGGATCGCCGAAGGCGATGTGCACACCGGGAAACTTTTCATCCTGGAGCAGAATTCCAATCATCTCCGATAAGCCGAGATTGGTGCCGAAAGCCAACTCGCCCACGCGGTCACTGTTCTCGTCCGTGTGGCAATATTCCCAGAATTCCTTTTCCAGATCCTTGCGCGCGCATTCGACGTCTACAAGCCGCGCACCCTTGATCTCCAGCACCAGGGGCGTGGGCTGCAGATCCCCATACTTGCCATTGAAATGGTCGCCTGCCGTGGCATCACACACGAATCTGCCGTCCACGGTCGCGGGAGTCGTGAAAACTTCTCCGGCCGGAAGGTTCGACCAATAGCGCGGGCTGATGAGGCCGCTGGTCTTTACCCAATCCAGGCCACGGTCGAAATGCGCGGCAATCTCCGTTCCCGCATCGGACTTCACCGTAAGCGTTTCCGCGCGCAGCATGCGTTCGCGAAGTTTGTCGCTCAGCTTGTCCACCATACGGTAGTCCGCACGCATGCCCTGCTGCATAATTTCGGGTGTGACGCCAACCATATGTGCATAACGAATCTGACGCCGCTCGACCACTCGCACGATGGCCATACGCGCCGCCAACTCGCCAGGCTGCGGCGCCATGCACATCACGCCTACGTCTGCCGTTTCCAGCGCTTGCAAGACTGCTGGTGGTGCCGCGGTCATCGGCCGGGGGCCGAAGTCTTCAAGCAGCAATCCAGTGTACACGGCGCCGCGGTCGTCCAGTGCTGCGGCAATACCGGCTGCGACGGCGCGGCTGGCCTCGTCGGCAATGAGCGCGACATGCTCACCGGGCCGCACACTGAGGCACGTTTCCACGGCGTTGTGTGCGCCTGGCATCAACTCGGCTCTGGGAGTACCAAAGTTCATCTAATTAATTCTACTTGAATTGGGAAAAGTTTCTAGCGTAAGCGTTCACTTGCGTCCTGTTCCCAACTGGCCGGACGACCAGCTGCAGACACGTTATCTTCGACCTCTTGCTTTCACGCAGTGACGTTGCTATTACGCGACCGCGTGAGTTTTCGGGGAGACCCGATACGCTGGAACCTGGCCGCCGCCGCTGGTCACGTTGGCGAGGCCCGTGGTGCTCAGCCGCGTTAGGAAGCCGCATAACTTTCCTCTAAACAAATAAGGCGCAAAATCCACCAGCATGTCGCGGTAATGCACCTGACCTACGTCCGTGATGTATGGAAAAACCTCGCGGCGAATCGGAATACGTTCCTGCGCGATCCAAACGCCATTTTTCGCCGTCAACGCGCGTTCGATCGCGTCATCCCAAGCGGCTTCCTCAGTTTCCCAACCGAGAGTGACGCCTGAGCCGCCATACTCGTCGCTGGGTTTCAGCACCAGGCTTTCTTTCTGCTCCCGGATAAAAGCGAGCAACTCCACCTGCCGTCCGTAATGCGCCGTCTTGATGTCCGCGACGACGCGCGTCCATGGAATATGGTTTCGAATCAGTTCGCGTTCGCTATGCGAGAACAGCGCGCCGTTTTGCTCATCCGTCAGCACCGCGAAAAAAGCTTTCACGTGTGGGATTTTGCAACGAAAGTTATTCGCCACGCAGACGGCGTTCGCGGAGTAGGCTTTTACCAGCGCGGCGCATTCCGCGGGCTTCGCCACGATGTCGTTGATCAACACACGCCGGTAGACCAGGTCAATCACTTTGCCCTGCGCAACCAGCGTCCTGCCGTCAAACTCTAATTCTCGCGGATCGGCGACCAGGGCGGGCACGCCCATTCTCTCAAAACACTCCTGGAGGATTTCGAATTCGCTCCAGGTGGGAACACCTTCCCAATCTACAATAGCAATCTGCGGCGTCGTGGACGAGCCGCCCCAGTCCAGATAACTCATCATCAGCGCGTCCAGTAGCTTGGCAATGAGCGGATAGCTGTGGACCTCATAATGTTGCGAAAATTTTCCCATGACGGGAAGCTCGCTGAAAATCCCGGCCAGCGTCTCTGCGTAACCCGCACCTGCGGGCGACTCGCCGTTGTATTCGGCAAACTTCAGTGAATCCGGGAGCAAAAACGCATCGAGGCGCGATGCGGTGCTTGCTGGTCCATATCCCGTGTGCATCCGCGCCAGGCGTTCCTCTTCCTCCCGGAGATGGAATTGCGCGAAGAGATGCCGATCGTCAAGTGCAGCCAGGGTGACGCGCTCGGCCAGAACCGCGACGCCCTCCGCCACCGTTCGAACGCGCTCCTCATCTTCCGGAGAAAGAAAAAACGGACGCAAAAAAGGACAGTGCACGCGATCGCCAAACGTGAGTCTGGCTTTGCGCATCCGCTTGAACAGATCTTGAGGAAGGGCGGGCACGCGCAGAAGGGTCGTCTTCAAAATCTCGTTCCATTCCTCCTGCGGAGTCGGAGGAGTCATCGAAGCTGGAGCGGCGCTCATCATTTTGTCGTGGTTCCCGATGGTCCTGCCGAGGGTACGGCTGCCGCCGGCCCTGCTTGAGCCTTTGTTGCTGCCTGCCCGCTCGCGGACTGTGCTGCTGCGACGCTTTTCAGCGCTCCGGTAAATCCAGCCGCGGCGCCGATGCCCAGCATCTCTTCCCATCGTGGCCAGGGATTCGAGGCCTTCCCATTCACCGCGCGGTCGATCACCAATCGGGCCATCTTTTCCACGACGTGCGCGAAATAGAATTCCGTGATGCGGTCGCGTTCAAAGTCCGGAGCGGGATTCAGGAAGTCGATGGCGTAAGGCACACCGTCTTTAATGGCAAACTCGATGGAATTCATCTCGTAGCCGAGTGCCTGGTTGATCGTCTGCGCATCTTTCACCACGCGGGCGCCAAGCTCCGCGGTCAGATATTGGTGGTCGACTAGGTATTTGCGTTCCTTCGGATCGTAGTGCACTGGCAGGATATCCATCTTGCCGAACGTGAAGCACCGGACATATTGGGTGAAATCGATGAACTCCTGCAGCGTCATGCAGTAGGGCGAAGTCTTGTCATACGCCGCAAGCAATTCTTCTTTGTTGTTGACCTTGTAGACGTGCTTCCACCCGCCGCCGGAAAATGGCTTGAGGATGGCAGGGCGCCCCACATAATCCAGCAAGCCGTCCCAATCCACGGGGTATTCTAGGTTGTGCAGCGATTCGCCGGTGATGTCCACATCGTTCGGATATCCCTTCTGTGGCAGCAGGACCGTTTTCGGAATGGCGATGCCCAGCTTCGCCGCCACAGCGTAATTGAAGAACTTGTCGTCGGCCGTCCACCAGAACGGATTGTTGATAGCGTACGTGCCTTGCAGCACGGCATGCTTCAGGTAGCCGCGGTAATACTCGACTTCGTGGGAGATGCGGTCCACGATCACGCAATACTTCGCCGGCTCGCCCATGCGCGTGTCGCCCAGCTTCACAAATTCCGCTGTGACCCCGTCCTTGACGCCAAGCGCATTCACTCGTTCGATGAACGCTGGAGGAAAGCTGTATTCCCGCCCGCAAAGAAGACCAACTTTTTTCATATTTGTGCTCCTGCAAGGACCTGTGGAACCGGCTCGCTCACTTCTGTTCTTAGTTCACTGCGTGCGCGGAAGACGTGTGCGGCTCGGTCACTCCGCCGCGTGTTTCGGCAACGAGGTGGCGCACCACGGCTTTCAAGTCGCCCGTTTCCTTATACACACGCAATTGCCGGTCGGCGCTGGTGCCCTCATTAATAATTGTGTGAACGTATTCGACCGCGCTGCGGCTCCCAAGGTCATCAACCACGTCTTCGACAAACTCCAGCAATTCGGTTATTAGTTGCCGCATGGGTACTTCAGTTTCTTTTCCGAAGTCGATGAGCTTCCCTTCGATCCCGTAGCGCGCCGCGCGCCACTTGTTTTCCTCGATCAGCGCCCGCCGGTAGAGCCGCCAGCTCATGTTGCCCTGGTAGAGGCGATGCAGCTTCACGATGATGGCTTGCGTTAGCGCCGCGATGGCCACGGCCTCTTCCACTTTCGTCGAGACATCGAACATTCGGAATTCCAGCGTTCCAAATGTCGGATGCGGCCGGACATCCCACCAGATCTTCTTTCCGTTGTCGATGCAGTTCAGCCGGATGAGAAGGTTTACGAAATTCTCGTACGCACTCCACGATTCGAATTGTTCCGGCACACCTGTCCGCGGAAAGCGGCGAAATACCGTCGTACGGAAAGATTTCAATCCTGTGTTCCTGCCCATCCAGAATGGCGAGCTCGTGGAAAGCGCCAGGAGGTGAGGCAGGAAATAACGCACGCCATTCATCATGTCGATGGTGGTCTGTTTGTCCGGCATCGCCACATGCACGTGCATCCCGAAGATGAGCAACGATCTCGCCAACTGTCCCATTTCTTCAACAATGTCCTGGTAGCGTTCGCCGGGAGAGATGACTTGATCGATCCAGCTTGAAAAAGGATGAGTGCCCGCTGCCGCAACCTGGAGCCCCGCGCGTTCCGCCGCCGCAACCAGTTCGCCACGCGTCCGGTGCATTTCGATGCGCAACTCACTGACGTTCTCGCAGATGCGCGTGCCGGTTTCCACGATCGATTGGTGAAGCTCATTTTTAACCTGCTCCGCGATGTCTGGAGAAATCTCGGAGACGATGTGGCTGACGTGCGAACGCAGCTCGCACGTCACAGGATCTATAATTTGAAATTCCTCTTCGACGCCGATAGTAAAGCGGTGAGCCATGGAGTGGCCCTCTGGTCACTTGGTCGTGTTGGGGACTTCGAGCCTCGTATCATACCCGCCAGCTCGCCAAATTGCACCTGCATCCACCGCTCCGGGAACGCCAATCTCCCGATTGGCGTGGCTTGCGGGCCGCCCGGTCAATTTGGTTCTGGACTCCGGGACACAGGGCTTGCCAGACTCTTTCGCATGCAAATCAAACCTTTTCGTATCGAGCAATATTTCGGCAAATACGAATTCACCGCCAGATATCTGCTCTCCAGCTCCGATGCCGAGTCCCGCACGATCCAGGAGCTCCTCAATCTGGAGCCAGGCGCTCACGACCGCTTCCTCAAGCACTGGTGCGGCTACACCGAATCGCCGGGGGCCCCTGATCTTCGGGAAGCGATTGCCGCTATCTACCATCAACTCAGCTCGGATGATGTTCTTGTCTTAGCAGCCGCCGAAGAAGGCATCTTTGTGTTTTATCACGCGCTTGCCTGGCCCGGAGATCACCTCATCGTCGAAACTCCGTGCTACGAGAGCGGCCTGGAGGTTGCGCGCAGCACCGGCGCCCAGGTGAGCGAATGGCGCCGCTCGTTCGAAAACGGCTGGGCGCATGACATTGCCGCCCTCGAAAAGTTAGTCCAGCCAAACACCAAGATCATCTACATCAACACGCCTCACAATCCTACCGGCCTCTTGATGCCTGCAAGCATCTTCAGGCAACTTCTCGATCTGGCGGCGAGCCGCGGAATTATTGTGTTTTCAGATGAAGTCTATCGCGAGCTCGAGCACGACCCCGCGACGCGTCTGCCGCCGGCCTGCGAAGCATACGAAAATGCCGTTAGCCTGGGCTCCATGAGTAAGAGCTATGGCCTACCCGGCCTGCGCCTCGGATGGCTCGCCAGCCAGAATCCAGAAATCCTCCGGCGCTGCCTGGAATTCAGGTACTACACCACCATCTGCAACAGCGCCCCCAGCGAATTTCTTACCGCACTCGCCCTTCGCCATCGCGAAGTCCTCGTGCAGCGCAACCGAGAACTCGTGTTACACAATCTGCAGCTTCTCGACACCTTCCTCCTCCGGCGCTCGAACCGATTCGAATGGGTGAGACCCAACGCCAGCCCCATCGGGTTCGTCCATCTCAAGCCCGAGCAGGACGTACTCGCCTTCTGCGAAAAAACCATCCGCGATTCAGGAGTCCTTCTTCTGCCGGGCACGGTCTATGACCAACCGCGCCACATCCGCTTCGGCTACGGCCGCAAGAACATGCCCGAAGCATTGGCACAATTCGGCGCCTACTTGGATTCACATCCCTGAAGAAGATTTGCAATCGAAGGCGGATTTCAAGAAGTAGCACAGGCATTCCTGTCTGGCTCTCCGCAGGCGTGACCTCGTGGGACCCTCTCGCCACCTCGTTACGTCATTACCTCTTTATCTCAATCTCGCTACGCCGCGCCCATCGCTCTGCGCTGCTGGAAGCACTCGCGGCAGAAGACCGGGCGCCCCTGCGTGGGCCGGAAGGGAACAGTAGTCTCCTTGCCACACTGAGAGCAGTTTGTCTTTGTCTCCGACCGCATCGGTGAAGCGTGTCCGCCGCCACCTCCTCCCTCGGCGCGTTTCGCCTTGCAGGCTTTGCAGCGTTTGGGCTCGTTCTTGAAACCTTTGTCGGCGAAAAACATCTGTTCGCCGCCCGTGAACACAAACTCAGCCCCGCATTCCGAACACTTCAACACCTTGTCGTGGTATTCCATCAGCCGCTCTCCCTGGTCCCGTCTCGGGCAGGAGGTTGGGCAGACTTCGCACCTGAGAGCCGAATTGCTTGAGGAAACCTGTATCCGGGGACGCCGGGCGCGGATCCCTTGGGCCTGCGGGCACGAAGCTGAAACACGAACCCAATACTTCCTTGCCTTATCGGGGGCCTGATTCTCGGAAGTGCGGCGCAGAGCCGCGACGTAAACGGATAGGCGGCCCCAACCAAACTGGGGCCGCCTCCCTGAACTAATCCGCTTCCCGCCGTTGCTTCTTGCGCAGTCGCTTCCGCGAAAGCGCTTCTTTCGCCCGGCGCTTCTCGCCGGGTTTCATGTAGAAGCTGTGCTTCTTGATTTCCTTGATGATGTCTTCCTGTTGCACCTTGCGCTTAAAACGCCGCAGGGCATTTTCCAGAGATTCACTCTCTTGGATGATGACTTCAGCCACTTTATTAATTCACCCCCAATCCGGTTCGGATTGGTTTCTTGCGGCGCCTCTCGCCGGCCAAGCTGCGGCCAGCTATGCATTGCTGCGGGCACCGCCCCTGTTCTTAATTATCGCACGTATTGTCGGCTTCGCGGCTGCACCAGAAAGGTCGCTGGCATCTTCTAATCAATTCTTGCCATCCAAGTCAAGGAATCTTTCTGGCTCCCCACCAGTCCCCACAGTACTGAACCCATCGGCTGGCAATAAAGTAACTATATTACATACATAGTAAAATACGCATGCAAGTTTCCGGCAGCCCCATTACACTCCTGGGTTCTGACTTCCTCGCGTCCTCCCCCCTCCCGCTTGTACTCCCCTTCGCCCTTACGTAAAATGAGCCGCTTCTTAAGACGCGCCCAGCGGGGGTCCATCCATGGCGGATATGCGCGACGCGATCGGAGTTCTCCTCGCAGGAGGCCAGGGCGAACGCCTCTGGCCGCTGACCCGCGACCGCGCCAAGCCCGCCGTTCCTTTCGGCGCTCTCTACCGCATCATTGACATCACGCTCTCCAATTGCATCAACTCCGATCTCCGCCGCATCTTTGTTCTCACGCAGTACAAAGCGCTCAGTCTCAATCGTCACGTTCGTGCCGGCTGGTCGACTCTTGCGGGTCTCGGCGACTATATCGAAGTCCTCACTCCGCAAATGCGCGTCTCCAAGGAGTGGTATCAGGGCACCGCAGACGCCGTCTACCAAAACATTTATTCCATTGGAAGCGAACGCTCCAAGTACGTCTTCATCCTCTCCGGCGACCACATTTACAAAATGAACTACGCCAAGATGCTAAAGCAGCATGTGGACTCTGGCGCCGAAGTTACCGTTGCCACCATCCAGATTACTGTTGCGCAAGCCGCTCGCCAGTTTGGCGTCATCGAGGTGGACAAGGATTGGCGCATCATCGGTTTTGAGGAAAAGCCCGCCGATCCCAAACAGTCTCCGCACCATCCCGGGAATTGCAATGCTTCCATGGGCATCTATATCTTCAGCACCCACCTCATGATCCCCATCCTTCTCGCCGATTCGGAGGACCCCAAGTCCAGTCACGACTTCGGCAAGGACATCTTGCCGCGCATCATTTCGAAGCACCGCGTGTTCGCCTACAATTTCGTCGATGAAAATAGCAAAGACGCTCTCTATTGGCGTGACGTGGGCACCCTCGATGCCTATTACGAAGCCAACATGGACCTCGTAAGCGTTTCCCCTGTATTCAATCTGTATGATAACAATTGGCCGCTGCGCACCTGGCAGCACCAGTATCCCCCCGCAAAATTCGTCTTCGCAGACCCGGAACGCATGGGTGTGGCGCTCGATTCCATCGTCGCCGGCGGCTCCGTCATCTCCGGCGGCCGCGTGCAAAAATCTGTCATCGGCAACAATGTCCGCGTCAATAGCTACTGCGAAGTCTCGGACTCCATCTTCTACAATCATGTGAACGTGGGGCGCCATTCCCGCATCCGCCGCGCCATCATTGACCGCCACGTCAGCCTTCCCGAACGTACTGAAATCGGCTACGACCTCGAAGCTGACCGTCGTCGTTTCCACGTCACCGATTCCGGCATCGTCGTCGTCGTCCGCCAGGAATCCCTCATCGAAGAACCTGAAACCACCTAGCAGGCGATGTCCTCACGCTCGAATTCAAAAAAGACACACCGGGTGCCATCAACCGGCTGTTCATAATTTTTCCATTTATGTTCATGCAGTGTTAGAGTTTGCTGGAGGCCAAACTATGCGCACCGCCAGAAATCGGGGCTCCCACAAGCACTTCCAGCTCGACGCCGTAAAGATTCGGCGTGCCCAAAAGGTTTTGCGCGCAAAAACGGAAACCGAGACCATCGAGCGTGCGCTCGACGCAGTCATTGCTGAGCACAAACGCGACCAATTGGCTACCGAGGCCAACGAACACTTTGTGAAGAGTGGCATCGAAGTCAGGGATGTGTTCGGCAAGTTGGTCAAGTAGATGGCGCCGGTTCTTCTGGACACCTCCATCTATATCACTGCTCTACGATTGGGTGACGACCCTGTCCTCAAACTTCGGCGAGTTATTTCAGGCTCACCGGTTTGGCTTAGTTCCGTTGTGCTTGAGGAGTTGTACGCCGGGGTCAAGCCCCGCGACTCTCGAATTGTCGAGCGCCTCGAGCGCGATTTTGACAAAGCCGGCCGGATTCTGGTGCCCAGCCTCAGCGATTGGACAATTACCGGCAAACTCCTGGCTCGCCTCGCTGCCAGTTCTGGCTATGAGCGGATTGCCCAAGCCCGTCTCACCAATGATGCCTTGATGGCCATGAGTGCCGCGCGGCGCGGAATTACCGTTATTACTGCCAACGAACGCGATTTTGCCCGCCTAGCCCGACTCCGCCCCTTCCCATGGCGGGTGGGTACCGATGCTTCGTCCTAACTTACGAATATTCGTCATTGTGGTCTGATACAATCCCCGGTTCACTCTCGCTCAGGAGATCATTCCGACATGGACACGAAGATTACCCGCGTCCGCGCTCGCCAGGTCATCGATTCGCGCGGCAATCCCACTGTTGAAGCCGACGTGTACGTTGGTGAAGGAATGAAGGGCCGCGCCGCTGTCCCTTCTGGCGCTTCCACTGGCGAGCACGAAGCTGTCGAGCTGCGCGATGGAGACAAGTCCAAATACCTCGGCAAGGGTGTGCTCAAAGCCGTCTCTAACGTAAACAACGAAATCGCCAAAGCCGTCGTTGGCCTTGACGCATCTGACCAGCGCGCCCTCGACAAGCGCATGATCGAGCTCGATGGCACGCCCACCAAATCTCGTCTGGGCGCTAACGCTATCCTCGCCGTCTCCATGGCCGCTGCCCGCGCCACAGCTGCCGCGCAAAATGTTCCGCTGTACAAATATCTAGCGCGCTATCTCTCGGACGCTTCCGCGAATCTGCTCCCTTGTCCAATGATGAACATCCTCAATGGAGGCGCGCACGCCGACAGCTCCGTTGACTTCCAGGAATTCATGGTCATGCCCGTCGGTGCGCCGAATTTCTCCGAAGCCCTTCGTTGGGGCGTAGAAGTTTTCCACGCACTCAAAACCGCTCTCAAGAAACACGGCTACTCCACCGCCGTCGGCGATGAAGGTGGGTTCGCCCCTAGCTGCAAGTCAAACGAAGAAGCTATTCAGATCGTCCTCGAGGCTATCGTCGCTGCGGGCTACAAACCAGGCGCGCAGATCAGTATCGCCCTTGATCCCGCTTCCAGCGAATTCTATGACAAGGCCAGCGGCAACTATGTTTTCAAGAAATCTGATAAATCCGTGCACAGTTCCGCGCAAATGGCCGCCTACTGGACCACCTGGGCCGAGAAGTATCCCGTCGTATCCATCGAAGACGGCATGGCGGAAGATGACTGGACAGGCTGGAAGTCCTTGACGCAAAGGATCGGCAGCAAATCATCCAAAAAGAAGATCCAACTCGTCGGTGACGACCTCTTCGTCACCAATACCATGCGCCTTTCACGCGGTATCAACGAGGGCATCGCCAACGCCATCCTCATCAAGCTCAATCAAATCGGCACCGTCACCGAAACCATCGACGCCATCGAGCTCGCCCGCAAGGCTGGATACAACTCCATCATTTCCCACCGCTCCGGCGAAACCGAAGACACCTTCATCGCCGATCTCGCCGTCGCCACCGCCGCCGGCCAGATTAAAACCGGCTCCGCCAGCCGCACCGACCGCATCGCCAAATACAACCAGCTCCTCCGTATCGAGGAAGAACTCGGCCCCACCGCCCGCTTCAACGGCAAAGCCGCCTTTGGCTGATCCTGGAGCGGTGAGAAGGCAAAATGAAAAACGCATTCATCGCAATCGTGTTCCTCTTCCTGCTGCGAGTGCCGGGGGTCTCGGCGCAGCTCGAACAGCCTGCGAACCCCGTTGAAGTTACATTTCCCAGCGGCAACCTCACTCTCCACGGATTTATCTATATACCTGAAGGCAAGGGGCCGTTTCCTGTGGTCCTGTGGAACCACGGCAGCGAGCGACGTCCCGGTTGGCTCCCCGACCTCGCTCCTCTCTTCACCAGTCAGGGATATATTCTGTTCATTCCTCATCGCCGCGGCCACGGCCGGTCACCCGGCGAATACATCATGGACCAGCTTGCGCAGGCCGGCGGAAGCGGCGGACAGCAAGCTCGCGACAAGAGACTGGTCCAATTGATGGAGTTGCAGCTTCAGGATCAGATTGCCGCGCTTACTTACTTGAAAGGAATACCCGAGGTAGATGCACAGAGGATCTTCGTCGCGGGGTGTTCCTTCGGCGGGATTCAGACTGTCCTGGTGGCCGAACGCGGTCTCGGCCTTCGCGCCGCGGTTGATTTTGCCGGAGCCGCGCAAACCTGGAAGGAATCTCCGGAATTGCGGGATCGCCTGATCAAGGCCGTCCGCCAGGCCCAAATGCAGGTCCTGTTTATCCAGGCGCAAAACGACTACGACCTGGCCCCCAGTCGCGCACTAGCCGCGGAGATGGAAAAAGTAAACAAACCGCACGAAAGCCTGATCTTTCCCACGTTTGGTAAGACGGCTCAAGAAGCCCATGAATTCTGTGTCCACGGTGGAGAGATTTGGGCACCCAAAGTATTTTCGTTCCTCAATCAAGCTATGCCTTGAGCCCGCGTCACTTGTCCGAATCCCGCAGGCTGCAATCCCGCGATAGGATAAGTGCTTATCCCATGGACGAAGCTGCAAAATCCCGGCGTTCTCGCGATGACCTCGGCATCCGCCACGCGGGCCCGGGGGACGTCGAACCTCTCTCTGCACTGATCAACGTCGCGTTCCGCGTCGAGCTGCCTTTCATCGACGGCGATCGCATCGACCCGGACGGCGTCCGTCAGTACATGAAAAAAGGAACATTCCTGCTCGCCGAAGATTCCGCTGGCCTCGCCGGCTGCGTCTATGTCGAACTCCGGGGCAATCGCGGCTACCTGGGTCTCCTTGGGGTAGAACCTCGGCGCCAGGGCACTGGCTTGGGCCGCAAGTTAATGGCGGCAGCGGAAAATTATTTTCGAAAGTCAGGCTGCGTCGCAATTGACCTTCGAATCATCAGCGCGCGTGTACCCCTTCCGGCCTTTTACCGCCACCTCGGCTACCTCGAAACAGGCACCGCCCCGATCCCTCCTGAAGTCCAAACGAAAGTTCCCTGCCATTACGTTGAAATGTCAAAATCCCTCGTTTGAACTGCTTTGATCGCTTTCTGTAAGAATCGTCCGCCGCTCGAAACCAAACTTCGAGCTTGCGAGTCCAAAGACTACGGTAAATAATCCTCACCTTACTTTATGGAGGAAAAATGAATCGTAGCGCCGTGTTTGCCTCACTTGTCTTTGCAGGACTTTCGCTCGCGCCGGCTGGCAAGCACGTCATCGCCGACGAACAGCCGTTCTTTGGTTACTCCGCCGCGTCGTCTCGCACCGAACGACAATGGGAAGAAAAGCTGCGGGCCATTCCTACTCCCGATAATCTTCGCTCCTATATGCAGCGGCTCACGGCCCGCCCCCACAACGTGGGCTCTCCCTACGACAAAGACAACGCCGACTGGATCGCGGCTAAATTTAGGGAGTTCGGTCTCGACACGCACATCGAACAATTCGACGTTCTCTTTCCCACCCCCAAGGAGCGCGTGGTCGAACTCGTCGACGGAGGTCCCAAATTTGTCGCCAAGCTCCAGGAGCCCGCGGTTTCCGTCGATCCCACATCGGATCAGCAAGCCGAGCAGCTCCCCACATACAACGCCTATTCCATCGATGGCGATGTCACCGCTCCGCTCGTCTACGTCAACTACGGCATTCCTGAAGACTACGAATATCTCGAGCGCCTCGGCGTCTCCGTAAAGGGCAAAATCGTGATCGCCCGTTACTACCATTCCTGGCGCGGCATAAAGCCCAAAGTTGCCGCCGAACACGGTGCCATCGGTTGTCTCATCTATTCCGATCCGCACGAGGATGGATTTGTTCAGGGGGAAACTTTTCCTGCCGGACCGTATCGCCCTCGCGACGGTGTGCAGCGCGGCAGCGTCGCCGATATGCCCTACTACCCCGGTGATCCACTCACCCCCGGCGTCGGCGCCACGAAAGACGCCAAACGTCTGAAAATCGAAGAAGCCGCCACCATCACCAAAATCCCCGTCCTCCCGATTTCCTACGCCGACGCACAACCGCTCCTCGCTGCGCTCACCGGGCCGGTCGCTCCGGAAGGCTGGCGTGGCGGACTAGGAATCACCTATCACGTTGGCCCGGGTGCCGCTAAAGTTCACTTGAGAGTGACATCGAACTGGCTCACTAAACCGGTCTACGACGTCATCGGAAAAATTCCAGGCGCTACTTTTCCGGATGAATGGGTGATCCGCGGAAACCATCACGACGCCTGGGTGAACGGAGCCGAAGATCCCATCGCCGGGCTGGTCGCGGAAATGGAAGAAGCCCGCGCCTTGGGCGAGCTGCTCAAATCCGGATGGAAGCCCAAGCGCACCATTATTTATTGCGCGTGGGACGGCGAGGAGCCGGGACTTCTCGGCTCCACGGAATGGGCCGAAGCTCACTATGACGAATTGCGCGCGCACGGTGTCGCCTACATTAATTCAGACGGCAATGGGCGCGGTTATCTCAATATTGAAGGCGCCCATACGCTCGAGAAATTCAGCAATGAAATCGCGCGCGAAATCTCCGATCCGGAAACAAAACTCACCGCCTGGAAACGCGAGCAACTCCGGGCCATCGCCAACGCCAAGACTCCGGAGCAGCGGGAAGAAATTCGCAAACGTCCCGATCTTCGCATACCCGCCCTCGGTTCCGGCTCCGACTACACCGCCTTCCTTCAGCACGATGGCGTAGCCTCGCTCAACATTGGTTTTGGCGGTGAAGATGGCGGCGGCATCTACCATTCCATCTACGACGATTTTTACTGGTTTACGCATTTCAGTGACACGGACTTTGTCTACGGCCGCGCGCTCGCACAGACCGGCGGTACAGCCGTCATGCGCTTGGCTGACGCCGAGCTCCTCCCCTTCGAATTCGGCGACTTCGCCGACACCGTGCAAACCTACCTGAAAGAATTGAAAACACTTTTGCAGAAATCCCAGGACGATACTCGCGAGCGCAATCGCGAAATCGAGGAAGGCGTCTTCAAAGCCACAAACGATCCGCGTCGGCCGCTCCTTCCGCCGCCAGCGGAAACCGTTCCGCCGCATCTGAATTTCGCGCCTCTCGAAAATGCCACCGATATGCTCGTTCGAAGCGCGGCGGAGTATCGCAAAGCCCTCGACCAGGCCAATGCCAACGGCGGCGCTTTGCTGGCCTCCGCTTCACTCGCCGAAGTGAATAGAATGCTCATGACTAGCGAGCGCAAACTCACCAACAACGAAGGCTTGCCGAATCGCCCGTGGTTCAAACACCAGCTCTATGCCCCGGGTTTTTACACCGGCTATGCGGCGAAGACAGTGCCTGCTGTACGCGAAGCCATAGAGCAAAAACAGTGGAAGCAAGCGGACGAAGCCATCGTCGTTGTCGCGCTTGTTCTACAGCAAGAAGCAGATCTCGTTTCCTCCGCCGCTGCAAAGTTGACCGCAGCAACGGCACACTGATTCGGAAAGGGCGGGGCCATTCCTTCCTACAACCTCGCAATCGTTGGTTTTGGCAACGTCGGCCGTGCGCTTCTGCATCTCCTCGTTTCGAAAGAGACCGAACTGCGCCGTCGCTACGACGTGCGATGGCGACTGACCGCTGTGGCCACCCGCCGCGCTGGCTGGGTCGCCGACCCTGACGGCCTGAACCCTCTTGCCATCCTCAATGGTCATTGGCCCGCTCCGCCGCCTCAACCCTGTCGGAATGTTCGCGAATGGCTGGAAAAAGCGCGCGCCGATGTTTTGTTTGAAGCCAGTTCGCTCGATCCACAAAGCGGTCAGCCTGCCATCGAACATCTCAAGGCCGCGCTCGAACTTGGAGCGCATGCCATCACCGCCAACAAAGGTCCGATTGTGCACGCCTTTCGCGAGCTCGCCGCGCTTGCCCACGAAAAGCAGAAGAAGTTTCTTTACGAAGCTACCGTCATGGATGGCATCCCGATTTTTTCGCTATTTCCATTGGGCTTGCCCGCCACGGTGCTGCAAAGCTTCGCCGGCGTCCTCAACTCCACCACCAACGTTGTTCTCACGGAAATCGAAAAAGGCCGCTCCTTTGAAGAAGCGGTGAAACGTGCGCAGGCCATTGGCGTGGTAGAAACGGATCCCGCGGCGGACCTCGATGGCTGGGACTCCGCTGTAAAAGTGGCTGCGTTGGCAATTGTCCTGATGGGTGTGCCGGTAAGGCTGGAGCAGGTGCAGCGCACCGGCATCCGCGAACTCAGCGAAGAAAAAATCCGTTCCGTGCGCGCTGCCGGGATGCGCTACAAACTCGTCTGCCGCGCTGCGCGCCGGGGCGATTCCGTCGATTGCACCGTGCAACCCGAACTTTTGCTGGCTTCCGATCCGCTCGCGAATCTGGAGGGCACGAGTTCGGCGATCCGTTTCGATCTGGATGTATTCAGTTTCTCGCTTGTCGAACACAATCCGGGAATCGAAGCAACCGGCTATGGCCTTCTCGCTGATTTTCTCCGCGCCGTGCAGCCGTAGCGCCTCATCCGGCGCGCGTGCCGCTCGGCACTGCACGCTCCGGAACCGAGAGCACAGGCGTGACGCCGTCCGCGTAGCCGATATCGAACAACATCCCTTCCGATATCTCGCCCGCCATTTTGCGAGGTTTCAGGTTCAGGACGAACAAGGCCTGGCGTCCTTCGATCTCGCGCGGGTTTTCGCGCTCTTTTTTGATCCCGGCAAGGATCGTCCGCGAATGGTCACCGAAATTCACGCTAAGCTTCATCAGCTTTTCCGAGCTGGGAATTTCTTCCACGCGCTCGATGGTGCCAACACGAATATCCAGAGCTTCAAGGGCTTCGATTCCAACGACAGGCTTCACCGGGGCTGGAATAAATTCACTCATGGCTCACCGCTTGTACTGCGCCGCATAGGCGGGTGTGGGAATCGTAGGATCGCACTTCTCGTCCCGGATCGGCGCACCCGGAGTAAGCCGCAGTGGAATCACGCCCGCCCAGATCGCAAGTTCGTAGTCCGGGGCGTCGTCCTCCGGTGGTCCGACTCGAATCTTTGCCGAAACTTCCGTGAGCGTCAGGCGCAAAATGCTCGTGGCTTTCAGTTCTTTCTCGTTCGGCTGGCGTGCATCCGCCCAGCGGCCTGGAAGGATTTTCTCTGTGAAAGCGTGCAAAGCCTCGAGTTTTTCCCCCGGCGCATCAACGAGCGTGGCTTTGCCAAGCGCCACAACGGAGCGATAGTTCATCGAGTGATTGAAGACCGAGCGCGCCAGAACCAAGCCGTCCGTAAGCGTCACCGTGATGCACACGGATATTCCCGCGCTCACGTTGCGCAACATGCGGCTAGCGGCGGAGCCGTGAAAATAGATTTCGTCGCCAATCCGCGCGAACAGTGTGGGAATCACGTACGGCTGTCCATCGACCGAGAACCCAACGTGACACACGAATCCTTCGTCGAGGATCGCGTAAATGGCTTCGCGATCGTAAGCGCCGCGCTGCGATTCGCGCACCACGCGGGTACGCTCGGTCGGCGGGATCATTTCGGGCACGGAACACCTCATGGAGAAACATGGCGCGGGAGCTGGCCGCCACGCGGCCGCTCATTTGATTTATAGCCGGCGCCAAAGCGGCATGAGTGAGGAACAACTCTAGATATGCTATCACGGCCTCCCGAACGCGCGTTTGTTGCCGGCGGCGGGCTGCCCGGAATGTGACTCCAAATTGGATGTCACGACCCGCACCTCTACAACGTAGCCAGAACGTGTGAGAGACTAGCGGCTCGGAGAATTCAGCCGCTTTTCGGCGGCGCACAAGAAAATGAGCACACCAGCGATGCAGGGCACAGAAAGCAAACCATTCGACATTGCCTGGGTGAGGGAACAATTTCCTTCACTCAATTTGACGGTAAATGGCCAATCCGCCGCGTTTCTGGACGGACCGGCCGGTACCCAGGTCCCGAAACAAGTGATGGAGGCGATCCAGAATTATTTGTTGCATTCGAACGCCAATACTTATGGCGCTTTTCTCACTAGCCGGCGCACCAACGAAATGATCCTCTCGGCTCGCGCGGCCATGGCGGATTTTTTCAATTGCGACTCGAATGCGGTGGTCTTCGGCCAGAACATGACCACCATCACTTTCGCGCTCGCACGCTCGATCGGAAGGGAACTGAAACCCGGGGACGAAATTGTGGTGACCACACTGGACCACGACGGAAACGTCGCGCCGTGGCGCGCGCTCGAAGAAAAAGGTGTGGTCATCCGCCAGGTGGACATCCGCGAGAGCGATTGCACGCTGGATCTCGACGATTTGAAGCGAAAAATCTCCACGAAAACCAGGCTCGTCGCTGTCGGATATGCCTCAAACATCGTAGGCACGATCAATCCGGTCGCTGAAATTACCAAACTCGCGCATGCGGCGGACGCGCTGATGTTCATCGATGCCGTGCACTACGCTCCGCACGGACCGATTGATGTGAAGGCCTTGGATTGCGATTTTCTGGTGTGCTCGCCCTACAAGTTTTTCGGTCCGCACATGGGCACGCTCTACGGCAAGAAAGAACACCTGGAGCGGCTCAAGCCCTACAAGGTGCGCCCGGCGACCGATATTTCTCCCGAATGCTGGGAAACCGGCACGCAAGTGCAGGAATTGATCGCAGGGATTGCCGCCGCCGTCGACTACATCGCAGAGCTTGGGCGGCGTTGCGATCCAACCACGAAGAATCGGCGTGAAGCATTGCTAGCAGCCTATCGCGCAACGCGCCGCTATGAAACCTCGCTGATTGCGAAGCTCGTTGAAGGATTACTCGCAATTCCAGGCGTCCAGATTTTCGGCATAACCGATTCGAGAAGATTTGCCGAACGCTGCTCGACGCTCTCGCTTCGGCTGAGCGACCATCATCCAACCGAAATCGCCATGTTCCTCGGCGAACGCGGAATCTTTGCGTGGGACGGTAACTTCTACGCCTTGAATCTTTCCGAGCGTCTCGGTGTTGAACAAAAAGGCGGCGTCCTCCGCATCGGCCTGGTGCACTACAACACCGCCGTAGAAGTGGATCGATTGCTCACGGCGCTGCGCGAGTTTTCAACGCGATAGTAGGACTGTGCCTGTCCTATCAGAATCCGATGACAAAACGACCAAAGCCGATTTTACTGACCGTGCTGGATGGATGGGGATACCGAGCGGAGACGAAGGGTAATGCCATTGCGCTTGCCCGGAAGCCGGCATATGACGAGCTCATTCGTAAATTTCCAAACACGCTCATTCATACCTCAGGCCCATTTGTCGGATTGCCCGAAGGGCAGATGGGCAACAGCGAAGTGGGGCACATGAACATGGGCGCTGGCCGCATCGTGCACATGGACATCACGCGGATCGACTTGCTGATCACGAACAAGCAACTCCAGAACGTGCCGCTCTTTCTACAAGCAATGGAGCGCGGCCGGACGCGGCAACTCCATTTTGTCGGATTACTGAGTGACGGCGGCGTGCACTCGCACATCCAGCACCTCTTTGCGCTGCTGGAAATGGCCAAGCAGCAAAAAGTGGAAAACGTGTTCGTGCATTGTTTCATGGATGGGCGCGACACCCCGCCAAACAGCGGGCGCGTTTACGTGCAGCAGCTGCAACAGAAAATGCGCGAGTTGAACGCGGGCCAGATCGCAACACTGGTGGGGCGCTACTACGCTATGGACCGCGACAATCGGTGGGAGCGCGTCGAGTTGGCGTATCGTGCGCTGGTCCATGGCGAAACGGAAACAAGGACGGACGATCCGGTTGCGGCGCTGCAGCGAAGTTATGAACAAGATGTGACCGATGAATTCATCAAGCCGATCGTGGTGACAAAAGGAACCGGAGCATCTGCCGCACCGGTTGGCCTTATTCGTGACGACGATGCCGTTATCTTCTTCAATTTTCGCGCGGACCGCGCCCGCCAGATGACTTATGCGCTGGCGGCGCCGGATTTCGATAAATTCGCCGATGCGAAACGGCCGAAGAATCTGTTTTATGTGGGGATGACGCAGTACGACAAGAACTGGCCATGGCTGAAGTACGTGATCGCGCCGGAAAAACTCGAGCACATCCTGGCGCAGGTCTTCGCGGATCTGCAATACAAGAATTTGCGCACGGCGGAGACGGAAAAGTATGCGCATGTGACTTATTTTTTCAATGGCGGCGTGGAGAAACCGTTTGCCGGAGAAGAACGAATTCTGGTGCCTTCGCCAAAAGTCGCAACTTACGATTTGCAGCCGGAAATGTCCGCGGCGGGAATTACGGATACGGTCGTGAAGGCCATCGAAAAAAACGAATTTGACGCCATCATCATGAATTACGCAAACACCGACATGGTAGGGCATTCGGGAAAACTCGAAGCAGCGATCAAAGCCGTGGGAGCCGTAGATGCGGGCTTGGCGCGAATTTATCAAGCGTTGAAACCGCGCGGCGGAGTATGGATCATCACCGCCGACCACGGAAATGCGGAGACCATGATCGATCCCGTGACTGGCGGCCCGCACACCTATCACACGACCAATCCTGTGCCGTTTATTTTGGTGAGCGACAATGATCAATTGCGCTTGAAGCCGGGCGGATCGCTTCGCGATATTGCGTCGACGATGCTGAGTGCGTTGGGTCAACCTCAACCCGCCGACATGACCGGCACGGATTTGCGCCTTATTTCATAGACTCGCCATGATTCGAACCATACCCGCAGAAACAAAACTGGTCATTTGCGTGTGGCACCCATTTACGGAATGGCGGCCGAAACCGTTCATGGCCGAAGCCATCCGGAAGCGATGGCCGGAGATGCGCGTTTTGCATCTGCCGAATTACGACGGATTGCCGCAGGAACTGCCGGATACGGATATTTTTGTCGGCTACTCGCTGCGAGCGGAGCAATTAACGGCTGCCCGGAAGCTCAAGTGGATCCATTCGACGGCAGCGGGCGTGGCACAATTAATGTACCCGGAGCTGCGGGATTCCGGAATCGTGGTCACGAACCCGAGTGGCATCTTTTCCGTTCCGATGGCCGAGCACACCACGGGGTTGCTGCTGGCGCTGGCGCGGAATTTTCCTGACTCGGTGCGGCAACAGGATCTTGCGCACTGGTCACAGCAGGAATTGTGGGACAAACCGCAGCATTTGATTGAACTCAATGGGCAAGTACTGCTGATTGTCGGGTTTGGCTCCATCGGACGGGAAGTGGCCAAGCGAGCCAGAGCCTTCGACATGCGCGTCTGGGGCGTAACGCGCTCCGGCACAGGCGATCTGACGCACGCAGAAAAAATTCTCGCCGCGAAGGATCTGCACGAGGCGCTGCCCGACGCAGATTTCGTGCTGATTGCCGCGCCGGAAACGGCGGAGACGAGGCACCTGATCGGTGCGCCGCAAATCGCGCAAATGAAACGTGGAGCGAGGCTGATCAACGTTGGGCGCGGATCGCTGCTGGATGAAGCTGCGTTGATTCAGGCATTGAAAAGCGGAGCGCTAGGCGGAGCGGCGCTGGATGTAACGAGAGTGGAACCTCTTCCGGTAGAGAGTCCTTTATGGAAAACGCCGAATTTGATGATTACGCCGCACACCAGCGGGGTAAGCGACCGCCTGTGGCATCGCCAGACAGCCATTTTGATGGACTTGCTGGAGAGATGGTTTGACGGCCGCGAACTCTTCAACCTTGTCGATTTTGCGCGCGGCTACTAAGAGAGAAAATTGAAATTGGAAAATTGAAACTGGGAATTTGCAGGTCGCAGTGAAATGGAAATCCTCCTATTTTCCAATTTCAAATCTCTATTTTCTGGTTTCCATTTCGCTCAGTCGCCCACGCCGCCTTTGGGAGCCTGATAGCCTTCACGGGCATACACCTGGTATTTCTGTTTTTTGCCCTTCTGATCGAGGATGGTGAGCGGACCACCATCGGGCGCAACCAGTTCCACTTTAACTTTGTGGAATCTGCCGTCTTTCGCACCGGTCGTAGGCGAATAGGAGATGCTGTACTGATGGCGTAGGAAGGCAGCGACGTCGTGAAACACACCCGGCAACTCGCCTTCGAATTGGGGGAACCAGGCGAACCCTCCTGTTTCCTGAGCAAATGTCTTTAGCTGATTTTCCGCCTGAAGGTAGTCCATGCGACGCATGCTTCCCATTCCCCCGTTCATGTCCGCGAAGTTCTGATAGGCGCGGCCCATCCCGATGCAAAAAATGGTGACGTCACTCTGTCGAAGCTGTTTCATGGTCTGGTCGAGAGTGTGTTTGGAGAAAGTATCCACGCCGCTCGCCAGCACGACGATGGATTTCTTGCCCTTCACCTCCTTGAGGCGATCGACCGTGTACAGGATGGCGTCAAACACGTTTGATTCACTGAACCCTGGAAAATAGAGATGGTAGAGCCCCTGCATGACTTCTTCTTTGTTCTGCGTGAAGTCCACTTCGATGCGGGGGTTCATATCAAACGTCTCGAGAGCGATCCAGTCTTTTGGCTGCAAGTTAGGAAAGAGGGCTGTGGCCCAATACTTCCCGACTTGTGAGAAAAAATTATAGTAACCACGGCTGCTGAACTCGAGGAGAAGCACCATGGTGATGGGAGCCTCAGTGGGACCAAAGTTCGTAATGGTTTGCGTTACGCCGTCGTCCACGACACGAAAGTTTTCTTTCTTGAGGCCGGGGATGATGTCGCCGTGTTGCGTAGTCGCGACAACTTCGAGCGTAACGACGGGAACATCCACAGCGATCGTGACGCCTCCCTCTTGCGGCGGCGCGCTTGCAGGGGGTTTTGCGGGCGGCGGGCCCTGCGGCGGTTGCGCACCGCCCTGCGGCCCGGTGGGAGCCTGAGCATGAACGGTGTCGCCGGTCAGCGGGAAAACCAGAGCAGTAGCCAGAGCGGCGAGTAAGATCAGGGAAACAGTAGCTTTCATCTTGGACCCTCGATTTGAAATCAAACTTCCTGATTCTAGCAGCTACCGACAGCTGCGGGTTTGTCTTGTAGCCACGCAACCGTTGAGTTTTGGCAACGCACAGCCAAAGCCGCGGCTAGGAGCCTTACACCTGCATGTTAGTATGAAGCAGATTTGAAGCAAAACGTTTGCTGAGGGTGCCGGAGCGCGGCCCCGTTCTACGAGGAGGATGGTTTCGTGAGCTGGTATCGCATGGTTCGGGTGTCGGTAGTAGCGTTCACGGCGGTGCTGGCCGCATGTTTACCGGTTTCGGCGCAGGTGGCGCCTTCAGCTGGGCCGGGGATTCCAGCGAATCCAGCGCGCGCGGGAGACACCGCGGGGGTCTCGAAGGAAGCAGAAGTCTGGCTCGCCGATCTCGTAAAGATCAACACTACGAATCCGCCTGGGAATGAGCAAGCGACGGCGAAGTACGTTGCCAGCGTCCTGGAGAAGGAAGGGCTCACACCTGAAATCCTGGAAATAACGCCAGGCCGCAGCGCCGTGGTGGCGCGGCTGCGTAGTGCGGCGATGGCCGATCCGTCGAAGTCGCTGCTGCTTGTGGCGCACATGGACGTGGTTGCTGTCGATAAATCGAGATGGACGGTCGATCCATTCGGAGCAGTAATCAAAGACGGCTACATGTATGGGCGAGGAACGATTGACGACAAAGGAATGCTGGCGGCAAACCTGGCGGCATTCGTTGCGCTGAAGCGCGCCAATCTGCACCTGACCCGCGACGTGATTTTTCTGGCGACAGCGGACGAAGAAAATGGCGGCGAAGCAAATATCAAGATTCTAATCGCGAAATACTGGGACAAGTTTGCCGCGGGGTATTCGATCAATGAAGGCGGCAACGTCTTCATGAAGAATGGAAAAGTGACGTACGTCGGAGTGCAAGCCAGCGAGAAGGTGGCGGAAAATGTTGAGGTAGTCGCGCGCGGAACGGCGGGCCACGCTTCGCAGCCAACGAAAGACAACGCCGTGGTGCACCTGGCGACAGCGGTGAGCAAGATCGGAGGCTATTCCGCGCCGGTTCACCTAACATCGATTGTAAGGAGATATTTTGAAGGGCTGGCTCCGCTCGAGGACGACGAAATCGGAAAATGGATGCGGTCGCTGGATACGGCGGACCGCGGCGAACACGCGCAGAAGGTCCTTTCCAGTGCGAGTCCGCTGTGGAACGCGATGCTGCGCGACACGATCGCGCCGACGATGCTGACTGCAGGAGTGGCCAACAACGTGATCCCCGGGGAAGCCCGCGCGAATCTGAACGTGCGAATGCTGCCGGGAGACACCATTGAGACGATCGTGGCGGAATTGACAAAACTCGTGGACGATCCGCAAGTGAAGTTGGAAGTGAAGCCGAATGGCGGACTGGCGGCGCCGCCGTCGTCGCTGGAATCAGACTTTTACGCGGTGATCTCGAAAGTCGCGTCACAGGAATTTGCCGGAGCGCCGGTACTGCCATTTCAGTCCACATGGGCGACGGATTCCTCGCAGTTAAGACTGCATAATGTTCAGGCCTACGGCTTGGTGCCATTTCCGCTGACGGATGAAGA
Organism: Candidatus Acidiferrum sp.; assembly: GCA_036522195.1. Classification (GTDB taxonomy): domain Bacteria; phylum Acidobacteriota; class Terriglobia; order Acidiferrales; family UBA7541; genus Acidiferrum. Next base: position 14,145 of record DATDGF010000043.1, on the reverse strand, counting down.
TTTGAAGAGAATGCACGGCGATGATGAGAGGATTCCGCTGGCGGCTTTCGACAAAGGAGTCGATGTGCTGGCCCGCATCGTGGCGGAATTCGCGGTGACAAGGTAAGAGAGTGAAGAAGCGAGTAACGAAGATTTAAAAAATAGCGCCTGCTCACCTCGCCTTCCCGTAGAAAAATCCGACGGAACAGAATATTCTTCCAAGTTGAGAACATGAGTTTTCGTCATTCCAAAATTGTCTGCACGATCGGGCCGGCGAGCCGTTCGCCGCAAATGATCGACCAACTGCTGCGCGCCGGAATGGACGTGGCGCGGCTGAATTTTTCACATGGCACGCACGAGGAACACGCAAAGAACATTTCCGTGCTGCGTGCCGCCGCCGTCAAACACGAAAAGCCCATCGCCATTCTGGCCGACCTCCAAGGACCGAAGATTCGTACGGGGCCCCTGGCGGGGGGCGGTCCGGTGCTGCTGCGCACAGGGCAAAGCTTCGTGATCACAACGCAAAAAATCCTGGGCGATTCGACACGTGTGAATACCACGTTTACTCCGCTGCCGCGGGAAGTTCATCGCGGCGACCGAATTTTGCTTTCGGACGGACTGATCGAACTGCGAGTCATACAGGTTCGGGACAAGCAGGTGATTTGCGAAGTGGTGAACGGCGGCGCGCTCGGCGAACACAAGGGAATCAACCTTCCTGGTGTGAAGCTGCGCGTGCCGGCGATGACTCCGAAGGACCGCGCGGACCTGCTCTTCGCGCTCAAACACGGCGCGGACTACATCGCCGTAAGTTTTGTGCGGCGTCCGGAAGACGTGGTGCTGGCCAAGCGGCTGATTCGACGCGCGGGAAAAGATACGCCGGTAATCGCGAAACTGGAGAAGCCCGAAGCGATTGAGAATCTCGATGCCATCCTGCGCGCGGCGGATGGCGTGATGGTGGCGCGCGGTGACCTTGGCGTGGAGATGAATCCCGAGCGCGTGCCGGTGGTGCAGAAGGCCATCATCGCGCGAGCGAGAGAGTTCCGGCGCCCGGTGATCACCGCGACGCAGATGCTGGAATCTATGACGGAGAATCCGCGGCCTACACGCGCGGAAGCTTCGGACGTGGCGAACGCCATTTTCGACGGATCGGATGCGGTAATGCTTTCTGCGGAGACCGCCAGCGGAAAGTATCCGATCGAAGCCGTGGACATGATGGCGCGAATCATCGAAGAAGCGGAAGCAAGCATCAAAGAATTTCCGCGGCCTGCCACGCAGGAGCAATTGAAAGTCGCGGAGACGGTGGCAGAACTGGTGTGCCACGCTTCGCGCGAACTGCACATGAAACTGATCGCCGTGTTCACCCACAGCGGATTTACGGCGCGGCTGGTGTCGCGTTACCGGCCACTGGTGCCGATCGTGGCGTTTTCGCCGGAGGCAGAGACGCGGCGGCGGATGGCGCTGATCTGGGGCGTATACCCAAGAAATATTCAGGACGTGCAAAAGGTCGACGGGTTGGCGCCCGTCGCGGAGAAACGCCTGCTGCAGGAGCGCCTGGTGCGCCAGGGCGACGTAATCGGAATCGTGGCCGGCACTCCGATGGGGATTCGCGGAACCACGAACTTCATGAAATTCCATATCATTGGGGGAAATAAGTGACTTGTGCGATGTGGGGGTGTGTCGGTAGAAAGAAAAGCGGCAGCAAGACTGCCGCACTCCAAGGGGAGTTATATACAAAGGTAAGTATAGTAAGCGTATAGAGTAAGGTCAAGGAAAGGTCTGCGGGAAATCTGGCGAGGCGCTCGGTTAGTTGACCCAATTGTCGGGGCGCGAAGGGGGGTCTTTCTTGTGCTTGTTGATGTATACCTCGAAGCGGCGGCGGTTGCGCTTGTTTTGCCAGTCAGTGACGCTGTTGCGGACGTTGTAGAGGAAAGAGCCGCGGCGGAGATAGAGCCAGCCAACGAGCATTCCGCCGAGATGGCAGATGTGACTAACATTGTCTCCGGCAGAACGGAGGAGAAGTGGTACGAAAAACTCCAGACCAGCCAGGAGCAACACAAACGAGCGCATGGACATGCGCACGGGCAGAAACATAATGCTGACCTGGCGGTCGGGGAACAGAATGGCGCAGGCGGCGAAAATGCCGAAGATTGCGCCGGAAGCGCCGATCGTCGGGATGTCCGAAGCTTTGTAGCCGAAGAATACGGGGATGGTCTTGACAAGAACTTCGATGAGCCCCGCGCCCACGCCGGTCAGAAAGTAATAGCGAATGAAGCGAGCCCTGCCCCAAACGAGTTCCAATTCGCGGCCAAACATCCAGAGCATGAGCATGTTGAACAGCACATGCAAGAAATCGTTGGGGTCGTGCAGAAAGAGGTAGGTGAAGGGCTGCCAGATGCGCAGGCCAGGAATCACGCCTGAGGGAACGAGGCCGAACCAGAGAAGAAACTTTTGGTGAGTATAAACACCGAAGAAAACTCGAATCAATACCTGCAGGAAGAACACAGCGAACGTGGCGATGATCAGCCACTGCACACCCGGCGTTATATAGAAGTTGAAGCTGACGCGATAGCTCTTGATGCCTGACCGTGAACCCATACTACTTGAGTTTACGGCGGGCTGGGATATCCGTCAAAGTGTGGATCTTGTACCTGTCGCGCTACGCCGTTATTCAGCCACGCTGAGGATTCGAAATTGCTAATCGAGTTTTTTGCGCGCGAAGTAGAAGAGTGACGCTGCGAGCAGGGCAAACATGAAGATACCGAAAAGGTTGCTGGTGGCCAACGGCCCCATCAGCTTGGGGCCGAAAGCAAAGAGGTCCGGTCGCCAGGGCAGCCGTAGCGTGGTGGTTAGCCACGGGGGAGTGTGAGTGGGAATTTCCGGATCCTGGAAAAGATTGATGATGATGCCAAGCAAGCCAAAGACGCCGCCAGCCGCGATCAGTCCACTGGAGTAGAGAGCGCCGGGACTGGCTTCGCTTTCATCCTTTTTCTTGGTGCTCGCTTCGATGAGCGCGCGGACAAGGCCTCCGGCAAACATGGCGGCGGTCGTGCCGAGGGGGAGATAGGAACCCGTCGCGAACGCCAGCGAGCGGACGCCGAGAATTTCCACGGCAATCACTAATGCCACACCCATGAGCACAAGGCGCCACGGCAGGCGCTGATTCAGGATGCCGCTGATAACCGTGGCCATGAGGCGCGCTTGCGGAGCAGGAGCCTTGTCGCTGCCAATTCCTTGTGCCCACTGGTACTCGATTTCTTTCGTGGCGGGGTCATAGAGGTATTCACCGTCTGGAACTTCATGTGATCCCAAAGAGTTGATAAGTGTGTAGGTTTTCCCCTGGTAGCTGAAAGTGTCGCGCTCGATTTTTACGCCGGAAGGCAAAGCCTGAATGTTGACGGGAATCTGCGTGGGCAGATATTTCTCCAGCCCCTTGTTCATGAGATTGAGAGTGGTACCGATGGCGAGGGTCGAGACCGTTACGCCGATCAGAAGCCCCATCTGTTGCCAGAACGGTGTGGCGCCGACGAGATAGCCGGTCTTGAGGTCCTGGGAAGTAGCGCCGGCGATGGCAGCGGCGATGCACACTACCCCACCAATCATCAGCGCGAGTACCTGATAGTTCGGCGCCGTCCAGCCGGCCACGAAAAAGATCGCGCAGGTGGCCATCAGTGTCGCAATGCTCATGCCACTGATAGGATTTGAGGAATTGCCGAGCAGCCCGCTAATGCGCCCCGCGACAGTGACAAAGAGAAAGCCAAAGATGACGACAAATACGCCAGCGAAGAGGTTCTGATACCAATTGGTGCTCGCGCCGTTCATCGGGTGGAAGGTCAGCAAGACCCACATCATAGCGATGATGACGATGGAACCGACAATCACCCAGCGCATGGGTACGTCGCGGTCGATGCGGCTGGAGGCTGTGGATTGGCCTGCGCCCTCGGCGCGGACGTCCTTCAGACCTGCGCGGAGCGCCGAAATAATTGTCGGCAACGTGCGCAGCAGGGTAATCAATCCGGCGGCGGCGACGGCTCCCGCGCCCATCGGCCGAATGTAGGAACCCCATATCTGGTCCGGCGACATCTGAGCAATGGGAATCGTGGAAGGGTAGATCGGTGTATTGCCACCAAGCTGGCCGTAGAACTTGATGGCAGGCATGATCACCAGCCAGGAGATGATGCCGCCGGCGAAAAGAATGCCCGACACTCTGGAACCGATTATGTAGCCGACACCCAGGTATTCCGAGGTAATGGCGGCGCGGAAAGAGGCTCCGGGAAACCAGTTGGGGCGGCCCTCGGGCTGAGAGGTCCAGGCTTGCACCGTGTTCATCAGGAAGGTGTAAGCCCCGCCGAGTCCGAGCCCCCAGAAGACACGGCCCGCGAAGGAACCGCCGCGTTCGCCTGCGACGAGCACGTCGGCGCAAGCGGTGCCCTCGGGAAAGCTGAGATTGCCGTGTTCCTTGACGATGAGCTGGCGGCGCAGCGGGACCATGAACAAGACGCCAAGCCAGCCGCCGAGTAGTGCGAGCGGGAAAATGCGCCAGAAAGTGAACTCCGAGCCAAAGCCGAGAAAGATCAACGCGGGGAGCGTGAACATTACTCCTGCGGCGAGCGATTCGCCGGCGGAACCGGTGGTCTGCACGATATTGTTTTCGAGGATGGTGGAGCGGCCGAAGGCGCGAAGAATACTGATAGAGAGTACGGAGATGGGGATCGAAGCGGAGACCGTGAGCCCGGCGCGCAGACCGACGTAGACGGTCACCGCCCCGAACAACAATCCAAAGAGCGCACCTAGAATCACCGCGCGAATGGTGAATTCCTTGATGCTTTCTTCCGCCGAAATGTAGGTGCGGAATTCGCCCGGAGGGGCCGTGGAACTCCATGGACGATCGCTCACCAAAACCTCCCTGGTCTTCGATTGAATGCGGGTGCAGCCGTGTGCGGGGGATTATGCCGCAGGTAGGCGGGGCGGGAAAGAGAATCCTGCTGTGAGTCTTGAAACTGGGCTTCGGTTCTCTTGACACAAGTGAGGCATCCTAGTATTGTCCGGCGCTATACAGTATTCAGGTCGGCAATAATGCCTACTGCTTGGGACCCTTCCATCTCGCTGACGACCGCGAAACGGGCAAGCGCATGGGTAAACCCAGTGCGCTGCACGCTCGGGGCGGCAAACCCGCGGTATCTCCTCGTAAACCATCGAATTGCGCCTTTCTTTCAAATTCAGTGTGGAGGCACTCCGTGAACTTTCGCCGAGTGTTTTTGATGGTCGTCGTGTTAATGGCCGGTGCCGCCGCGCAGCGCACGCCGCCCGTGAGCGGTGATGACTGGCTGCCCATCTCGCCAGAAGAGCTCAAGATGAACAGCGTGCCGGAGGCTCCAGGAGCCCCGGCTGTGTATCTTTATCGCCAGGTCGATCGTGACGATTCGCGAAACGGCCATGAGTACAACTATGTGCGGATCAAGATTCTCACCGAGGAAGGAAGGAAATACGGTGATGTCGAAATTCCCTTTTTCAAAGGCGAGGGAAACGTCTTCGGGATCAAAGCACGCACGATTCGCCCCGACGGATCAATCGCTAACTTTGAAGGCAAGGCTTTTGACAAGACCATCGTGAAAGCCAAGGGCCTGAAATATCAGGCGAAGACGTTTACTTTGCCAGACGTTCAAGTGGGAAGCATCATTGAGTATCGCTACATGATGGATCTGGCGGAGAACTGGGTTTTCAATTCGCACTGGATTTTGAGCGAGGAGCTGTTCACGAAGCGGGCCAAGTTTACCTTGAAGCCCAACACGGAATTTGGATTGCGCTGGAGCTGGCCGATCGGTCTGCCCCCCGGGACGAATGCTCCGGAAAAAGAGGGTGGATTGATTCGGCTGGAGACGCAGAATGTCCCTGCCTTCCAGGTCGAGGACTATATGCCTCCCGAGAACGAGCTCAAATACCGCGTCGATTTTGTCTACAGCGATAACAACGACGAGCAAGATACGGTCAAGTTCTGGAAGAAGGAGGGGAAAAGGTATAACGACCGGGTGGAGGCGTTTACGGGAAGGCGTAAGGCCATGGAACAGGCAGTGGCCGGAATCGTGGCGCCGAATGATACGCCGGATGCAAAGCTACAGAAGATCTATGACCGGGTGCAGAAGGTGCGCAACACTTCCTGGGAGGCTTCCAAAACGGAGCAGGAAGCGAAACGCGAGAAACAGAAGGATGTCAACAATGTCGAAGATCTCTGGAAGCAGGGCTACGGCGATAGCCGCCAACTTAACTGGTTGTTCCTGGCACTTGCTAGAGCGGCGGGGTTCGAGGCCTATTCCGTGTACATTTCGAGCCGCAATGAATACTTCTTCAAGCCGCAGGTGATGAGCGTTTCGCAGCTGAATGGCGACGTCGTGCTGGTGAAGCTGAACGGCAAGGATGTCTATTGCGACCCGGCGATGAAATTTGCGCCATTCGGTTTGCTGCCATGGCCGGAAACAGGAGTACAAGGGCTGAAGCTCGATAAGGACGGCGGAAGCTGGGTGACGACAACTTTGCCGCAAAGCTCGGTTTCTCAAATACAGCGTAAAGCAGACATGAAGCTGACGGAAACGGGCTCATTGGAAGGGAAAGTCAGCGTCACGTTTTCCGGATTGGAAGCCCTGCAACGGAGGATCGAGGAGCGCAACGAAGACGATGCCAACCGGAAAAAGTTCCTCGAGGATCAGTTGAGGGAATACATCCCGGTGGGAATCGACGTGGAACTTACGAACAAGCCCGATTGGGGAAGTTCCGCTTCGACACTGGTTGCTGAGTACGACCTCAAGGTGCAAGGTTGGGCTTCCGGGGCGGGCAAACGGGCGCTCGTACCGATGGGACTTTTCGGCGCGACAGAAAAGCATGTTTTCGAACACGCCAACCGGGTCCACCCGATCTACTTTGAGTATCCATTCGAAAAAATAGATGAGGTTACCATCGACCTGCCGCTGGCCTGGAAAGTCAGCAGCCTTCCCGCCGCGCAAAACCAGGATGCCAAGGCGGTGCTATACGTGATGAAGGCGGAGGACGACAAGGGGACGCTGCACGTAACCCGGCGGTTGAGGGTAGACCTCGTCATGGTCGATCCAAAGTCTTATCCGGTGTTGAGAAGTTTTTTTCAGGTGGTGAGGAGCGGGGATGACCAGCAGGTTGTGCTCCAACCGGGCACCGCAGCGGTGAGCAACTGAAATGCGACGCCCACTTATTTATCTCACCACGCTTCTCACGCTCTGCGCGATTGGGCAAGCGCCAAGCGCATTCGCGGGAGACGCTCCTGGATGGATGCACGCGCTGGTGGGAGTGACACTTCCGGCTCACGACGAAAAGACGGACGCGGTGCTGCTTTATTCAGAAAGAATTGTAACGGTGCAATCCGCGGACAAGATCAAGACTACGGTCAGGGAAGCTTACAAAATCCTGCGCCCTGGCGGGCGCGAATATGGAATCGTGGCTGCATCCTTCAACTCTCATTCCAAGATCACCGGCATGCGCGGCTGGTGCATCCCGGCGCAGGGCAAAGACTATGAAGTGAAAGACAAAGATGCCGTCGAGATATCACTTCCGAAGATCGAAGGAAGCGAGCTGGTATCCGACGTGAAAGACAAACTTCTTCGCATCCCCGCTTCCGATCCGGGAAACATTGTGGGATTCGAGTACGAAGAAGAGTCGCAGCCTTTCGTGCTGCAAGACATCTGGGGATTTCAGGGAACGAATCCTGTGCGCGAATCTCATTACACCGTGCAGCTGCCCGCAGGCTGGGAATACAAAGCAACCTGGATGAATTATCCGGAAGCCAAGCCGACACAAACGGGCAACCAGGTACAGTGGGTTGTGAGCGACGTGAAAGGAATCCGTCCGGAAGGAGAAATGCCGCCGTGGCCAGGAATCGCCGGGCTGCTGGTGGTCTCCTTTGTGCCTCCAGGTGGGGGCGCAAACAAAGGGTTCCAGAACTGGCGGGACATGGGGAATTGGGAAGCCGGGCTGGAGCAAGGGCGGCGAGATGCTTCCCCTGAAATCAAGCAGAAGGTTGCCGCGCTGACAGTTTCAAGCGCTACACAGCTCGCCAAGATGCAGGCGCTGGCGAAATTCGTTCAGGGAGATATCCGTTACGTGGCGATTGAATTGGGAATTGGAGGCTGGCAGCCACATCCGGCGCCAGAGATTTTCACGCATCGTTATGGAGATTGCAAAGATAAAGCGACGCTCATGAGTTCGATGCTGCACGAGATTGGCGTGGAATCCTACTTCATCTCCATCAATACCGTGCGCGGAGGAGCTGCTCCAGACCGCCCTCCCATGATCGGGTGGTTTAACCACGAAATCCTGGCGGTCCGCCTGCCAGATGACGTCAAGGATAAGTCGCTGGTCGCCGTTGTCGATCACCCGAAACTCGGCCGTCTCCTGATTTTTGACCCAACAGACGAATACACACCGTTCGGGCAGTTACGCGGAGAGTTACAGGCGAACTACGGACTGTTCGTTATGCCCGACGGCGGTGATCTGGTGAGACTGCCACAGCTGCCTCCGGCGATGAGTGGGGTCCAGCGCACGGGAAAACTGACGCTGAGCCCCAAGGGCACGCTGTCCGGCGAAATCGTCGAGACGCGGCTGGGAGATTCGGGCTTGTGGCAGAGAGCGATGTTAAAGACCGTCACGAAAGAATCAGACAAGATCAAGCCGATTGAGAATCTGGTCTCGAATTCTCTTTCGACCTTTCAGATCATCAAGGCAACCGTCTCGAATCTCAACCAGACGGATCAACCCTTCGAATACCATTATTCGCTGGTCGCCGAGAACTACGCCAAGATGGCCGGGAGTCTGTTGTTGGTGCGGCCACGAGTCCTGGGCACCAAATCAAGCGACATTCTCGAGACCAAGGAGCCGCGCCAGTTCGCAGTGGAGTTTCCGGGGCCGGCGCGGGACACGGACACTTTTGAAATTGCGATCCCCTCCGGCTACGAAGTGGATGACTTGCCTCCGCCCATCAACGCGGAATACAGCTTCGCGAGTTATCACAGCCAGACGGAAGTGAGCGGGAACACGCTGAAGTACACGCGAACGTTCGAGGTGAAAGAGCTGAGCGTGCCGGTGAGCAAAGTGGACGACCTGAAGAAGCTTTATCGCATCATCGCGGGAGATGAGCGAAACACGGCGGTGCTGAAACCGGTGGGGCAGTGATAAGCAGCCGGCTAGCGCGGTAAGAACTTTTCCGCGCAGCGCTGAGCGACCACACAGCCTCTGAACGGCAAGCGTCTGGCTAAGGATGGGATTCCACACAGGCGAAATGCTTGCGAGGAACAAAAAACAAAAGCGCGGAGGGCGGTTGCATTCCTGCAAATTTCTTCCGAAGGTCTCGTGGTGCGGCTTCGAGAATCTCGTTGCGCAGAGCGATAGCGGCTTCGGCGGGCAGATGCAGGCGGTAGAGGTCCGCGCGATGGGAGTGAGAGTATTTCTCATAGCGCCGCGTGAGATTCTGCGCCGCGTTCAGCAGGATTTCCCAGAGACTCCGAGAGTGGAATAGACGCTTTGCTGAAGCTTGCTGACGCGTGATTTCGGTGAGCGAGCGCTGTGTCCCACCGCCGATTTCGAGGGCTATAGTGGTCGCCAAGGAAGCCTCGAACGGACGTGAAGGATCATCGTCGGGGAAAGGCGCAAGAAGCCCTGAGAGTTCTGAGGCTGCGGAGGTGAAACCATCCCACCGGTAGCGATAGCCATTGTAGACAACGGTTCCGGCTTGAAGAATCTGCTGCACGCGAGGGACATTCTTTCCGGTGACGCTCACGACCATGTCGATCAGCTCTGCCAGCCGAAACACTTGCTTGACGACGGGACGGACGGTCACGTAGCCGGCGTCTTCTTCCGTGAAACGGATCGCGATGGTTTCGGGAAGAGGCATGGTGGATGGAAGTGAAGACGATTATAGTTGCAAGAACGAATAATCCTGCAAGGCTCAGCCGAGCTTCGAAAGACGATCGCGGACTAGGTCGCTGAGCGCTTTGCCGTCGACAGTCTTGCCTTCCAATGCGGCTTTGGCGGCTTTGACCACAGCACCCATTTGCTTGATGGAATTCGCACTGGTTTCAGCAACAGCCTTGGTGATCGCCACGTCCATCTCTGCGACGCTTGCACCCGCAGGCAAATAGGACTCAATGATGGCGAGCTCCTTGGTTTCCTTTTCGGCGAGCTCCGGGCGATTGCCCTTGGTGAACTGCTCGATGGATTCCTTGCGCTGTTTTACGAGCGTTTGCAGGATCTGGATGGATTCCGGTTCGTCGAGCATGCGAATTTTCTCGACTTCCCGATGCTTGATGGCGGCCTTGATTCCGCGCAAGACGCTTAGGCGCAGCTCGTCTTTCGCGCGCATGGCGTCGACCAGATCCTTCTGGATTGTTTCGGCAAGACTCATCGCAAGCTCCTCATGGCAATGAATATAGCAGACGGAACGAGGCAATAGGCGGGGAGAAAGAAGAGTCCGGAGCAGAGGACGCATTGAGCCCCGCGCGCAAAACACGCATCGCGCTCAAACCTCGATTTGACAGTGTTGCGAGGGCTCGCTAACGTTGTTCTCTTATATTGGGCGGGAAAAACCCGATGGAGATTGCAAGGACCTCATGAAAGTCATCGTGGCGGACAAGATCAGCGAACGGGGAGTGCACCTGCTCAAAGAGCGGCCCGGTTGGAACGTCGTGCTGACGACGAAGGACACGCTGAACGCGGAGATTGCGGATGCGGATGCCCTGATTGTGCGCAGCGCGACGAAGGTCACCTCCGAGCTGCTGGACACTGCTACGAAGTTGCGCGCGGTGGGCCGAGCGGGCGTGGGCGTGGACAATATCGACTTGGAAGCCGCGACGAAGCGCGGCGTGCTGGTGATGAGCACGCCTGGTGGAAACGCGGTGAGCGTGGCGGAGCACACTTTTGCCCTGCTCCTGGCGCTGGCACGGCAGGTGCCGCGGCTGGACAAGGCGATCCATGAAGGGCGCTGGGAGAAATCTTCCGCAGCGGGAACGGAAGTGCGCGGGAAGACGCTCGGATTGATAGGCCTCGGACGGATTGGCAGCGAAGTCGCGGTGCGAGCCGAGGCTTTCGACATGCGCGTGCTGGCATATGACCCGTACATCAGTGAAGCGGCGGCGCGCGAAGTGTCGGTGGAACTCGTACCGCTCGAAATACTTCTTGCCGAAAGCGATTTCGTCTCTCTGCACACGGCGCTGAGTCCCGCCACGCAAAATTTGATTAACGCCGCGACGATCGAGAAAATGAAAAAAGGGGCGCGCGTCATCAACGCCGCACGCGGAGAGTTGATCGACGAAGCGGCCCTTGCGGCGGCATTAAAGAGCGGCAAACTTGCGGGCGCGGCGCTGGACGTGTTTGCGGAAGAGCCTCCGAAAAACTCTCCTCTGATCGGGCTTTCGAACGTGATTGCCACGCCGCATGTTGCCGGTTCGACGACGGAAGCTCAGGAAGAGGTTGGCACGCAGGTGGCGGTGCAGATCAAGGATTATCTGGCGGACGGCATCATTCGAAACGCGGTAAATTTGCCGGCGCTTTCCGCGGACCAATACCGGCGCGTGCGGCCCTACCTGGAACTGGGGGAGCGGCTCGGGTCGCTAGTGTCGCAGGCGGCGGAGACGCGTCCCGCGCGAATTCGCATTCGCTATGCGGGAGAAGTGGCAGAGGTCGGCACGCACTTACTGCGCAGCGCAGTGCTGGCAGGAGTGCTCAATGCGGTTTTGGATGAAAAAGTGAACGTTGTGAATGCTCCTGCGGTGGCCGCCGCCCGAGGCCTTACCGTGGAGGAAGAGACGAGAAGGCGCGAGCACGGATTCCCGAATACTCTGGAGGTTTCCGCGCTTCCGGAAAAAACGGGTTCCGCTAAAGGATTTACGGCCGAGGGCACCGTTCTGCACGATGGTTCGCCGCGCGTGCTCCAGATCGAGGGCATTCCGCTGGAGGCGCAGCTTGAGGGCACTATTCTCTACTTGAGAAACCGCGACGAGCCTGGAGTCATCGGCCAAGTAGGGACTACCCTCGGCAAGCATGGAGTGAATATCGCGACGTTTGCGCTCGGCCGCCGTGAAGCGCAGCGTGGTGCTGAAGCCGTCTCCCTGGTTCGCATCGACGGGGAGGTGTCAGCCGCGATCCTCGATCCGATCCGCGCCATCCCCGCAATCACCGAAGCGAAGCTTTTGCGGTTGGGCCGCAGCTAGATCGAAAGACACGCAAATCGCGCGGCCTTTTCTTTTTTACGAGAAGGTAGTTGACGTTATTCGTCGCTGACGTGGTTTGTGGCTGCCAGGAGTTAGAAAAGCCAGTCCACAAGCTGTCTGGCGGCGATTGTAGAGCTATGTTAATCTGATATTCCCGCTTGGGCACAAGACACGCGTCCGAGCGTATCCGGTCGGGGCGTAGCGCAGCCTGGCTAGCGCGCCTGGTTCGGGACCAGGAGGTCGATGGTTCAAATCCATTCGCCCCGACCATTTCTTTTAGAACCAGTAATTTACGAACAGACTTATAGCCGCTGACCGTCTGGTGTTGGGCCAGGAGGTCGGCGGTTCAAATCGAATCGCTCCGACTGCGCTATTTCCCGTTCTCTCATAGACTTACATTGCGATTCCGTGATGTTCGGCAATACGTGGAAACTGTCCAACTTGTCCAACACTTGTCGAACGACTTCACCAATGGACAAGGAATCCGGTTATCCGGAGGTCAGGAGTGGATGCAGAATCTGTTTTGGAGAGCCAAAACTTTTGGCATCAAGTAATTACAAAGTTTGGGTAGAGCATTCGGCTCTCGACCGAATGCTTGAGCATGTATTGCCGATTAAGTTCGCGGAACTTGTTGAACGGAAAAGTTTTGTGGGGAACGTGTCCAGAATCAAGAAGCCCTGTCATAAAAATGTAATACCACGTCTGCATTTCTGGGTGGCAGGATCGTTTCAGTGGCTGCAGAGCGCGCATTCCGACTTCGCGACTTGTTCGACCATTCGGTCTGTAACCGGAGGTTTGGCTTGGCTGCGTGACTAGAGCGTCTGCCTCCCAAGCAGGCGGCCTGCGGTCGGCGGCAATTCGAACTGGCGAAGCCTCCTCGAATCCCATTTCTCGATAGTTTAGAGTTGCCGACCACTCGGAAGTTGGCCAGACCCGACAACACAAGTGCGTTTGTCGGTACTACTAACCCAACGGGCGAGCTGATAACTTCCTGTTTGCCCGTCAGAACGAAGCCGCCCGGCGGCGGACGCTACGCGTGAGGTGAGGGAGCGGTGGTTGCTTAGCGGCTGAGATAAGTTTGGGTCACAAGGAGGCCATCCCTGTGACCCGTTTACGCAAAATGATGCTGGAGGAACTCCAGCGCCGTAATTACTCTGAAAATACCATACGTTATTACCTCCGCGCAGTCGAAGATTTCTCTCGACGATACAACCGTCCGCCCGACCGTTTGGGCCTGCGACACATTCGTGAATACCAAGCGGAGTTGTTTCAAAAGCAAAAGTTGTCGTCGGGTACCGTGAATAACCGCCTCGCGGCGCTGCGGTTTTTCTACATCAAGACTCTCAAAAAGGCCTGGAGCATCGCCGAGACTCCTTATCCGAAAAGAGCACTGCACTTTCCGTCGATCCTGAGCCAGGAAGAAGTCACGCAACTCATCGATTCGGCACTCACTCCTTACCATCGCATTCTGCTGCTGACGCTCTACGCCACCGGAGTGCGGAACGCCGAGTTGACACACTTGAAAGTCAGCGACATCGACAGCCGGCGGATGGTGATTCACATTCAAGGCGGCAAGGGACGTAAAGATCGCGATGTGATGCTCAGCCCGAAACTGCTCGAGGAACTACGCGAGCACTGGCGCCGCTTGCCGAGAAAGTCCAGCGCATGGCTGTTTCCAGGCAACCGTTGGCACAACAGTGATCAGCCCATCGATACGAAAACACCCCGGAACGCGTGCAAGGAAGCCACCAAGCGCGCAGGCATCAAGAAACAAGTCCATCCCCACACCTTGCGTCACTGCTTCGCCACGCATCTTCTCGAGGCGGGCGCGGATCTGCGCACCATTCAGATCCTGTTAGGCCATCGCGATCTCAAAGAGACCACCATCTACCTGCATCTTTCCGAGCGTCATCTCCACGCGACCGCGAGTCCTCTGGACTCACTG
>DATDGF010000042.1:0-75621 GCA_036522195.1 Candidatus Acidiferrum sp. | reverse complement strand
GAGTCGGTGGCCAATTCTGGTGTAGCGGCGATCGAGGAGTTCGACGGCAGCGGGACGCGCGCTGCGGGCAGCCTGATTGGCCCTGGAACGCCGCCTGTTGCAACGATACCCGCCAACACCGTCCTGGGCATTCGGCTCGCGGGCTCCAACGGGGCTGGACAACGGGTGGGGCTGCTCGGAGAATTCCAAGTCGGGAGCAGCGGGTGCAACGGCGCTAGCGGCTCGTTCAACTCGTTGGCTGGTGAGCATGTCGTCACGAACACTGCCGGCACGGTGAACAGCGCCCTCACGATCACGGGGTCGTGCACAGCACCTGATCCCACCACTGGCCGCGGCACCATCGCGTTGACGATCAGCGGCGGCACGCCCTTCACCAACACCACTCTGAATTTCGTTTACTATGCTGCTAGTGCGTCGGGCAGTTTGCTGGGTATCTTACTCGGAGAGGAGGATGCAATTGCTGCCAACCAGCCCATCCTAGGTGGCCTTGCCCAGCCGGTCGGCGGCGGGTTCGCGAGCTGTGCTGCCCCAGCATGGTGTATTCTGGCCGGGTCTGGTACAACCGATGGCACGATTACTGGTCACGCCGTCGCTTTCCTCGTTCGGGCCACCGGAACACCGGTCACGACTACCACGGGCACACTTGCCGGCGTCCTGGATGAGAACTTCGGCGGCACCATCACCACCGCCGCCACCTGGCCGTACACGTCTTATGCAGGCGATGTCAACGACATCGGTACCTTTAAAGGCACCGGCCCCACCATCCATTATATCGGTGACGGCAGCTTTATGGACGAGAGCGTAAGCGTAATTATGGGCGATGGCACAGTCCAAAACGCGACTACGATGGAGAGTCCGGGTGCGCCGTATGTAATTGGCGAATCGATCGGCTCGAGCGCCATAGGCACGACGCCGGCCGTCCCCCACGTGGTCGGGGTCGTGACGCCCTCAGCCACTACCACGGGAACGTTTTCTGGAACCCTGGACGTCAGCAGCAGTGCTGGCTCAACCGCCGGCTTCGCGGCCAGCGGCAGCTACACAATTTCCAGCACCGGACGCGGCACAGGAACCGCCGACTTCACCAACGGCGCAACCAGCATTGCAGTCGTAATTTATAGTAATCGGCACAGACGCTTCTCCGTGCTGGACGTGCAGTCCAACAATCCTTACGTCTTTGGGGCTCGTCTCCAATAGGGAAGAAGCGCTCTGATATAAGAGGTATGGGCATTCACGCTGAATTGAAGACGTAAAAAAGGAACTCCAGCAGACCTGCTTGCGCCGGCTATTGCAGCCGGAGCAAGCGATTTGACGGCTGAGAAGTTGCCCGTGAATCCGACGCAAGACGCGCTGCGCAAAAAAGCTTTCCAAAAAAACAATCAGTTTGTCAGACCACCCACGATCTCCGAAAATCTCCATTGGCTGAGCTACTATCGAATATCACATCGATGTTTGTTGATGTTTTGCCCCCCTCCGGCGAGCGGTATATAGTTGTTGAGGGCCGTCCGAACGCGCTGCGCGCGGGACAGCCCGGCACCATCATGCAATTGGCACCCGATTGACCATTTCAGGCACCGCAAAGGCAATTCGAACGCATGGCCGGAGACGTCAGCAAACACCTGGATCGCGCCAAGCGCTTCCTCGAGAAGAACCGCGTCGAGGAAGCGATCGAAGCCTATTTGGCGGTGCTTGACGAGGCGCCGCAGCATCAGGAAGCCACGCAGGCACTTGGCGATCTGTACGCGCGGATGGACCAGCCGGACCGCGCGGCGATTTTCTACGGGTTGCTGTTTGACCTGCTGGTAGATCCCAAGGAAGAAACAAAAGCGCTGGCAATTTACAACCGCTTTCTGCGTTCGAATGCCGGGCAGCCGCCGGAACGCATCGCGCGCTACGCCTTTCTGCAGCAGAAACAGAATCATCCCGACGAAGCCATCGAGCAGTACACCAGAGCGGCGGAGCTTTTCACTGCAGCTTCGCGCGACGAGGACGCGCTCTTCTGCTGGGAGCGCATCGCGCAACTCGATCCGGAAAATAAAGAGCGGCAGTTGCGGCTGGCCGAGGCCGCCGAGCGCATGGGAAAAAATGCCCTTGCGGCTCGCGCGTTCCTGCGCGCAGGGCAGCTTGCGGCCGCGAGCGGAGCGGTGGCCGATGCGCTGAACGTACTTGGGCGCGCGCACCGGCTGGCCCCTCAAGAACGCAGCGTGGCCTTGCTGTATGCCCAGGCAAATCTTCAGTCTGGCAACGCGGTTCGCGCCACGGCGCTGCTTGAGCCTTTCGCGGTAACCGAGAACGACGCGATGTTTCTCGATACCTTTAGCGATGCGCTGATGCGCTCGGGAAATCTGGAGCGCGCACGCGAAGTGCTGGACCGGCTGATCCGCGAGAAAAATGCGGGGATTACGCGGCTGTTCGATCTTGCGGATTGCTATGTCGCGGCGATGCAAGACCAGAAGGCGGTTGAAATTCTGGTGACGGTGAAGCGGCGCATGTTCGCGGATAAAAAGCAAAATGAATTCGCGGCGTTGACGGACGCCCTTGCGGCGAAACATGCACAGTCGCAGGCCGTTCTGGAATTCTGCGCTTCCATCTATAACGAGCTAAACCGCGAATCCCAGTATTTTGAAACGCTGATCAAGCTGTTTGACGTTTATCTTCATTCAGGGAATGTGGCCAAAGCGGCGGAGTCTTTGGAGCGGCTGGTAGACATAGATGCCTACGACTATCGCAATCAGGAGAGGCTGGAACTGCTGCGAGGCCGCGTGGATGAAAATTATTTGAAACGCGTGGGAAGCCGGCTGGCAAAATCCGGCACGGAAACCGCAGCGCATACTTCGCATACGACGCAGGCGCAAAGCGTGAATGCAGCGCCGCCGGCGAGCGAAGAAGGCCGGCACAAGCAGGCGCTGGAAGACCTGATCGTACAGACAGAGATTTTCCTACAGTATTCGCTGCAGAGCAAAGCTCTGGAGCGGCTGCAACGCATTGCGGCGATGTTTCCTGGCGAAGAAGAAAACAGCGCGCGGCTCGCAAATCTTTACACGCTGGCAAATTGGTGGCCGCCGGGCGCGGCCAAGCCCAAGGCCGAGCCGGTTTCAGCCCCGCCTCCTGCGGCTGCAACCGAGCCGGAACCACCTGTTGTGGAGGCCCAAGCAGCCATAACAGGCAAAACTGGCGTTTACACGACCGAGACGCTTCGCGATCTGTCCAAGATATCGGAGATTAATCAGAAGATTTTCCGGCAGCAGACGCCGCGCGCGATGTTGAATACCGCGGTAAATGAAGTGGGAAATTATCTTCGGCCTACACGCGCGCTTGCCGTTGTGGGCTCGCCGGGCCGGCCGCCGGAAATGGCGGCTGAATTTTGTGCCCATGGCGTGAAGCCGGCGCCGGGTGCTCAGGTCGTTTTCCTCCTCGCGCAAATGGAAAAGGCGGAGCCGGACGAACTCGGCGGTTTGATGGTGGACGCGACGGAAGGATCGACGCTCAGCGAGCTGGGGCTGGCCACGGCGCTGGGCGTGATGATCATGGACAAAGAGACGCAGATGCCCGCGGGGATGCTGATCATCGCGTATGCCGAGCCGCACAAGTGGAAGCCCAACGAAGCGTACTTCTTGCAGGCCATCGGCGATCAGATGTTGATGAGCGTGAGCCACACGCGGCTGCGTTCGCTGGTGCGGCGCATGGGCGTTTCCGACGAGCGCAGTGGGCTGCTGAGCCGCAGCTCGTACCAAAGTTGCTTGCTGACGGAGGCGGACCGCGCGCGCACGCAGGGCACACCCCTTTCTCTCGCGATTTTGCAGATCGATCGCGGGGCGGAGATTTTGCGGCAGCAGGGCGAGTCGCCGCTGGAACGTTTCCTGGAGCAGCTGGCGCGATCCCTGCAGCCCATCGTGAGGCAGAACGATGTCGCTGTGAAATATACTTCGTGGTCGCTGGCGTTTATCTTGCCGGATACCACTCTCGGTGGTGCGCAGAATCTTGCGGACAAGTTGCGGCGCGCGGCTTCCGGCTTGCGGCCGCCGTGGGATTCGACGCAGATTACGTTGAGCGCGGGAATAGTCGAAGCTGTACCTAAACACGAATATGAAAGCGAAGACATTGTGACGGATTTAATCAACCGCGCGGAGTTTTCCATCGATGAAGCGCGGAAGCGCGGCGGGGACACCGTCGTTGCGTTGGACACTCCCAAGCTCTGAAAACGAACGGAGAAAGACTGATGTTTCCTACCGATGTGGTGATTGTGGCGGGGGCGCGGACGCCGATGGCGCGGTATACCGGGGCGTTTTCGGAGGTGAGCGCGATTGAGCTGGCGGCGCAGGCTTCGAAAGAGGCGATCAGGCGGTCGGGCGTGGATGCGGGAGAGTTTGACCACACGATTTTTGGCAATGTGATGCAGACGAGCGCGGATGCGCTCTATGGTGCTCGGCATGTGGGATTGAAAGCCGGATTAAAGATTGAGACTCCGGCGGTGACGGTGAACCGGCTCTGTGGCTCGGGGATTGAAGCGATTGCGCAGGCGGCGCAGCGGCTGCTACTTGGCGAAGCGACGATGGTGCTTGCGGGCGGCATGGAAAACATGACGCAGGCGCCGTTTGTGGTTCGCGGAGCGCGTACCGGTTTGAGACTGGGTGGCGGAGCGCTGGAAGATTCGCTGATGGCAGGGCTTACGGATACGTTCTGCGGTTTGCCGATGGCGCTCACGGCGGAGAAACTCGCTGAACAGCACGGCATCACGCGAATGGATGCCGATGCCTATGCACTGCGCAGCCAACAGGCGGCGGACGCGGCTTACAAAGCTTGCCGCATCAAGGAAGAGCTTGTGCCGGTGGAAGTCAAGCAGGGGAAGAAATCGATCGTGGTGAGCGAAGACGATCACCGGCGGCCGGAAACGACGATGGAAACGCTCGCGAAGCTCCCGCCTTCTTTTAAGAAAGATGGAATCGTCACCGCCGGGAATGCCAGCGGGATCGTGGATGGCGCTGCGGCCGTTGTTGTTACGACAGAGAAAATCGCGAAAGAGCGAGGGCTGAAACCGGTGGGGCGCATCGTGTCGTGGGCGGTTGCGGGAGTGGATCCGAGCATCATGGGGATTGGACCGGTGCCCTCTTCAGCGAAGGCGCTGAAGCTGGCGGGCCTAACACTGGAGCAGATGGATCGCCTGGAAGTGAACGAAGCGTTTGCGGCGCAGTATCTTGCGGTGGAAAAAGTGCTGGGGCTGAATCGCGATAAGACCAATGTGAATGGCGGGGCGATCGCACTGGGGCATCCGTTGGGAGCTTCGGGGACGCGCCTGGTCATCACGATACTGAACGAATTGCGCCGAAACGGATTGCGCTACGGGCTTGCGACTGCATGCATCGGCGGCGGGCAGGGAATTGCCATGATTGTCGAGGCGCTAGGCAACTAGGCTGAGCTGTTTCTGCTACACTTCTGCATTCGGGGTTCGCAGTTTTCTGCCGGCCTTATTTTGTCAATGGGCTGGCGACATCTTCTACGAGGAAAAGCATGGCGATTCAAAAAGTGGGAGTTGTGGGGTGTGGGCTCATGGGCTCGGGGATCGCACAGGTGGCGGCGGCTTCGGGATTCAACACCGTGGTGCGGGAAGTGAGCGCGGAGCTGCTGGACAAGGGCCTGAAGAGCATTGACAAGAACCTGAGCCGGCTGACGGAAAAAGGAACAATCACGGAAGCGGTGAAGAACGAAATCCGCGGACGGCTGAAGGGCACGACCAAGGTCGAGGATCTGAAGGATTGCGACGTGATCGTGGAAGCGATCATCGAGCAGTTGCCGGCGAAGCGCGAACTTTTTTCCGCGCTGGATGCCCTTTGCCCGGCGACGACGATTTTTGCGAGCAATACCTCTTCGCTGACGATTACGGAAATCGCGACGGCTACCAGGCGTCCGCAGCGGTTTGTCGGTTTGCACTTTTTCAATCCGGTGCCGGTGATGAAGCTTGTCGAAGTCGTGCGGACGATTGCGACGGAGCCGGCGGTATATGAAGAGATGGTGGCGTTTGGCGCCAAGCTTGGAAAAACGGCGGTCCGCGCGAACGACAGCACGGGATTTATTGTGAACCGCCTGCTGGTGCCATATCTTCTAGACGCCATTCGAGCGCTGGAAGAGGGCGTGGGATCGATCGAGGATATCGACAATTCGATGAAGCTGGGCTGCGGGCATCCGATGGGGCCGCTGACGCTGCTGGATTTCGTGGGGCTGGATACCACCTATTACATCTCGCAGATCATGTTTGAAGAATTCAAGGAGCGGCGATTTGCGGCGCCGCCGCTACTGAAGCGCATGGTGCTGGCTGGGTGGAATGGGCGGAAGGCAGGGCGCGGATTTTACGATTACGCGGACCCGCAAAATCCTAGGGCGATGAAGTTTTAGCAGCCGAGAAAGAAGCGAAGAAAAATATAGCGCTGAGACGCAGAGTGCGCAGAGGAACGCGGAGCAGAAAAAGAAACGATGAGTTACGAAAACCTACTCTACGAAAAGAAAGATGGGATTGCGTACATCACCTTTAACCGGCCGAAGGTGCTGAATGCGCTGAACCGCAAGACGGTGGAAGAGCTGCATCACGCGCTGCTAGACGCGCGCGCCGATGAGTCCGTACGCGTGCTAATCCTGACGGGTGCGGGCGAGAAATCTTTCGTAGCTGGCGCGGATATTGGGGAGCTGGCGCAGCAAACGCCCGTGAACGGCAAGGAGTTTTCACTTTACGGCCAGAGTGTATTTCATTTGCTGGAGAGCATGGGCAAGCCATCGATCTGTGCGATCAACGGATTTGCCCTGGGCGGCGGCTGCGAGCTGGCGCTCTCCAGCACCATTCGAATCGCGAGCAAAACGGCGAAACTCGGGCAGCCGGAAGTGAAGCTCGGAATCATTCCCGGCTACGGCGGAACGCAACGGCTGACGCGGCTTTGCGGCAAGGGTGTGGCCCACGAGCTTTGCCTGAGCGGTGAGATGATTACCGCGGAAGAGGCGCTGCGCATCGGCCTGGTCAATCACCTTCACGAGCCGGCGGAACTGATTCCCGCAGCGGAGGCGATGGCGAAGAAAATCATTGCGAACGCGCCGGTGGCCGTGAAATTCACAATGGAAGCGATCGAGCGCGGCGTGGAAATGCCGCAGGAAGAGGGGCTTTTCCTAGAGGCGACACTTTTCGGTTTAGCTTGCGCGACGGAAGACATGCACGAAGGAACAAAAGCGTTTTTGGAGAAGCGGGCGTCGCAATTCAAGGGGAAGTAAAGGAAGTAAATGGGGCAGAGGAAGTAAAGGATAGGAAAGAGGAGCGGCACGGCGGCGATGGCAGGGAAATTACAACCCGGAAAGATTGACGGTGAATTGAGCGCAGCGGGTTTGCGCTTCGGCATTGTCGTGAGCCGCTTCAATAGTTTCATTACGGAGCGGCTGCTTTCCGCGGCGGTGGATGCTCTGGAACGCGCGGGAGCGGGCAACGTAGATGTCACGGCAGTGCACGTTCCGGGAGCGTTCGAATTGCCGTTGGCCGTCAAGAAACTTGCGACGACTGGGAAATACGATGCACTCATCGCCATTGGTTGCGTGCTTCGTGGCGAAACCACACACTACGACTATGTTTGCTCGGAGACTTCGCGAGGCTTGCAGCTGGCACAGATGGACACGGGTGTCCCGGTGATTTTTTGTGTGCTGACCTGCGACACGCTGGAGCAAGCCATCGATCGCGCGGGATTGAAGGGCGGGAACAAAGGATTCGAAGCCGGGCTTGCGGCTATCGAGATGGGCCATCTGTCCCGCAAGCTGCATACTAGCTCTTTGAAAGCGGCGCCCGCTGGAAAGACGCGGCGCAAGTAACGTGTCCCTCCGGAGAAAATCACGGGAGTTTGCCATGCAGATGTTGTTTCAATGGGACATGAGCAAACAGGATTTTGCGAAGCTGGAAGGGAAATTCTGGAAGAGCGCGAAGGCCGCGGACACGACGCGCGCGTTTGCTGAGAAATTATTCGAAGGGGCGGCGAAAGATATCGCGGTGCTCGACGCCTTGATCGTGGGGCATTCGGACAATTGGCGGTTCGAACGCATGGCGGCCATCGACCGTGCGATCCTGCGGCTTTCGATTCACGAATTGCGCGCGGGTGAAACGCCGCCGAAAGTGGTGCTGAATGAGGCGGTCGATCTGGCCAAAAAATATTCTTCGCAGGAGTCCGGCGCGTTTGTGAATGGGATCCTCGACGGTGTCCGTAAGACTCTGATTGTAAAATAGTTAGGGTGATGGTTGGGCCCTCGAATCCATCCCTGAAATTCTGAGCCGTTGACCGCGAAACTTTGCCGCCCTCGTTGTGTTTGATTTTTCAGCAGTAGGAACCAGTTTGAACGTTATCTTCAGGAGAGAAGACCATGAAGGCAGAAAAGTTAGTCGGTCGAGGTGTGCTCGCGATTGCATTTGTTGGGTTGCTCGCTGGTGGTGCGTATGCCCAGAGTCCGGATCCGGCCACGCAGCAGCAGGACGTCAAGCAGGACAAGAAAGACATTCGAAACGATAAGAAAGATCTGGCCAACGATCGCGCGGATCGCAATGCGGATCAGCGCGATATCAACAAAGATAAAACCGATATCAAGAACGATAAGCAGGACATCCACCAGGACAACAAGGACATCAACAGCGATAAGCGCGACATTCATCAAGACAACAAAGACATCCGCAGCGACAAGACCGACCTCTCGAAGGACCGCGCCGACCGCAATGCGGATCAGCGCGACATCAACCAAGACAAGACCAAGCTGGCCAAGGATGATGCGAAATACGGCGACAACAGCATGCAAGCCAAAGCCGACCGCAAGGATTTGCATCAGGACCGCACGGACCGCAATGCGGATCAGCGCGACATCAACCACGATAAGACCGATCTCTCGAAGGACCGCACGGACCGGAACAACGACGTCAAAGACCTGAACGCGGACCGTAAGGACCGTAATCAGGATGTGAAAGACTTGCACAGCGATAAGCAGGATCTGAGCCAGGACCGCAAAGATCGCAACAAGGATCAGAAGGACATCAACAAGGACAAGAAGGACCTGCACAAGGATCGCAAGGACCTAAAGCAGGATCGCAAAGGGCACAAGTAAGTTCTCGCTCTGCGAGAAAAAAGGGCCATGCCGGAAAAACCGCGCGGCCCTTTTTTCTTTTTAGTTGCTCGTTCTGCGTTCTTGGTTGGAGATACACGGCGAGAGTGGTTTGATCTCACAGGTACAAACGAATCCCTGAGCCGGGAAGTCAGACGCGGATGGTGCCTTCGAAGACTTTCACGGCCGCTCCGCTCACGCGAGGGACGAGTTTTTTCCCGCTTTGCGATACTTGCACTTCGATGTGGCTTGGACGGCCCATTTCCGCGCCTTGAAGAATACTGAGAGTGTGACCTGTCGCGAGTTTGCCGTGACGCACCAGGTAGGCGCCGAGCGAACCCGCTGCGGAGCCGGTTGCGGCATCTTCGTAGAGCTCCCACGGCAGCATCCCGCGGGAAAACGCCTTGCCGATTCCGCCGAGAGCGAAGCAGTAGGCCATGGTCGTGTTTTTGCCCTGCAGGCTCCGGAGTTCCATCATGTTCATGGCGATTTTGCCGAGCGCGGCGCGATTGCGCAACGGAACCATCAGGTTGAAGATGCCGGTGGAGACGAACTCCGGTTCGAGATGGGGATCGAAATCCTTTGGCGAGATTCCCAAAGCCGCGGCGAGTTTTTTCTTGTCGAGCTTCGCGGGTTTGAAGATGGCTTCTTTTTGCGTCATGGTCACGCGCTGCGGGCGGCCGTCCTTGAAACGGATTTCTACCGGCAGGACGCCTGCTCCGGTTTGCTGCAGGACGTGAACGCCGCCTTCCTGTGCGGGTACGACGCCCAGCTCTGCAAGCAGGAACCATGTGCCGATGACCGGATGGCCGGCGAGCCTTAATTCTTCTTTCGTCGTGAAAATGCGGAGGCGCGCGAGGGCTTCCTCTTCGGTGGGCTTCTGCACGAAGACCGTTTCCGAGAGATTCATTTCGCGGGCGATGGCCAGCATCTCGTCGTCGGAGAGCCCGTCACCGTCGGTGATGACCGCGAGAGGGTTGCCTTCGAACCGCGTGGTGGTGAATACGTCAAGAGTGTAAAAGCGATGTTCCATGGCTGGTGGAGGCCGTAGCAAGGGCAGGTGAATGTTTCAGATGCGCGCGAGCTGGGCGACAGTCCTTTCGTTGGTGATGTTTCCGGTGTTGAGAGTGGATTTCGGTTCGATCAAGACAATGTGCACTTCTTCGTCCGCAGCGGGGCAATGCTCGACGCCTCGCGGCACGATGACGAATTCGCCTTCATGGATGATGGCTTCGTGATCGCGGAACTTCATGCGCAGTGTGCCTTTGACCACAAGGAACAACTCGTCCTCGTTTTCATGATGATGCCAGATAAATTCGCCTTTGAGTTTGACGGCTTTGACGTGGCAGTCGTTTACCTCGCCGATGACGCGCGGGTTGCAGTAGTCGGAGAAGCGGCTGAATTTTTCTTTTAAATTGATTGTATTCATGGTGGTTCCTAGAGATTGTGAACTATTTTGGTTACAGCTTCGAGAACGCGCCGGGTGGTCCCGGCGTTTGACGTTTCGCAATAGACTCGCAAGAGATTTTCGGTGCCTGAAGCGCGGACCAAAAGCCAGCCAAGTTCGCCGAGATAGAGTTTAATGCCGTCCATATCTTCGCGGTGGACGACCCTCAAATCGAGAATGCGATCTAGCTTGCTGTTGGAAAAATGGGCGATGGCTTTTTCTTTCTGGCCAGGCTTCAGGTCGAGGTCCACGCGGCTGTAATGATACGCGCCAAATTCGGCGTGAATCATGGCAAGCAGCTCGCCCAGCGATCTGCCGTGCCAGGCCATGAGTTCCGCAAGGAAGAGCGCGGAAACCGTGGCGTCGCGCTCTGGAATATAAAGATTGGTGCCGATGCCGCCGCTCTCTTCGCCGCCAATTAAAATATTCTGCTCCAGCATCAGCTCGCAAATGTACTTGAAGCCGATGGGCGTTTCGTGGAGTTTCCGGCCGAACTTGGCGGCGAGCTTGTCGATGAGTTTGGTGACGGAAAAAGTTTTGGCGATCTCGCCGGGCCGGTTGCGAGTTCCGGCCAGGTGCCAGACAAGCAGCGCGAAAATCTGGTGAGGATTGACGAACGTGGCATCGCGGTCGATGGCCCCGATACGGTCGCCATCGCCATCGGCGCACAAGCCAGCGTCAAACTTTCCAGCTAGCACCGCTTCGCTCAGGGCATTGATGTGCGGCTCAATCGGCTCCGGGTGCACGCCGCCGAAGCGCGGGTCGCGGGTGCCGCGAATTTCATCGCAGACGACGCCATTGCGCCGGAAAAGTTCAACGAGCAAGCCGCTGGCCGAGCCGTGCATGACATCGGAGACGAAGCGAAGCTTCGCGTCGCGCAGCCGCTGCCAATCGACCAATTTTTCGAGCGTGTCGAGATACGGCGCGCGCGGCTCCAGAGGCTGAATCAGGTTTTTTCGCGGCGGCAACGGCGGCACGCTCTGCTGTTGCACGACTTCGAGCTCTTTTTCGATTTGCGCGACAATAGAAGGCAATGCCGAGCTGCCGTAGCTCGCTTTGTACTTTATGCCATTCCATTGATAAGGATTGTGGCTCGCGGTGACCATCAGGCCGCCCGCCGCAGTGCGTTGACGCACTAGCAACGATACCGCCGGAGTGGGGCACGGTTTATCCGTCAGCCAGACGGGAGTACCACTGGCGGAGAGCACTTCGGCGAGGGCGGCGGCGATAGTGTCCGAAGCGAAACGATGGTCGTAGCCAATGATCACGCCCTGGCGCGCATCTTCGCAGCGCACGACGTATCGCGCGATGCCCTGCCCCACAATCCGCGCGTCCGCAAACGTGAAGTCTTCCGCGATCACGCCGCGCCAGCCATCGGTTCCAAATTTGATCGAGGTCATGTGTACCGTGGGAAAGTATACGCGAAGCGTTCGATTCCCCAAGAGCCGGATTGGCCTGGCTGCGGAGAGGCGGACCGTCTTAAAAGGCGGTCCCTACAAAAGCCTTTTCAATTTTTGCGCTTCGAGCCATTTCACGATTTTGCCGACGTCCTGGGCGCGATCGCGGGGGCAGATGAGCAGGGCGTCGGGCGTATCCACGACGATCAGGTCATGCACACCAATCAAGGCGGCGATTTTTCCCGGGCAAGAAATGAGATTGCCGCGAGCGTCGAGAGCGTAGCTGGGAGTGAGGAAGACGTTGCCGTCCGTGGAGTTTTTGTCCAGGAGCAGTCCGTGCACCGCTTCCCAGGAGCCGATATCGCTCCAGCCCACTTCGGCGGGAATCACGAATACGCGCGCGGCGCCTGCTGTCCTGGTAGCCGGCTCGAGTACGGCGTAGTCCACGGAGATGTTTTCGAGTTTCGGGTAAATCGCACGCAGTTTGCTTTCATAGCTGCGAGTTCCGACGGAGGCCGCGAGTTTTTCCAACGCTGCGTGTGTCTTGGGTAAAAATTCCCTCAGATTTTCGAGAAACGTGGAAACGCGCCAGAAGAACATCCCGGCGTTCCAGTGATAATTTCCGGCGGCGACATATTCTTGTGCGAGCTTCAGTTCGGGTTTTTCCGTGAAGCGTAGCACGGGGAAAACGGGAAACCCTTTGGTACCGATCGGTTCACTCATCCGCTCGATGTAGCCAAATCCTGTTTCCGGCCGCGTCGCAGGAATGCCGAGCACAACCATGCGCCCGGGATGGCTGGCGACATCGAGGGCTGCGCTCACGATCTCCCGATATTTCTTGTCCAGCTCGATGTAGTGATCGGCGGGGAGCACGGCCATCAAAGCATCGCCGCCCGCGGCATGGCGAACGTGAATCGCCGCGAGCCCAATAGCCGCCGCGGTGTTGCGTCCGACAGGTTCCGTCAGCACGCGCTTGCGCGCCGCAACTGGAACTTGCTTACGCACATCCGCGGCTTGCTCCGCGTTTGTGACTGTCCAAATACAGTTGGGGTGAACAAGTGGATGCAGTCGCGCGACCGTCTGCTGCAACATTGTGTCTTTGCCGACGATATTAAGAAGTTGCTTCGGTGTGCGCGTGCGGCTCCGCGGCCAAAAGCGCGTGCCGCGCCCCCCGGCGAGAATTACGGCGTGAACGGCTAACTTTTCATTCGGCATCACTGTTCTTCTCTAAATCATGCCTTGGATTGCGAGGGGTAGCTATGAGCAAGCTAGTTTTCTTCTTCGGATTGAAGCTATGGCTCCCGAATACTGCGGGAACAAACCAACACTCCCCCTGTTTGTAATGAAAATCCCCGGAATTGCTTCTAGTCATGTCGTGTGGATTGCAAGACCAAGAAATTACTCCTTCGCCTCCCAGAAATACCCACAGACTAAATCGGATCGGCGGACCAGGGATCGTACTAAAGTGAACTGGACCCTCAACCTCGAACCGCTCCGTCGCGAAATAGGGGCAGTCCACCAAGTGTTCTCCGATTTTCCTGTTGGCGACTAAATGCGGGCGAGGCTCGACTTTCCCGCCGGCGTTCGGACCGAAATTTATCACCTCCAGGGCCTTATCCACATGGAGTGCGCGCGGTTTGCCCTCTGGATCGCGGCGGTCGTAATCGTAGATTCGATAGGTAAGGTCGGAGTACTGCTGGACTTCACAGATCACCATGTGTGGGCCGATGGTATGCGGGAATCCCGCTGGAATGAAGAAAGTGTCACCTGCGTGAACTTCGTGCGACTGAAAATGGTCTTCCAACGTGTGGTCCGCGAGAGCCGCGAGAAATCTTTCCCTTGTCACGCCGGGTTTTAACCCGGCCAGTAATCGCGCACCAGGTTCAGCTGATACGACATACCACATCTCCGTTTTGCCACGGCCTCCTGCAGCGATTTCATGGGCTGAAGCGTAGGCGTCATCCGGATGAACCTGAATAGATAGTTTGTCGGTAGGAAAAATAAACTTCAGGAGAAGGGGGAAGTCGGCTTCCCCTTCAAAACACGAGCCTCGCCATGGAATCGTCATCTCTTTCCATGCTTGGCCCAGGTGCTGTCCAGCAAATTGGCCACTGGCGATGCGGCAATCGAGGCCAGTGAGCCAGGCTTCGCCGATCGGAGACTTGAGATCGCGCTTATCAGGGAAAAAAAGTGCAAGCGTGTGTGAGCCCCACAGACGCTCGAAAAATATGGGTTCAATGCGAAATGGTTCGGGGGCAATTGGCCAAGCGTTCACGTTTCAGGCCGCGGCTTCGGCGCGAGAGAAAAAACGCTCGAGGCGGCGCAACCCTTCGTCGATTCGCTCGATGGACGTGGCATAGGAAAGCCGCAGGTAACCGGGCGCACCGAAGGCTGCGCCGGCCACGAGCGCGACGCGCGCTTTTTCCAGCAGCAACTTCGAAAGCTCAGTGCAAGTTTTGGCGTGGGCATGGTTGCCTTCGCCGAGATGCCCTGAAATATTCGGAAATGCATAGAACGCGCCGCCGGGCCACTCGCAGGTGACGCCTGGAATGGCGCGCAAGCCTTCCACGATACGCTTCCTACGCTTGGCGTATTCTGCGAGCATCTGCGGCACGGAATCCATGCTTCCGCGCATGGCTTCGAGCGCGGCGTATTGAGCGATGGAGGTGGCGTTCGAAGTGGACTGGCTTTGCAGCTTGATGAGCGCCTGGATCAGCGCTTCCGGTCCCAGGGTGTAGCCGATGCGCCAGCCGGTCATCGCAAAGGTTTTCGAAACCGAGCCTATGATGATGACGTTTTCTTTGGAGCCCGCAGCGCTTGCAATCGAGTACGGCTCGTGCGGCTCGTAGGTGAAGTGTGAATAACATTCATCGCCCATCAGCCACACGCTGTGCTTTTTGCAGACCGCCAGGATGCGTTCGAACTCGTCCGGCGGAACGACGCCGCCAGTAGGATTGCTCGGCGAATTCAAGATTAGCAGTTTCGTCTTCGGAGTAATCGCCTTCTCAATCGCCGCAGCCTTTACGCTGAACCCATCTTCTGGGCGCGTCTCGACGAAAACCGGAGTTCCGCCCGCATACTTAACGATGTCCGGAAAGCTCACCCAGTAAGGCGCAGGGACAATCACCTCATCGCCTTGCTGCACCAGCACGCTCATCACGTTAAAGATGGAGTGCTTGCCGCCGACGCTGACCGCGCACTCTTTCGCATCGTATCCCGAGCCCAACTCGCGTTTGTGCCACGCGCAAATGGCCTCGCGCAGCGGCATAATGCCGCCGGTCGGCGTGTATTTCGATTTGTTTTCCTCGATGGCCTTGATGGCTGCTTTCTTAATATGTTCCGGCGTGGGGAAGTCCGGCTCGCCCGGGCCGAAGTCCGCGACGTCCACGCCACTGGATTTCAGTTTGTCCGCCGCGGCGATGACTGCCGCGGTCGGGGAGATTTGTATGCGGTTAATACGATCCGTTAAGTGCACCGTTGCTCCTTGTGGGATGTAATCAGCTTACCGTTAAATTCAAGAAACTTTTGCGCGCAACATTTGCTCGACGATCGGCGGAACCAGATCGGTTAAAGGCGCGCCGTGTTGCGCGATTTCCCGCACCAGCTTTGAACTCAAATAGCTGTACGGCTCGCCTGGAAGCATGAACACAGTTTCGAGCCGTGGCTCGAGCTTGCGGTTCATCAGCGCCATCTGCAATTCGTATTCGTAATCGGACACCGCGCGAATGCCACGCAGAATCACGCCGGCGTGTCGTTTGCGCGCATAGTCAACCAGCAGGCCGTCGAATACATCCACTTCCACCGAATTCCACTTCTTGGTGACTTCGCGCAGCATCTCCACGCGTTCGGGAACGGTGAACAGCGGCTGCTTTTCCGTGTTGCGCAGCACCGCCACGATCAATAGGTCAAACATCTTCTCGCCACGCTCGATCAAGTCGAGGTGGCCGTTGGTGACCGGGTCAAACGAGCCGGGATAAATGGCGATGGACGTTTTCATCGTATTTTCAGGTGCGCCGCAACGATTTCGTTATTCTAACTCAGGCGTCTCTTGTGGGACAGGGATTCCTGCCTGTCCTCTATTGCGAGTCCTGCCACAAAGCCGCGGGACAGACAAGAATGTCTGTCCTACTGGAAACCGCTTCGCAGGAAGCCCGAGATATGACAGTATGCGGAAGCTCGTGCTACATAGCAGCTTTCCAATGATTTTATTCTGCGCGCGGGGGGTTGTCGGAAAATGGCTCACAAGCCCTGGTTGCAAGGCCTTGGCATACTTGTTCTTTGTGTCTTGGTGCTTCCCGCGATGACCGCAGCACAGCAGCCAGCGCCGACTCTCTTGCCCGTTCCTGCGAAGGTCCAGACAGGGACCGGAAGCTTGCGTGTGGACGCGGCGTTTTCCGTGGCCCTCACTGGGTATAGCGAGCCGCGCCTCGAACGTTCAGTCGAGCGATTCCTGCACCAGTTGGCACTTCAAACGGCGCTCCCGCTCTCCACAAAGGCCGCGAGCAACGCGAAAGCCAAGCTTGTCATTCACACCGACCATGGAAGCAAGGAGGTTCAAGAACTGGGCGAGGACGAATCCTACGCGTTGGAAGTAAGCACCACTGGTGCCAAGCTCACCGCGGCAACCCCGCTTGGAACCATGCATGGATTGCAGACGTTTCTGCAACTCGTGAATGTTTCCCCCGACGGATTCGCCGCTCCGGCAGTCACCATTCAAGACCAGCCACGGTTTCCCTGGCGGGGAATGATGATTGACTCCGCGCGCCACTTCACGCCGCTCGACGTCCTGAAGCGCAACCTCGACGGAATAGAAGCCGTGAAGATGAATGTCTTCCACTGGCACCTCTCGGAAAACCAGGGCTTTCGAATGGAGAGTAAGAAATTCCCCAAGCTCCACGAGATGGGCTCCGATGGCCTTTCTTATACGCAAGACGAAGTCCGGGATTTGATTGCCTACGCGCGCGATCGTGGAATCCGCGTGGTACCTGAATTCGACATGCCGGGACACGCTACGGCGTGGTTTGTGGGACATCCGGAGCTGGCGAGTGGAAAAGGTCCGTACGAAATCGAGCGCAGGTGGGGAATTTTCGATCCGGCCATGGACCCGACCAGCGAAAAGGTCTACAAGCTTCTCGATGAACTGATCGCCGAGATGGCCAAGGTTTTTCCCGACCACTTTTTCCATATCGGCGGCGACGAAGTCAACGGCAAGGAGTGGGACGCAAACCCGAAGATTCAGGCGTTCATGAAAGCACACGGAATCAAGAGCAATGAAGCGCTCCAGGCATATTTCAGCGAGCGTGTACAAAAGCTGGTGACCAAGCACGGAAAAATCGTAGTCGGCTGGGACGAAGTACTCGTGCCTGGAGTCCCGAAGGACATCGTGATTCAGTCGTGGCGGGGGCAAGCTTCGCTCGCGCCGGCTGCGAAGCTGGGCTACCGCGGGATCTTGTCGAATGGCTATTACCTGGATTTGGGGTGGAGCGCGGCGCGGCACTACGCGGTTGATCCCATGAGCGGCGACGCGGCAAATCTCACGCCCGAAGAAAAACAGCGCATTCTGGGCGGCGAATCGTGCATGTGGACGGAGTACGTAAATCCCGAGAACATCGATTCGCGAATCTGGCCGAGGAATGCGGCTATCGCAGAGCGCTTTTGGTCACCGGAGAATGTGCGCGATGCCGCTTCGATGTATGCGCGGTTGGATTTCATCAGCATGCGCCTGGAATGGCTGGGCCTCACGCACAAGAGCTACTACCACAAAATGCTCCAACGCATTGCCGGTCCCGCATCGCCGCAGGAGTTATCCGCGCTGCGCACACTCACCGACCAGGTAGAACCCGTGAAGGACTACACGCGCGAACAAACCGCTCCTGCTGAACCGACAAGCGCTACACCCCTGAACCGCGTGGTGGATGCCGTGCCGCTGGAAAGCGATGCGGGCCGTCATTTTGGCGAGCTGGTCGATCAATATCTCGCATCTTCTTGCCACGATGCTGCGGCAGAGGCTCGGTTGCGCACGCAACTCACCGCCTGGCGCGACAATGATGCAAAGCTACAAGCTCTCGAACAGCGCTCGTACCTGGTTAAAGATGTGGTGGCCACTTCGCAGGATCTTTCTGCTATTGGCGCAGCCGGGCTTGCTGCTCTCGACGCTATCGCTAAAGGTCGACCCGCTTCCGATGCGTGGAAATCGCAACAGCTCGCCGTGATTGAGCAAGCGAAGATACCGAAGGCGCAGTTGTTACTTATCCCTGCACCCGCGGTGCAGAAGTTGATCGAAGCCGCTGTGGCAAGCGGTGCTTGCTTCGCGGCTAGACCATAGGATCGTTCTGCGGCTCAGTTCCAGAATTTTCGGACTGACTCCTACTCAGACGTTTTCGGCTGATTGTGGCAGACGCCGCTGCCGGAATCGCGAAACGTTTTTCCTTCTTCCGGGATGAATTCCCAGGTGTATTTTCCGGGCGCAAGCGTCAGTTTCAGCACGCCAAACGTCTGCCAATCCCGCACTTCACTGTTTGGCGCTGCAAAGCCAAGCAGATCGTGGCTCCTCCCGCCCGTCCCAACCACAATTTCACGAATGCCGTGCTCAGGATCGGCCTGACCATCGGGGCCTTGTACCGCGAACCGTTCGTAGGAGTGCTCGTGCCCGGCGAGCATCAGGTCGGCGTGTGCCGCGTACAGGTCTTGCCACAATTGTTTCAGCTCCGGATGCACCGCGTGTTTCGCGAAGACGCCGCTGCTGAACAGCGCGTGGTGCCCAAACGCAATGATGCAATCGTCTGGATGCTGCGCAAGATCTTCTTTGAGCCAGGTCTCTTGCGGTGAGCCTTGGCCGCAGCCGCCCAGGTTCTTGGCGTAACAATTGGTATTCAGCGCCACGATGTGCCAGTTGCCGAGGTCAAAACTGTAATAGCCCTTGCCAACGGGCCCGGCCTGTTCGCCCCAATACTCAAAATAAGCGTGCGCTCCCGGATCGACGTACTCATGATTCCCCAGCGTTGGCCGCGTTCGTTCTTTGAAGCCTCCCCACGTGGGACCATAGCACTCCCTGAATTCCGCAGCGCTCCCGCTCTCGTAGGCCAGGTCTCCCGCTGCGAAAACGGTCCCAGGAATCTGCTCGATCAACTTTGCCGTCGCGCGTGCTCCCTCTGGATTCTTGCAACTAGCGATGTCCCCCGCGCCGACAAGAGTAAACGATTGCGTTGGCTGCTCTGTTTTTGCAGCTTTGCGTTGTGTTGCCTTTGTGCCCGCTGTGGGGGCTTGTGCCCAAGTGTGGCCGTACAGGCATAGAATCAGGAAGGCGGATGCCGCGATGCCAAGATTCCTGAACCCTTTACGTGTCTCCATGTATCCGAGCGCTCTGCTTTCCCATCAAAACGCTAGGCTATCACGTTCGCTGTGCCGATTGGCTACGTCGCAGCTAGCTGTTCAGAATTCCTCGCTGCGACACAATGGAGTGCGGTTGGCCAAATCGATGTGGAAAACAGGAGCAGGGTAGTCTTTCTATAAGTAACACAAAATAAATGCTTTAGCCTGCATCGCTTCCCGAGGGTAGAGTTGACTTTGATGGGATTTGGGGGTAGAATCTAACTGCGACTGAATCAGTCGTATATTAGATTGATTTTAGAAAGAGCACCACTCGATGTTTAAGCTTTCCAAAAAAGCCGATTACGGCCTGATCGCCGTGAAGCACTTGGCGATGCATCGGCAGCAACACGCTTGTAGCGCGAACGAAATTGCGGAAGAGTACGGCATCTCCGGGACGTTGATGGCCAAAGTGCTCCAGAAACTGGCGCATCACGCGCTGGTGGCCGCGAAGCACGGTTCCAGCGGCGGGTATCAACTGGCGAAGGAGCCCAGCCAGATCAGCGCGCTCGATGTGATCACCGCCATCGATGGTCCCGTGCTCATCACTTCTTGCGTTACCAGCCACGGGAATTGCGACGCCACGGAAAAGTGCTCCGTTCGCGAGCCGTTACGCCGCGTGAACGAAAGTATTTTGACGGTTTTGGGTACGGTTACGATAGCTCAGATGAGCGAAGAGGCGCAGGAGCCTGCCCTCGTCGCGCTCCGAGCTTAGCTTCGGGAGAAGAGGGAACATGGCTGTCAAGCTGCCGATTTACATGGACAATCACGCGACCACGCCGGTGGACCCACGCGTCGTAGAAGCAATGCTGCCGTATTTCACGGAAAAATTTGGCAACGCCGCGAGCCGCAACCACTCGTTCGGCTGGGCCGGAGAAGAAGCCGTGGAAACCGCGCGCCAGCAGATCGCTTCGCTGATCAACGCCACGCTGAAAGAGATTATTTTCACCAGCGGCGCCACCGAATCCGACAACTTGATGATCAAGGGCATCGCGGAGATGTTCCGCGAAAAGGGCAATCACATCATCACGCAGGTGATCGAGCACAAAGCCGTGCTGGACACCTGCAAGAATCTTGAGAAACACGGCTTTGAAGTCACCTATCTGCCGGTGCAGCGCGACGGCTGCGTGAGCCTTGAAGCTTTGAAAGCAGCGATTAAGCCCACAACGATTCTCATCACCATCATGTACGCCAACAACGAGATTGGCGTGATCAACCCGATCCCGGAAATCGGCAAGCTCGCCAAGGAACACGGCATTTTCTTTGCCGTGGACGGCGTGCAGGCGGTAGGCAAGATCCCGGTTGACGTGCAGAAAGACAATATCGACCTGCTGGCGATCAGCGGTCACAAGATCTACGGCCCAAAGGGTGTCGGCGCGCTGTACGTTCGCCGCCGCAATCCTCGCGTGCAGCTCTCCGCCATCATTGACGGAGGCGGCCACGAGCGCGGCATGCGTTCCGGCACGCTGAATGTGCCCGGCATCGTTGGTCTCGGCAAGGCCTGCGAAGTGGCGCAGAAGGAAATGCCGGAAGAAAGCGCCAAGATGTTGGCTCTTCGCACGCGCCTGAAGAACGGCCTGGAAGCGAAGCTGGACGAGGTATTCGTCAACGGATCGATGGAGCACCGCCTGCCGAACAACCTGAACATGAGCTTTGCCTATGTCGAGGGCGAATCATTGCTGATGGGCATCAACGATATTGCAGTTTCGAGCGGTTCCGCCTGTACCTCGGCAACCCTCGAGCCCAGCTATGTACTCAAAGCATTAGGGGTAGGCGAAGACCTCGCCCACACCTCGATTCGTTTTGGCCTCGGGCGCTTTAACACGCAGGAAGAGGTCGACTACGTCATCGACAAGATGGTGCAGGTCGTCACCAAGCTGCGCGAGCTGTCGCCGCTGTACGAAATGGCCAAAGAGGGAATCGATATCTCAAAAATGAAATGGCAGACCGCCTAATCAACTGAAAGAGACAACATGGCAAACGAAGGAACAATTCGCATTCATCGCTCCATCGGAGGCACCGGCGCGGCTTTTCGCGTCACGTTTGTGCCTTACGGCGGAGAAGGAGAAGAGGCCGCCGTCGCCGGCGAGCGCTCTTTCCATGAGCTGCAGCAAGTTCGCGCATTTTTGAAGATGCTTGGCCTTGGCGCGGAATTCATCAAGGACGCTCTCCGTCAACTCACCGCGGGCCGCTCGGCATCCGTGCCGAACGTTTCGCTCACGGACAAGGCCGTCAAGAGCGCAGGATTCGGGAATCTCGTTAATCTGGCAAGGAGCAACGGCTAATGGCATACAGCGATAAAGTGGTTGAACATTACAACAATCCCCGCAACGTCGGCAGCCTGCCGAAGGAAGACCCCAACGTCGGTACGGGTCTCGTCGGCGCGCCGGAGTGCGGCGACGTCATGAAGCTGCAGATGAAGATCAATCCCGATACGCAGATCATCGAAGAAGCCAAGTTCAAGACCTTTGGCTGCGGCTCGGCGATTGCCAGCTCCTCGCTTGCCACCGAATGGGTCAAGGGCAAGACCGTCGAAGAGGCGCTTTCCATCAAGAACACGGACATCGTGCGCGAGCTTTCGCTCCCGCCGGTGAAGATTCACTGCTCCGTGCTCGCGGAAGACGCCATTAAGGCGGCCATCGGCGACTGGAAGAAGAAGCACGGCGTCGAAGTGCCGGTTACCGAGAAGGCTTCGCACTAAGCGGGATTCCGCCGCAAGGGCAAATGGCTATGGCAACAGAAGTCGCTAGTCCGAACATCGCGAAGATTCACCTGACCGAGCGCGCCGCGAAGAAAATCCGCGCGCTTCTCGAAAAGGATGGCGTTTCGCCCGAACAGGGCGGCTTGCGCGTGGGCGTTCAGGGCGGCGGCTGCTCGGGTTTGTCCTACGCCATGCGGCTGGACACCCAGGCGCGCGACCGCGACAAAGTTTTCGAAGAACATGGAGCGCGAATTTTCGTTGACCCGAAGAGTTTTCTGTATCTGAACGGCACGACGCTTGAGTACGAACAGACGCTCATGCGCGAAGGATTCGTCTTTCAGAATCCCAACGCGGCAAGGAACTGCGGCTGCGGCGGCTCTTTTACGGCCTGAGTAGCACAGGCTCTAGCCTGTGCGCATTGTCATCCTGGCGCAGGCGGGCCTGACAAGTGGTTGGCAGCCGCACCCGCCAGCCACTTTTTTTGTGCCTGCGGGGATTTCTTGAAGCACATTTCATGAGTACGGCACCGACATCGATGACTCCAACAAAGGCCACGGATTACTTTGCCATTTTCGGGCTGCCGCGGAAGCTTTGGATTGAAATGGGTGCCCTAGAACAGAAATTTCTTCAACTGAGCTGGAAGCTGCATCCCGATAATTTTGTAAATGCGCCGGAACAAGAGCGCGAGCTTTCCCTCAAGCGCAGCTCCGAATTGAACGACGCCTACCGCACGCTCCGCGATCCGGTCGGGCGTGTCGAGTACCTTCTGGGCATCGAAGGCGCGCGCAAGGAAGGCGAGCACAAGCAGCAGGCTCCGCCCGAGCTATTGGAAGAAGTTTTTGAATTGAATGAATCGCTCGACGAACTTCGCGAAGCCAAAGAATCCGGCGGCGACCTTGCAGCGCTGAAATCGCGCCTCCAATCCGTCGAGAAGAATTTTCAGGAAAAGCTCAGTGAAGTAGATGTCCAGTTGCACGACGCGGGACGCAAATGGGACGCGGCTCTGGATGGCGATGACGCGACGCGCAAGAAAATCATGGCGCGGCTCAACGAATTGTTAAATCGCCGGTCCTACATCCGGAATTTAGTAGCCAACGTCCAAAAGGAGTTGCTGTAGCTCCGGCCTTTAGGTCTGAGGCTTTGCGCTGAACATGGGTAGAATCGTCGGCATCGATCTTGGTACCACCAACAGCCTCGTCGCCTACACGGATGCGACCACGGGCCAGCCGAAGTGTATCCCAGGCCCGTACGGCTCGACGCTCTGTCCCTCCGTCGTTAGCCTCGATCCCGACGGCAGTATTATCGTCGGCGAAGCGGCGCGCCGCCGTCTCTTGACGCAGCCTGAGCGCACCATCTATTCCGTGAAGCGTCTGATGGGCCGCGGCCCCGCCGACATTCAAAGTGAATTAGAGCTTTTTCCGTTCCGCATCGATCCGGCGAGCAAGAACGTCATTCGCGTGATGCTGGGCGACAAGTTTTTCACCCCGCCAGAAATCTCCGCATTTATTTTGCGCGAACTGAAAAACTGGGCCGAAGCATTTTTCGGTGAACCCGTCGACCGCGCGGTCATCACCGTCCCCGCCTATTTTAACGACGCGCAGCGCCAGGCCACCAAAGACGCCGGCAAGATCGCCGGTCTGGAAGTTCTCCGTCTCGTCAATGAGCCGACCGCCGCTGCCCTCGCCTACGGGTTGCACGAAAAGCAGCGCGGCCGCGTGGCCGTCTACGATCTTGGCGGCGGCACGTTCGATATCTCCGTGCTCAAACTTATTTCCACCAGTGAGGGCGATATCTACCAGGTCCTCTCCACCAACGGCGATACGCATCTCGGCGGCGACGACATCGACAATTTATTGCAGGCTTTTGTCCACGAACTGATCCTGCAAAACGACGAGATCGACTTCTCTCCGCACGGCGAACTGGCACAGGAACTGCGCAAGGCGCTGATCGACGTGAAGCATCAGCTTTCGAATAGCGAAACCGCGACGCTGCGTTTCCCGTTGCCCAACAGATCCGTCTTCGTGCGCGAATTCACGCGCGGGGAGCTGGAAGCGCTCATCCGCCCAGTCGTCGACCGTACCATGGGCCCGGTGAAACAGGCGTTGGCCGATGCGCAGCTCAAGCCCGCCGACATTGAAGAAGTCGTTCTCGTTGGCGGCACCACGCGCACGCCGCTCATTCGCCGCACGGTACAGGAATTCTTCGGCCGCAAGCCGCACACCGAATTGAATCCCGACGAAGTCGTCGCGCTGGGCGCCGCCGTGCAGGCCAACATTCTCGATCGCGGCGTGAAGAACATGCTGCTGCTCGACGTTACCCCGCTTTCGCTCGGTATCGAGACCTACGGCGGCGCGGTCGCAAAAATCATTCCGCGCAACTCCACGATTCCCGCCAGCGCCCAGGAGCTCTACACTACCGGCGTCGACAATCAGACGGGCATTGATATCCACGTACTTCAGGGCGAACGCGAACTTGCCAAAGATTGCCGTTCGCTGGCGCGCTTCACTCTGCGCGTGCCGCCCGCTCCCGCGGGTTTGCCGCGCATCGAAGTAAAATTTCTCATCGACGCCAACGGCATCCTGCAGGTCGCAGCAAAGGATTTGCGTACCGGAGAAGGGCATTCCATCGAAGTCCAGCCCAGCTACGGCATCAACGATTCCGAAATTGAGCGCATGCTTGAGGAGTCCATCGAATACGCCGAACAGGATTTTGCCGAGCGCCAAGTCATTGAAGCGCGCACCGAATCCGAAGCCATCTTGACCGCGACAGCCAAAGCGCTGGCAAATCCTCAAGTCGCCGCGTTGTCCATGGAAGAAGCCACGAAAATCGCAGCCAGCGTCGCCGCGTTGAAGGAAGCCGCAGCCGGCACCGACTACAAGCTCATTCGCAAACGCATCGACGATCTGAATCACGCGACCGAGCATCTAGCAGAGCTGCTGATGAACGCGGCAGTCTCAACGGCCCTCGAAGGCCGCAAACTGGCTGAAGTCTGAGTTTTCTTTGTAGGGGCGCAGCACCGCTTTGCCCTGCTTGGCGCGATGTCAGCGCCGGGACAATCGGAAGGGGAAACAAAATGGGCGGAAGCAATCCGTATATCGAAGAAGT
Source organism: Candidatus Acidiferrum sp. (assembly GCA_036522195.1). Classification (GTDB taxonomy): domain Bacteria; phylum Acidobacteriota; class Terriglobia; order Acidiferrales; family UBA7541; genus Acidiferrum. Next base: position 50,501 of record DATDGF010000042.1, on the reverse strand, counting down.
CAAATACAAGCCCGCCACGAAGAAATTCAAGGTTACATTTCTTCCCAGCGGCAAGACCATCGAGGTCGATCCCGAGAAGGTTCCTTACGGCCACAACGGCCTGCCCGGCAGCATTCTCGATTTCTCCGAAGGCATCAAGGCCGGCCTCGACCACGCCTGCGGCGGCGTCTGCGCCTGCTCCACCTGCCACGTCATTTTCAGAGAAGGGCTCGAATCCTGCAACGAGGCCACTGACGCCGAACTCGACGAGCTAGACATGGCGCCCGGCATCACTCCCAAGTCGCGCCTGGGCTGCCAGGCCGTGCCCGATGGCACCACTGACGTCGTCGTGGAAATTCCCGATTGGAACAAAAACTACGCCAAGGAAGCCGATCACTGAGGAGATTGCATGCCCCCAACATTCGGCTGGGACAATTTCGAAGACATCGCCATCGCTCTGACCGACAAATTCCCGGACACCGATCCGCTCACCGTGCGCTTCACCGACATGCACAAGTGGATCACCGAGCTCCCCGGCTTCTCCGGAGACCCCGCCGCCTCCAACGAATCCAAGCTCGAAGCCATCCAGATGGCCTGGCACGAAGAATTCCTTGATCGTCAGAATTGAACTACAATTTCCGGACGAAACGTCACGCGACGTGGTGAGGGCTTGCCGCCATGAAGACGCTCCTCAATCTAGCCGACAAGGAAGAAATCCTCCGCCGCTTGAACACCGTTCAGCCGGCGAGCCAGCGCCGCTGGGGTTCGATGCCTGCTCACAATATGATCTGCCATTTAAGCGATGGCTTTCGTCTCTACATGGGGGAACGCCTCGCAAAGTCCATTTCGGTCCCGGCTCCGCGCGCGCTCATAAAATGGTTCGCGCTCTGGTCCCCCTTCCCCTGGCCGCATAGATTCAAAACCGCGCCAGAATTAGACCAGCGGGAAGGCGGCACGCGCCCCGTCGAATTCGATGCCGACATGCGGGAGTTGCGCGCGCTCACCGAGCGCTTTACGCGACAACCACGTGATTTCGATTGGAAGCCTCATCCCCACTTCGGCGAAATGTCCGAACGCGAATGGAATCGCCTGGCCTATCTTCACGCCGATCACCACCTCCGCCAGTTCGGCGCGTGAAGCAGCCTTTGCCCGCGCAGGCGCTTGTTCGCGCAACTTATTTCCCGTATTCTAGTAAGGTCGTGACCGCATCGCATGTGGCGCTATGGTGCAACGGTTAGCACGTAGCCCTTTCAAGGCTAAAATACGGGTTCGATTCCCGTTAGCGCTACCAACTGAATCTTTTTTTTGATTTTGTACTCGATGGCATTTGTCCGGCCGTAGCCTCCGGCTGTCATCCGCCCAGCCTCCCCTCCGGCAAATTTCTTTGCGCTTTTTTCAAGGAGCTCCTTGCGCTACGCCGAAAAGCATCTCATCGCTGGAGAAACCGTTCAGTATGAGACCCGCCTCCACTGGATCGTGATGCTTGGGCACATCGTGATCGCCGCAGTGCTCGCGCTCGTCGGAGCAACCCTGCTCCTCACGCCGTGGAATTCCATAAAAGACGGCGGAGCCTCAATCGCTGGACCGCTGCGCTGGGCGGCTGCCGCCTGTCTTGTGGTGGCGGCAATTTTTTTCGGAATTGGCCTCATGCGGCGAAACGCGACGGAAATGGCCGTCACCAATAAGAGAGTGATCGTAAAATCCGGCTTCGTAAACCGCCGCACCATCGAGCTTCTCCTTGCAAGAATTGAAAGCATCGCGGTCGAGGAGCCCGCCATGGGACGCATCCTGGGCTACGGAACCGTCATCGTCAGGGGCACGGGTGGCACGCCCGAAGTTTTTCCCCAAATTTCTCATCCCCTCGCCTTCCGTGAGCAAGTCCAGCGCCAGATCGCCGGCGAACCAAAGTCCTCCTGAGCAATTTCGTCTCATTCCGGCCTTGATGGAAATTGCGTCCGGCAAAGAGTAGAATTCAGTTTTAGAGGGTGTCGGGAGCACCGAAACTTCCCGGCAGGGAGAACTCCGGTCATGGCAAATCTGATGCGTACCTCCAATCCGGCGCTCAACGAAAAGGCTTTCAAGGGCCAGGTCGCTTTCGGCGAAGCGATGACGCTGCAGGGCACCGTCAACAAGACGGGCTTGCTCCTGCTCTGCGTCGTGGCCACGGCTGCTTGGACTTGGGGCTTGTCGCACTCCGATACTCCGGGAGCAGCCGTCCCCTGGATGATTGGCGGAATTTTTGGCGGCTTCATCGTCGCGCTGGTCACCATTTTCAAAAAAGAATGGTCTCCGCTCACTGCTCCGATCTACGCGCTTCTGGAAGGCTTGGCGCTAGGCGGCATCTCCGCAATGTTCGAGCAGCGTTATCCGGGCATCGCGATCCAAGCCGTGGGACTGACGTTTGGCACTCTCTTCGTGATGCTTCTCGCCTACAAGACGGGGATGATTCGCGCCACGCAGGGATTCAAAGTCGGCGTCATCGCGGCGACGGGCGGCATCGCTGTTCTATATCTCGTGGACATGGTGCTGCATTTCTTCAATCGTCCCGTGACATTTATCCATGAGAGCGGCCCATGGGGTATCGCCTTCAGCCTTTTCGTGGTCGTCATTGCCGCGCTGAACCTGGTGCTTGACTTCGATCTGGTCGAAACCGGAATCAATAATGGTGCCGCGAAATACATGGAGTGGTACGGCGCATTCGCGCTGATGGTCACGCTCATCTGGTTGTATTTGGAGATTCTCCGCCTTCTTGGCAAGGCACGTCGCCGCTGAAAACAAAGCGCGTTGCCAGCTGCCGATTATTTTGTGGGCTTGAACGAGGATATGGCCTGTCTCGCGCCGCGCGACCGTTGGCGCGGCTTAGAAGGTAAATTTCAAGCGCGCTGAGACACTCCTTGGCACCGCCACCGCCGTTCCGGAAAACAGACTTTCAAAATTGAGGACATTCACGCGATCCGTCAGGTTGGTCCCCTGAATTTGCATCGCTACGCTGCGCTGCTCCTTGCGAAAAAGGTCCACGCCAGCCGCGGCGTCCAGCGAAAAATTCGGCCGCACCCGTCCTCGTTCCAGATTCACCTGGTTCACAATCTGCGGGCCAAACTGTTCCACGAGAGTCGCCATATCCGTGCCGCCGGTATCCGCCGGCAGTCCGCTTCCGTATTGCGCGCTCATCGCCAGCCAAATCCGCCGCTCCGCCTGGAAGCGAACGCGCGCCCGGGCCGTGTTGCGCTGGTCCTGCGAAACCGCGAACTTGCTGGTGTCCGTCAATGCATTGGCTGCGTCGCCGAGAAACAGCCCGCCGGTGATCGGTCCCTGGCCGATGCCAGACTGGTTCGCGTAGCTCACGAAGCCGGAGAAATGGCCCCACTGCGGCACCGCAAGCTGCACTTCTTCGCCGGAGACACGCGCCCTCTGAAAGGCGATCGGAAAACTTATGCCGGTATCCAGCAGCACATCGTCGTCGGGGAAATTATGAAAATCGCGCCGGAAAATATTCGCCTCCAGCCGCAATTTTCCCAGGAATGATTTCGTTATGCCGGCTTCATAATAATTGCCACGCGCGGGCAACACGGGCAGCCGTAACACCACCGGATCGATGGATACCACTTGCGGAGAGCTCGCGAGCAAGAGGTTTTCCACCGCAGGTGTCTGGAAGATTCGGTCGTAGGAAGCGTGTACGAGTAAATTCCAGGACGGAACATAGCGCGAAACTCCCACACGCGGGCTCAGCGCCGCCTGATGTACGACAAATGCGTAGTAATCAAACCGCAGCCCCGCGCTGACGCTCCAATTCCCTCGATGCCATTGGTCCTGTACGTACGCCGATGGCTCGACATCCCAGCGGCGGTCCGCAAACTGAAACGGCGTCTGCGTCCCCGGATCAAACTGCGATGGATCCGTAATCACATAATGCAAGGCCTCGTTCACCGGCCCAAAAAGCGTGTCCACTCCGGCCTTCCAGTTGTGATACCCGTGCTGCCCGGCGAGGTCCCCTCGGACGTACCCTTCGCGATAGCCGCGATTCTGAAACACGATCGTCGGCGTTGAGGACGCATTCGAATTCAGAGTGGCGCTGGCATCCCGCACGCTGCCGGAAAAACTCAGGAACAGGTCCGGAGAAATCGTGTGCTGAAAAAATATTTGTCCCGAAGTCTCGCCGATTGTAATGTTCTGCCGCTGTCCTGCTTCCTGCTGCACAAGTTCGTTGGGAACCAGGAAGCTCACCTCGTTGTGAATTACCGAAATGCGCAAGCGGTCGCGATCTGAAAAGTCTCTTTCGTAGGAAGCCGAAAAACCGCCCGCATTCCCCACGTTGGTGAAGTTTTCGAGCACCGGCGGGTCCAGATAACGGTCCGTGCGAAATCCATTGCCGCTTACCGAAAAACGGTTTTTGCCTTCGGCGTAGGAAAGTGCAGCGGAACCAGCGAAGGTCGAGAAACTCCCGCCGCCTGCGTCAATTTGTCCGTGCACGCCGCGTGGCACATCCTTCACCGTCGTAACTTCGATGACTCCGCCAAGCTTCCGCCCATATTCCGCCGGGAACCCCGCCGTCAAGACGCGCATGGATTCCACGTCGTCCGCGTCAAAAGCTGGCGCAAAAGCCGGCGAGCGATTCTGCGTGAGGGGAAGTCCGTCGAAGACGTATTGCACGTCGTATTCGGAGCCCCGCGGGTGCAGAACGCCGTTCGCCTCGTAGAGCCAACCCGGCTGATCGTTCACCAGATCCGAAAGGCTGCGCCCGGGCTGCGCGGAGAGTTGCTCATCGATGGCTTGCTGGCCGATGGAATAAACCGCTCCCGTTCGGCTTGGATCCACCAGCGTCGCCGAATCCGTGACTTGCACCTGCGTGGTGACCGGAGCAACACCCAGCGTGATGGAAGCGCGCACCGGCACTTCCGAATGGATCTCGATCAGATTGCTCCAGGGCGCAAAACCGTCCGCACGCAAACTCAGCCGGTAAAGACCAAAAGGAAGACCCTGGGCCACGTATCGCCCGTCCGGCCCCGTAACAAACGTTCTCCGAAACTGGTTGGCCTCGCTGACGAGCTCGCCCGAAGGCGCCACCACAGCACCCTGCGCGTCGCGTATCTCGATGTGTAGCTCACCCTTTAGGCGCTGCGCCTCCGCGCCCTGCGCCCAGAGAAAGTGCAGCGCCACGATCCCCATGAGACCAATTGTTTTTTTTAAGAACATTTCTGACGTTCGATCGGGACCGCGCCGTTAGTCATGGCTCGCCCCGTTCTCCCAGTTACCTGGCGTTTCGTAATGCCTTGAACGGACCCTCTAAACGTTAGCATGAACTCCGTTTTGCCCCGCGAGACCGGTGCGGCCCTGGCCGGCAAAATGGCAATACTCTTCCCGAATTCCCGCTCTTGCCGCGCCAGCCGCCTTTCGGCAAAATACGGTTTGGCCCTCCGAGTGCCCCTCGGCGGCCTCTTCGGTGACGGCGCCAGTGCTTTCCTGCTTCGCCGCGCGGACGGCGCCGGCCAAGGCTATCAGCTCGGCGATTTCCTTTTCGGTTGCGCCGGCCAGTACGCCGCCGCCATTCAGGTCAGCGACACCAGGGAGGGAGGTCTCGACGTGAAATTCGACGGGGAAGGCCTCTCCCGCGCGGCCATCACGCGCATGGAAAAGGTTCTTGCCGCCGTCGAGCTCCGCAGCGGAATCCCGCGCGATTCCGTGGGAAGCTTTGCCACTCACCAGCCAAATCCCCGCCTCGTCGCTCTGCTCGCAAAACAGTGCGCCGTCTCCCCGAAAAAGTTTCCGCCCGTCGCGCGAACGTGCGGCAATCTCGGTTCCTCGACGTGCGGCGCCGCCCTCCACGCCGCCTTACAGGGCGATTCGAATCGAGAACCCGCCAAACGCCAGCCGATTTTCCTCGCCTCGCTAGGTCCCGGCCTCCTCTTTGGAGGCGGCTGGCTGACTCCCAGCGATTGGACTCACACTTCTGCATCACGATCGGTGTAGTGCGCAAGAATCAATCACCCATGAGAGACTTTTCGCTACTGATCTCTGTTCCCTGATCTCTGTTCACCGAAAACTCTCCTCAAGGCCCCGGCCGAGTCCACGTAGTAAAACTCGTATCCACCGCCGGCACAACACACCCTTGCAACGGTGGCCATCCCGCGTCCGTCGTGGAGTTCCTGCAAGCGGAACGATCGCGTTGCTGATCTGCGACGGATCAACCGCCCCATTCAGCGGCTCTGCATAAACCGTGTAGCTGTGCCCGACCGCGAGGCCGTCAATCTCATAGCTGCCATCAAATTGCGTAGGGCCCGGCGCCGCGCAACTCCACCCTCCGATGGTTGCACCCACTGCCGACGGCTCCGCAGCCGCTTGCGCACCCCGCCCCCGATACGCTCCACCGCACAGCCGTATCCAGGTGCCTGCTGCTCGCCACCGTCGCGTGAAATCCTTAAACTGCACCGAGCTCTACACTTGCCGGACTGGGCGTCATTGAAAGTGAAATGTCGCTCGTGACCGTCACCGCTGCTGTATCCGATTTCGTCGCGTCCTCATGGCTCGTCGCTGTAACTTGCACATTCGCGGGCGAAGGCAAGTCTGCAGGCGCGGTGTACACGCCGCCCGGCGTGATCATGCCGGTGGCCGCGCTCCCGCCTGCCCTGCCATTCACGCTCCAGTCCACACTCGTATCCGTCGTGTTTGTTACCGTGGCGGAAAATCTCGCCGTATTTCCGAGCAGCGCCGACCCGCTCTTTGGCGCGACCGTAACCGCGATGGAAGGAGGAGGTAGCGGCGGGGGCACTGCAGAGCTTGCGCCTCCCCCGCCGCAGCCCTGCGTCCACGCCTCCGTCGTGAGAAGCGCGGCGAAAACAGTTCGCGTACTCCCGAATTTCTTTTTCCCGATTTGCGTGAGAGGCCGCACACCCTCCGCAATGCAGGCGAAGGGCCAGCGAAAAACTCATGTCATATCGAGATGATGTTGGACGTGGGGATTGAGACGCTAATCGACTGTAAATTTGCAAGTTATTCGATTTCCGCGGAATTGTGATTCACGCTGCAAGGTCTGCACATTGCAGCCGGCTATCGCAGCTGTCCCGATCCGGAACGCGTTCCCCAAGCTCGGGTGCCGATTCGGAATTGCCCCTCCTCTGCCCTCCAGCGTTGACTTCCGCGCTCCATCAACAAATAATCCGCCCATGCCTCGCCCCGATGCCGTCCGCCGCGTTAAGAGCTACTCCGCCGCCAACGGCTTCGTCTACCAGTATTACTTCTACGAAGGGAATCGCGCCCAGCGCAACGGCAGCCCCGGCGGCGAATTTACCTACGTCATTTCCGTCGATCGCCAGTCCGCATTCCGCTTCAAGATTTTCGTCCACCAATCAGCCCTCGAAGCCTGGGCCAAATTAAACGGCCGTCCCCTCACCAGCAGTGAAGAGTACGCCGTAGCCAAGATGCGCCTCTTTCAAGCCTTCGACGAAGACTCTGTTAAGGTCCCGCTGGAGGGAGCCGAGGCTGGCGAAGTCGCCGTCGATGTATCCAACCTGGAAGCCCTCCTCGAAGAACTGGGCATTTAGCCAAGTGGTCCACAAAGAGCCTTTTTTCGCTGAACCAAATCCCAGGCCGCGGCGTCTGGTAATTGTACGGAGAGGGCGGGCTTTCGAATCCCGCCAATGAGGAGAGCGCCTCGCGCTCGCACAGGAACACTCATGCAGGAGCTGGTTCTGATCCAGCCGGGCAGCACCATACGGAGTGAGTCGTCGCGCGATGCAGCTCAAGCTGACGCCCGGCACGACTTCGAAGCGCGCCTCGTCGAATGCGGCCCGCTGGCTTACCGTGTCGCTCGAGGCGTCTTGCGCAACAGCGCCGACGCCGAGGACGTCGCCCAGGAAGCACTCCTGCGCGCCTACCGCAGTTTCCATCGCCTGCGTGACCGCAACCGCTTCCGTGGCTGGCTCGTTCGAATCTCCTTCCGCATCGCGATCGATCGTTTGCGCTCCGCCAAGCGCCGCGAACTGCGCGATCTGGAATGGTCACAACCGGCCCATCAGCCGCACCCCGCCAACGCCGAGGACATCGCCGCTTCAAACGAATTTCAAGCGCATCTCGATCGCGCCCTCGAAGAGCTGCCGGAAAAACTGCGTCTCGTCCTTTTACTCGCTGCCTTGGAGGGCCACACCATCGACGAAATCGCGGCACTGCTTGCCATTCCCGTTGGTACCGCGAAGTCCAGAATTTTTGTTGCCCGAAAGCAGTTAGCGGAGAAGTTGCGATGCCATGTGAACCTTACAAAAACGCGTTAGTCGAAGCCGCTGCCACCGGCGCCGAACCACTCGGCGAACTGCACGTCCACCTCGCAGCTTGCCCTGCTTGCCGCGCAGCCCTCGCCCAGGAACAATCTCTCTTTTCCTCTATCGACACTGGTCTAAGCGCGGCGGTCAACGCCGAGACTCCCGCCTCTCTCCTCCCGCGTGTCCGCGCCCGCATCGCCGAAGAACCCGCCGTTACACGCGGCTGGATTCCGGGTTGGCTGGCCATGGCCGGTGCCGCCGCAATAATTATTGCTTTCCTCGCCGCTCAAGCTGCCTGGCGCAACGTCGCTCCACGAAAGCCCGTGGAAATGGCAACACAACCAGCTTCGCCCGTGCAGGTGCCGTTGCCGCCGGTCCGAAGTCCTGAATCTGCGCCGACCTCAAGACACGATTCTGCCACGCAACCTCAAGTGTCCGTTGTCAGAAATTCCGTTCCGCGGCAGACCCGGACCACGCGCAATCCTGAGCCGCAAGTTCTCGTCCCCCGCGATCAGGAAGTTCTACTGGCCCGCTACGCAGAACAGTGGCGAAGTCGGAAGCGCCTGCCGCTCATGGCGGAGACCAGCAGTGATACACCTATGGCGCCTTTGCAAATTGCTCTGATCCAAATCGCGCAGCTTGACGTCAAGCTAATGACGGAAGAACAAGGTCAATGACTTCCGCCAACGATTTCCATTCCCAGAACAGGTTAATTCCTTCAGGAGGAACTCAATGAAGAACCTTGCCTACGCGCTTTTGGTCGCCACTCTCTGGCTGCCATCGCAGCAACTCCGCGCACAGGAAAAGTCCCAGGAGAAACCAAAATCCGAGGAGCGCGCCAAGCCCGCGATTCCCGTAAAGGTTCAGGTCGTCTTCACCGAGTACGATGGCGACAAGAAAATTTCCATCATGCCCTATTCCTTTATTGCGATTCCGGACGAAAAAGTCGGCGGTTATTATTCAGCTAGCCTTCGCACCGGTGTACGCATCCCCATCGAAATCGAAAGCAAAGATCAGAAGACTACTTACATTGACGTCGGCTCGAACATCGACTGCGGCATCCGGACTGAAGAGGAAGGCCGCTTCCATCTCTACATGATTTTTGAACGGTCCGCACTCTACCCCACCAGCTCCATGGGCAATGACAAGGTGGAAGTCTCGCGCCCCAACGGCCAGCCCCTCATCCGTCAATTCAAGTCCTCGGAAAACCTGATTCTGAAGGACGGCCAAACCGTGGAGAGTACGTTATCGACCGATCCGCTCAACGGCCACGTGATAAGGCTTTCCGTGACCATCAATGTTCAAAAGTAATCCGCACCCGTTCAATTTTTCTTCAGCACCGCCGCCAGCGCCGGCGCCAAACTCGCATGCAGGAATCTGTAGCCACTTCGTTCCAATAGTAAGGGCACGACGCGCTGGCTGCTCAACAGCAGCGCGTCCGCCATTTCCCCAAGTGCCAGCCGCAACGCAAACGCCGGAGCAGGGAACAGTGCCGGCCGATGCAGCGCACTCGCCAGCAGTTTCGTAAACTCCGCGTTCTGCACGGGCTTCGGCGCTACAACATTCACCGCGCCTCTCACATCCGCCTTATCAATCGCCATTCGCAAAATCCCCACCACATCCTCCAGCGTCACCCATGACATCCACTGCGCCCCCGACCCCAGCTTCCCTCCAACTCCCAGCTTGAACGGCGTCACCATCTTTGCCAGCGCCCCGCCATCGCGCGCCAGAATAATTCCAAATCGCGCCAAAACCACGCGAATCCCCATCGACTCCGCTTTCAACGCCTCCTCTTCCCACTCCCGCGCCAGCCCTGCCAGAAAACCCGCACCCGCCTTGCTCTCCTCCGTCAACAATTCATCGCCGCGATTCCCATAAATCCCAATCGCCGAAGCCGACACCAGCACTCTCGGCCGCGCATTCATCTTCGCCAACGCGCCAACCAGCGCCCGCGTCGTATCAATCCGGCTCGACCCCAGCATCGCCTTTTGCCCCGCCGACCATCGTCCCCCCGCGATCGACGCCCCCGCCAGATTCACAACCGCATCCGCACCCACCCCCGCGCCACCCAACTCCCCCGTCGCCGGGTTCCACGCCACGTTAAACCCATCCTTCGTCCCACCTGCCACCAAGCTCTCCGGCCGCATCAGGCGGCACACCGTGTGCCTATCCTTCACCAACGCGCTCACCAGCGCGTTGCCCACCAGCCCCGTCGAACCCGTCACCAAAATCTTCATTTTTCTCCTATGGAGTGCGGGAGCCTAGCTCCCGCTTTGCCTTTGCCGTCTTCTCGTGGCGCCAACTCTGAAGCCTACTTGCACGCTACGCATCCGATCCGCCACGGTCAAGCCTTCGAATTTTTCGAACGCGTCTGCGGGAATGAAACCGCCGAAAGCTCGGACCTCGTCCCTCGTATGAAGCGACGGCCACGCTGGCGCCGTCTTCAGTCTGTGTTCTTTTCAATTGCGTGCCTAGCCCAGACCAAAGCCTGTGCACTAGCTCCATCCCGCCATACAAGTTACAATTTCTCCGTGTCCACCGTTTCCCAATCTATCGGCCTCAAAGTCCTCTTCTTCGGTCGCCTCAAAGAAATCGTCGGCCACGCCGAAGAATCCCTCACCTCTGCCGATGCCGCGACCATCGAACAGCTCTTCGCGCTCTACGCCGCGCGCCACCCTGAGCTCGCAAAATTTCGCCCCTCCCTGGTCGCCTCCTGCAATCAGGAATTCGCCGCCTGGAACACTGCTCTCCACGCCGGCGACGAAGTCGCCTTCCTCCCTCCCGTGAGCGGCGGCTGACGCACACCCCATGACCACGCCCCTCCACGACGACATCTGCCAGCTCGTGCGCGACCACATCGACGTCACCGCCCTCGTCCACCATGTCCGCGCGCCCGAAGATGGCGCCATCGTCACCTTTGACGGCTTCGTCCGCAATCAATCCCACAATCGCGCCACTCTTTATCTCGACTACGAAGCCTACGAATCCATGGCCCTCGCCAAGATGCGCGAGATCGCCGCCCAGCTCCACGAAAAATATAAAATTCACCGCGGCATCATCGTCCATCGCCTCGGCCGCCTCCAGATCGGCGAGACTAGCGTCTTCATCGCCATCAGCGCTCCGCATCGCGCCGCCGCCTTCGATGCTTGCCGCTTCGCCATTGACACCCTCAAGCGCACTGTTCCCATCTGGAAAAAGGAGTACTTCGAAGACGGCGCCGTCTGGGCCGACGGCGAACTCCCTCCCGCACCCGCGGCGACACCCCGTGCAAAACCCGCATCTTAATATCCAATGCAAATGACACCCCGCCGCCCTTGTTTTGCCCTCATCCTGTCTGCTTTCGCCTTGCTCTCGACCGCAATGGCGTTCAGCCAGGACAAGCCCGACCGTCCCCCCTGGGCCCAAAAGTCCAAGTCCGGCGTCACTAATGGATCCGCTCCCAGCACCACTCCCACGGCCGAGCCTGGCAAAATCGTCCAGCCCACGCCACCCTCGACTCCCGACGATTCGCAGGACCCCTCCAAGCAGCGCGGCCGCATCCAAGTCACCGTCAATCTCGTCAATGTCCTCGTCAGCGTTCTCGACGAAAACAATCGCCCCGCGCCGGATCTTCCCCGCGAAGCGTTTCAACTATTTGAAGAAGGCGTGCAGCAGGAAATCAATATTTTCGAGCCCGAAACCTCTCAGCCCCTCGACATCGCCTTGATGATCGATGCCAGCCTGAGCGCCCACAAAGAAATCAGCTTCGAGCAGGAAGCCGCGGCGCATTTCATTCGTCAGGTCCTGCGTCCCAGCGACCGCTTGTCCGTTTTTTCTTTCGATGAATCCGTCAGCCAGCGCGCTTCCTTCTCCGACAATGTCCCCGCTCTGCAGGAGGCAGTGCGAAAAATCCCCGATGGAGCCGGCACCTCGATCTACGACGCCGTGCTCCTCGGCTCCCACGCCCTCGCACAGCGCGGTGACGACCGCCGCCGCGTCATCATCCTCGTCACCGACGCCGGCGAAACCACCAGCCGCACCGACTTCGATTCCGCCCGCAAAGCCGCCGTCCGCGCCAACGCCCTCATTTACACTATCGTCGTTCGTCCCGTAAAAAATGAAAGCGGCCGCAACACCGCCGGCGAACACGCCCTCGAAACCATGACCGACACCACCGGCGGCGCCATGTTCTATCCCGACACCACCCAGGAGCTCCCCGCCATCTTCGATCGCATCGATCGCGAACTTCGCACCCAATACCGCCTCGCCTACTACCCCAACCCCCGCGGCCCCGCCAACACCTATCGCTCCATCGTCGTCACCGTCACCCCTTCCACCTACAAAGTCCGCCACCGCAAGTCCTACCTCACCGGCCCCCAATAATTGTTCAGTTCGTCGCGGCGACTTCACGTCGTCATCGCCAGACTTCCTCGCTAACGCGCGCCCCACAGAGCGCTACAATCATGCTTTCATGAAACTCCCTCAGAACGAATCGAGGTCCACGATGCAACACCACCTGCCCCAAACCATCTCCCTTCTCACCCGCACCCCCGCCGCCCTCAACGCACTCCTCCGGGATCTACCCGAAACGTTGACCCTCCGCAATGAAGGCGAAAATACCTGGAGCCCTTTCGAAATCGTCGCCCATCTCATTCACGGCGAACGTACCGATTGGCTCCCACGCGTAAAGATGATCCTGCAATTTGGCGAGACTCAGCCCTTCGCGTCCTTCGACCGTTGGGGGCACGTTCGAGAGACCCAAGGCAAGTTGCTCCCCCACTTATTGGATCAATTTGCTAGCGTGCGCTCTGAAAATCTAGCCGAACTGCGTGCTTTGAATCTGCGGCCAGCGGACCTCGATCGGCGTGGCCAACATCCTTCCCTCGGCGTAATCACTCTGTCGCAGCTCCTGGCCACCTGGGCCGCTCATGACTTAACGCATCTCCACCAAATCTCCAGGGTCATGGCCCACCAATACCGCAAGGCCGTCGGTCCCTGGAGCGCCTACCTCGGCGTCCTCCACTGCGCCGGCCACAGCTCGCCTTAAGCAACTCTCAAGACATGCGTCACACGACTCCGAGTATATCTTTTGTAATCAATAACGTAGCCGGGTTCTGCGACAGCTTCCCAGCGAAAGTCCGCTGCAGACCCTATCCGCCGCAACGGGGGTCCCAACGATTAAATACAAGCAACTAATCCCGCCGCACGGGGTTGAGAATTGCCTACACTCAGGAAAGTTACGACAGCGGACGGGGGAAGTTGATCAAAAAGGATTCTTCCCACATTGAAGTGGGGCTGCAAGGGGTGACGAGATGGACGTGCCCTGCCCTAAGTCCAACAGCACCAGGCCCAACATCGCTGGGCTCACGTCTCCAGTGCAACAGGCCGAGTTGAAATTACTCCTGGCCGGCAGGTGGCCACCGCTCAAGCCGTTGCCGGTATTCAAGTATGAAACAGATGAGTATCGCGCCTCGATTGATTTCGACAAGGCGCGCGGTGAGTGGGTCTGCCGCAAAACATCTTTGCCGTCCAACAAGGTTCAGGAACTGCGTGGTGGATTGCCAGAAATAATCATGGCATTACCGCACGGTCAAGCAGAGGTATTCGCCGAATGTGCCGCGGCAGACCAGCAAGAACAGGAATTGGAGAAGGACGCCAGTCGTCGTCTCCAGGCTATTCTTGAGTGGAGAGAGCATTACGAAAACGGCGCACTCTATTCTGGCCTGCAGGACTATCTTTCCAAGAGCCAGCAAGATGAAATCAACGACAGCATCCGGCTGACTCTTACTGCTCGGCAGCTTCAGTTCACCCCGAAGAATGTTGCCTACGTCTTTGACGCACTTTTGAAGGCGGGCGGCAAGCTGGCCACACTCATAGAAATCGCGCAACGAAAGAAGACGCAGCTGGGAGCGGAAATACCGGCAACAGCGGAGGCCGTAGCACCTGACGCCGAACAACATGTCTCGGTTGCGGCGATTCCTCCCAAGCGCGACCGCCGCCTTCAGACGCGCACCACGCCTGCCTCTCGCGCATACGTCGAGCTTGGCGGTACCAATGGCGGCGTTGTCCTCAATATAAGTGAGACGGGCATGGCCGTTGCCGCAGCCGAACCCTTTGTTGTAGATGACTTCCTCCCACGCGTTCGCCTTCAATTGCCCAGCTCCGGGCAGAAGATCGAAATTTCCACGCAGATTGTCTGGCTGGCGGAGTCGAAAAAAAGCACAGGTATCCGATTCATTGATCTCACCGCCGAAGCCCGCAATCAAATTTCAAATTGGATGGCGTCCGAAAAGCCAGCCCCGGAATTGGAAGGGTTTACGCCGGCGCCTGTTGAGAGCCTCATCCCCGCAACCCACGAAAGCTTCCCAAAAGCGCCAAAGGGGAGTGTTTTCACTGAGCAAGACCAACCCTCCTCGCCCGAACGCATTATGCACACAGCCTCTCATCAATCATCCACGATCGTCGCATCGGCGATTCTGGATGCGAACCCGCCATCGTTTGTAGAAGATCTCCAGGAAAAAGTGCACCACCATACTCCCATCGCCGGTCTTGGAGTTCAAATAGGCAAAGTCAAGTCGCCAGCGGATCGCTTCGAAAACTCACCCTCACGTTCATATGTTCTTGAAATATCCGGATTTCAGGTCGCCGCAGGAGTGTTTTTGTTTGCGGTGATCAGTCTCACCGTTGCGCTCACAGTGGAACGCCGCCCGCTCGGAGCGCACCTCCGGGACAACCAGAAATCAATACCGGCTGTTGGTGCCACGTCATCCGCACTGCTGAATCGCCCAGGCGAAACGACTCCGCAGACGTCCACGCCGCCGGCAAATTCCTTCGCTACGCCTGCACTAAATCCGCCAGCGCCGGCGATTGCAGGGCCGCGTGCAGAAAGCCCATCCGCTCAACCCCTCAATGCTTGGCCGGAAGATTCAGCGCCCCGCGCTGGGCCGATTAAACCATCTTCAGCAACAACGACCCGATCTCTCGCTGATTCCAATAATCCCGGAGCCAGTCCTGAGCGCAAGGGCTCGACCGGGCTAATCGCCCGAAACGCGCCGCCACCCGCGAATTCCCAACCCGCACTTTCACCCAGGACTGTCGGCCCGATAAGTGCCGCGCCGGCAAATCCCGCCTCGCGCTGGGTAGCGCCTGCGACGCACGCAGCGCCGCACCTGTCAGTGCCTTCCACAATCCTTGTTTCTGGCCCAGGCGACGGCAGCAGACCGTTCAGGCTCACTCTCCCGGAAAAACCGATCGCCGCTTCCTCTTCGTTTGCGATGACCTCGCAACTTTCTGTTCTTGTTTCTCCTGAGCCCGGACTTGCACCAGCTTATAGACCCGCTCGATTGCAAGCCGGTGAGCTGGTCTCCTTCGTTTGGCCTCGTTATCCAAGGCCGGGAGATCGGCATGGATCAGCGGAAACCGTAAAAGTCCGCACCACCATCGGAGAGCACGGCCAGGTGCTGGATGTAAAGCACGTGAGTGGCTCGAGCTCTCTTCTTCCTGCTGCAGTGAGCGCCATTCGCCTGTGGCGTTACAAACCAACTCTTTTGAACAATAAGCCTGTCCAAGCCCAAGAGGACGTCACCATTGAATTCCGCCCGCCACACCATTTGCCGCGCGTGTCCACTCGGCATCCATCGCACAAGTAGTGGTGCTTGCAATGCTGCTTTTCAAATGAATTTTCTAATTGTGAGAACTTCTACAGGATCGGCATTCTTCACGTATCCATATATTGTGCTTCGCCCGACCAATTTTCCCAGGATGTTTCGAGCACGCTGACCAGCAGGTCTTGTCTTGCCAGCCCGGGAGACTCCTCAAGGATTTCCGATGCGAAGAAACACCGGCGTGGTACAACGCGATATACTCCGCGCATGCCTCTTCACGATCGACTCAAGAGAATCTCCTTGTCCTGTTTCTCTTGCGCCATTTCCGCCACGGCTGCTGCAGCGCAATCCACCCACTACGCCGTGAAGCTAACACCCGACTTCGAACACCAACTCTTGAATGGTGAAGAAACCATCGAATTTAAAGCCGATGCAGGTGTAATCGAGTGGGAGAAACAATTAGGCCTACAGATTGTGAACGCCAATATCACGAATGGAGCCGCAATCGTCACCGAACAGAAAGTCCGCGTGCGCTTGGATTCAAGCGGCAACCACACCGCGCAATTCAAATTCACAGCGGTAGCAGGGCGGGGCATCCAGTGGTTCGCCGATAATGCGGGGTTCGCAATGGCGTTTTACTGCGAGGCCTGGATGGTTTGCGACGACTCACCCGGCCAGCGCGCCACGCTCAAACTCGAAATTGTAGTTCCGCCCGGCCTGCAGCCGCACCGTGCGAATGAGTTCAGAGCCGTCGGACCCGGGAGCCGAGGGAAAGAATGGCGAGATTCCGACGGCGATCACTTCGTCTTTGAGCAGAGCGATCCAGTCCAAACATATTTGTTCAGCTTCGCTGTCGCCCGCCTTGCCGTCGGCGTCAAAGACAACTTTGCCATTTACGCCCAGAAGATGGATGCCAACAAGGCGGCATTTTCCAAAACGCAAGACGCCTACGCGTTTCTGCGCTCCGTCGCGTCCATTGACCCGATGAATTCACACTACACGCAGGCGTTTCTGCCTGGTCCCAGCATGGGACAGGAAGCCGCCGGCATGGCTCTCATGTCGCAAGACGACCTCGTCGATCTGGTGGACAAGGATGACGTGCAATTGATGGCCCATGAAATGGCTCATCAATGGTGGGGCGTAACCGTTGGCATTCGGTCGTGGTCCGATTTCTGGCTCAACGAAGGCTTCGCAGAGTTCATGTCCGACGCCTACATCGAAAAGCACCAGGGCCGCGCGGCCTACGACAAACAAATCGCCGAGTTGCAAGTCCGCATGGACAAACTGCGCGAAGCCGGGAAGGACCGCCCCCTCCATTGGGAAAAATGGAAAGACGCCCACGAAGCCTTAGGCCAAATTCCCTATGTCAAAGGCGCGCTGTTCCTCGCTCGCCTCAGAACCGAGCTCGGCGACGAATCCTTCTGGCGCGGCATCGCCCTCTACACCTTCGCCAACGCCCGCCGCCTTGTCGACTCGCACGATTTCCAGCAAGCCATGGAAAAGGCCAGCAACCGCAACCTCCAATCCCTCTTCGACGAAGCCGTCTATCACTGAAAGGTTCCCTTCGCCCGAGCTAGGTGCCCCTCACGTCGGTATTGCGAGTGGGATTTTCGACCTAGCTTTTCTTGCCGCACGCCCAAGTCCCTCCGGACTGCGCCCCCGGCGCTAACTCCTTCTCTTCTTCCACTTACAGTGCCAAATTCATTCAAACAGAGTACTATTCAATGAACTATTTGAAAAACTATCATCCCCGTGTTACCATGGGTCGTGAATCATCGTCCCCAGCGCCGCTCGATTCCGTCTTTCCTCACAGTGCGCTCCTCTTTTCCCGTTTTGGAACCGCACGTCCTCTCTCTTTCTCACTCTCTTGTCGCTCTTTGCACCAAGAGTGTTTCACAACTCTTTTGCAATCAGCCTCTTCCACACTCTTTCTTAAAACTGCCGGGGTGTCACCCAAGAACTCCCATTCTGGAACTCACAGCCCGTCGTCCCAAAAACTGTCGTTCTTTCTTTTCATACACTTACAAAGGCCCCCTCCCGCAACCCCTTTCCTTTGACATCCTTACAAATCCCCCGGGGGGTATAGGTATAGGAGTCCCACCCATTTGATTCGTCGCCAAATGAGACTCACATGCCGCCAATGATAGAGTGGAGCGAGCCTTCGCAAAGCGCATCGACTTTCTGCGTTCGGTCGCAGGCTGTAACTTGGAGTGCGGCGGCTTGCCGCCGCTTTTCCCTTGTCCCACCGCCCATAATCCTTGTACGGGCGCGGCACCGCCGCGCCCGTACTTGGCAAGACGTCGGCCACGTGAGGAATCGCTCAGTGCCCAAAAGCTATCTCGAAGCCGCCACCGAAATCGCCCAGGAAGCTGGCAAAATCCTCGTTGAAGAATTGTCGCGCCCGCTGGACCTCCACTACAAAGGCGATGAAGTCGATCTCGTCACCCAAGCCGACAAGCGCTCCGAAAAAACCATTGTCGAGCGCCTCACAAAATACTTTCCCGACCACGCCATCGCCGCTGAAGAGGGAACCGGTCACGAAAGCGCCTCCGCCTCCGAATTCCGCTGGCACGTCGATCCGCTCGATGGCACCACCAATTTCGCTCACGGCTACCCCTGCTTTTGCGTTTCCATCGCGCTCGCCCAGCGCGACACACTTCTCGCCGCCGTCGTTTTCAATCCCTTCTACAACGAGCTCTTCACCGCTGCCCGCGGCTATGGCGCCACCTTCAACGGCAAGAAAATGCACGTCTCCAAAAACGCCACCGTCTCCACCAGCCTTCTCTGCACCGGCTTCCCCGTGCGCAACCGCAAAGCCAGCCCCAATCTCCAATACTATGGCGACTTCACCCAGCGCTCGCACGGCGTCCGTCGCGATGGCTCCGCCGCGCTCGATCTCGCCAGCGTCGCCGCCGGCCGCTTCGAGGGTTTCTGGGAATTCGGCCTCAAGCCCTGGGACACCGCCGCCGGAGTCCTCCTCATCGAAGAAACCGGTGGCAAAGTCACCGATTTCGCCGGAAATCCCTATCAGCTCGGCGGCCCCGTCATCCTCGCCACCAACGGCCTCATCCACGAAGAGATGCGCGCCATTGCTCTTGAAATCTCCCAACGCGTTCCCGCCGCTCCTCCCCGCCCGTCCGAAAGTGCCTAATATGTTTCGTCTTAGCGCACTAATCCCATCCTTACGCCGCACTTACGAATTTCTTATGCACCGAACGCTAGCATTCCGAGGCAACGAAGCACCACGCTGCGTCCACGAAGACGCAACCCGCATCCAACTAAAATCCGTTGCCTGCCTTTTCTTAGGAGAGAGAAATGCGCGCGTTCAATCGCAATCAGAAAATATTCTGTCTTATTTTGGCCGTACTGTTTTTTGCCTGTGTCCGTCCAAGTCGTTTACTTGCAGACGACAAGGATTCCACCGCTCCGCCCGCAAAATCCGCATCGGCAAAACCCGATTCGCCTGCTCCGCTTTCTGAGCGCGAGCGCTGGATGCTCGACCGCATGGAGCAACTCGAAAAGCGCGTGGCCGAACTCGAATCCAAGAGCAACGCGCCTGCAGCTCCCGCAGCGGTGGCAGCCGCAGCGCAGCCCGCTTCATCTCCAGCCAGCAAGCCTGTTAGTCCTGCTTCTGCGATCACCGCGGCAGCGCCCAGCACAGACGTTATCCCGACGGAGAAGTCTGTTGCACTCGGTGCGTCGCAAGCTACTGAGAAGGGTAAGTCGGGCGCAGCAAAAACGCCCGCGACGGAACCTTTTGCCTTCGCCGACTTCACCTGGCTCAACGGCAACGCACGCACCAAGGAATTGGCGTTTGACACAAAATTCTTCACCCCGGAAATTCGCGCCGACGTCGACTATGTTTATGACTTCCGCCATCCGAAGGACGACACCATCAGCGGGTCGAGTGAAATCTTTCGCTCCAGTGAAGTCCAGGTGACGCAACTCGGTGTCGGCGGCGACTTTCATTACGACAACGTTCGCGCCCGCCTGATGACGCAATTCGGAATGTACTCGCAGACGACTCCGCGCAATGACGCCAGCCCCGCCCGCGGCCAATGGAATCTCGCCGACGCTTACCGCTACGTCTCGGAAGCCTACGGCGGCTACCACTTCAACGCGCTGCATGGAATCAATGTCGACGTCGGGATCTTCATGTCCTACGTCGGGCTCTTCAGTTACTACCAGTTCGACAATTGGGCGTATCAGCCTTCTTATGTTTCATCGAACACGCCCTGGTTCTTCAATGGCGTTCGCGTCCAGATTTTTCCCACCGAGCACTTGAAAATCGAGCCGTGGTTCGTCAACGGCTGGCAGTCCTACGGGCGCTTCAACAATCGGCCAGGCTTCGGTGCGCAGATTTTGTGGCGGCCCAACGGCTGGCTCTCGGTTCTTGGAAATCAATATGCCTTGGGCGAAGACACGCTGAACACGCCGGGCCGCGTGCGCTACCACACGGACGATAGCATTCAGATCAAATACTATGACAACCCCGAAAAGTTCATGGATAAAGCCGCCTTCTCACTTACTGGCGACATGGGATGCGAGCATGGTGGCGGCGTGAGCTGCGCCGGCGGTTCCGCGAAAGGTCCCAAGCAAAGCTTTCTCGGCTACATGTTTTACAACCGCCTCTGGTTCGACAATGAGCGCTACGGCCTGACAATAGGCGGCGGACAGATCAACAATCCCGGGCGCTACCTCGTGTTGCTGCCGCCGATTAACGGCGCAACTGCCATCACCGGAACACCTTATTTCACCGAGAATCCCGGAGATCCCTATAAGGCCTGGGACGTCTCCGGAACGTTCGACTGGATGCCCAGCCAATACATCACGTTCCGGTGGGAATATAACCATCGCGCGGCCAACGTCCCTTATTTCTCGGGACCGGGCGGCGTAACTCCTCCGGGTGGCAACAACGGCGCGCCCGGTTCCTTCGTGTGCCTGACCGGAATCAGTATCTGCAACGGTTCGCCGACAAACACCTGGCTTCCCGACCTGCGCAAAAGTGAGAATCGCGCGACCTTCGCCATTCTTGTCAAATTCTAATTCACAATTTTTCTGATCGCCTGCCGCGCAGCTGATGTTTCGCGATTGTCCCTGCTGCGCGGCGCCTGATTTTTTGCCCGACCTCATCCGAAAAACTGTTGCCGCAGACGTCATCTTCCACTTCTAGCGCGCGCGAAAAAAAAACGCTCCGGCGTGACGGAGCGCTTTTTCGTTAGAACGTGACGGTTTTTCCGTTTTTCGTTTGTGTGCGGCCTTGTTTATCTATTTCGCGCCCCACTCCGCATAGAGCTTGGTGATCGCCGGGCCGATGGTGAAACCCCACGCGTACACCGGAAAATTCTTGAACTTATCCGGGACGGCATATCGTTGCTGAGCTTCCTCCACGGGAACTCCGGCTTTGTACATTTTCTCCGCTTGCACTGCGATGTCGTCGAATACTTCGCGGAGCGTTGCAATTCCTTCCTGCCCGCAAATCTGTCCATGCCCGGGAACGAAAAGCGTGTCTTTATCCAGAGCCGCAAATTTCTTCAACGTATCGCGCCAGCCTGAAATTGTGGCCTTCTCGTCAAAGCATACGGGATACCAACCGCTGAACAACAAATCTCCGGCGTAAACAACATTTTGCTCGGGCACCCTCACCACGATGTCCGTTCCCGAATGCCCGGGATGCGACTCCACCATCGCCGTCAGGCCGCCGAGATCCATGGACATCGGCAGCTTCGCCGGATCGATGGGATGATTCGGCAGGGACAGAATACTGGCGTTAGCAATCTGGAAGAGCCCGGTCACTGCGTTCAAGTCACTTTGCGCGTGGGCCCGCTCCCCATCCGACTTTGCATCCTTGACTCTCTTCTCAAGCGGTCCGAGAACGGCTGCTTTATCCGCCCCCTGAAGCGGAGAATAGCTGTCGACGATTCGTTTGGACGCTGAGGCGTGGGCCCAGAGCGCTATGCCATTGGCGCCATAAAAAGCATTTCCCATCGAATGGTCGAAGTGGTAGTGGGTGTCCAGTGCGCCCTTGACAGGCACCTGGCTCACCATTCGAAGCGCGTCCATCTGGAAGGCGGCTCCTGCGGGAGTCGTGAAACCTTCGATCAGCATCGCGGCGTCCTTACCCGAGAGGAATCCACCGTTGCAGATTGTAGTGGTGCCTTTCGAAGGATCAGAGATGGTCGCGTATAATCCGTTCCCAATCTTTCTTACGGACGCGAAACCCTTATCCACAATTGGTGTCTGCGCGACGCGCGAATCGATCGCTAGCTCCGCCGCAAGTGCGGGCAAAGGAATCAGCTGGGCCGCAGCATAAAACGCTCCAAAGCAGGATGTGTGTGCGAGGAACTGCCGGCGCGAAAACCTTTTCGAAACATCCATCATGTTTC
Organism: Candidatus Acidiferrum sp.; assembly: GCA_036522195.1. Taxonomy (GTDB): domain Bacteria; phylum Acidobacteriota; class Terriglobia; order Acidiferrales; family UBA7541; genus Acidiferrum. The sequence goes on along the minus strand of DATDGF010000042.1, from coordinate 28,301 downwards.
CTCCGTTTTTTGGTAACCACCCCTGAGTGACCGGATTCAACGAGGGTCTATTCTAGCAGAGGCCAAACTTTCCACGCGATTGCCCAGATTCGAATCATTCTCTTGAAACATGCGGCCCTACGCTGGCGTAAGATAGGATATGGACCTCGAAGCTGCTCGCCCGCGCCTTCCTGCGCTGACTTCATTGCGCTTTTTCGCCGCGTTTCACGTGGTCATTTTTCATCTTCAGTCCATGAAAATCGTTCAAGGACCGGCTTGGTATGAGAAGCTGGCATCCGTCGGCTACGTTGGCGTGAGTTTCTTTTTCGTCCTCTCAGGTTTTATTCTGGTTTACACCTATGCCGGCCGCACCCTGTCCCTCAAGGATTTCTGGCGAGCGCGTTTTGCGCGAATCTATCCGGCCTACGCCTTTTCGCTGCTGTTCACCGCACCGTGGTTTTTCATCGCGGTACTAAAGTTCGACATTCCCTTTTTCGCGTGGCCGAAGGCGCACCTGAAACTGGCGGCCGGGCTGGTTGTGACCCTGCTGCAGGCGTGGGTTCCCCCGGCCGCTCTCACCTGGAATCCCGTAGCCTGGAGCCTCTCCGTTGAGGCGTTTTTCTATCTCCTGTTTCCATTTCTGTTGCTGCTGCTGATCCGACGCTCACAACCGCAGTTGCTGCTGATCGCTGCAGCGGCGTGGCTGGCCAGCCTGACATTTTCTACGACCTATGTGGTCCTCAACCCCGACCATCTCACGGTCGTGAACGCCGACGTTCTCAATGCTTTTTGGCTGAACGCGCTCAAGTTCCATCCCCTCGCTCGACTCCCCGAATTCCTACTGGGCATGGCCTGCGGTTTTCTTTTTCTCCGTTCACGCCGCGAAAACAAATTCGCGCTGCCGCTGGTACTTTTTGGCATTGCAGGAGTTGGCCTGGCGGCCTATTTCGAAGCCTCGATTCCTTATCCGGTTCTGCACACCGCGCTACTGGCGCCGGTATTCGCCGCAATCGTCTATGGTTTCGCTCTGCGGCCGCGCTGGAGCGCAGTGATGGAGAACCGCCTGCTGGTCCTCTGCGGTGACGCAAGCTACAGCCTTTACCTGCTCCACTCGATGATCATGGGCATGTATTTTCATACCAGCACAGGACAGCTTCGCTTTCAGAGCTTCTCCGGCATATTCGTGTTCGTTTTAATTGCGATCGGCTTCTCCACTCTGGTTTATCGCTTTATTGAAGAACCAGCGTGCCGCAAACTCAATCCCCGGCACAAACAACAGCTGGGCCAGCCGCAATCGCAGACACCTTCTGAGCCCGCGCTGGCTTGAACGAGCATTCTCCGGGAGGCTTCAACCGTTTCACTTTGGGACATAGTATTTGCGTTTGATGAACAGAGGCGTTTTTCGTCGACTGCGCTCTTTGGTGGCATCGTTTTCTCAAATATAATCCAGTAAGCTTTAACCACTCGGTGAAGGAGACGAATCCACATGTACAAGCTTGCGGGTACGGCAGCATTGACGATCGCCATGGCGTTTGCTTCTGCCTGGCAGGGGCAAGAGGCCTACCGCGATGCGTGCATTCAGCGCTGCGTTACGCAATCGCCGGACTTTGAATTGCAGAGGCAGGAGATTATCAGCCTGGAAAAAGAAGCCACGCGAGCCATTCAGCAGAACAGCGGCACTTTTTTCCATCGTGTCTACGCCGATGACTATTCCGGAACGCTGTCCCACGGCCAGCAAGTGAACAAGACCCAGTGGATCAATACGATCGAATCTCCTTCTGTAAAATACGATTCATTCAACGCCTCCGACATCAAGGTTCACATCTTTCAGGACACTGCCGTCGCAACGTGCCTTTGGTCCGCGCGAGTCATCATGCGCGGGCAACAAGTGAGTGTTCAGATCCGCGCCATTCACGTTTACGTGAATACGCCCAACGGATGGCACGTGGTCTCCAGCCAGTCGACCAACCTGCCTCCGGATGTGCAGCAACCGCTGTAGACATTCCGTGAATTTCCTGCGTAGCTACTCTGTGGAGCTAGCGGCGGAATGACGAGCCGGCTGCGCCTGATCTAATTCTTTCTTCGCCGTTTCGTCGTTGCGGATGGTTACCGGGAGCTTTTGCCGTTCGTCGACCTGCAGCTGAAAGATATCGGGCCGTGCGTAGTGTCCGACCACATCCAGATCGTATTTTCCGCGGACAATTTGCGCGCGATCGATCTCGGCGATTAGAATCGCCTCGCTATCCAGGTTTGGTCCGGCAAGAAAATTTCCGAAGGGGTCGACGATACAACTTCCGCCGCGCGACACAACGCCATCCGGATCTTCGCCGAAGGTCGAAGAATAATCAGCGGGAAAATCGCTCCGGCGATTAAATTGGTTGCAAGAGAGCACAAAACAACGCCCCTCCACGGCAATATGCCGCACCGAGGCGAGCCAGGAATCTCTGGAGTCGGCTGTGGGGGCGCAATAGATCTCAACACCTTTCGCGTACATTGCGGCGCGCATTAAGGGCAAATAGTTCTCCCAGCAAATGACAGCACCCACTTTTCCGAGCAGCGTGTCAAAGACCGGCATGGTCGAGCCATCTCCAAAGCCCCACACCAGCCTCTCCGAACCGGTGGGCATCACCTTGCGGTGCTTTCCCAGAAAGCTCCCGTCCGGAGCAAAGAACAACACCGTACAGTACAGCGTGCCGCCATCGCGCTCCACGACGCCAACGACAAGGTAGATGCGGTTTTCCAGAGCGATCTGGCCAAGGAAATCGACAGCCGGACCCGGAATGTCGACGCAACTCTCCCAGTAACGGTGGAACTCTTCGCGGCCTTGCTCCGTCCTTGCACCGATCACGGCTCCAAAATCCAATCCCCGCGGATAGGCGGAAACGAAAGCTTCGGGAAAGAGAACGAGGCGCGCGCCCTGGCGGGCCGCTTCGGCGGCGAGGGTGCGAACTTTATCCAACGTGCGCTCGCGTTCGAATGCTACGGAAGCTGCCTGTACCACTGCTACTTTGAACTTTTGTGAATCAGCCGGCACTTCATCCTCACATTGCTGAGAGAATTTTAAATTGCGGATCTCGGAACTCTTCAGGGAGTATATACCTGCCGGCTTGATCCAGAATTTGTTTGAAATCATGAGGAAAGTTTCGACTCGCTTTGCGTTGACGCATCGGAGGGTGAGTGCTACGCTCGCCGTTCGCTTTCCATTCGAATGCGCGCCGTCGACCTGATTCGCAAAAAACGTGATTCCGGGGAACTCTCCGGCGAAGAAATCAGCTTTCTCGTTTCCGGCTATACGCGCGGGGAAATTCCGGATTACCAGATGGCTGCGTGGCTCATGGCCGTCTGGATCCGCGGTTTGAATCGAGCGGAGATGGCCGCCCTCACCGAAGTGATGCTGTATTCGGGTGAGGTACTCGACCACTCCGAGATTTCCGGCAAGAAAGTGGACAAACACTCCACGGGAGGCATTGGGGATAAGACTTCCCTGATCCTCGCGCCCATCGTTGCTGCCGGCGGGCTCACCGTGCCGATGATCAGCGGGCGCGGCCTCGGCCACACCGGCGGGACACTCGACAAACTGGAGGCCATTCCAGGCTTCAACGTAAATCTCTCGCTCGAAGAATTCCGGCGCGTGCTGCGCGAATGCGGGATGGGGCTGATCGGGCAGACCGCGGAGATTGCTCCGGCGGACAAAAAAATTTACGCGCTTCGCGATGCGACTTCGACGGTGGAGAATATCGGCCTCATTTGTGCTTCGATCATGAGCAAAAAACTTGCCGAGGGGATTGACGCGCTGGTCCTTGATGTAAAAACCGGATCCGGCGCGTTCATGAAAAAGGAAGAAGATTCAGTGCGGCTGGCGGAAGTCATGGTGGAAACCGGAAAACGCATGGGAAAGAAAGTGGTGGCGCTGATCACGGATATGGAGCAGCCGCTGGGGCGCATGGCCGGCCATTCGAATGAGGTTATCGAGTGCATTGACGTTCTGAACGGCGGCGGCCCGGCGGATTTGCGCGAACTCAGCCTTGAGCTTTCCGCCTGGATGTTTTATCTGGGCGAAAAAACGAAAAGCGTGGATGACGGACGCGCGCTAGCAGAGAGCATGATTGTCACCGGAAAGGCCAAGGAAAAATTCCGGCAGGGTATTCGATTGCAAGGCGGTGATCCACGCGTCATTGATGAACCGCAGCGCTTGCCCCGCGCGCGCGCTCATCTTGACGTCGTAAGTGCGGCCTGCGGTTTCATCACCGGAACAGACTGCGAACAGTTCGGCATCGCGCTGGCCATGCTCGGAGGCGGCCGCGAGAAGAAGGAAGACAAGATCGATCACGCTGTGGGCCTCGAATTCCACAAGCACATCGGCGACCGCGTGGAAAAAGGCGAACCGCTGGCCACAATTCATTACAATAGCGACGCCAAACTTGCCGAGGCGAAGAGCTTGATCTCCGGCAGTTATCACCTGGGGGAAACCGCGCCCCGGGAAAAACGGCGGCTGATCCGCAGGATTCTGGGAGCTTAAGCAGGCTTACTTGAAGACTCGATGCATTCAAAGGAGAACAGAATAATGGCGACACGTCGTTGGCAAAGGAATCATGGACAGAGGATGCGATCAAATTATTTGACAGTTCCGCTTGGCGCCAGAATTTTCTTCGCGTTCATACTGCTCGCTGCTTGCGCGATGTTCCAGCAAGGAGCGATGGGGCAAGCTCGCCGGATCGAGATCGGCGATTTCGCCAAGGCCGTCTCGGTTTCCGATCCGCAGATCTCGCCGGACGGAAAGTCCATTGTCTATGCCGTTTCGCGGATGAATATGGAGCAGGACCGCCATGATCGAGAACTGGTTCTTCTGGAGATGGCGACGGGAGCGCAGCGCGTACTGACCCACGATCGCAAGGACGCGGGTTCGCCGAAGTGGTCGCCTGCGGGAGACCGCATCGCGTTTCTGGCCGCGGTGGGCCCCGCGAAAGAGGAGAAAGCGCAGATTTTTGTTCTCTCCATGCATGGGGGCGATGCCGCGAAAATCACAGATGCTCCGAATGGCGTGGAGCAATTTGCATGGCGGCCTAACGGAACGGAGATCGTTTACGTTACCGCGGACGAGCCAGAGAACAAGAAAGACATTGAGAAACATCTGGACGCTTTCGAAATCGGTGACAACGGTTACCTCGAGGCCAAGGCTCCCACGCCGTCGCATATCTGGATGGTTGCGGCCGACGGTGCAAAGCCGCGACGATTGACTTCGGGATCGTGGAGTCTCCCGAAAGTTTTGCCGCCCAGCTCGCCGTCTTCGCCGCTTTCCTGGTCACCGGACGGCAAGCTGCTGGCGTTCACGAAACAGGAAAATCCGCACTCCGGTGACAGCGATCTTCGAACAGTGCAGGTCCTCAGCGTCGACACCGGCGATATCCGGAAGCTGACCAAACACCAGAACTTCGAAGGGTTCGGGTTGTTCTCGCCGGATGGTTCTCAGCTTGCCTATTGGTTTCCGCGGGAAGGCGACCGCGCCAACGAAAATGAAATTTTCGTGACTCCCGCATCGGGAGGCGACGGACAAGACGCGACGAAATCGATTGACCGAAATATTCTTCGCGCCATCTGGATGCCGGACGGAAAGTCGCTGCTGGTCGGCGGGCACGACGGCGCGCAAGTCGGGCTCTGGCTGCAGCCACTGGGTGGCGCAGCAAAGCAGCTTGCTCTTGGCGATGTCAGTCCGTCGTGGTCCTTCTGGGTCGATGCGACAGTGGGACGCAACGGAGAGATCGCCTTCGCGGGGAGCACGCCCAATCAGCCCAGCGAGCTGTACTACATGGCCAGCACGAACGATGCGCCGAAGCGATTGACCAATTACAATCAGGAGATCGCCGCGCTCTCGCTGGGCCGCACCGAGAGGATCGAATGGCAAGGCCCGGATAAATTTCATGAAGACGGCGTGCTGATCTATCCGCCGGGATTTCAAAAAGACAAGAAATACCCTCTGGTATTAATTATTCACGGCGGTCCACGCGCTGCTTCGACGACGCAGTTTAGTTTTCTGCCGCAATTTGTGGCCGCGCAGGACTGCGTGGTTTTTCAGCCGAACTACCGTGGAAGCGAGAATTTAGGAAATGCGTATACGCGCGCGATCTGGAACGACGCGGGCGCGGGGCCGGGGCGCGACGTCATGACAGGGATTGATGCGGTGAAGAAGCTGGGATTTGTGGATGAAGCGCGCATCGCCGTTTCCGGCTGGTCGTATGGTGGTTATATGACGACCTGGCTCATCGGGCACTATCAGATCTGGAAGGTTGCGATGGCCGGAGCGGCGGTGACGAATATGTACGACCAGTATAATCTTGCGGATTTCAACGTGACGGAACGCTACATTTTCAACGGTTCTCCGTACGTGGGCGACAACATCAAGGCCTACCGCGAGCAATCTCCCATCAGCTACGCGAGTCAAATGAAAACGCCAACGCTGATTCTTTCCGATACCGGAGATTTCCGCGTGACCGTCACACAATCCTACGAGCTGTATCATGCGCTCAAAGACAACGGCGTGCCGGTGCGGTTTTTTGCTTACCCCGTGGGCGGGCATTTTCCCGCGGATCCGGTGCGCCAGCAGGATGTGTATCGGCGCTGGGCGGAATGGCTGGCCCAAAACCTGAAGTGACTATCGAATGCGCCGCGTGCGCCATCCTTTCGTACAGATTGTTTGCAGCCGGAAACCGATCGGGGCAGATGAAGGAGAGTGCATGGGACGATTTACCGGTTTGCTGGGCCTGGCTACCATGCTGGGGCTTGCGTATCTGTTTTCGACGAATCGAAGAGCGATCCGCCTGAAGACGGTGTTATGGGGCCTTGGACTTCAGCTGGCCTTTGCTTTCTTTGTCCTGCGTTTTGCGGTTGGACGCACGCTTTTTGAGTATTTGGGGCGGGGAGCGAACAAGCTGTTGAGTTTCGCGTTCTTTGGCTCGGAGTTTGTCTTTGGCGAGCTGGGCAAAGCGAAATCTTCCCTTGGATTTATTTTCGCCTTTCAGGTACTTCCCACGATCATTTTCATCGCCGCCGTTTTTGCTTTTCTGTATCACATTGGCGTCATGCAGGTGATTATTCGCCTGTTTGCGGTGGTGATGACGAAAGTGATGGGTGCGAGCGGCGCGGAGTCGCTCGACATCGCCGCCAGCATTTTTATGGGGCAGACGGAAGCACCACTTACCATCCGCCCGTTTCTCAACCGGCTGACGAAGTCGGAGTTGATGTGCATCATGACTTGCGGGATGGCGCACGTTTCCGGCGGGATTATGGCTGCGTACATTGCCTATGGCGTGGAAGCCAAGCATCTGCTTACGGCCGTCATCATGACGGCCCCGGGGACTTTGTTGATGGCAAAGATGCTCGTGCCAGAAACTGAACAACCGCTGACGGCCGGGCGCGTGCAAATGCCGGAAATGGAAAAGGAGACGAATTTTCTTGGCGCGATTTCCCGCGGTACTTCGGACGGTTTGCAACTGGCCATCAATGTGGGAGCGATGCTGATTTCCTTTGTTGCGCTTGTGGCCCTGGTGAACTATCTCTTTGCGGGAGCGCACAATATGCTCGCCGCGCACGGGATCGAGTGGTTTCCCTCGAGCCTGCAGCAAGTCTTCGGCTGGATGTTCGCGCCGGTCGCGTGGCTCATCGGCGTTTCCTGGCATGATGCGTCAACGGTCGGGAAACTTCTGGGATCGCGCATGGTTGTGAATGAGCTCTACGCGTTTTCGCAGCTGGGGCCGATGAAGGGAACGCTGGATCCACGATCGTTCACGATCGCGACGTTTGCTCTATGCGGCTTTGCGAATTTTAGTTCGATCGGGATTCAGATTGGGGGAATCGGAGCGCTTGCGCCGGAACAGCGCGGACAGCTTGCCAAGTTTGGAATTCGCGCCATGCTTGCCGGAACCATGGCGAATTTGATGTCAGCGGCGATCGTCGGAATCCTGACATGAGCCCGAGAAAACCAAACAGGAGATCAGAAGGGCCGGCGGCCATCTCGCTGGAAGCGGCGCCGCGGGGGCAGGTAATTGGTGTACCCGGTGAATTCGAACGCGCGGGGATCGCTGCGGAGTTCATTTTTTCCCGAACTCGCCTGCGGCCCAAGATTGCCCTGGTTCTCGGTTCCGGTCTCGGCGCTTTCGCGGATGAATTTTCCGGGGCGACTAAGATTCCCTACGCTGAAATTCCTCACTTCCCGCGATCCACGGCCATTGGGCACGCCGGAAATCTCGTCATCGGAAACGTGGAAGCGATTCCCGTGGCCGGCATGCAGGGGCGCGTGCATCTCTATGAAGGATATTCGGTGAAGGATGTGGCGTTTCCCGTTCGCGTGTTTGCGCGCATGGGTGTGAAAGCGGTTATCCTGACAAACGCGGCGGGTGGCATCAAACGCGAATTCGTGCAAGGGAAGCTGGTGGTGATCAAGGATCATATCAACCTGCAGGGCGCCAATCCTCTTTCGGGCCCCAACGACGAACGATTCGGTGTGCGATTCCCGGACATGACCGCGGCGTACGATCGCCGCTTTCGGGAGATGGCCGTCGGTGAAGGAAACCGCAGGGGGATCGGAATGTATGAGGGCATTTATGCCGCGCTTCCCGGGCCGAGCTACGAAACACCGGCGGAGATACGCTATCTTCGCGCAGTCGGCGCAGACCTGGTGGGGATGTCCACGGTGCCGGAAGTGATTGCCGGGCGGCATAGCGGGATTCGCGTGCTGGGTATTTCCTGCGTGACCAACGCCGCCGCGGGGATCCTGGACCAGCCGCTCGATCACAGGGAAGTGCTGGAGACGGCGGAGCGGGTGAAAGGGCAGTTTATCGGATTGCTGAAGGCTTTGATTCCGCGCATTGCGGAGGCGATTGCCTGATCCCTTTTGTGATCCGCTGAGAGGAGCGAACGCGTGAGTGAGTACGAAATCCTGATTGTCGCGGCGAAGCAGGCGCGCGAGAACGCACACGCGCCCTTTTCCAATTTTCGCGTGGGCGCCGCGCTGCGGGCAACCTCGGGACGAATTTTCGGGGGCTGCAACGTGGAAAACGCCACGTACGGCCTCACCGTTTGCGCCGAGCGCGTCGCCATCTTCAAAGCCATGAGCGAAGGCGAGCGGGGGTTCGACGCCATATCGGTTGTGACGGACACCGATACGCTTACGCCGCCCTGCGGGGCGTGCCGCCAGTTGATCTGGGAATTCTGCGGCGACGTTCCGGTGGTCCTGGCGAACCTGAAGGACAAAATCGAAATCATTCAAATGCGCGAACTCTTTCCGAAACCATTCGATTCTTCCAATTTGTGAGAAAATAGAAAAATGAAAATGGAAAATGGAAATTGGAAGCGCAGAACTATTGCATGGTGGGTGGTTCTTCTATTTTCCGTTTTCCATCTTTTATTTTCCACCGTTCTCCAGGCGCAAACGGCAAAGAAGGAGAAAGTCGATTTGCTGGTGAGTGGCGGCACCGTCGTCACCATGGATGGGGAACGCCGCATCCTGGAAGACGGTGCCATCGCTGTCAAAGGCGATGTGATTGTGGCCTTGGGGCCACGCGCGGAGATCGAGAGTAAGTTCGCAGCGCCACAAACGATCAACGCCAGAGGCAAACTGGTTTTGCCTGGCTTCATCAACGGACACACGCACGCGGCCATGACGCTGCTTCGCGGGCTGCACGACGACGTGACGCTGGATGAATGGCTGCGTAAGTACATCTTTCCGGCCGAAGCCAAAAATGTGACGGAAGAGTTCGTGCGCTGGGGCACGCGACTCGCCGCGGCGGAGCAAATTCGCGGAGGCGTCACCACCTTCGCCGACATGTATTACTTCGAGGATGCTGTTGCTGAGGAAACCAAGGCCGCGGGGATGCGCGGAGTTCTCGGCGAAACGTTCATCGATTTTCCCGCCCCGGACAACAAGACCAACGCCGCAGCCCTGGAATACACCGAAAAATTCCTGAAGCGCTGGCAGGGCGATCCGCTGATTCACGCCGCGCCTGCGCCGCATTCGATCTATACCTGCTCGCAGAAGACGCTCCAGGACGCCGTGGCCCTGGCGCGAAAATACAATGCGCCGATCCTGATTCACCTGGCGGAAATGAAAAAAGAGCTGGACGACAGCCGCGCGCAGAACGGAACAACGCCAGTGCAGTATCTCGACAAGATTGGAGTGCTCGGCCCGGACGTAGTGGCGGCGCACTGCATTTTTGTGGATGCGGCCGACCGCAAAATCCTGGCGCAGCGCAACGTAGGATGTGAGCACAACCCTTCGAGCAACATGATGCTGGCCAGTGGAGTTTCACCGGTGCCCGAATTGCGCGCCGCGGGCGTTGCGGTTGGCTTGGGAACGGACGGCCCGGCGGGGAGCAACAACGACCTGGACTTGATGGAAGAGATCGATCTGGCCGCAAAACTCGCAAAAATAACCAAGATGGATCCGCTAGCGCTGAACGCCAAGTCCGTCGTGGAAATGGCCACGATTGACGGCGCGCGTGCGCTGCACATGGAGAAAGAGATCGGTTCGCTGGAACCAGGGAAGAAGGCGGACCTGATTTTGATCGGGCTGGATGAACCCAATGCCGTGCCGATGTACGACATCTACGCCCAGGTTGCCTACTCCTTGAAGGGGAGCGACGTGGAGACGGTCGCGATCGGCGGGCGGGTGGTCATGCTCGACAAAAAGCTTCTCACCGTGGATGAGGCGGCAGCGGTCGCCAAAGCCCGCGAATATAAAATCAAAATTGAAGCTTCCCTAAAGTGATCCGGTGCGAGAGCCTGAGGGCCCACCTCGAGGCGGCAGCGGATTGACCGTTCAGGGATTAACTGTTGCCGGCGTGACCCGCCGAAGCGGCTTTGCGCCTTGCGATGGAAACGTCATCTTCCAGAAGTTCGCGCACGCCCCCATGAATTCGAACGCCACGATGCTCTTGCCGTCTCCGGCCGGCCGCAGCGATACAACCTTGCACTCGGTTTTCTGTCCACTGTTTTCGTTGGTCACCAGCAGCGTTTGCCCCAGGGCCAGCCCGGCATCCATGATGGTCATCCCGCCATGGCCGCTCACGGAAAGCGTGCGGGTTTGCACTTTGAACTTTTCGTTGTTTTCTGCATAGCCCTGAATGGTTAAATCGGCAAAAACTGCGACTCGGGGGGTCCGGCGACGCTCGACGCGGCGGAAGTGAAGAGTTGACATTGCGATGAAAGCCTTTCCTTGCTTGGGTGTCACTGGAATTGAGCAGGGACGCTGGGAGCGCTCATTTCCACGTTGGAGTGATTCTGGCTTTTAAGCCCCTGCGGAGGAATAGGATGATGGTACTAAATTGGGGCCCACCTAAACAGTACCCTCAGGCCAGCACTATCGATGGGTGCTCCGGCTCATCAGCTCATATTTGATTTCCCGCAGCTTTCCGCTGGCCACATCGTAGACGAATCCCCGCACCGCGACCTCCTTGGGAACCCAGGGATGTGTCCGCAGCTTCTCCAATTGATACCGGACATTCTCCTCAATGTTCTGGAACGCGTAGAAGAACGCCGGAGAAATCGCCGCCGTTCCAGCACGGTTCTGGATTCTCGTGCGCAAGTCCTGTTCCGTGGTGTGCATCAGCCCGCAATCCGTATGATTGATAACCATGAATTCCTCGGTCCCCAGCAGGTAGTGCGAAACCACCAGGGAACGCAGGCTGTCTTCCGTTACAATGCCGCCGGCATTGCGGATGATGTGCGCGTCTCCCGTCTTCAGCCCTAGCGTTCGAATCGACAGCCGCGTATCCATGCAGGTCAGGACCGCCAGCTTGCGCTCCGGGCGCGGCGTGAGCTTCCGCAATTCATGGGTCTGGGAGTAAAGCTCGTTCGCTTGCAGAACTTCATCAATGACGCTCATGGTCTTCCCAGTCTAACAAACCGCGAGCCGTTAGGCTTTGGCGTAGGCTACCCCGTAGCGAAAATACTTTTCTCCCGGCACTTCCTGGACGTAAGCAATTTTACCGCGAACAAAAATATTGGGCGAGCCGGGCGAGTAGGGAGCCGCAACTTCAATATCGGCCTTCACAGCGTAAGTCTTGCGGCTCCTGAAACGAAGGCCGCCGCGCGAGATATCTTCACAGGTTACGATGTCATCGGCAGCGGCAAAACTCCGCACACAGCCCTTGAAATTCACCTTGGTGCGAACATGCTTGCGCCTGTTTTCCGCGCGCAGCGACGGTCTGAGCTCAGGCTCTGGTTCCTCTTCTGCTGGGGCGGGCGCCGCAGCGGGCTCCGGTTCTTGCGCGCCTATGGGCGAACCGGCTTCGTCCTCCGCCTTCTTCCAATGGGTCGAGGTACCACAACTCTTGCAGTGCCGGACGATACCTTCGTTGACGATATAGACGTCGGACTCCAGGTCGCTCTGCTCCACCAACTCGCGAGCCTTGCAACTGGCACATTGCAATAAAACGCTGTTCGCTATTTTCTCGGATAGCGATACCGGAGGAAATTCGATGCCCCAAAAGTCGATATTCTGATTCAGAAAGGCCACGCCGTAGGTATAGCTAGCGCCTTCCGATCCGAGCTGGCCGACCACCCGCACCTCGGCCTCTTTATTGGTCTCCAGCGAGCGAAGGATCAGCTCCTGCTCCGGGGATAGTTTGTATTCGGAAACGATGCCCGCGCCATGCCGGCTGAGCAATACGGTTTTCGCCTGCTCCGAAAACATCTTGCCTTCCATGTCGCTTCCGACCAGAAGGATGGGGATCTCCTTTGGTATTCGGCTGCTCCGACGCATCCCGGATGAAGACACTTGCGCACCCGCTGAGAGGAAAGGCTGACAAAATGTTACCCGGAATTCTTCACCGACGTGATGGATTTTGCAAAAGTGGTTCGAACCGCGCACGGCTGGCCAGCTGCGACAAGTTTGCAGGGTATTCAGCGGCAAGTTGGGTATAGAATATCCAGAGTTCCCGAGAAGACAACCCCATGGAGCAAGAGCGGCGTCGCGCACCCCGATTTCCCTTCATCGCTTCGGCCGAGGTCCTTGCGGAAGATACCGGCTCGCGCATGAGCACCCGCATCAGTGACCTTAGTACTTCCGGCTGTTACGTCGACACCATTAATCCCCTGCCCGACGGCAGCCTTGTGCAAGTGAAGATTTTCACGGAGACCCATGTCTTTGAGGCGCCTGCCACAGTGGTCTTTTCTCATACGCATCTGGGTATGGGGCTGAGGTTCCGCGAGGTCCAGCCAAACTCCCAGGACCTCTTGCAGAACTGGCTTCCAGCCACGGTTTAGGCAATCCCCCTTGGGGCTCAGCCCTGGCCTCAGAATTCCTAGCGACAGTACGGCGGCAGTTATGGTATCTTCTCGCTCCCACCCCAACATCCAGCCCCTCGCTACTCCCGTATGTAATAGGGTGTGTCCCATGGAAGCTCTGGCAAAGCGTTTGGAAGATCGCATTGCTCTCACCGTAAGGGTGGACCTCTGCAGCCTGGATGTCCGCCAGCGAACCCAGGAGGGCCTTACAGAAAACGTGAGTACCCACGGCGCCCGAGTCGTATCCAGCAGGCCGTGGAAGCCGGATGAGCGGCTGAACGTTCATTCTCTTCCTGGCGATTTCCGGGCACGTGCACGGGTGATTTACTGCGTACCGCTAGGAACGGACTCGTTTGCCATTGGCTTACAATTGCTGGCCGCGGCGGGGAACTGGCACTAACGAAGCAAGCAGGCGAGGACGAACTCTTACAGGGAACGATCGGTGAGCGATTTCCTTGGGTATGTCCCTAGCGCGAGAGCGCCAGGATGGCTTCGTTGAGTCTGGTCAGGTCGGAGTCCAGGCGATAGTAACCGGTACGCCAAGCGCTGGTGGTTTCTTCTGCCCGGAAGCTGATTACGGCGAAGTCGCTCGTCGCGCCATTACCGTTGACCACCGCCGGGAACTGTTCCCCAACGTAAATGGCGGGATGTTCTTTCACCACGCGTTCGCATTCAGGAACGGAAAGAACGGCACGAAGCATGCCCTGATTTTTTGCATGCGGTTGGCAAAAATAGATGTTGGGCATACGGATGAATAATGAGGAATAAGCTGCAAGATTTAAATAGTACTTTCGGACAACTGACCCACGAGTGTCCACAGGGACACAACAGCAGAGCGTGATTTCCTTCGGAAACATCGCGATCCAATAGCTTTTAGAGCGAGCAAGCGGTGCTGAAACGATACCAGGGGAAAATCGGTTTAGCACGCGGTTCAGGGTTTAGTTAGGTGAGCGCGTCTTTGGCAGTCAGGGCATAGACCGCCGCGCAATCGATCACTTTTCGCAGGTCAACGTACTCGTTCGGTCCATGCGCAACCGAGAGCAGCCCCGGACCGTAGGCGTAGGCCGGGATGCCCTGCGCGGCATAGAAACGCGTCTCTAGCAGGCCGGGACACATCTCGAAGGGCGGAGCTTCTCCTGCCATCATAGTGATGCTGCGGGACAATGTTTCCCCGATCAGGCTGTTCTCTCTGCTGGAAGCCGAGCCGCCCTCTTGCAGAATTTCCCAGTCCAGGGGTATGCCGTCCCGTTTGCAGCCTTCCAGCACGCCGAGCAATTTTTCCTTCTCTATCGCGAGGTCTTCTTCCGGATTGATCCTGCGGTCGACCGTAAACCAGCATTTCTCCGGCACCACATTGAAATTAGCGCCGCCGCCGCTCTGTCCGCCGAGCATCAGGATAGAGTTGCGGGCTTGTTCCGCGCCGATCTGAGCGCGAGTGGCCCTCTGCTCCACCTCGTGCTTCAACTGCTGGAGCCGTTCGACGACGCGGTGCATGCGTTCGAATGCATTCTCGCCCTGGTGCTGCAAGCCCACGTGCGCGGACTTTCCCAAGACCTGAACGCGCAGCGAAATGGCGCCCCGGTTGGCATTCCAGACCGCGCCGGTGGTGGGTTCTGCCAGAAGCATCCCGATGCCGTCGCCCCCCAATAGTCCTTGCTGCGCGAGCCATGCGGAGCCGCCTTCGCCGCCCGTTTCTTCGTTCGGGACCAGCGTCAGGACAATTCGGCCGTTCAATTTCGTTCCGGCTTCTTTGAGCGCCCGGATCGCATAGAGCATCGCCACGATTCCGCCCTTCATGTCGCAAGCGCCGCGTCCGAAGAGAAAATGCTCTTTACGAATGGGTTGAAACTGCTCTGCGGATTGTGCGGGGACGACATCGTAGTGGCCATGAAAATAGAGCGCGCGGTCTCCTCGCCCGTAACTGCCAAGAAGGCAGGGAGCGTCGCCACTCTCTTTGTTCGGGACTGCTGGCGAAGGTCGCTCACATTCAAGGCCAGCTTCACGCATTCGGCGTTCGAGGAGATCCGCACATGCGCGATAATTCTTCCCCGGTGGATTCTCCGTAGGTATGGCCACCAGCTCCGTTAGCAGGGCGGCCATTTCGTCTTCGCGCTGCTGCAGCCAGGAATAAATTGAATCGGCTGGTACTGTTTTGTTGCTCGGCGCTCCGCTCATAGGCCGTAAGCGTAGAAACTACTGCTCGTGACGCCAAGCTCCATATTGGTGCCAGAAGCTCTTGCCGCCGCATTCCGGCGAACACGTCGTAACCAAACGGCAGCGCCTCCGGCGTGCAGAGGCCAGCGGCTGTGATAGGCTGGGCCGGAATTGAGCATCAAAGCGGAGAAGACGGATGAGCGCTGGCGCAAATGCGTTTCCGATCCTGAGGTGGGTTGCGCTGTCGTGGCTGGTGGTCTGGCTGCCGTCTTATGTGTGGGCGTGGGGTTGGGCAAATCTTCTGCATCTGTGCGATATGGCAGTGATCCTCGGATGCGTGGGAATCTGGTGGGGCAGCTCCTTGCTGATCTCCAGCCAGGCGGTGGGCTCCCTGGCCGCAGGAATTCTTTGGGTTCTCGACGTGGGCTGGCGGCTCACGACCGGACGCTTTTTCGTCGGCGGCACCGATTACATGTGGGATGCGCGATACCCGCTCTGGGTGCGGCTGCTGTCCTGCTTTCACATCGGGCTTCCTCTGGCGCTGCTCTGGGCCATGCGCAAGGTAGGATATGACCGGCGTGCATTGGCATTGCAGGCGGCCATCGCTGTGGGGCTATTCGTTGCCGCACGATTCTTGCCCCAGGAATTGAACCTGAACTACGCGTATCGAGATCCGCTTTTTCATCGCGCCTGGGGGCCCGCCCCCGTCCATCTCGCGGTGATTTTCTTTTTCGCGGTGGTGTTCCTCTACTGGCCGACGCATCTGCTCTTGGGCTGGATGTTTCCGCTCGCGGGCGCGACAAAATGACATGCGCGAGGAGCGGCTCCATGGTTCAGGGAAAACTGTTCGGCCGGGCGATTCGAATCAGGTGAAATAAAGATGAACAGAAAACGGCAACTTCTCATTGGGATTGGCTGCGCCCTGGCAATCTTAGTTGGGGTCAAGCTGCTTGCGGATGCATCGGGGGAAATCGAACGGCTGGCCACGTTGATGGCTTGGAAGCCGGGAACGGTGGTTGCCGACATCGGCGCGGGAGACGGGAGCTACGCGTTTGCGGCGGGGGAGCGCGTCGGCCCAACCGGAAAAGTATTTGCGACCGAGATTGACGCGAAAAAGCTGAAAGAGTTGCGCGCGGAGATCAAAAAACGGAATTTACAGAATGTGGCCGTGGTGGAAAGCGCTGAGGCGGATACGAATTTGCCGGCTGCTTGCTGCGACGCGATTTTCCTGCGGCGCGTTTACCATCACCTGACGAAGCCGAAAGAGTTTGATGCCAATTTGATTCGTTCCTTGAAGCCCGGCGGGCGGCTGGCGATTATTGATTTTCCGCCACGTCCTGGACTCGACCCGGTGGAGGGGGTTCCGAGCAACCGCGGCGGGCATGGCATACCGCAGAAGATTGTGATCGAGGAGCTCATCCCGGCCGGTCTGCAAGTTGAAAAGATTGTGAACGACTGGCCGGGAGATAGTTACTGTGTGTTGTTCGTGCGGAAATGACGACCGAAGAGAAGTTTAGGCCGGTGGAAGTGCCTGAACATTTTAATGTCGCGACGCATTTTCTGGATGTGCCGGCGGGGAGGCATCCAGAGCGCATAGCGATCGCCGGCGAACCCCGCGAGGTCGCTTACGGCGAACTTGCGGCGCTTTCGAATCGCGTGGGAAATGCGTTGCTTGCGCAGGGTGTGACGCGTGGCGATCGCGTTCTCATCCTGTTGCCCGATTCGGCGGAGTTTATCGCGGCATTTTTTGGAGCTGCAAAGATCGGCGCAATCGCAGTGCCGGTAAATCCCTTTGCTCGCGCGGCCGACTACCTCCACTACATCGAAAATAGCGAGCCAAGCGTGGCCATTATCCATTCCGGAGCGCTGCCGGAATTTCTCCCGGCGTCGAGCGAGCGGCCACAAATGGGGATCGTTCTGGCCGGCGAGGAAGCCCTCGCGACTGGCGGCGTGAGTTGCGCAGAGTGGAGCGAATGGACGGGCAGGGCAAGCAACCGCCTCGTCGCAGCGCAGACTTCCGCGCACGATTCTGCTTTTATGCTTTATACGTCCGGGAGCGGAGGAAAGCCAAAGGCGGCCGTTCACCGGCACGCGGATATGCTGGTGACGAGCCAGAACTACGCGCAGGGAGTGCTCGACTTGCGCGAAAACGACGTCACGTTTTCTGTTTCCAAGCTGTTCTTTGCTTATGGTTTAGGAAATGGAATGTACTTTCCGCTTTCGGCCGGCGCAAAAACGGTATTGAACCCCGAACGAACGAAAGTGGAGCACGTCATCGAGCTTGTCGAGAGTTACCGGCCCACGATTTTCTTCGCCGTGCCGACGTTTTATGCGGCTGTGTTGCGCGCGGCCGAGGAAAAACAGTATCCCATGAATTTTTCTACGGTACGGCAGTGCGTGTCGGCCGGGGAGATGCTTCCGGCGGAAATCTTCCAGCGCTGGAAGCGGCGATTCGGGCTCGAAATTCTCGACGGAATCGGTTCGACGGAGATGCTGCACATGTTTGTTTCGAGTCGGCCCGGGCATTGCAAACCAGGAAGCTGCGGATTCCCGGTGCCGGGCTACGAAGTCAAAATTGTGGATGACGCGGGCGAGCCGATGGCTGGCGGAGAAATCGGGAATCTCTGGGTGCGCGGCGAGAGCGCGTTCGAACGGTATTGGAAAATTCCGGAATTGACCGCGCGCACAAAACGCGGCGAGTGGGTGGTGACCGGCGACAAATTCATTTGCGATTCGAACGGCTATTATCAGTATTGCGGGCGCGCGGACGACATGATGAAAGTCGCCGGAATGTGGGTTTCGCCGATGGAAGTGGAAAACGCCCTACTGGGGCACCCGCTCGTGGCCGAATGCGCGGTCGTCGGAGAAACGGATGCGCGAGGGCTGATGTGTTCGGTAGCGCACGTGGTGTTGCGCACGGAGAACGGAGGATCGGAACAACTGGCGGCGGAGATCTGCGAGCACCTGAAGGCCAGGCTGGTGTCGTACAAAGTGCCGCGCGAGGTTAAATTCTGCAGCGAGTTGCCGAAAACGGTGACGGGAAAAATTCAGCGATTCCGATTGCGTGACGGTTCGAGCAGCAAGTAAGCGCCGAAATATTTCCGTGGCGAGGAGTGCGCCATCCTGGCGGCAGCAGTATTTTTGTGAGCTGTTGGGAACGAGGAAAAAATGGGCCGGGAAGGTGACAATCTTTTCGCTCCCCGGCCCAGTCTGCTGGTGCGCCACGCGGCGATTAGTGCGCAGCGAGCCAGTTCACATAGTCGGCCAGCGCTTGGGATTCTCGAACCAGTTCGCGTCCCTCTTCCTTGCTGATCCGCTTGCCATGGAACTCCGCGTCCGTGAGCCTCTCCAACATTTCATCGGCAAGATGATTGCGCAACGAGGTGATGAACGAAAGCTGGTTTTCTAAATTGGTGTAAGTGGCGTCGTCACCGGCAAGAGCCTTTGTGGAGATTTTGAGGCTCGCCAGCCCGAGTTCTCCCACCGGGGCGTTGATGCGCTTGTACGCTCGGGCGAGTTCGACGAACTCCTCGCGGCTGTTTTCCACACCATCCGGCAGGGCCCAATGGTGCAGATCTTCGGCTAGGACTCGCCCTTGGCTCTGGTAGTCATCTTTCAAACCGACCAGAGCGAGCAGAGTCGGACGAATATCCGTGTGATCGGACCACACGTCGTCGTCTACGCCCTTATTCTTTACGCCGGGCCCCGCGAGAGCGAGATAGGTGACGTTGATGTCCGGCGATACTCCTCCATGGTTCCAGGCGAAGCCGGGATTCACAACCACATCGGGGCCGAACGTCTGGAAGAAGTAGTCGGGATCGGCGAACATGACGTAGGTTGGCGTGCGCAGTGGATCGCCGGTGATCATGTGGAGCAGCTTCAGCTCCACGGGATCGGCGAGAAAGCGCGTGAGGGTGTCGGTGTTGCCGGTCCTGGGGTTCACAAGAGTTAGCTTTGAGGTGTCGCGTTCGAATTGGCGGGCGATCGCCGAATCACGCGCGGGCTGCCCGCTGATGTAAAACACCGGCGCCATGTCAAAGTGAATGTCGAAAGGCGTGTTGGTGAAGTTCAATGCGGGATCTTCTTTCCCGAGCAGCGATTGGATGTTGCTGAGCAACTCGCCAATGGTGTTTGGGCCGACCGTGCCGGGTGTGTAGGCGCAAGGCACGGTGACGCCATCGCAGCCGGGATTTGTTGGCGAGCCGCCGGCAAAATGATCGTTTTCATCCGCGGTGAGGATGAAGAGAGTGTTATCCGGTGTGATGCCGTCATTTTCCAGCCGCGTGAAGAATTTGTTGAAGGCATCATCATAGGCCGCAAGTTGCGCGACATATCCCGCCTCACCGGGGCCAAACGCGCGGAATGGCGCCGAGTGGCTTTCATGCGCGTCGGAAATATACGAGTATGTGACGGGCACACCGTTTTCTTGCATCGCCGCAGTGTAAGCAAGCGTTTGATAAGCAGAAATGCCTCCGAACCCGGGGAAACCGTTGAGTGGCTTGCCGTTCAAGTCCAGGAACGGCCCGTTCGGGCTGATCACCGGTGCGACAAATTTGTGCCCGTAGAGTGCGTTGAATCCTGAATATCCATTCGGTTCTTGAGGAAGAACGTCTGGCTCTCCGTGATTCTGGTTGGAGCACAACGCATTCCCCGCAGAGCAATGGATCGCGATGCCTTCGAAATCCGCAGCAGCGTTTTTGTCTGCTAGCGCCAAAGCCAGTTCAGTTGGGTCGTTTGCGAAAACCGTCTTGATATCGCTATTTGTATTCTCCATTTCCATGTTGGCGATGGAGACCGCGCCAACATTGCAGCCCGCTCGCGTAAAGGGTACCCAGGGTGCCGGGGCGTTCTTGCCGTCTGCGGTAAGCAGGCTGAAGGTTGGATCGGCAACAGGGTTGACGAGGTCGGTCCAATACGTGAAGGAACTGGTGAAAGTTGACCCCAGACCGTCGGAGGCGTTGGGATTGAAGTAGTTGTAGCTGTTGGCCACCGGCTGGCCGTGGCGTTCGCCGTATACTCCGGTCAGCGAAGTGATGATGTCATCGGCGGTGTGAGCAATCAGTGGCGTGTGGTGGTTGGTGGAGAGGGTCCCGTTATTCACGAAGAAGTCTAGCAGGTGGGGCATTTGCTCGAGATCGGAAGGGACATTGGGATTGTCGCGGGTGAAATGGACGTTATCAAATTGAATGTAAATGACATGCTTGATTTCACCGCGAGCGGAGTTCAGGGTGCAGCCACCAGCGGAAGAAGGCGCATTCTGAGGGGTAGCGGGCCTGGGCGCAGCTTGTGCAGCGTCTGGCACGAGCACGGGCATTACGGAGCTCAACGCAAAGGCCAAAGAGATGGTTGCCGCCAGAACCTGGCGAAATACCGGCAAAAGATCCCGGAGTTTGCTGCGAAACCGTTTTGAAATAATCGAAGAAGTCTGATTCATTTTCAAGAAACGCCTCCTGGGCAAAGTCTAACGCGCAGCGTTTTTAACGCTGCCAGAAGGAACGTTGGTTACAAATTCGATAATTTCCCGTCAAGAAATAGAAAATTGGGGTGTGGCACGTCAGGCCGGGTCGAGGTAGGTATCGTAGGAAGAGGCGATGGCGCGGACCTCAGCGAGGGTTTGATCGCGGAGGACTTTGCCGTCTTCGAGGACGGTTTCGAGGGCGTTGCTGTTCCGGACCGGGTCGCCATCGAGGACTTCGACAGTGGCGAACTCCTTGCCGTGTTGAATGAGATTGAAGCGGCCGCCTTTACTGGCTTTCGACGGATCGGTTTTCGGATTTTTGTAAACGTTGTGCCAGGTTCCATTGCGGTCGATCGCGGAGCATTTTAGCGCGAAGCGCAGAGTGTCGCGATTCACTTGTTGCAGCAAAGCGCCGCCCATGCCGTAGCTCCAGATATCCTGCGACCAGCCTTTGCGGGTGAGTTGCGCGGTGATGTTCTGAATGGTGTAGAAGTTCACGCCATCGCCCTGGATGAAGCGCACGCAGGGAATGGTGGTTTTCCAGCCCTTGCTATTCACTTCGTAGCCAAAGACTTCGCTGACGATTTTGAAAAGTTCCTCGAGGACGGTGACGGCATCGCCGGAGTCCGGGCGAATGATGAGCGTGCCGTTGCGCTGCAAGACTTTTTCACGCAGCGCGCCGCCCCAAAGATTGCGGACGGCATTGTAGATGTCGTAGGAATCGCTGACGCAGGCGACAAGGCCTTCGGGACAATTTTCGAGGATGTTGGCGTAGGCCTTAAGCTCGTCGGCTTCGCCCCACGCGGTGATGGTGGAATGCTCGGAGGCGGGGATGCTGTAGCCGGCACAGTCGAGTAGATTCTGCGCGGTGAAATCAGCGGAGTAAAACTGGTTGAGAAGTTGAATGGCCGCGAGCGTGTCTGTGCCGAGAAAATTGAGAAGATGCGCGGCCCCGCCGATGGCCGCGGATTCCTTCGAGGAAACTCCGCGGAAGCCGAAGTCGTGGAGCTTGAAGGGGAGAAGGGAAGGATCTCCGGTGCGGACGAGAGCTTTGCCAATGACTTGCTTGATGGCGCGGGAAAGCGTGGCCACGGTGATGGGATACCAGACCTGGAGAAGAACGGTTTCGGCCCAGTTGGTGAGCCAATAAAACTTGGGATCGGTGTTTTCGATGGTGATGAGCGCGTTGTGGCTTTTGACGACGGTGCCTTCCTTGATGGCGCGGATGCGGAGGGGGAGGCGTCCGCCATGCTTGGCGTAGAGGGATTTGAAGCCGTCGTAGTTGAAGGACTTGGGGTGGCCGTTGAAGTGCGCGTGGGCGACGCGGCGGGCTTCCTCGACGTCGTCAAGGGTGAAGACCTGGCCGGCGAAATTGGACTTGATGATGTACTGAAGCATGGCGAGCATGGTTTCGTCGAACATGCCGCCGCGGGATTCGACATAGGAGTAGATGTGGCGCGTGTCCGGGGGGTATTGCCACCAATGGGTGAGCTTGTAAGAGTCGGTGTTGAGGATGGGATTGAGGCGCAGGGACTGCATGGGTTCAGGATAGCAGAGCAGGTTGCACGTTGGCAGGTTTGAAGGTTTGAAAGTAGGGAGGACCCCCGTGTTTTTTATAAGTGTTAAATCTAAAGAGATTGGCTTTGCAGTAAATTTTTTGTTTGCAACACTTGCGGGGAGGTCCAGAAGTGTTGCATTTGAAGGACTTAGGGGGCAGGGGGCAGTGAACAGTGGTTCGTGAACAGTGATCCGTGAAGAGGAGAATTGGGACAACCGTTCTGGCGGCGGAGATCGTCGGACAGACGGGCAAGGGAGGGGGCTGACGACGGGTGCGTGGAGTGAAGTGAAGATATGCCCCTCGCCGCGGGACAGACAGAAAGTTGTGCCGCTCGGGGTGAACGGGCGGCGGACAAAGGAAGACGTTCCTTTCTCCGCCGGGTGGAAGGGTTTGGATAATATAACACAAGAAGTACTTAGAATCTATGTTTATGTTACGGTACATTCGAATGATTGCGGAAGGTGTTGAAACGATGCCGGCTGGCGGTTCATAGAATCAAAACCCGCACGCGGCCGAGCGAGAGAAAGACGAGTAGACTTGCGGCATGTGAATGATTGCGGGCAATGATTTTTAGCTTGGTCTACACTGAAGTTGTTGGCAAACAGATGACGATTGACAATCCACCTCTCGCTAACGAACCGGCACCTCCCGGAACTCGAGGAAATTCGCGCAAGGTGTACTCCTGGGTTCTGGGAGCTTCCTTGGGCGCAATTCTTACGGTTATTTTGATGGGGGCGCTGTTGTGGTTGTCGACCGGGCTCGGGCTTTTGCACTTGATGAGCATTTTGCGCGGCGGACGAACACAGTTCAATGTGGATCAGCCGACCGTGGTGCGTCAAATTCAACAACTTCAACGACTGGAAACCGTGAGCTATACGATGGATAAGATCATTTCGGGTGAGCTTGGCAATGCTTACCTGCCGAAATTTCTGGCGGGTGACCGCCTGCTGCTTGTGGTACACGGAGAAGTGATTGGGGGCATCAATCTCGCGGGCTTACAGCCGGGCGACGTCCAAATCCAAGGGCAGAAAGTGTCGATTTACCTGCCCCCAGCGGAAATCTTGAGCACACGAATCGATAATGTGAGGACGAGAGTATATTCACGTGACACCGGCCTTTTCACTTCCCCCGACCCCAACCTGGAAAGCGAAGTCCGCGAAGAAGCTGAGCGCGAACTCCGGCAAGCCGCGCTGCAAGATGGCATCCTCAAGATCGCTGCCGACAACGCGCGAAGTACGATCTCTGGCATGTTAAAGGGCTTCGGGTTCCGCGAGGTGGACATCCGCTAAGTTCTTTCGCGGAACTGACGGTCACTAACCCGGGTCTAGTGTTTGCGGCCCCGGATATCGTCGTAGGCAATTATGGAGAGGACCACAAGGACCCACACTGGGAAGACGCCCATTCCAGGGATGGCTTCCGCAACCAAGCCCGGCAAAATCGCCCATCGACGGCCAAGGATTAGAAACAGGAGTAACGCCGTTCCCAGGTCAATCAGCCATTGTGCGGGTGGGGCAAACACCAACCAGAAGGATAGAAAGTCCGAGACAGCAGCGATCAAGAAAGCAACGGCTTGCCGTTTGCGTGAGGGGCGCTGAACGGGAGCCAGCACCTCTGCAGGTGTCAAAATAACTGGATGGTCGGTCGGCGTTGTCATGACCCCGGTTGCATTGCTCTTCTGTTCGGTTAGACAGCAGGAAAATGAATATTCAGCTTAAAGCAAATGAAGAGAACCAGGATCGCGCCCAGTGGGGAAAAAATGAGGCTGGCGGGATGATAGCGTTCGTTTGCCGAGCGTGAAAACATGTGGGTAACGCCGCCGCCGATGATTCCTCCAATGAT
The DNA here is from genome assembly GCA_036522195.1 of Candidatus Acidiferrum sp. Taxonomy (GTDB): domain Bacteria; phylum Acidobacteriota; class Terriglobia; order Acidiferrales; family UBA7541; genus Acidiferrum. Next base: position 4,035 of record DATDGF010000042.1, on the reverse strand, counting down.
GCCGAGCACGACCGTCCAGAAAATCGTTATATGCACGTGCATGACGCCTTTCGCGATAAGCCCCGAGATTAGCCCAATAAGAACATACCAGATCAGGTGAAACATACTTTTTCCTCCATCGTTTGCCGTCAGAAAGCAGTCGAGCAAGAGCCAGGGTTTGGCAATTAACCCTGAATTTTCCATTTGGAGCTCTGGCCTTGCAGCGTAGAGTCTGTCAAGCGTAAGTACTGCTCACTTCTATACATTCTGCGGGATCTTATGGAGCAGCGGCGGTAATACCTAGGAAGGGGGTCCTGGACAATGGCGAGCGCGGTGCCGAAAAGCATTTAACGATCCTCCATGCCAGGGAAATCGCACCCTGAAAACTGCAGGGATGCGGCACCCGGCACGCGGCCGAGCCAGAGAAAGAGGAGTAGACTTGCGACATCGCCCCGGGGAGGGCAGCCCAACTCAGGAGGAAAAATATGGCGAGACGCACATTCCTGGCGCAGCTGGCAGGGTTACCTTTTCTGACATGGTGGACGAAGGCGGAGGATTCGAAGAAGCCGCTAAAGATCATGATGAAAAGCGCGTGGGGACCCGACGACCCAACAAGAGCGGCATTTCCTTTCGCACATGGACTCGCGCTCGCAGAAGCCGGGCATGAGGTCCAGATTTTTCTGCTCGCGGAAGCCACCTCATTGATGCGAAAGTCCATGGCGAATGCCATCCTGCCGGTGGGCTGGCCTCCGTTGAGCGAAACTCTCGAAAAAATTGTGGTAAAACATATTCCCATTTTTTCTTGAGGAGCCTGCTCCCGGGCCCGTGGGGTCACGGAAACAGACTTAACTCAATGGGGAGCAAAATTCGGAAATCCGGCCATCTTTGTTTCGCTCGTGGAGTGGGCAGACCGGATCATCGTGGAATGAACCCGGCAGAGGTGACGGAGCGTAAACTTCTGCTGAGTTCTTGCACACCTGACACTGCATTTCAATGATTGCGGAAGAAGTTTATGAGGGTGGGGGTTGCCGACCCAAAACTGCAAAACCCACACCCTGAAAACCGCAGGGTTGCGGCACCCGGCGTCTTGATGCGGAAGGGGCGCGGGAGTACGATTTCTGGGCAACGCTGCATCTCGCCGGAAGCCCCCAGCCCTCCCCGAGGCACACCGTAAGCTTGATGCACTCCGTCAGGAAAACTGCGCGGGGTGTGCTGTTCCCAGGAGGATCTGATGTGGAATGCGAAGAAACCGGATACGAAGAGCACCGATGCGATGTTGGATGCGGCGGCTGGGCACGAGTCGGGGTGGCTGGGGTCGAGCCTGCGAGTGAAAGGCGACATCACCGGGACCGAGGATCTACTGATCGACGGCGCGGTCGAAGGACTGATCCAGCTGGATGGGCGGAAGCTGACGGTCGGAACGACGGCGAAGGTAAAGGCGGACATTAACGCCCGTGACGTGGTGGTTTTCGGCAACGTGAAGGGGAACATACGCGCGAAAGGGCGGGTGGAGATCAAGAAGGACGGTTCGGTGATCGGTGATTTAACGACGGCACAAATCATGATCGAAGACGGGGCGGACTTCAAAGGATCGATCGAAATCGACAGGGGCACGCCAGAGGAAGCTAACAAGAACGTGTCCCCGCGGTCGGCGGCAGCGGGCGCGGGGGCGAAAATTATTTGACGATCCTGATGCCAGCAAAAACCGCATGCTGAAAACCGCAGGGAAGCGTTAGCTGCCTGTCTGTATACTTCCGGCGGCGGGAAGATATAAGATTCCGCCGCTGTGACCGATCAAGAACTCAACTACTTCCGGCCCCTCTGCCCAAAGTATTACGAAGTCATGTTCGTCAGTCCCGGCGTGTCAGACCTCGCGACGGTTCCTGAGACCTGGTTCCGCCGCTCTCGGAGAACGACCTTGGACGCCATCGAGATTCATGATTGCGAGTGCCTTGTAAATGGATGTCCACAGCATTACTCGCCCGGATTTGGTTACTTCACCATTCGACGGAACGATGACCACTGGAGTGTCACGAATTCAGCTAGCCTCGAAATCATGAGGAGCCCTACACAGGTGATATGTGGCGAGCATCTTTATCTGATGTTCCTTCACGCTATCCATCCAAAGACAAAGGTCGAGAGCTTCCGCTGTCCACAGAAAAACTGCCAACAAACGATGGAAATAACAGCTGGTGGGCCTCATGCCTATTGGCTAGGTGAAGGTTTCTTTGGGATGCACTGACCAAAGAGATTTGGGGTTGGCAAAACAGGATTTGTGCTGGGTGCGAAAAGGGGCGCTCGGCACAATGTTGGCACAACGTTCGATGAATCTTGGCGTCCCGCTTGTGGGTCAGCATAACACGTCGCAACAGAATTCCCCTCATTGAGCCCGGCGAGGAGCCGCAACATGGAGCAAGGCAAACCCTTCACGCTATTCGGCGAGCTGGAGCGATAGGCGCTTGCCGAAGGTGGCGGCGATGAAAGCGACGAGGAGCCAGAGGGCGGCGGCGTAGAGGGCGTACCAGAGGGATTCTTGGGCGGCGGTGATATGGGGAGGGCTGAAGACGACGAGGGAACCGGTGGAGATGGCGTGGAAAAGTTGCGCGAGGAGAACACTATTTGTGTTGGCGTAGGTCCAGGCGATGAGGACGCGGATGGCGGTCATGGCGGCGGCGAAGGCGAGGAAGAAAGGTAGCCAGTAGGCGCCGTGGGGCGTGGAGGTTCCAAGATAGTCGATGACGGGAATGTGCCAGGCGCCCCAGAGAAGGCCGAGCAGGATGGCGGGAATGAGGGCGTTGTCTTGGCGGCGCATTTTTGGGAAGGCAAAGCCCATCCAGCCGATCTCCTCGAAGAAGCCGGCGGCGAGGCCAAACGAGGCGCCGATGAAAAAACGGTTGGGTGTGAACACCGGCGAGACGAAGGTTTTCATGCAGAGGAGAACCGTCAGGACCATCGTGGGAGGAATGAGCAGTGCCGCGTACCAGCGAGCGGCAAAACGAACGCGACGCAGGCGAGAAAAGAGATCGCGCAAGCCGCTGGAGCCATCCACGATCCGGGTCAAAAAGATGCCGACGACGCTGGGCCCGAGGAGCATGGCGGGAAACATCATCAGGCCGGCAAATTTTGGGACAGGCTCGCCGCGGAGGAGATGCGGAAGAGTCACGGCAAGTGCGCCCAGCCAGGAGACGGTGAAGGTCAGCGCGAAGTAGGTGGTTACGGGATGGCCCGCGATGAAGTTTCTACGTTTCGAAGCGGTTGGGATCGGCGCAGACATTGTTCGACCCAATATTATATGGGATTCGCGGATACCGAGAAGTGGTGAGGCGCGAAAATTCGAAATTGGATGTCGAAGGGGGAAAGAGAGTTGCCCTCGCGACGGACGCTCGGAAAGGAAACTCGGAAGATGCTAGTTAAGAGGCGCGGCGGAGCTCTTCGCGGATGACGCGACGAAGGGTTTTTTCGAGGGGTTCGTGCGCACGCTGAACATGTTGGCGGAGAACTTCGTTGAGGAGCGTCTGGTAGTTCCCACCGCCGGCGCGCTCAACCTGATCGCGGAACCACGCAAGGACGTCGTCATCGATGCGAATGGTGATGCGGGTCTTTCCCCCGCGAACGGAAACCACTGGGCCACGCTTTGCATTGCGGAAATCGTATTCACGTTTCATGGCATTCCTCATATTGGCTTTTCTCCCGCGCCGTGGCCGGTCGTGCTGAAATCAAGCGCACATTGTCCCTGCGCCAGGTGTAGATCACGACGATTAGGCGGCCCAGGCTATTCCTTCCGAGAGTGATCCAGCGCTCTTCTTCGTCTGAAGAAGGGTCGCGCATCGTAAGAGCCAGGTCATCTTCGAGCACCGTCACCGGGTCGGCGAAGCGGACCCCATACTTGGCGAAGTTCGCGCGCGGGCCTTTGCCGGATCCCACTCGTAGTTCAAAGTCAAGTATATGCACATTTGTGCATATAAGTCCATCCTTTTGGATTGGGGTGGGACTACGGGTTGAAGCCGAACATCTTCGAACGAGGCCCTTGTACCGGTTCAGCGCGGTCGACTAGTG
>DATDGF010000041.1:0-3259 GCA_036522195.1 Candidatus Acidiferrum sp. | reverse complement strand
TTGCTCGTGATACGCCCAAAATAGAGGTGGTCCGCACAATTTGTTTAGTGGCCTGTTATCGGCAATTGAATCGCGTAAATGTTTCCAAGCCGCTGTACAATATGCGCCACACTGGGGGTGGACATGCGCTTGTGTCGGGTGGGCACGCCGCTTGTTGTCTTTCTCGTTGCGATCTCCATGCAAGGGGCCGAGGATTCGAAGCCTGTTTCCCCGTCCTTCGCGCGCACGCCACAGCGCCTCGTGCGCGGCAAGTACCTGGCCGAACTTTCGCACTGCTTCGATTGTCATTCTGAAAGGGACGCGAAGGGGAATCAGGTCCCGGGTATGAAGGGTGCCGGACGCGTGCTGCCACCAGAAGAGAGCAACATTCCACGCCCGCATTTCCTCGTATGCCCGAATATCACACCGGACCGCGAAACGGGTGAGGGATCGTGGAGCGACCTGCAGCTGGAACGGGCTGTTCGCGAGGGGATCGGCCACGATGGGCGGATTCTTGACAAAACGATGCCCTATTGGAACTTTCGTTATCTAACTGACGAAGATCTCGCATCCATCATCGTGTTCCTGCGCAGCATTCCGGCTGTGCACCGCCCGCTGCCGAAACGGGATCTGGCGGAGCAGCCGGTCACCGACTGGCGCTCTGAGGTGCAACCGCCCCCATTGCCCTCAGATGCACCTGCGGATGCACGCCGCGGCGAATACCTGGTTCACATCGGCACCTGCACCGGGTGCCACACCACTGCCGATCCGCAGAATCGGCCTGTGCCGGGCATGCTGTTCGCCGGGGGCAGAGTCTTCGTCCGCCCGTGGGGCACCGTCGCCAGCGCCAACCTCACGCGCGACCCCTCGGGAATTGGCTATTACGACGAGGCGCAATTCATCCGGACCATTCGCAGTGGCCGTGTGGGTGCGCGCGCGCTTAACCGCACTATGCCGTACCCTCTCTACCGCCACGTTAGTGATGACGATCTGAAGGCTATATTTGCGTATCTGCGGACGCTGCCACCGGTGCAGCATCGCGTGGACAATACCGAAGCAGCCACGCTCTGTCCGAAAGATAAGAACCGCCACGGCTTCGGAGATCGGAACTAAAAAGCCCAGCCAATCAGTTTGCCTTTGGAGCAATTGGCGATAAATCGCTATTACACTCATTGAGCGGATTTTGCTTTGCTTAGTGGATGGTCGGCAACTCTTACCTTACAGGGATTAGGGAAGGGTAGCCCGTTACTCGCTCGCGATCGGCGGCAAACAACTTATTTGTCATCGTCGGGGGGACGCCGGCGAAACTAGATTTGTTAATTGACTGCGGCCGACTTCGCGGCGGCTTCCGCACTCTTCAACATCTGGTCCAGCGCAGGGCGATCAAATTCCTTGCCCGCCAGGAACACCTCAGAGATTTTCGTGGTGTTGTGAATATCGGCAAGTGGATCGGCGTCGAGCAACACCAGATTCGCAATCTTTCCTTCTTCAACGCTGCCCAAGTCCTTTTCCAGTCCCAGGAAACGCGCGGGGTTGATTGTCGCCGCTTGCAGCGATTCCATAGGCGTCAAACCCGCTTGCACGAGCTGTGCAAGTTCGTCGTGCAGAGAGAATCCGGCGTATGTGTACGGCTGATACCAAGCCGTATCAGTTCCGGCCAACACGGGGACGCCAGCTCGGCGCATTGCGCCTAGCATTTTCTGCCGTTGTTCGGAGAACTTGCCCCAAGGTGATGAACCTCCCACGGATGCCGTTCTCTTGCGCCACTGCTCTTGAAAGGATAGAGGTATGAATTTCAGGCGCGGGTCATTGGTCACGCGAGTGTCAAACGAGCGCGAATCCGGCAGATCGGCGGCAAAGGTCGGAACTTGCCATGTGCGATTCTTTGCCAAATGAGCGAATACTTTCGCAGCTTTCTTTTCGCTGTAAGACGCACCAGCCTCCTCGATCTCCATATGGTCGAGTACCGGGAAGGTCACACTGGAGCCACCCTTGACGAGTTCATTCCGAATCTCCTCCTCTCGGGCTGAGCAGGCTAGGGCGATGCCATACAAATGCTCCATGCTCTTTTGCCCCGCGTCAGAGGCTTCGAGCGCCGGCACAGAAAACGGGACGTGACCTGCGAAAGAAATGTTTTGCTTCTTCGCTTCTTCGGCAATCGCCAGGAAGGAGTTGCGGGAGAGCCATGAATACACCTTGATGAAATCAGAACCGCCGGTCTTAAGCCGACGCACCGCGTCATGGCCCTCTTCAGGCGTAGTGATCGCAAGAAAATTGGGACGCATTGGTTTCGGGTGGCCATCGAGGAGTGGACCGGCGGCAACGATCCGAGGTCCGAGGCGCGAACCGTTTGCGGTCTGTTTCCGCAGGCGATCGATCTCCGCCAAGGGCATTGACGTTCCCATGTCTCGAATACCAAGGACACCGTTGGCCACGAACAAGGGAAACATGCTATCCAACCTCTCCGCAAACACCGCGTGGACGTGCATGTCCCACAGGCCAGGAATCACGTATTTGCCGCTGCCGTCCACTACCTTCGCGCCAGCAAGCGGCTTCATTCCTTTGGTCTCTCTTACCTCTGAAATCCGGTCACCCGAAATGACGACAGTGCGGTCTTGAATCTTCTTGCCGTTTTCCGTGTCGATTACTGTCACGTGAGTGATGTACGTTGCACTGCCGACGCTGCTCGGTGAAATGACGGGAACTGGTTGCTCCTGGGCCATCACAACTGCGCACAGTTGACCGAACGCGACAAGCGATAAACAAAGCGTGGCTCTCATTAGCCCTCCGGAACGGTACGAATTGTACTTGTATTGGCGAAACTGAACTACTCAGACGATAGATACGCCATCTGTAGACATGGCCTTGCGCAACATTCGGTTCTAACCAGCACGGGATAGCTCCCGAGTCGTCGGCAAGCCGGAAGTAATCGCCAAACCGACGACCTTGCACGCTTGCAATGCTGCTACCCGGATCAGTTCCAAGCTAAAAGGCAGCACTAAACAATTCGGATGGTTGCGGGCCCCCGCAACTGTGCGCCTCATAGTTATCCGGCTAGTGAGAAACCAAACTCTGTGGTACGCGTGGTGCAAACCGGGCCCCCGGCACCACCCACGCGTGTAAGAGCTTCTTCCCCAAAGAAATCTATCTGCCCGTTGGCTTTGAAACTTACGTTCCCACCCTCCGAAACCCGCTCCAGCGTGAACTTACCGATCTGTTCTGCGAGAAGTGCTCGCGCTTCATAAATCGCTTTTGGATCCGCTAACAGCTTGCGCAGATG
>DATDGF010000040.1:0-20932 GCA_036522195.1 Candidatus Acidiferrum sp. | reverse complement strand
CAGGAGTGCAAGGCCAACTATCCCGAAACCCAATTCGACAAAAACTTTGGACACGTCGTGAGATTGCGGCGCCATGCGGATGGTGGTAAGGATAGCAACAGCACCCGTTTAATTTCCAGCGCCAACGTTGGGTTGACAGTTGATTTGCTGGTGACGGGAGAAAATGCCTATTGAGAAACTCGCTTACAGATTGAAAATTCTAAGCGGCATAATATTCTGAAGGACAATTCATAACTCGCTTTCTAACTTAGCGAGAAGCGGAAAAGCCACGCGTCGAGTTTCGGCGCAGCACGATACGGGGACAAGTAATACAGGCCGGTTTCCGTGTCAGATTCGTGGGTAACGTGACCGAATGACTGGGCTCCGGCTCCTGAGCAGGTAGTGGAGTTGGTGTCAGCGTAAACCATGATCCTGCCCAGGGATGGAAGCTTGACGCTTCAACTAGCGCGCCGCGTTTGGGGAATGCTGTTGTGACGCGAATTGTGAGGGCGGGGCCAACCACCCTTCTTCCAGCTTTTCGGGTTCAGATCCCCCAGCATCGCATCCCGTAGCAGGGCATTTGCTCGGGTCTGATAGCCCCTGCCTTGCCGCCGCAGCCAGGCGATCACATCGGCGTCAAGGCGAAGAGTCAGCTGCTGCTTCAAAGGTCGATAGAAGGGATTGCGGACCGCGTTTTGCCAGAACCTCTCCGTCAATTCCGGGATATCGGAAGTATTGATCTCGTGGTCCGGCCGCCGAGAGAGCTTTTTAAGACGGCGCTTGCCCTCAGTTGTGAGGCGGCTATCCGAGAGACTCTTCTTTACGATTTTCGACATAGCGTTTGCGCTCCTTCCGAACTGCTCGTCGAGCTGAGATAATGCGAATGACTTCGTCCTCTTGCTCGCTGCGAACGGTATGGGCAACGAGGAACAGCACGATACCCCCGATCAGACCGAGGGTTTGCCATCGGAGCTCGCCGCCCTCTATACGGTCTTGCTCGACCAACGCGTACGGGTCAGCAAAAACTAGCATGGCATCTTCAAAACGCACCCCGTGCTTCCGTTCGTTATTCTTGGCCTTGGCTTCGTCCCACTCGAAACGGACCATGTACGAAAAGTATAACTCCAAAAATGTAGCTACACAAGAGTAGTCCGGTAATGCGCCTTCATACTGGGCAAGAATAGGTATTTCAGCAAAGTCCAAGATGGAGCAGAACGCCGCTCCGGTGCTTTGCAGTGCGCGAAATCTCGTAACTCGCTGATTTTTTGATGGTTCCTATACAGCAACCAAAGTTGCTCTGCAGCACCCTTTTAGGGGTGTGTCATACCCCCTCCCGGTGCGAAGCACCGCTCTGCTCCGGCGCAATCGGGTGCTCGGCGTTCACAGGCACCGCCAAGCCCTCAGACCGCCTAAGAACGCCCAGGGAGCGACACTTGGCTACGAACGACACTCGGCAACGGTTGGCGAAAGCACGGACTTAGCACCGTCATTTCAGGACGGTGATCGTGACTTCGTTGGGCGAGATGGTCTTTCCCCCATTGATTTCAAGCTGCACTTGGAGGCTATATTCTCCTGGCGGCACGGTCCTTGCGAAGTCTTGAGACGGCCAGACCGAAGACTTGGTAGGTGCCCAGAGCAGCTGCGCTGGACCAGACGAACAGAGCGGGGACTTTCCTGGTCGTCCGGGACCAGTTTTTGACCCTCTGTGGTGCTCGCACCGCTAGTCACATCGAACGGTGCCCAATACTCGATCTGGGCGAGACCGTGTTTTTTAGGAAGCGCGACAAGGTGAACTGAAGGCTTGAAAGAAAGTTCCGTGGTTCCTTGAAACTGAATTTCCACAGAGATTGTTGCGTCTCTATTCTCTGAGCGCCAGTTGACATCATTCGTGCTGATCGTGCACCTAATCTTAGGACTCTGATCGTCAAAGTAGACAGAGAACAGACCAATGCAACGCAGCGCCGACCTTTCATTCGCACCATTTCAATCCCCAACACCCATGACGCTGATGGCGTGGCAGAGTTTTGGATTTTGCTTTCTCCAGGGCCCAAAGTACTCGGAACGAAGTTCATTACGGAGATGAGGTTCTCCGCCCCTTTACAAAGGAACTGGAGGCTGCTGCCTATCCCGACACCTTTCCCGAAGCCAATGAGGTCCGGCTTCTCCGCCGGTGTAGGCTGGCTTGTGTCCGCGGAGCGAGCACTCCTTGTCGGTTGCTGTTGGCCTCTGCGGAGACGGTTCGCAGCGAGGAGTGAAATAAACTGCCAGCGTGCATAATATAATACAGGGGAACCATCACTATGTCTGTAAGAGGTCTTGGACGGACGAGCGGCGAATGCACAACTCATGGTAAGTCGGATTTACCGGTGACTTGGGAACTGACACCCGTAACGGCTCGGAGGTGTTCAATTTTGAACAGACACGATTTTTGCCGAGCGATATTCTCCCCCCAATGAAGCTCTTAAAAGTTGTGCGGGCGCTAATCGTCGTTTTTTGTTTGGCGGTCCTGAGTCTTAAAAGAGGGACTATTTTTCTTCCATAAATCATCTGACCGATTCCCGCCCTACCCTGCGTCACTGCTACCCCGTACATCGCTCCATTCGGGTAGTACGCACAAGAGAAATCTTAATCAACAGCTTGGAGGTTCGAGTCCTCCCGGTTCACCACTTCTTTTCAATGAGCTAGCTTGATTTGAACCGCCCAGGAAAAACTGTGCCCCGTTTTCTAACGACCCCGCCTCAATTTCTGTTCCGCCAAGATCGGCGACAGCCCTGAGTCCGCAGCGCTGGCCGCCAGCATCACTTCTTCGTCGAGCGGGCCCATCTGGAGTAAGATTGCCGCCGCCTCGGATCGGGCTGCTGCGCGCGAACGACTTTTGAGCGAAACGCACCCTGGAAATTATGCAAATCTACGTTCTCGGAATCGATGTTGGTACAGGCGGCACCCGCGCTTTGATCATGGGAGCGGACGGACATGTCTTCGCCTCCGCAACCGAGGAACATGAGCCCTTCGCCACGCCCCAGCTCGGATGGGCCGAGCAGCGCCCGGAAGATTGGTGGCGCGCAGCGGGTATAGCAATTCGCAAAGCGCTCGCCAAAGGGCAACTGCGTGGAGATCAAATTTCCAGCGTTGGGTTTTCCGGGCAAATGCACGGCGCGGTAATGCTGGACGGCTCCGGGGACGTGGTTCGGCCGGCGCTGATATGGTGCGACGTTCGCACGGAAAAACAATGCCGCGAGCTAACCGAGCGTATCGGAGCCGAGCAGCTGATCCGTTTGACGTGCAATCCGGCGCTTGCCAATTTCACGGTGACGAAATTGTTATGGACGCGAGAGATCGAACCGGAGAACTGGAAACGAGTCCGTTCAGTCTTGCTGCCGAAGGACTACGTGCGATTCCGGCTGACCGGAGAAAAAGCTACTGATGTCGCGGATGCTTCAGGGACCCTCATGCTGAATGTGGCTCAGCGTCAGTGGTCTGCTGAAATTCTGGAGGCAGCCGAAATTGACAGGTCGTGGCTACCAACGCTCTACGAGTCGACGGAGGTCTGCGGGAAAGTTTCTGTCAAGGGCGCGGAGGCTACCGGTCTGTCGGTTGGAACGCCGGTCGTGGCGGGCGCGGGGGACCAGGCGGCGGGAGCCGTCGGCATGGGCGTGGTCACTCCTGGTGCTGTCAGCGCCACGATTGGAACGTCCGGGGTCGTATTTGCAGCAACGGATTCTCCGGCGCTGGATCCCCAAGGCCGCCTGCACACTTTCTGCCATGCCGTTCCTGGACGCTGGCACGTGATGGGCGTGACGCAGGCTGCGGGCCTTTCACTACGTTGGTTTCGCGATCAATTTGCCTGCACGCCGGCAGGGGATGGGAGAGATCCTTACGAGCAACTTACCGCTGAGGCGGCAACCGTTGCGCCTGGCGCGGATGGACTGCTTTGGGCTCCCTATCTTATGGGCGAGCGAACGCCGCATTTGGATCCTGCCGCGCGAGGAGTCCTGGCGGGCTTGACGGCTTCACACACGCGGGCTCACGTAATAAGAGCAATCCTGGAAGGCGTCGCGTTTAGTTTGAAAGATACCTTTACAATCTTCACGGAAATGCAGGTGCCGGTAAGAAGCATTCGGCTAGGCGGAGGTGGGGCGCGCTCGCGGCTGTGGCGGCAGATTCAAGCGGATGTCTATGATCAGGAAGTGGAGATTGTCGAGGCGGAGGAAGGGGCTGCTTTTGGGGCGGCCGTCCTAGCCGGAGTAGCAGCTAAAATGTGGGCTTCCGTGGATGCAGCCTGCGATTCGGTGGTTTGTGTAGTGGAACGCGTGACACCGATTCCGGCGAATGTCGCTGTGATGAGCGCCGCCGGAATCGCCTACCGGCGAATCTATCCGGCGATGAAATCCATTCTTACTTCGTAGATGCATCGATCCTGAGCCAGGAGGAAGTCCATGACGAACAAAGAACCTTACCAGCCAAAACCCAGTGACAAGTTTTCCTTCGGGCTCTGGACGCTGGGGAATCGGGGACGCGATCCATTTGGTGATTTCGTTCGCCCGGTCATTTCTCCCGTTGAAATCGTCAACATGCTGGGCGAAGTGGGAGCGTGGGGCGTCAACCTTCATGACAATGACCTGGTGCCGATTGACGCCACTCCTCCGGAACGCGAGGCGATTGTGCACGAGTTCAAAAAGGCCTGTGCCGAAAACAAACTTGTCGTTCCGATGGCCACGGTTTCCCTGTTTTTTCACCCCATCTTTCGTGACGGCGCTTTTACCGCAAACGATCCGGAGGTTCGCGCCTACGCGTTGCAAAAAACCATGCGCGCCATGGATCTCGGCGCGGAGCTGGGCGCAAAGATTTTTGTGTTGTGGGGCGGCCGCGAAGGAGTCGAAACAGATTCCTGCCGCCGTGCAGACGAAGCTGTAAAGCGTCTCCGCGAAGCGGTGAACTATCTTTGCGAATACAATCTGGACCGAAAGTACGGGTTCAAGTTCGCTCTGGAAGCCAAGCCCAACGAGCCGCGCGCGGATATCTACATGGCGACCACCGGCCATTACCTCGGCTTCATTCCCACCCTCGATCATCCAGAGATGGTTGGCGTCAATCCGGAAGTCGCGCACGAACAAATGGCGGGCTTGAATTTCATGCATGGAGTAGCGCAAGCGTGGGAAGCAGGCAAGCTATTCCATATCGACTTGAATGACCAAATGCCGGGGCGCTACGACCAGGACCTGCGATTCGGTTCCGCGAATCTCAAGTCCGCTTTCTGGCTCGTAAAGTTCCTCGAAGACGTCGGGTATGGCGGGCCGCGTCATTTTGACGCTCATGCGTATCGCACCGAGGATTATTGCGGCGTGAAAGACTTTGCGCGCGGCTGTATGCGCACTTATCTGATCCTCAAAGAGAAAGCAGTGCGTTGGAATGCCGACAAGGAAATTCGTGCCATCCTCCAGGAAATTTCCGGTGGGAGTACTGGCCCCAAGCTCGGGGAATATTCGAATAAGCATGCGTCTACCTTGCTGGCCCACGTTTTCGACAAAGATGCCATCTGCAAGAAGCGCTTGCCGTATGAACGCCTGGATCAACTCACCGTCGACCTTCTCGCCGGTCTGCGATGAAAACAGAGACTTGGAGTTGAGGGAATAATGAAAACGATCAAAGGACCGGCGATTTTTCTGGCGCAGTTTGCCGGCGATGCAGCGCCGTTCAACAGTTTGAATAGCATTGCTTCGTGGGCCGCCAAACTCGGTTATAAGGGCGTACAAATCCCCAGCTGGGACGTCCGCCTTTTTGACCTGCAGCGGGCAGCAGAGAGCAAGACCTACTGCGACGAGATCCGTGGGCTCGCGGCGAGCCACGGTCTGGAGGTCACCGAGCTCTCGACGCACCTTCAAGGCCAGTTGGTGGCGGTGCACCCCGCGTATGACGTGGCCTTCGATGGTTTCGCGCCAGAGAAACTGAGGGGCAACCCCCGGGCGAGGCAAGCCTGGGCCGTCGAGCAATTATTGTTCGCGGCGAAAGCGTCCGCTCATCTAGGACTTAAGGCACATGTTACATTTTCCGGCGCGCTTGCATGGCCGTACCTGTACCCTTGGCCGCAACGGCCCGCGGGACTGATTGAGACTACATTCGAAGAGCTGGCCGCGCGCTGGCGACCTATCCTCGATGCATTTGATAAAGCGGGAGTAGATCTGTGTTTCGAGATCCATCCAGGGGAAGATTTGCACGATGGGATCACGTTTGAGATGTTTTTGGAGCGCGTCGGCAATCATCCGCGATGCAACGTGCTTTTCGACCCCAGTCATTTCGTGTTGCAACAGCTCGATTGTCTTGAATTCATCGATCTGTATCACAGCCGCATCAAGATGTTTCACGTGAAGGACGCGGAATTTCGTCCGACAGGCCGTCAGGGCGTGTACGGTGGCTATCAGTCTTGGATCAACAGGGCGGGACGGTTTCGTTCGCCCGGAGATGGCCAGGTGGATTTCAGCGCCATATTTTCCAAGCTCACGCAGTATGGATTTGCTGGATGGGCGGTGCTGGAGTGGGAGTGTTGCATCAAGAGCAGCGAGCAGGGTGCTACGGAAGGGGCTCCTTTTATCCAGCGGCATATTATCCAGGCTGCGAGCGGCAGCTTCGATGACTTCGCAAGTTCAGGAGCGGATCAACGCGCCAATCGCCGGATGTTAGGACTCGATTGAAATGGGACGAGGCTTATGACAGCAAATTCAAAAATTACTGATGGAGGAAACCGGCGTCTCGGGCTGGGAATGATCGGCGGCGGGCCGGGCGCTTTCATTGGAGCGGTGCACCGCATTGCAGCACGGCTCGATGATCGCTTTGAACTGGTCGCCGCGGCTTTGTCGTCCAATCCCGAGCGCGCCCGCGCCGGGGCGCAAGAACTGCATATCGCCCCGGAACGTGCCTACGGAAGCTTCGCGGAAATGGCCGCGGCGGAAGCGAAAAGGCCGGACCGCATTGACGCCGTCTCGATTGTGACGCCCAATCATCTTCATTTCGCGCCGGCGAAAGCGTTCCTGGAGGCGGGAATTCATGTCATCTGTGATAAGCCGCTTACCACGACCGTGGAAGATGCGCTCGCGCTTGCGGAGATCGTTCGCCGCAGCGGGCTCATCTTTGGCTTAACGCACAATTACACGGGCTATCCGTTGGTGCGGCAAGCCAGAGAGATGATCGAGGCAGGGGAACTGGGGAGAATTCGTGTCGTGCAAGTGGAATACGCGCAGGATTGGCTAACCCTGCCGCTCGAGACGACGGGACAGAAGCAAGCTGTATGGCGCACCGATCCTGCACAGAGCGGCCCTGCCGGCAGCCTCGGAGACATCGGAACGCACGCCTATAACCTCGCGTGCTTTGTGACCGGCCTCCGCTGCGATCAGGTCGCCGCCGACGTTTCCATTTTCGTGCCGGGACGCCGCCTTGACGACAACGTGCAAATGCTCCTGCGATTTGACGGCGGCGCGCGAGGAATGTTGTGGGCCAGCCAGGTGGCCGTCGGCAACGAGAACAATCTTCGTTTGCGAATCTATGGAGAAAAGGCAGGCCTCGAGTGGGGGCAGGAGAATCCGAACTATCTGTGGTTTACTCCGTATGGCAAGCCGCCGCTTACAATCAGTCGTGCCGGGGCAGGCGCGACGGATTCTGCGAAACGCGCCAGCCGAGTCCCTTCCGGCCATCCCGAGGGATATCTGGAGGCGTTCGCTCAACTGTATGCGGACCTGGCAGAACAAATCGCCGCACGAAACGCGGGCCGCGCTCCGGCGCCTTCGTCCCTGCTAGTGCCGGGCGTAAAGGACGGCGTAACTGGTGTTCGTTTCATTTCTGGAGTGCTGGAATCCTCTCGCCAAAACTCAGCCTGGGTGCATCTGCTCCCGTCCTGAGTGACGTGGTTGCTGCGGCGGTCATTTTTGCTGTTTGTGCCACCATTCCCGAAGCGATCTGCAGCGACCTTCCTCATCGAGAGAAATCAGGAAGATTCCGTCCAGCTGAGTTTGCAGCCCTTGGGGAATAATAACAAACGACGCCGACCATCTGGCGATATTAAGTTCAGCCTTCGCAACCAGGATCTCGTACCCAAATCTGATGTTTTCTTCCGTGCGCGCCACCTCGGACCAATACTCGAATATGGCTTTTCTTCCACGCACGGGTTCGAGAAAGGGTGTGACCTGGTACGTGCCGTCTTCGGTGAACAGCGCCGTGGCGGCTTCGGGATTACGGTTCTCCCACGCCTGGCCGTAAGCATCCAGCCAGGCTTTAAACGCTGCCCCATTATTTCCCATGCCCACTCCCCGGATAATTCAAAGAGTCTATCCTAACCACAGCTGCTTGTTGCCAGCCGGACATGTCTGGTAATCCGTAATCCGAGCCCTCCTGGACCGACAGCGCAGCCTTAGCCGAAACATTCCCCTTGCTTACCGAGGGGAGCTTGTGTATCATGCTCTCGGTAACCGAGGAGAGTCCGTGAGCAAACCATCTGATCTGGTCCAAGGCACACTCGATCTTCTTCTCCTGAAGATTCTCGCGCTTCAACCCATGAACGGTTGGGCCATAAGCCAGCGCCTAAAGCAGATCTCCGGCGAGGTCCTGCAAGTCAGCGACGGCTCGCTCTACCCCGCTTTGCACAAGCTCGAACAAGAGGGCTGGATCAGTGCCGAGTGGAAGCAGACGGAGAATAATCGCCGCGCAAAGTTTTACTCGCTCACCAGACTCGGGCGCCAGCATCTGGGGAAAGAAGCAGCGAACTGGAGCCGCCTTTCCGCCGCCATCTCTCATGTCGTCAGACTCGAGGAAGCCTGAGCGCCACGCGCGCTGCGCCTAAGGAGGTCCTATGCGTCCACAGCATTGGCTGTACACCATCCCGCTTCGCCTGCGTTCCCTCTTTCGCCACCGCCACGTTGAGCAGGAACTGAACGAAGAGCTCCAGTTTCACCTGGCGCAAAAAATCGAGGAAGGCATCGCCAATGGGCTTTCCCCTAAAGAGGCGCGCTACGCGGCGATGCGCGCGATGGACGGACTGGAACAGCGGAAAGAGGAGATGAGAGACATGCGAGGCATGAATTGGATGACGGATTTCCTCGACGACGCGCGCTTCGCGATCCGCAGCCTGCATCGAACGCCCGGACTTACCGCGTTCGTGGTGATCACGCTGGCGCTGGGGATCGGGATGACCTCGGGGACCTTCAGCATGGTGGACGCGCTGATCTTCAGGCCTTACCCCGTGCCACATCCCAGCGGCGTAGTCACTCTGGTGAGTACGACCCACGATAACAGCTTCGACGATTTTTCCTATCGCGAATACCTGGACATCCGCGGCAAAACGAAGTGCTACGACGGCGTGATCGCCACCGCAGCCATGGAGGCTGTGGGTTTCAGCGCCGAACCGGGAGCCACGCCGAGGATCAAGGGCGGGATGATAGTTTCCGGTAACTACTTCCATGTGCTCGGCGTGGAGCCGCGCCTCGGGCGCGGATTTCGCGAGGACGAAGACCAGGTGCCCGGACGCGATGCCGTTGTGGTGCTTGGGCCGGATTTCTGGAAGCAAGAATTCGCGAGCGCCCCGGACGTCCTCGGCCGCACGATTCGCCTGAACGGTACGGAGTTCACCGTGATTGGCGTGGCTCCGGAAACCTTCCGGGGGATGATGATATTCGGGCATCCCGACTTCTATATGCCGCTGGCCATGGCGCGGGTGTTTTCGACCAACCGCCAGAAGAATTTTTTCGAGGAGCGCGACGATCGCGAGCTGAACGTTAAGGCGCGCTTGAAACCTGGCACGACGCTCGAGCAGGCGCAGAATGAACTCGCGGTGCTCGCGAAAAACTTCGAAAGCGAGTATCCAAAGCTCAATCGCAGCCGTGGCGCAGCGGTACACACGCAGTTCGAAATGCAGACTCGAGCCGACGACGTGAATTGGAAATTCGGCGTGATCTTCGTGATCCTTGCGCTGGCGGTCCTGTTGGTGGCTTGCACCAATGTTGCGGGACTTCTTTTGAGCCGTGCCCGCTCGCGAACCCGCGAAATCGCCGTACGGTTGGCGATTGGCGCTGGGCCTTTCCGGTTGATCCGGATGCTGTTGACGGAAAGCCTGATTGTGGCGTGCTTAGGTGGAGTGGTGGGGATTGCTATCGGGTACGGCGTCGTGCAGTGGTTTCAAAGTTTTCAAAATGTAATATTTATGACCGACTTGCCATTCTCCATCCCATTCCGGATGGACACGCGCGTGCTGATCGCAAGCCTCGCGTTGGCTGCGTTGAGCGCACTCCTTTGCGGTCTGGCGCCGGCGCTGCAGAGCACGCGCGCGGATCTGGTGAACGGACTCAAGTCAGCCGACGTGGAGGTGGCCGGACGCACACGACTGTGGGGCCGAAATGTACTGGTGGTGGCGCAGGTTTCCACGTCCCTGATGCTTCTGACGGCGTCTTTCCTGATGGTCCGGGGTTTTCAGCATACCTTGCTGGAGAATACCGGTTTCGCGAAAGACCATCTGCTTATGGCCACCTTCGATCCGCGCCTGATGCAGTACAGCGCAGCTCAGACGCAGCAGTTCTATAAGCTGCTGGCAGAACGTGTACGGCAAGCGCCCGGAGTTCAGAGCGAGGCTCTCACCCAAAACATTCCACTCGGAACCGACGACTTTGACGGCATCGCCTTCGTGCCGGAAGGCTTCCAGATGCCGCGCGATCGCGAGAATTTCAACGCGACGATGGATACGGCGGATGAAGGGTACTTCGAGACCATGGCGATTCCGATTTTGAGCGGCCGAGGCTTCCAGGCCTCCGATACCGCGGGTGCCCCGCGCGTGGCGGTCGTGAACGAGCAGTTCGCGAAACACTATTGGCCGGGAGAGGATGCGGTGGGCAAACGCATCCGGCTTGATAGCCGCGCCGGCACGCTGGTGGAAATTGTGGGCGTCTCGCAGACCATCAAGTATCAAAACACCTACGAGCCGATGGATTTCCTATATATGCCGCTGGCCCAGCATCCAATCGCGCGAATGACCCTGATGTTGCGGTCGAGCGGCGATCCGCTGCAATTAATCCAGTCCGTGAAGAACGTTGTCCGTACCCTCGATCCGAACCTGCCGATGTTGCACACCATGTCTTACGAGGACTACTACCTGAACCAAGCCGTGAGAGGGCCACGAATTGCCATGAAGCTGGTGGGTAGCATGGGTCTGGCGGGTCTCCTGCTGGCCGTCGCCGGTCTGTATGGCCTGGTGGCGTACAACGTGAGCCGCAGAACCCACGAGATCGGCATACGCATAGCCCTTGGCGCGCTAAGCGCGGATGTACTGCGCCTGGTGATGGGCAAAGGCCTCATGCTGGTCGGAATCGGAACGGTCATTGGGCTGGCCATGGGTTTTGCCGTCGAGCAGCTCATGAATTCCATGCTGTTCAATGCTGGCGGCGTCGACATTCTGGCTTATGTCATAGTGGTCCCATCATTGTTTCTTGTAACCGCGCTGGCGGCCTACGTGCCCGCGCGACGGGCATCCCGGATTGCGCCGACACAGGCGCTGCGATACGAGTAGCGCAGCTAGTTCGTGAAAGAATAGGTCCGCTACGCACGCTAGCTCAACGCACACCGCCAACTAGCCAATCCAGACGAGTACGCGAATAGCGCGCTGACCGAGCAAGTCACATGTGGCTTCAAATTCCTGCTTAGCTGACTGACCGTGCTCTAGCCGGCCTGCTATGGTATTTTGAAAACATAGAGTTGAGACTGAACAATTCGGTTTCAACTCTCTGGCGGTGCAACGACGCCACATTTTGCTACAAAATCGCACACTGCCTGGCGGAGTCTTCAGCAACCACGATGTCCACATTTTGCCGCGACACATTGCGCTTCTCAGTCTTGACTGTTTTCATCGCCCTTTTCTCCCGTACCTCTGCTCGAGCCCAGGGCCCGGACGAAACTGTGATTCGCGTGGACGTAAACCTTGTCTTGGTTGACGCGACCGTGAAGACAAAGGCCGGTCAAATCACGGCCGATTTGAAAAAAGAGGATTTCGAGCTGCGCGAAGATGGCGTCCCTCAAAAGTTAGATCTCTTTAGCCGCGACGAGCTGCCCCTCAATGTCGCCCTGGTCCTGGATCTCAGTGATTCGATTGGTCCATTCCTGGGACCCTTGCGGGAGGCCGCCACCACGGCCCTAGCGGCGCTTAAACCCGAAGATGAAGTTGCGCTGTTTACCTTTTCCACCGAGGCCGAATTGCGCGTGGCGTTCACCAGCGACAAAACCAAGATTGCCGAGCAGGTCAATGCTTTCCGCGTCGGCGGCGCCACAAATATCAACGACGGCATTTTTGTCGCCGCCAAATATCTCCTTAATACTCCCCCGAAGGGCCGCCGAGTCATCATTCTGATCAGCGATGACGTTGGTACGGACGCCGGCGGACAGGGAACCCGCGACATCGTCACCGAATCTATTGCCTCGGATGCGGTCCTATATAATCTAAAGATACCCGGATACAATCCGCCAGGGACGCTCTTCGCCGCCAGCATGATTCCCGGGCTGGTGAACATTCGGAAGGTGGTGGATCAGACGGGCGGCGAAATCTTCGACGTCCAGGATGTGGCCCATCTGGACGCCGCATTCCACGCCCTGATCGCGCGGATCAAGACGCGCTACACGCTAGGCTATTACACCAAGGCCAACGGGGCTTTGGGCAAACCACACAAGCTGGATGTACGCCTTACGCCATCATTTGGAAAAAAGGGACACGACTACGTCATCCTGGCCAAAAGCGGCTACTACGTTCATTGAAGAACGCCAGGCCAGACGTGCATAGAAGAAGCCAGACGAATCACCAAGCTGCTAGTTATTCGCCGGCCCCGACTCGGTTTGCGTTAGTGGTTCCGGCGGTCTACAACAATCGAACTTCCAAGCTAGGTTCGGCACAAGAGTAAATGGGCTCTCCTCACCCACTTTGGAGAAGCGCGCGAATGAGTGCTTCCGGGTCTTGAATTCGCACCATACCTTTCGGAGGACACTGTCAAATTTACCGATTCCGGGCCGCCGCGTGTCCGTGCAAACTGTCGACGTGGGTGCTGTGTGTTCTTCGAATCGACGAGGTCTTAAGGTTTCCGTCGATTTTGTTGTGAATGGGATACCCAGCGAGGCTCCACGGAGTTGGTGCAATCGGATGAGCGTTGCCAAGAACGATCGCCGCTCTTTGTTCCTGATGTTGTCGCTCCTCCTGCTCATTCTGCTCACGCCATTTCTTGAAGATCATCGTATTGGCGAGATTTTTCTTATGGTCTCCCTCTATCTGATACTCATCACCGCCATTCTGGAACTGCACGGTAAGGAGACTCTTCGTTGGCTGGCCATTGGGGCCGCAATCCCCGTGGTATTAGTAGAGTTAGCCACGCTCTTCCGTCCGTCGCATTCTTTATTGATCGTAGCGTACGCGCTGCTCAAATTGCCTTTTTTGGATTCGTCTCGGTCGGGCTTTTTGCCTATTTGGGCAAGCCCGGCGCGATCACCAGCGGGCGCGTCTACGCATCCGTAAGTCTCTATCTGCTCCTGGGCATGTTCTGGTTTGCCCTCTTCAACTTGACGGAAGCGATTACTCCCGGATCGTTCGCGCACGACGGCGTAATCATGAGAATTCCTCGCTCCAGTTTCCTCTATTTCAGCCTGGTTACGTTGACCACCGTGGGGTATGGAGACATTGTCCCGGTCACTGCCGTCGCGAGAGTGTTTGCAGCTCTTGAAGGCGTAGCGGGAGTGCTCTACATCGCGATCACCGTTGCGCGTCTCGTCGCTGCCTACCAAAAAGCCGATAGCAAGTGAACTTTGACTTCTTAGACTCGACCTGCGCTTGCAGCCGCGCTCACGGCATCGTTTCGATAGGGTGATCGAAATATTGGATCGGCGCGGTCGCGTCTATGTTTTGTCCAACCTCAGCGCGGGAAGAGCCGGGCGGCGTTATCGTACAGGATCTTGCGCTTGGCCTCAGCGCCAATCGGCAGCGCGTTGAACTTCTCGATGTTGCCCTTGATCGCCGGCACACCCGGCCCCGGCCAGTCCGTGCCCCACAGCACTTTATCCGCGATGTCCTCGATGCGGGGAAAATACTCCATCAGCTTCTGTGGAGGAATCCCGGAAATATCCATGTACATGTTCTTGTGGCGCCGCACGAGGAAGAAAGCCTCATTCATCCACAGTGGCCTTCCACCGTGCGCGAGAATGACGACGAGATCGGGATAGTCAATGCTCACATCGTCGCAGAGCATCGGCTGAGCATGGAGATTCCTAGCGCCAGGGAATATGGAAGTTCCCGTGTGCACCATGATCGGCATTCCGTTGGCCTGGGCCCGTTCGTAAATGGCGGCGAGTCCGCGGTTGCCATCCATGTAATCATTCGGCGAGAGCGCCTGATGCGAAGGATGCATCTTGATCGCGCGAATCCCCAGCTTCGCGACGCGGTCCACTTCCGCGCCGGGATCAGGAACCGTGCCGGGAAGTACTCCGCCAAACGCGATCAGCCGGTCCGGCGCTGCACTGCAATACTTCGCGCTCCAATCGTTCACCTCCGGCGTGAACCCGATAATCTGCGGAGCAACATAATTGATCAGCCCTGCGCGCTCGACACCCAGGGTGTCCAGCAGCTCAAGAAACGCTTTCGGATCGGCAGAATAGCGCTCCACATCCGCATAATCCTTGCGGCCGTGCTTGATCAATTCCAGCGCCGACGGCTTCACCATGTGATACGGCATGATGTGAACGTGAATATCTATGATCGGTTGCAAGAGTTCTCCGTCGCGCTTTGAAATGGGACTAGTGGTGTTCCTTTTCTTCGGTAAGCGTCTGCGAGACCCCGCGATCCCGCACGCCCCGCCCCCGAAACGGTTCCCAACGTATTACACCCTTTCCGGCCTAGCAAGTGGCGTGGCGCCGGGAAATCGCAGTGAGGACGCTTCGTCGCAAATCCCAAATTGCAGCATCCTATGAAATGTCTGGGCCGAGTTGGGGCACCCCAAACCGCGCTTCTGATATAAACTGTCTTGGCTGCGTTCGCTTGTATCCAAAATCTTTCCACGGGATTCGAAACGATGAGCGGTTTTGGCGCGTCAAAAGGGAATGACGGAGGCGATCGGGTGGTTGTGCGCCAAAAAATGATAAAGAAGTCCCGCCGCGTGCGGAAAGCGCGTCGCTTCGCTTTGGTTGTGGGCTTAACTGCCGTGGTGGCAGGCGGGTGTTCGAAATCCCCTGCGGCCAGCGTGCTGGGTGACGCCGCCCATCCCACGCCGGTTCATTTTTATACTGTGGCTGAGGAAACCGCCCGGCGCCGCATCCAAGCAGTGGGTTCGCTCTTTCCGCTGGAAGAGAGCACCCTGAGTTCGCAGGTGGACGGCCGCGTGGACAACGTACTGGCCGACGTAGGCGATACCGTAAGAGAAGGCCAGCCACTGATCACCCTGGACCCCCAGGAGTTGCAGTTTGAGGTGGATCGGCAACGCGGAATTGTGACGCAGGTGCGCGCGCAACTGGGCATTGGTCCAACCGATCCGCCGCCATCGGACCCTAAGAAAATTGCCTCCGTGCAGCGAGCGGAAGCGGACCTATTCGACGCGGACCATAAATACAATCGCGCCCAGGAAATGTTCGCCGGCAAGCTGATTTCGCAGCAGCAACTCGATGAGGCGGCGAGCCGCTTCCAGAGCACTAAAGCAACTTACAATGTGGCGCTGCAGGAAGTGGACCGTCTGAAGGCGCTGCTGATTTCCAGTGAAGCGAGCGAAAATCTGGCCGAGAAGAAATTGCGCGATGCGTCCATCCGCGCGCCTTTCCCGGGTTCCATCAAGACGCGAAACGTCCATCCCGGTGAGTATGTGCGTGTGCAGAGCCCGGTGATGGTGATCGTTCGAACGGACCACTTGCGCGTGCGCCTGGCGGTGCCGGAACGCTGGGCGGGCTGGGTGAAAAACGGAGCGACGGTGGATTTGCACGTGGAGGCTTTTCCAAACGAGACTTTTCAGGCGCAAATTTCACGCATCAATCCGGCGGTAGCACAGGATTCGCGCACCTTTGAGGCGGAAGCGCTGATCGCCAACCCGGAGGGCAAGCTAAAGCCGGGCTTCTTTGTGCAGGCTTCCATTCCCAGCGAGAAGGAAGAGAAAACAATTTTCCTGCCGGAGCGCGCCGTAAATTACCGGTACGGTGTCTACAAAGTTTTCCTGTTAAACGGGAATCACGTGTCGGAGCGGCAGATTCGTCCGGCGGGACAGACGGAAGACGAGCGCGGGCGGCGTTTCGAGGTGGCTGAGGGGCTCAAGTCGGGGGACCGAGTTGCCGTGGCGATCTCTGGGGATTTGCACGACGGCGCCACCGTTCAAGAGCAGACCGATGGCAGCATGCCCACTGCGAAGTAATGCGGACGTGAAGATCAGCCGGTCGAATCACAAAGCCATAAAGCGATGATGCGATGAAGCTAGCCGAAACCTGTGTAAAATATCCCGTCTTCACGGTGATGCTGATCGCTTTTCTTGTGACGCTGGGCCTGTTTTCCTACCGCGGCCTGGCGGTGGACCTCTTTCCCAAGGCCGATCCTGCTACAGTAAACGTCAACGTGCAGCTCCCTGGCGCGACTCCCGAAGAGGTGATTACAGGGGTCGTGCTTCCGTTGGAGGATGCGATCTCTTCCGTCAGCGGGATTGATGAGATCAGCGTGTATTCGTCGGAAGGATACGCGGACATCACCTGCACGTTTGTGCTGGAACGCGATATCGAAGGCGCGGCACAAGACATCCGGGAAAAAGTGGCCGCTGCGATCAACCGCCTGCCGCGCGATACTTTGCCGCCGGTAATCACCAAGCTCGATCCACAATCCGACCCCATCATGACGCTGCTGGTGAGCGGTCCCATGAGCCGGCGCGAGTTGACGGAGATCGCTGACAAACAGGTGCGCCGCGCGATCCAGACCGTGGACGGCGTTGGCAGCGTGGATCTCAACGGCGGGCAGGGAAGGCAGATCCGCGTTTTGCTCGACGCGCAAAAGCTGACGGCCCATAACTTCACGGTCCTCGATGTGCGCACTGCGTTGCAGCGCGAAAATATCGAGGCGCCCGGCGGCCGCATGATTACCGGGCCGCAGGAACTGGGTCTGCGGACGCTGGGACGCGTCACATCAGCGGAACAGTTCGGCGAGATTGTGATCGGCACGCGCGGCGGGACGCCCGTGCGAATCCGCGATGTCGCGCAGGTCGAAGATGGCGCGGAGGAACTGCGCACCTGGTCGGGACTGTTCCGCAAAGGCACTCCCGTGCAGGACGTCGTCAGCATTCAGGTCGTGCGCCAATCGGGCAGCAACACGGTCCGCGTCGCGGACGACGTTAGAAGCAAGCTCGATGAGCTGCGCGCCCAATTGCCTCCCGGCGTGCAACTGCAAGTGGTGCATGATATTTCCGATTTCATCAAGGCTTCCGTGCACTCGCTCATCGAGCACCTGATTCTGGGAAGCATTTTCGCCAGCCTGATCGTCTGGCTCTTTCTTCGCAACTGGCGCGCCGTGCTGATTGCCGCGGTGGCCATCCCCGCTTCGATCATTTCCACTTTCACGCTGATGCGCGGAATGGATTTTTCGCTGAACAATATTACCTTGCTGGCTCTGACGCTGGCAGTCGGCATCGTGATCGACGATGCCATCATCGTGCTGGAAAACATCGTGCGGTATATGCAAGACAAGGGCCGCGACCGCGTCATGGCCGCGATTGAGGCGACGCGCGAGATCGGGCTCGCGGTGATGGCTACTACCCTTTCACTGGTCATTATTTTTCTGCCCATTGCATTCATGACCGGCTACGCACGGAAATATGTGAACTCCTTCGGGTGGACGATGGCCATGGCCATCCTCGTCTCGCTGTTGGTGGCGTTCACGTTGACCCCGATGATGAGCTCGCGCTTGCTGAAGCTGGGAAAAAGCGATGAGAAGGCCCACTCCAGCGGGTTTCTGCACTACGTGGAAGTTTCGTACATGAAGATGCTGCGATGGTCGCTGGCGCATCGGCGCACCATCATCGTGATCTGCGTTCTCACCTTCCTCTCGACGTTTGGATTCTATCGGCTGGTGGGACGCGACTGGATTCCCGCCGACGACCAGTCCGAGCTGATCAGCTCCTTTACGTTGCCGGAAGGTACTTCGCTCGCGAAGACAACGCAGCTTGCGCAAGAGATCGCCGAGCGCGTCGCGACGTTCCCGGAAGTCGCGCTGGTGCAATCCTTCACCCATGGCCCGACGAATCACGCGCATCTGTTCGTTGTGCTGGTGCCGCGCTCCGAGCGAAAACGCAGTCACACGCAAATGGCGACCGCCGTCCGTGGCATTCTCGCCGGGTATCGCAACATGACGTACAACGTGCGGCTGCCTTCCGTCCTCGGCGGCGAGACGTATTTCCCGATTGCCGCGGTGATCCGTGGGCCGGAGCTGACCCAGCTCGCGGAAACGAGCAAGCAGATCGCCGCGCGAATGATGCAATACCCGGACCTGGTGGACGTCAACCCCAGCTTGAATCTGAATACGCCGGAGCTGCAGGTAAAAGTAGACCGCCAGCGCGCCGCGGATATCGGCGTGCGCATGACAGACGTCAGCGACGCCGTGAGGCTGTTTTATTCCGGCGAAGACGAAATCACGCGCTTCAAGGAAGGCTCGGAACAATATCCCGTCACCATGCAATTGTTGCAGGAGCAGCGGGACAATCCCGATGTTCTTGCGCGCATGATGGTGCCTTCGGCGAAACTGGGACAAGTGCGGCTGGAAAATGTGGCGTCTATCGCGCGCGGTGTCGGGCCTGCGACGCTCTGGCGTTATAACCGGGAATTTCAAGTCAGCGTGTATGCCAACGTGGCTTCCGGCTATCCGCTGGACCTCGCCGCGGCGCACACCGTGCAGTCCATCAAGGAAGTCGGACTACCCGCCGGCTACAACTATCTCTTTTCCGGACAGGTAAAGGTTCTCGAAGAGACGACGTGGAATCTTGTGCTGGCGATGCTGCTTGCTTCCATTTTCATGTACATGGTCCTTGCGGCTCAATTCGAAAGCTTTACGTATCCTTTCATCATCATGTTGACGCTGCCGTTGAGCGTGCCTTTCGCGCTATTTTCGTTGTGGATCACCGGACGCGCGCTGAGCTTGTGGAGCGCGCTGGGCATGTTTCTGCTGCTGGGCATCGTCAAGAAGAATGGAATTTTGCAGGTGGACTATACCAATCGCCTGCGCGCGGAAGGGATGCCGGTAGGAGAAGCCATCCTGGAAGCCAATCGTGTGCGCTTGCGGCCGATTCTGATGACGACACTTTCGATTATCGCGGGACTCATTCCCGTGGCCGTAGGCATCGGCGCCGGCTCCGAGCAGCGCGCTTCGATTGCCGTTACGATCATCGGCGGACAAACGCTGTGCTTGCTGCTGACGCTGCTGGTCGTGCCCGTCGCATATTCCTACCTCGCGGAATTCGGAGCCGCGCCGTGGGCGGAGTGGGGGAGCCGCCTCTTCGGCCGCGCACGCAACGCGGTTCGGCCGTCGGACAACGACTGAGCCTTATTTTTATTTTGACAATCCTCATCCGCTGAACGCGTAGCGCCAAAGCATAAAGTGACTCAGGACGGAAAGGCATGCGATTGCAAAGAGCCGCGCGTTAGTGAGGCGCGGTAAAATCGCGAAGGCGATCAATCCCAGAAAGGGTGCCAACTGCAGGACGTAGCGATCGTAAAAGGGAAGATTGCCCCCACACCGAATTGTTCCGCGACAAAGAATACAATCACCAACAATGCAAAAACGGAAGGCGCGATGCAAATTGAACGAGGGAATTCAATGGCCCCGGCTGAAGGACCAATGAGCAAATATCGTAACTACCGCTCCCCCAGGACTGCAAACAGGATTGCGATCCGGCGCCGTGGACCTTCCATTCGAAACATCGCGGGAAAAGTAAGCGGCAACAGATAAACCGCACCGTAGAAAGTGACGACGATCGGCCGGAATAGATTCAAGCCAACGGCGGCTTTCCACATATGATCATAAGATGTGCCCGTGGCCATGCCGGGACTCGAAATGCCTTTCCAGACCAGAACCATGAGAAGCACGGGGAGAACGAGAGAGCAAATCGCGCTCACGGCCCATCGTGATTTTTCGCGAAATCGGTAGTAGAGGGCGTATAGGACATAAAGCATGGAAGCGGCAATCACCGCCGCTCAGCAAGGCCGCGGCGCGAATCGGAACGATGGAAAAGGCGAAAATCCCGTCCGTGGCGAGCTTTAGCAGGCGCAGCAGACTGTACTTGCTCTTTCCGGAGTGGCGCTCTTCGCGTTCGACGGCGAGTCCGGTTTGCCGGAAGCCTACCCAGCTGCGCAGTCCTCTCAAATACCGGTGATGCTCCGGCATGCGCCGCAGCTGATCGATCACGCGGCGCGACATCAAGCCAAAATCCCCGGAGTCCAGCGGCAACTGCACGTCGGAAAGCGTGGCCATCATCCGGTAAAAAATAAAATAGCAGAACCGCAGCGGCCAGGGTTCCTTGCGCCGGACGCGCTGCGCATAAACCACGTCGTAGCCGTGATGGTAGCGCTCCACGAATTGCGGAATCACCTCGGGGATATCCTGCAAATCTCCATCCATTACGACCGTGGCGTCTCCCAAGACATGGTCGAGCGCGGCCGTCAGAGCCGCCTGATGCCCGAAATTTCGCGAAAGCGAGATGGCCCGAATGCGGGAGTCCTGCTGCGCAGCCTCTTCCAGGAGGGTGAATGTGCGGTCCGTGCTTCCGTCGTCCACAAACACGACTTCGTGAGGGCCGCCGGCGATCTGATCCAGCGCGGCGAGGGTCCTGCGCAGGAGTTCCGGCAACACCTTCTCTTCATTGTGCAGCGGAATCGCAATGGAGAGACGAAACGCAGAATGCATGTTCTCGCGCTACCTTCCTGAGGATCGCAATTGATGTGGCTCGCG
>DATDGF010000039.1:0-7788 GCA_036522195.1 Candidatus Acidiferrum sp. | reverse complement strand
AGAAATCACGCCGGCTGAAATTCTCAATCGGATTCATGTTTTTCACGTTAACTACCCTCTGCTCCACCGCTCACAACCGCGAAATGCTAGTGTTGCGCCGCCAGCGCGCCAAGCTGCCGCAAAATCTGCCTCTCCTCGTCTCCAAAGATATGACGCCGGCGAAATTCACCAGGGGCGGATTCGGTAGGGATTGTACTTGATTTAGGGAGATGGTCGATAAGCACTTCACCCGCAGAACTGGCCGTACTCGGCATTTCGATTTGAAGTGCCACGCGATAACTGCCGGATGGTCGGCAACCCATTAGTTATCCTCGGATCCGCGGGGCTGCCAAAAGCGTTCGCGAGGCCGGAGGGGTCCCACAAGGAACTCCCGTTTCCTCCGAGGCGGGGTCGGCTCCCCAAGAGTCCCGAAAGCGGCCTGTTGAATAAATGAAGTACAGCGACGCCTTAGTACCCACTTTTCCGATTACCGCGTTGGGACGTCTAAGCTATGCTGAATCACCTTGTCCACACAAAGAGATATCTGGTCCTTCAAGTTTTTGCTGCTTCTTCTGGTCATCTTTTCGGTCCGCGGCGCCTACGCGCAGCAAACCGTATTCGACGTTCCCAGTGCGGACATTCTGGATAAAGGGAAAGTGTATTTCGAGCAAGATGGGACGGTGCGGGTGGTCGATCCGTACGCCACGTTTACGCCGCGTGTTGTGGTCGGCATAGGACATCAGATTGAAGTGGGAGTGAATTTTGACGGGCTAAGTGCGCCGACGGTGAATGAGCTGGACATTTCGCCGACCGCGAAGTGGAGGATCTGGAAAGCGAGGACATCCGGATGGTCATTTCTGGTTGGCGATGATCTGTTCTTGCCGGTGTATCAGCGGAGTTATGACGCGGGAAACTATGCGTACGCATTTTTCGCGAAGGAATGGAAACACGGAACACGGATCTCCGCTGGCGGGTACGATTTTACGCGGAATGTCGTGGCGACTGGCAATCGCGCGGGCGGGCAGTTCACGATAGAACAGACATTGAATAAACGCCTGACGCTGGCGTCGGAGTGGTACACGGGAAATTCAGCGGTGGGATATGTGAACACCGGAGCGGTGATAAAGCTGACGCAGAAATTGACGCTGTACACGGCATATCAAATAGGAAACACGGGCGTATCGGCAGGTAATCACCAGTTCCTTTGGGAAATTGGCTACAATTTCAATTAGTTACTGGTGTTCCGTCGCCACCTGCCGGAACAGAAAATGAAACTCAACTCGACTCGGCCAAGCGGACAACTCCTGGCTGGTCCGCAAACCGGACACCTTGCTTTTAGTACTAACTCCCATCGAGCCATACCATTCATTGAGTCCGGCCCGATCCTAGCGAAACCTGCTACACATGGTCCTCCCGGCCTGACCGGGGGTCGGCTTCCCAGGAATCTTTCGCCAATTTCTGCCGAGGAGTGTGCCGCGCAGGGACCCTGACAGGGCTCTCCAGGCCCGGTTGGACAAGTTGATTACTTCCGGTTTGCCCGTGATACGGGGGGAATCCCAAAGATGACAAGGCGGACCACAGATCTAGTAAATCGGCTGCAATCGATCTATGTATAATAGCCCCGCCTCAGGAGGGCAGTTTATGTTGCGCATAAACGACGAAGCTCCGAATTTCACCGCCGAAACTTCACAGGGCACGATCAACTTCCACGAATGGATCGGCAACGGCTGGGCCATCTTGTTCTCGCACCCTAAGGACTTCACTCCCGTGTGCACCACGGAACTGGGTTACATGGCCGGGCTGCAACCGGAATTCGAGAAGCGTAACTGCAAGATCATCGGATTGAGCGTGGACTCGGTGAGCAGTCACAGTAAGTGGGCCGTAGACATCGAAGAGACGCAAGGGCACAAGGTGGAATACCCGATGATCGGGGACCCAGAACTCAAGGTGGCGAAGCTTTATGACATGCTGCCAGCAGACGCGGGTGATACTTCCGAAGGCCGCACAGCGGCCACGAACGCCACCGTGCGTACCGTGTTCGTGATCGGTCCGGATAAGAAGATCAAGTTGACGCTCAGCTACCCCATGAGCACGGGCCGCAACTTCGACGAAGTGCTGCGAGTCGTCGATTCAATGCAACTCACGGCCAAGCACAAAGTAGCCACACCAGTGAACTGGAAACAGGGCGACGATGTAATCATCCTCCCGGCGGTTTCAGACGATGAGGCCAAACAGATATATCCTGGCGGCTGGAAAGCACCCCGGCCTTATCTGCGGATCGTTCCCCAGCCGACGCAGGATTCCGCAAAGAAGGTTAGCGCAACTTGATCTTCAAGCAGTTTTATCTGCCGTGCCTGGCGCACGCTTCCTACTTTATTGGAGACCAGGAGGCAGGCACGGCAGCCGTCGTTGATCCGCAACGGGACACCGACCAATACATTGCGTTTGCCGCCGAGCACGCGCTCAAGATCAAGCACGTGCTCCTGACGCATCTACACGCCGATTTTGTCGCCGGGCATTTGGAGCTGCGCGATCGCGTGGGCGCAACAGTTTATCTCGGCGCCGCCGCCAAAGCGACGTACGCATTTACCCCTCTTCGCGATGGCGGCATTCTCGAATTCGGACGCGTACGCCTGAACGTGCTGGAAACGCCGGGTCACACTCCGGAGTCGATCTCCATCCTGGTTTACGACCTGACCGCCAGCGATACGCAACCGCATGCCGTACTCACCGGGGACACATTGTTTATCGGCGACGTGGGGCGGCCCGACCTGCGCGCGGCGCTGGGCTGGTCGGCAACCGAACTGGGCAGCCTGTTGTTCGATTCGCTGCATAACAAACTGCTGGCGCTGCCGGACCAAAGCCTGGTCTATCCAGCTCACGGCGCGGGTTCGCTATGCGGGAAGGCCATCAGCAAGGAGACGGTATCAACCCTGGGAGAACAACGGCGATTGAACTACGCGCTGCAGCCAATGAGCAAGGAAGCATTCATCCAGGTGGTAACGGCCGATCAACCGGAAGCCCCGCCCTACTTCACCTATGACGCCATGCTGAACAGTGAAGAGAGGCCTACGCTGGACGAAGCGCTCGCGCGCGAGATGAACCCGCTGACGCTCGACGCGGTGCTGGCATTGCAAGCGGGTGGCGCGCAGATCCTCGACACGCGCGATCCCGACGAATTTGCGGCAGCGCACCTGGCAGGCAGCATCAATATCGGACTCGGCGGCCAGTACGCAACATGGGCCGGAACCGTGCTCGATCGAACGCATCCGATCGTAATTATCGCGGACCCTGGCCGGGAGAACGAATCGGCCGTCCGGCTCGGTCGCATCGGGTTCGATCACGTGGCCGGATATTTGCAGAACGGATTGCACAGCCTCGAATCGAGGCCGGAACTGGTCGCCTTCACCGAGCGCCTCAGCGCGCAGTTCGCGGCGGAACTCCTGTCATCGAGTCAGCCGCCCCTGGCCATCGACGTCCGCGCGCCGCGCGAGCGAGAAGAGAAACACATTAGCGGCAGCTTGGGCATCCCGCTCAATCGTCTGGTGGAAAATCTGGAAACGCTGCCGAAAAACCGTCCCCTGCTAGTGTACTGTGCGGGCGGCTATCGGTCGTCCATCGCCGCGAGCTTATTGCAAGGCAGCGGATTCGATCCCGTCAGTGAAATTGCAGGCGGCATCGCAGCGTGGGAGGCGGCGAAATTGCCCATTCGCAGCGCCCAAGTTTAGAGTGCTACGGCGCGTACGAGCTCTAGCAACACGCTTAACGAAGAACGGAATCGACCTGCCGTTTCGCGAAATGCGGAGAGTACGACAGCGAAACTTCATCCGAGCCGGCAGTAGCAATACAAGAATTGCTGCGTGGTGCCAAATGGTGTTTGGTGCAGTTCCTTGGAACTCTCCACCAGGCGGAAGTGCCCGCCAAACTCGCCGTGAAGCGATTCGGCGTCATAGCGCATCACCTCAAGCCCGCTGCATTTCGTAGGTCCTTCTGGTCCGAATGTGCTTACAATCACGTGGCCACCCGGCCTAACGGCGCGCGTAACCTGCCGCACGTAAGCAAGACGTCGCTCCGGTGTCGTAAGAAAATGGAACACCGCTCGATCATGCCAGAGATCGTAGGCATGTGGTTCCAGTTCAATTTCGACGATATCGCCGACCAACCACCGCACCTGCTCCGCAGCCGTACCCAATCGCTTTTTCGTGACTTCGATTGCGGTCTGCGAGACATCCAGTACGTTGAGGCTTTTGTATCCGCGAAGAAGAAGGTCGTCAACCAACGTTGATTCGCCGCCGCCAATGTCAATGATCGAGGCCGAGCGTGCTTCCGCCGCGCGTTCGACCAGTGCGAGGGAGGTTTCCAGGTGCGCTCGGTACCAGCTCGCCGATTCGGGTGCGTTGGTCGCATAGACCTTGTCCCAATGCGTCTTCACATCCATGGGGCGCTGCCTTTGTTCGATAGCCGAGATTAGACCTCCGCTAAACACGCGAGTCAAGCCATCGGCGGTCAATCCTAAGTGGGCCAACACGGATTCTGCTGGCCGGAAGGTCCGTGCGGCAAAACCGATGGGAGGATCGTACACGCTTCACGGAACTGAGTGAAGGTAAGGTGCTTCTTCCTACTTTCGATAGCGGAAATAATCCACTTGGATGATAGACGCGCTATCCGTAAAAGTCCCGCAGTTGCGTCTTGATTCGAGCGGCTATGCGAGACAGATCCTGGATTGTCGGCAATCCTTCCTTTATCCGGATTAGGAAAGGGTTGCCCGTTATCCGTCAGGAATACAGAAGTGGCTCCCACGGAACCTGTAACTGGCCGGACGTGATAGAGGTGACTGCGCTGCCCACCTCCTCAAGGATGGTATCCATCTTCATCTCACCTTGACGACGACCTTGCCTCTTGCACGTCCTGTTTCGACGTAAGCCAAAGCCTCTTTGGTCGATTCGAATGGAAAGACCCGATCCACAACCGGGCGTATAACTCCGGAATCAAGGAGAGCGGTGATCTGGCGCAATTGGCTTCCGTTCGCCCTCATGAAGAGGAATGAAAAGCTGACGTGGCGACGTTTCGCTTTTCTCCTGATTCCAAAGCTCAAAACGCGCATTGCCAATTTAGCGAACCAGGGCGCCCTGATCTCTTCTCCAAAATCGGGATCGGGAGGACCAGAGATCGAGATGAGCTTTCCTCCAGGCCTTAGCACTCGCAGGGATTTTTCCAGCGTCTCTTTGTCCTGGCTGTTCAAGACCACGTCGTAGTCACGCAGGATCTTTTCGAAATCGTCTTTCTTGTAATCGATCACGATATCCGCGCCGAGCCCCTTCAGCAAACCAATATTGGCGGTGCTCGTGGTTGTGGCCACCGTGGCGCCCAAATGCTTTGCCAACTGAATGGCAAACGTTCCGACGCCCCCGGAGCCCGCCTGGATGAAAATCCTCTGGCCCTTCTTAAGATTCGCTTTTTCGATTAGCGCTTGCCACGCAGTCAAGCCGACCAGCGGGATGGAAGCCGCTTCTTCCATGGTGAGGTTTATTGGCTTAATCGCCAGGGAATCTTCTTTAATTGCAATAAATTCGGCGAAAGCACCGATTCGAAAGTCATCCGGCCGGGAATAGACCTCATCACCGGGCTTGAATTGCCGCACTTGCGGCCCGACTCGGACCACGACGCCGGCCACGTCGTGACCCAGGGTGAGCGGCAGGCGATAGGGCAAAATGAGTTTGAACTCGCCGTTTCTGATTTTGGAATCCAGGAGGTTTACGCCAGCGGCGTGCACCTTGACCAGTACCTCGTCCTCCCGCAGCTCCGGCTCTGGCATTTCGCCAATCCGCACACGATCACTTCCATAACGATCGACGATGAATGCCTTCATGTTCTATTCCCAAGTTTTTGCTGAAACGGCCTAGCTTGCCCCGACAGGCACCAGCTTCCTGGAAGCCTTCCAGAGCTGTTTGTTGATGAAATCGGGGGCGAGTCGGCGCATGAACGCGAGCTGTTTGGATTGCCCCGGCCGGATCTCAAGGGCGTCCGCCTTGAGGGACGCAAAGGACTGCTTTACCAACTCAGCTGTGGTCATCAAGCTGATGCTGCCCTCGGAAAGGTCTGCTGTCATGTCGGTCTTCACGGCGGGTGGCATGATCTCGATGACCTCCACACCGGCTTCCGCCAACTGGAACCGGATCGATTGGGTGTAGGAGTGGATCGCAGCCTTGGTTGCGGAATAGATCGGCGCGGATGGCAGAGGCACGAAAGCGAGGGCGGAGGACACGTTAATCACCGTGCCCTTGTTCGCTGTGATGAGGTCGATGAGCGCGGAGGTTGTACGAATCACGCCGCCGACGTTGACATCCATTTCCACCGTCAACCTTCTGAGGTCGGCGGCTCGGGCTTTGAGGTTCTTGCTGAGCATAATGCCCGCATTGTTCACTAGCACGTCGAGCTTGGGGAAATCTGCTTTCACGCGCGCCGCAAGGGTGGCGATTTGCGCGGGATCAGCGACGTCGCTCTGGATGGTGTGGAGCTTCGGGTGTTTGGCCTTCACCTCATCGAGGACGGCTTGGCGCCGCCCAGTTACGATGACCTCATTGCCGAGTTCGAGAAACTTGAGCGCAAAAGCAAGGCCGATGCCAGCGGAGCCCCCGGTGATTAGGATAGTGCGACCAGCGAGTTTCATACGAATCCTTTCGTGGCCACTGCCACGCAAACGCGTTTGATTTCTAGCGGACCGAAGATTTCAGTCCTTGCGAGTCCGTCTTCCGATCTCGCATATTGCATTAGATGACAGTCATAATCCTATGGTTACAAGAAAAGTCTCAAAAGCTGTGCAAAAGATGATCCCGCACGCTCGCGAGCACCTTCTGCCGGTCGGCAGGTTCGGTCAGCAGACGGGCAATGGACACCGCGCCCGCCATCGCACTGAAAATGACGAAGAAATTTCGCTCCCGCTCTGTTGTGGTCCGTCCCGGTATGAACTCCACCCACCGCTCCGTACGCTCTTTCATCAGGCCGGAGATTCGTTTTCTAACACTGAATTTGGCGCGGGCAATCTCAGGCGCCAACGCTGCAACCGGGCAGCCGGTGTCGGGATGATTACAGTGCTCGGGTGAGAGGTACAACCGAACGATTTCCTTCCACCTGTCCTCGCGCGGCACGTTTTGCAGGGAGGAATAGACCTTCTCGCTGTCTGAGAATGCCT
This sequence comes from Candidatus Acidiferrum sp., assembly GCA_036522195.1. Classification (GTDB taxonomy): domain Bacteria; phylum Acidobacteriota; class Terriglobia; order Acidiferrales; family UBA7541; genus Acidiferrum. The sequence goes on along the minus strand of DATDGF010000039.1, from coordinate 617 downwards.
GCGCAATGGCGTCGGCGAAAAGCTCGTCCTTGCTGCGAAAATGCTTGTAAAAGCCGCCCACGGTCAGGCCCGACGCCTTCATCACACTGGCGACGCCCGGACCGCTCAGCCCCTCGGCGCGGAGCTTGCGGGCGGCGTTTCGCACAATACGATCGCGGGTTTGCGTCTTGTGTTCCGGTTCGTAACGCATAGCACACCTCCATTGGATTATACACGTAATCCATGGATTCACAATGTTCAGTCACGTCCTCGGGGGTCACGTCAAGCAGTGCTGGCCATGTGCTTTTTAACCGTTTCCGAGTGAATCGTCGGCAAGCCGGAAGCAATTCGGTTACTTCCTGTTAGCCCGTTATCCAGGAGCTTTTGCGAATCGATTCACATAAGCCGACTTGATCGGCATAGGGGCGGCGGTTGCCCGCCGACCCCTGCCACACCACCGTGCGTACGGGTCCGTACACGGCGGTTCGAGATGGTTCCGCTAGCACTCCTCGTGTAAGGTCGGAAGTCCGAGCGATTTGAAGTAAGCATTGGAAAGCCCGACAGAAAGGGCCTTGGCCTGCGCGAGGTATCGAGGGCCACGGTTGCTGCCAGCGGTGTTGCTCGCTAGTCGCGGACGT
>DATDGF010000038.1:0-29638 GCA_036522195.1 Candidatus Acidiferrum sp. | reverse complement strand
TGCGTCCTGCTTTCGAAACGAAACGTAAAGTAGCGCGCCGACGCCGCCAAGAAGATGGATCGCATGCGCGCCGGTAAAAATGTAAAAGAAGCTGCTGGCCTGGTTGCTCGCAATGAATACGCCCTGCGCCACGAGCTGGCGCCAGGCAACAAGTTGTCCCGCAACAAATAAAAGTCCCAACGCGGTCGTAAGCAACCAGAGCTTTCGAAAGCCAGTCGCGTTCGAATCAGCCAGCCGCCGCCGGGCCGCTTCCAGCGTGAAACTGCTTGCCAGCAGAATCACCGTGTTCAACCACAGAATCGGCGGGAGGTGGAAAGCCACCCACAATTCGCTGCTGCGCCTGAGAACGATAAAAGCGCTCGTAAGCGCCATGAAAAACATGAGTATGGAAACGAGCCCGAGCGTAATGGCGGTCGAGTAGCGTCTCGGCGATGGAGATTTTTTTTGGCGGCGGCGATCGTCGTCACCGCCGCCCGCGGGCGGTTCTCCGCCACCGCCACCCCCGCCAATATCTTCGATGACGATTTCGATTTCTGCAGTTGTGCCCGGCATGTCGATCTTTCTATTTTCTATTTATTCGCTAACGCGCTTTCACTACCTGGTCCGGTGCGAGGTGCTGCGGAACAAAATCTTCGGCGACGCCAGGGACGCTGAACTCGTAAGCCCCACGATACACCACCGGGTCGGTGGGGCCAAAATCATCGGCGGGCGGCGGCGATGAGACGGTCCACTCGAGGGTGGTGGCGCGCCATGGATTATTCTCTTCCACTTTTTCGCCGCGGAAAAAGCTCCACAGAAAATTGATGAGAAAAATTCCTTGGGCGAAAACCATGAGGATTGCAGCAACCGTGATGAACGCGCGGACCGAAGCGACCAATGATGCGATTGCGGCGAGGCGGCTGCCGGAATAAATGTTGGCGTGGGTAAGCAAGCCCAGCCAGTGCATGGGTATAAAGACGAGATAGACGCCGGCGAACGTGAGCCAGAAATGAAGTTTGCCGAGCGATTCGTTGAGGCGGCGGCCAAAAAGTTTTGGAAACCAGAAAAACAGCGCGCCGAGAATTGCGAAGGTTGCGGCGACGCCCATGACCAGATGGAAATGTCCGGTGATGAAATCGTCGCTGACGGCGGCGGAAGCGAGATCACGGCGCGCGAGAAAAATTCCGGAAAGTCCACCAGCCATGAAAAGCGAAACAAAACCAATCGCGAAAAGCATCGAAGAGTTGAGCTGAACGCGCGCGCTCCAGAGCGTGCCGAGCCAACTGATCAGCAAAATCGCGGCGGGCAAACCGAGCGAGGAAGCGAGCAGCGAAAAGACCAGCGGTGAAAAAGGATTCATGCCGCTTGTAAACATATGCTGGCCCCAAACGCAAAACCCAGAAAGGCCGACGGCGCACAAAGCGAGAACCACAAGTCGTTCCATCCAAACGGGCTTGCGGGAAAATGTGGAAATGAGATGGGTGACGAGTCCGAAGCACGGGAGCATGGCGATATAGACTTCGGCTTGCGCGAAAAACCAGAAGAGGCGCTGCCAGGGCACGGGCAAAGTATTGGCGGCGAGATTCGCGGGCTGGCTGCTCAGGAAACTGAAGACCGGAAAAAAGTGTGTGCTGGCGAGGCGATCGGAAAGCAGGCAGACGGAGGCGGCAAGGAGGATACTGAAAATCAAAGTGCTGAGAATTCCGTTGATGAACCAGGCCCAGACGGTCAGCGGAAGCCTCGGCAGGGTCATGCCCTTGGCGCGGAGGTCGATGGTGGTGACGCTGAAATTGATTCCGTTCAAGAGTGAGGCGGCGCAAAAAAGCGCGACGCTGACGATCCAGAGGGTGAGTCCGGTTTCGGGCGCGGCCAGGAAGGCAGCGGTCAGGCCGAGGAGCGAAGCTGCGGTGGACCAGAAGGCGAGCCGGTTCAGCTTGGGAAAGGCCATTTCTCGCGCGCCGATTTGCAGTGGGAGGAAATAGTTGCCGAAGCCGGCTTGCGGCGCGGCGGTCAGCACCAGAAAAACCATGAGTGAGCCGTGGAAGGTGGTGAGAGCGGCGTAGCGTTCGAGCGAGAAGCCGACGCCGGTCAGGAACGGGAGCCGCATGCCCGGCCAGACGATATGGATACGCATGAGCAGCGACATGGTCAAGCCGAGAAAAACGCTGAAGAGCGCGAGCCATAGATAGTTGAGGCCAATGGCTTTGTGGTCGGTGCTGAAGAGAGTCCGCGCCAGGAAGCCGGGTTTTGGCGGCACGTGGGGATTGGCGCGATTGTCGTGGGTGGCCATGGAAGCGGGACAAATAGAATACATCGCGAAGCAAAAGGCAAGGGGACAACCGCAGAACAAACGGAGCCCGGTCTGAATGTCGAAACGTCTCAACGTTGGAACGTCGGGAGGGGAAAAGTCCGTTGGAAGGTTGAAAGGTTGGAAACGCAATCAACGACGAGTTGGCGGAAGAGTTAAAGTAATACTTTAGGTATAGAGACCGGGGAGGAGGGGATGACACCCGGCATTTGTGAGAAAGAGTGCGGAAGCGTCTGATAGTAAAAGAGTTGTGAAACACTCTTGGCGCAAAGAGCGACAAGAGAGAGCAACGAAAGGGCTCAGCGTAGAAGGGGCGAAGAGTTAAAGAGTCGAAGAGCCGAAGCACGGAACAGAGGGGCCCCCCCGTTTATTGTAAGTATTGCATCTAAAGGGTTTAGATTTGCGGGAAGTCTTTTGTTTGCAACACTTGGGAGACCTGTAATTGTTGCCGCTAAAAGACTTACTCTTCGTTTCTCAGAGTGAACCCTTCTTACCTCAGGGCAGGCGGGGGCAGGTTGATGGGGCGAAGGCAACGCCTTGGGATAGACAGATATTGGGGGAGTTGGAAGAACTACCGTGCGGGCGAGCATGGTTCGAGGGCACGGAGAGGTCGCGCCATATACATCCAGTATTATAGCATATTGGTACAGTTAGTTAAGAATTATCACAAATAGTTTGTATGGTGTGGGATAGGGGCATAGTGAGGTAGGAATGGTGAGCCGGCACGAGACGGCGGACAAGCGCTCTCTTATTCAAATTCTGCATGGCGTAAAAGAGTTCGAAGATTTCTGGAGCTCTGCACCACTCGAGGGATTTCGACTCCGTTGGGAAGCGGTACGTAGAGCACGAGCATTTTCTCGAAACCCGACACCGGGAAGACTCGGTCTCATGGGCAGCGAGAAGGAAGCGATGTCCGAGATCGGGACTGGCCAGTGTTGCGAGGTAGTATGCCTCGAGGTCCAGGTCGGCCTTGGGGCGGACGCCGTAGACAGCGTAGCCATTCAAAACCGCACCCTTTGATGAACCGGATTCCAAAGGGATGCGGCACGTGAGAAAATGCTAGCGCCTTAGGGCTGTTCTACGCCCCACAGAAGAAGAGAGGCGCTCGGTAACCGCACAAGCGCCTCTTCTAATACGTCAACGTAAACCGTACCTCACTGGATCACCTCCTTCTCGGCGGGAACGCCGATGTCGACAAGAATGTCGAGTGGCCCGAGTATAGCGCAGGAGCGGGAGCTGCCAGAACAAACTTTTCCTTAGCCTTTAGGGTTGAGCGAGCGAAAGCCACGTACCGATAACCATTAAGCAGGCACCGGACAGTCCGTTCAAGAGCTCTTCAAGAGCTCTTGGATGTAAACTTCTTAAATAACCCGATTCCTTAGCCCTAGCCACGATAGTCGGGCTGTTATGTTTACCCCTCAAAATGGATGCGCAGTATCAGGTCATCGAGCTTGCCGACCTTCAATTGGTGAAGTCGCTGTCTGCAGTTGTACCAGGACCCTGCCGGCTCTCCACTGACAAATATCTGGGTACAAGAGTTTAGCTCGGATTGGAAAACAGTGTTGCGGACAAGTGCGACAGACAGGCACGGAAAGTTTTCGTTTGTCAACGTACAAGGTCGAAAGATTTACTTTCTACAACTTTCAACACCTGGCTTTGACTCTCTTCGCCTGCGCGTCCAGATAGATCGCAAACGCGGAGCCAACCTCGAATTGAAGCTGACGATAGCCACTTAGCGCCGACGTTTTGGGCCAGTCACCCTGACATTTGGATTGTTTGGTTGTTTTCGTTTGTCCGGTAAGCGCTGCGGGCATTGGGACTAGCATCGAGGAATGGAGGGCGACTGATTTGGTTCGTCCGTGGATTTGCCCAGGGGCGGAAGGCGCCATTTCTGAAGTTTGGGAACAGGATTGTATCTGATTGCGCCGAGTGAATCCGGCGGGCAGTGAGGAAAATCCTGCGCAACAATTCCGGTCTTTACCCGATGGTTCGCTCCCGATCCTCCAAGTATTGTTTGCCATAGACTGCGTGGGGTCGTTTGTTTTTCTCAGCGGCCCGCCCAAGCCCGCAGGCACAGAGGAGGGACGTGGGAACCGCATTGGCAAAGCAGGATTATTCCAGAAGGATGACTTCTCGCATCGAGACCATGGGCGACGTTTGGGTGTATTGGCGGTGTCAGGACATGGATGAAGTTTCCCGCGTTTGCGACCTGAGCGTTGGTGGATTGTTCCTCTCCACGCCAGTTCCCCCGCCTCTGGGCGCGAAAGCCAAGCTCGATTTTCTTGTTCAAGAAGGACAAATCAGGGCTGAAGCGGTAGTCCGGCATCTTGTTCCCGGAGGCGGGCTGGGGTTGAGATTCACAGCGATAACCGAAAAAGACTGCCCGCGACTGGTGGGGCTACTCAACAGGATTCGCACCCTGTCGTCTACTCCGAAGGTGCCTTCGTTCACAGCGCAGTCCCGGTAGCACAGCCCATGCTGCTGGCATCTCTCAAAGAGAAAAATGTCCACGATAATAGTGGCCGTGCGATGTTCGATGAATTCGACGAAAAGATCGCGAGGGTCATTACTTGGTGCAATACTGGTTCAGAAATGAGAAAACGTCTTCGGCCCAGACGTCGGATCCAAAGTAGCCAAAGCTGTGGCCGTCCTGAGGAGAATCGCCGTAAGAAGGATAAATCTTCAGCTTGTACGTCTTGCCCACCTTGTTCATCTCCGCTGAGAGTGTCTTGCTCGGCGACAGGTCATAATCGTTAGCCGCCTGAAAAAAGAAGATTGGCGCGGTTGCATTTCGCACTGCGCGAGTCATGAGCGACTGTAACTCAGGAGCCTGCGCCCAACTATGGGCTCCACCCGCTGAATCGATCCCCGCACAATATCCTCCTCGTTCTACTCCCAGCACAGTTTCAACACCACCAAAGGAGTTTCCCGCCACCGCAATGCGATTCGGTTGAACGAAATTCTGTTTTCGCAACCAAGCCAGGGCGGCTAACTGATCGTTCAGATGATCCGTCTCCAATAATCGCACCATCGCCGAGGCAGCCGCGGAGGCGCCTCCGGCTTTCTCGGCAGCCTCGATCTGATCGCCAATATACGGACCTGCCGAGGCACTCAATCCTTGCCCTCGCCGATAAGGTCCAAAGAATACCCATCCATGGCTTGCGAACACCGGACCGAGTGCGGCAAATGCCTGCTCGCTCATCATGCCGGGCGCACTCCCGTGATTATAAATAACTGCAGGGAAGGGTCCGGCTCCTTCGGGTTTATATAGGACACCGTGCAGAGTGATCTCACCGCTAGGAAATTTGACAGTTTCTGCCACGGACATGACTAAGGGTAAAAGCAGCAGTGCGAAGAGCGCGGGAAAATAAGGTTTATTCATTTCTGTATCAACCTAGCTCAAATCATCATCGTCGGGGCCTCGTGAAGTTAAACCTTATGCTGATGTTCGCTGAGACCGACGAAATCTGCAAGCAGGCTCCCAAATCTACAACGCTTGGGACTTTGCATGACTTCCCGGCAACCTACGACGCCAGAAACGAAGCGCAAAGTGGAGAAGAAGAAATATCACGCGAAGGCAGGATTCGGGTGGCGGGTGCCGTGGAAGGGGGTGGGCCACGGGGCCCACTTGAGGTTGCGGGGCAGGGTGCCGACACCGGCGGCGTAGAGCACGGATTCGGAGACGCCATCGATGCCGAGATCGGATTCGATGCGCGAATCGGCCAGGGCCATGGAGCAAAAAGGCGCCAGGCCCAGCCAGGTGGCCACCAGGCAAAAAGTCTGGCAAAGATGGCCAGCGTCAATGAGGACGGCGCGATAGGCGCGCGGTGACTGATATTTCCATTGCGGGCGGCCAAAGACGGCGGTCATGAGAATCAACGCGGCAGCCTTACCGTACCACTTCTGGCCTGCCAGATAGCGAGCAAGCTGGCTGGAATTTGCGCCGCGCTTCAAACGCTCCAGACAATGTTTGTCGGCGGCGTAGTGGTAGAGGCCGGGCGGCAGATCGGCGACGCGGCGAGCCAGGACGTAGGTTTCGATCGGATGGCGCGAGCCTCCGGAAGGAGAAGTTTTTAGCGCGAGCCGCCCCAGGCGGGGAACATCCACCCACCAGCGCACTCCGAAAGAAAGCCCCAAGAGCGTGGAAAGCGCGGAGAGCTCAACGGGGCGGGAAGAAAACTTCCGCCAAGTGCGGCGAGAGAGCAGCACTTGCGGAAATTCTCCACCGTGTTGCGGCGCGGGCAGCGCAATCTGCTTCGCGCCTGGATAACGCTTCACCGGGGCGGGTATCGGCTGTGTTTTCGCACGCGTTTGCTGCCGTTTCAGGAGGAACTCCAGATCTGACGAATACTGGAGATCTTTCGTGGAGAAATGGAGCAAGCCCGCGGCGGGGTTCCAATTTGCCCACGCGGCTATGGCGCGAGGTGATGCTGCGTCATGAGGCTGGCCGGAGCGCTGGAGAAGTGCGTGGCGCACGAGGACTGACAGGCCACCCCTCAAGACTGCGGGATCAAATTGGGGAAAACGGCGCTGGAAAGACTTGGCGCTGCGCCAGGTGTCGAAGAAATTCAAAAGTTCGAATAGAAGGGGCGCGGCGAAGACCTTGGAACGGGTGAAATAATTCTGGAACACCATCCGCTTGCCGGACCAATAGAAAACAAGATACGGAGAACGGCGATAGCGTGTAGTCATCCGGGCACGGTCTGGTATTGGCGTCGGCTAGTTGAATTGGGGCATCTGGTCCCGCAGACGTTCCGCGGGCGGTTACCAAATTATATGTACGTCGTGAAGAATCGTGTCGCAAAGCTCTAGTTGCAATAGTTGACGGAAGATCGCCTCGCCCTCCGGGGAAGACTTGGGGTGATGCTTCCGCATTTCGTTGAGCTTTTTCCGAGCGGTTTCGATCTCCCGCATAATCGCATCACGCGGCACAACTCCCTTTACACGATCATCTACAGGCTCACTCATGGCAGCTCCAAGGAAGTGAAGTGCGGCAAGTGTAGTCATACTGTACCGGAGGGTCAAGTAGAACGATTCCGCTAACGGCCCGAGGGGCGGCACTGGGGTGGGGGCGGAGAAAATCAGGAAGGATCAACAATTTGGAGCAAATAGAATATTGATTTACGGCTGAACGCCGACCTTGCGCAGCAGATTTTGGAAGCGCGGATCAGAACGAATGGGATCGAACACCGGATCGGTCTGAAGGAGCACCATCCAATCGGAGCGATCGTCGTAAGCTTTCTCGAGCCAATCGAAGGCCTGATCCTTCTGGCCGAGCCCAATGCAGGGAATGGCCATATAGGCAGGAGCGACGTAGCGTTGCTTGGAGATCGAAATCAGTTCATCCAAGAGCTTGCGCGCTTCCGCGCGGCGGCCGGCGAGAGCATAGGCGTCGCCAAGCAGCGCCATGTTGCGCATGGTATGGGGAGAGAGCGAGGCCGCCAATTCGAGTTCATGGATGGCGTCCGGGAGGTTTCCTTTTGACAGGTAGACCTGGCCAAGAATCGAATGCACGAGCCAGAAATTCGGCTCACTCTCTGTAAACTTCTTTAATTGCTCGATTGCTTCATCGTAGCGATGGGCGGCGTAATAGCACCAGCCAACATTCGCCTGAATGATGAGGGAACGAGGATCAAGCTCTTGCGCTCGATTGATCTGGGCGATGGCCTGCTCGTTCTTGCCAAGGTTGCTCAGGTAAAGCGCATACCACTGATGGGCGGTGGCATAGCTGGGATTGATCTGCAGTGCGCGCTGGAAGGAAGCGTCAGCGGCGGCGACATCCCAATCATAGGACCACTCGACGTCGGCGAGTACCGCGTGCGCTTCCGCGAGGCCGTTGTCGATTTCGAGGGCACGACGAGCTGCCGCCTTGGCCTTGGGCATTGCGGCACGCGGGACGATTTCGCCGTAAACGCTCAACAAGGTATATCCCTCGGCGAGACCGGAATAGGCAAGAGCGTAGGTCGGGTCAAGGTCGATGGCCTTCTGGAAGGAGCCGATAGCATTCTGGAGATCGCTGGGGGTGCGCTTGTTGAGCGAGTACAGGCCTCGAAGATAGGCTTCGTAGGCATCCGGTTTCACGGTGCGGGCGCTCGAGAGCCCGGCGCGTTCCTCGGAAGTCAGCTGCACGCGGATTTCTCCGGCGATGGCGCGTGCGACATTTCCCTGCAGGCTGAGCACATCGCTAAGATCGCTCTGGTAGCTCTCGGTCCAAAGATTGCGGTCGTTTCTGGCGTCAATGAGCTGCGCGTCAATCCTTACCTGGTTGCCGGAGCGCTGGACCGAACCCTCGACGATGGCGTCGACCTTGAGCTCCCGCGCGATTTGCGATAACGGTTTCTTGGTTCCCTTGTAACGCATGACGGAGGTTCGCGAAATCACGCGCAAAGTCCTGATTTTTGCGATGTCGGTGATCAGGGCTTCGGTCATGCCGTCGGCGAAATACTCCTGCTCGGGGTCGTGCGAGAGATTTTCGAGAGGCAGCACCGCGAGTGAGCCAACTTTTGCGGGCGGTGGCCGGAACATGAGGCGGTCGCGCAAGCCGCCGACGTTCAGTCCCGTCAACAGGACTGCAAGAATTAGAGGCCCAGCAACGGCATAGGGAGCGAATCTCGCGACCTTTGTTCTTGCGGAATTGGCACGAGAAGGTGGAGTGGTATCCGCGGAATGGTTTCCGTCCAGGCGCCGCAAATCCACAAGGAGTTCTTTTGCGGTTTGGAAGCGGCGCGCGGGATCCTTGTCCAGGCATTTGAGAATGACTCGCTCAAGCTCTGGTGAAATGCGGGGATTCAGGGCACGAGGCGGGACCGGAAGCTGGTGAAGAATGGAGTCGATCAACCGCGAAGGGAGGTCTTCGGAAAATGCCCGGCGGCCGGCAATCATTTCGTAAAGAACCGCGCCGGCAGTGTAGATGTCGCCGCGGGCGTCCACCGGCTCACCCTGAAGCTGTTCCGGTGACATATAAGGCAGTGTGCCCGCGCCGGCTTGGGTATCGGTGAGAGTCACGGAGTTCCCTTCGCTCGTCTGTGGCAGGAGTCGCGCCAGACCGAAATCCAGGACCTTGGCTTGCCCGCGATCGGTGAGGGCAATATTGCGAGGTTTTAAATCGCGGTGGACGATTCCGCGATTGTGAGCTTCCTCCATCGCCGCAGCGATTTGCATACCCAGCGTGACCGCTTCTTTCTCAGGCAAAGTGCCGCTAACTAGCCTGTCGGCTAGCGTCTTCCCTGGTACATATTCCATCACCAAAAAGTCTGTACCATCTTGTGTATTGAACTCGTAGATCGTTTCAATGTTGGGGTGGTTGAGCTTGGCCAGAGCTAAAGCCTCTTTCCTGAAGTGTTTACGGGCAGCATCGTTGTTGAGAGTACCCGGAGGGAGGACCTTTACAGCGACATCACGCTCGAGCTGTTCATCATGGGCGCGATAGACCACACCCATCCCACCGGCGCCGACCTTTTCCAAGATGCGGTAGTGGCCGAGTGTTTGGCCAATCATGAGGAGGGGAACTTGCTCCTTGGCGGTCCATTCTAGGGAGGTCAGGTTATATCCGTCAACCTGCGATTAGGCCGGTTTGGGTAACGGGCCGAGCCAGAAACGCAAGGATCGGTCAGTGATGGGTTTGTGGGGCTGGCTGGAGGGCAAATTTCTGGATGCGTTTCCCGGTGTCGACTTCGCCGGTGTAGAGATTGCCCTGGGAGTCGGAGACGATCTGATGGACCCAATGGAATTGACCGGCATTGCGGCCGTTGTGACCGGTTTGTCCGACGACGGCACCGTCATCGCGGCGAAGAGTCCAGATGACATTGTTTCCACCGTCGGCGAGGAGAAGAAATTTTTGGTGGGCGTCGGTGGAGAACGCGAATTGCCAGACGGAACCTGCACCGAAAGTCTGAGGGTGCACGGAGAACTCTTTTAGAAATTTGCCTTGTTTGGTGAAGACCTGCATGCGGTCGTTGACGCGGTCGCAAACGTAGACCAGGCCGTCAACGGCAATGTGCACGCAGTGGACGGGGTTACGAAACTGCTGATCCGCGGGCGCGGCAGGATTGTAGGGGCCGGGATCGGCGTCATTGGGCGCGTTGCCGTAGGCTCCCCAAAGGCGCTTGAAGGCGCCGGTTCCCGAATCGAAGACGATGACGCGTCTATTCAAATAACCGTCGGCGATGTAGAGTTCGTGGGCTTCGGCATCGAGCTCGATGCCGGCAGGACGGCCGAGAATGTCGGTGCGCAAGCTGTTGGCTGGATCGGAGGAAGGGTGACCGATCTGCATCAGGAATTTTCCGTTGCTCCTGAACTTGAGTAAGTGACGATCGGTGTCGCCAGCGCCGCCGATCCAGACGTTGTCGTTGTTGTCCACGAAGATGCCGTGTTCGCGCTTGGGCCAATCGAAACCTTCGCCGGGGCCTCCCCAGGACTGAAGCAGGTTCCCCTGGGCGTCGAATTCGAGGACAGGCGGCGCAGCGAAACAGCATTGCGAAAGCGGCGGCTTCTGTGCGGCGCCTAATTCATCCGGCGTGTCTGAAGAGGGACGTTGGAGAACCCAGATGTGGTCGTGGCGGTCGACAGCCATGCCGCCGACCTGGCCCATGATCCAATTGTTAGGCAGCTCTTTTGGCCACCCCGGATCGACTTGGTATTTCGGAGGATCCTGCGCGAAGACAAATTCACTGGCGATGAGAGCGAACAGGGTGAACGTCAAGGTGGGGGTGATCAGGACTGCGGCAAGGCTCGACCGAATTCGTAGAGTTGGCATGCAATTCTCCGGGTGCCAGAAATGCGAATGTAATTGAAGGAGCGCAGAGTATAGGTGCCGGATGGTGGGCTGTCAACGAAACCACACGAAACCACACGGCTGCGTCAACTATTGCTCGGGGAGTTTTTCTTCGAGTTCGGTGGCGAGCTTGTGGACGTCGGTGGTTTCGCTGAAGCCCTGGAGTTGCTGGTTGGCGGACTTCACGTCGACGCCGGAATGCTGGCAGAGTTTCTGGAGCATCTGGAGCATCATCGTCAGTTCCTGCTCGGCGAGCATGCCGACTTGAAGATCGAGATGTTGTGGAAAAGCAAGGAAGAAGACCGCGTTCCGACGGGCCGAAATCTACGATTGGCTCTGAAGAAGACGAAATCCCGCGTGCAGAGGAAATTTGGTGCGGTCGAGAGGACTCGAACCTCCACGCCTTGCGGCGCTAGCACCTCAAGCTAGTGCGTCTGCCAGTTCCGCCACGACCGCGTCCAATCCAATCGTAAAGGCAACGGACAAGAGTGTCAAATAAGAGGTTCAAGAACCGAGACGTCGGGCTGGAGACAGGCGACGCTGCAAACGAGAATTACGGCTTCTTGGGTTGAGCGGGTGAAGGCTGCGAAGTTGCCGGCGCTTGTTGCGCAGGCGGCTGAGACGTTGGGGCTTGCGATGTTGGCTGAGAACTCGCCGGCGCTGGTGTCGGGGTTGTCGCGGGCGTGGTGGCCGGAATTACTGGAGTTTTCTTCGTCGCGGGCTGAGAAATGTTTTGGAGGACGGAGCCGCCCTGGCCGACCGCTTTATCGGTGCGCAGCACCAGTGCCATGGCGCAGAGCATGAACATAATGGCGCACCACGTGGTGGCGGTGGAGAGGACGTTGGCGGCGCCGCGCGGCCCGAAGGCCGTTTGGCTACCTGCTCCGCCAAAAGCACCGGCGAGGTCAGCGGCTTTGCCGCTCTGCAGAAGCACGACAACAATCAACACCAGGCAGTTCAAAATAAAGAAACCCTTGAGCAGCCAGCCCGCGAAGCGGAAACCGACCGAGATAATTCCCAGGCCGATCAGCAACGCTGTTCCCCACTTGACTACAGCTTTTGCATCCATTACTTCCACCTTTATTCAGAAATCGAAAATCCTGTGTTCGCCAGAAGCGCTATTCGAAATTCACAATCGCGGCAAATGATTTCGGGTCGAGGCTCGCGCCGCCCACAAGCGCGCCATCCAACTCTTCCTGCGCCATCAATCCCTGAATGTTGTCAGGCTTGACGCTGCCGCCGTAAAGAATTCTGAGGGCGGAAGCATGACGGATGGAGAACTTCTCCCCCGCGCATCGTCGGAGAAACGCGTGCGCATCGGCGGCAATTTCCGGAGTCGCCGTACGGCCGGTGCCAATCGCCCAGACCGGCTCATACGCAAGTAGAATACGTGAGAACTCATCGGGGGTCAACGCGCCGGGACCGCCGGTGAATTGCCTGCCGAGGACCTCTTCGGTCAGGCCGGCTTCGCGGTCTTCCTGCCGTTCGCCCAGGCAGACAATGGGTGTGAGGCTGCTCTCCAGGGAAATTAAGGTCTTTTGGGCGACGTTGTCATCGGTCTCGCGAAAAAGCTGGCGGCGCTCGGAGTGGCCGATGATGACGTAACGGCAGCCGGCTTCGGCGAGCATGTGGGCGGAAACTTCGCCAGTAAAAGCGCCATCCTTGCTCCAGGAAACGTTTTGACCGGCGATGGCGATGCTGGTTCCCTTCACGGAATCAACGGCGGTGGAGATTGCGGTAAACGGCGGGGCCACGACGATATCGCAATGCTTGGAGTTTGCGACCAGCGGATTGAAGGCGGTAAAGAACGCACGGGTTTCCGCGAGCGTTTTGTACATTTTCCAATTGCCGGCGATTACGCGGCGTCGCATGTCAACCTCCAGAGTAAGAAATTGAAACGCAGAAACACAGAGTTCGCAGAGGGCACGTGGAGGAGAAAGTTCATTTGTTGGTTAGGGCTTCGACGCCGGGGAGTTTGCGCCCGCCGAGAAACTCGAGGGAAGCGCCGCCGCCGGTTGAAATGTGCGAGATTTTGTCGGCTAGACCGGATTGATGGACGGCGGCGACGGAGTCTCCTCCGCCAACGATGGAAATTGCTCCGCCGCTTGTGGCGGCGGCAACAGCCTTGGCGATTTCCAGAGTACCCTTCGCGAAAGCAGGCATTTCGAAGACGCCCATAGGGCCGTTCCAGACGATGGTTTTTGCGGCGGCAATTTTCTGGCGATAGGCTTCGATGGTCTTGGGGCCGATGTCCAGGCCCATCCAGCCGTCGCGCGTGGTGGAAACGGAAACGGTTTGGGTGGCGGTGTCGGCCTTGAATTCCGCCCCCACGACGTGGTCCACGGGCAGCAAGAGCGCGAATTTTCTCGCTTGCGCTTCTTCGCGGAGGCGACGGGCAAGGTCCAGCTTGTCGTCTTCGACGAGCGATTTGCCGATGGGCTGGCCGTCGGCTTTCAGAAAGGTATAAGCCATGCCGCCGCCGATGAGCATGGCATCGGCGATCTTCATCAGATTTTCGACCACTTCGATTTTGTCGCTGACTTTCGCGCCGCCGAGAATCGCGACGAACGGTCGCGCAGGAGCGGTCATGGCTTTGCCGAGGTAGGCCAGCTCCTTTTCCATCAACAGGCCGGCTGCGGACTGCTGGACAAAGCGCGTGATGCCAACGACGGAAGCGTGCGCGCGGTGCGCGGAGCCGAACGCGTCGCAGACGAAGAGGCCGTCGCAGAGCGCGGCGAGTTGCTTCGAAAAGGCTTCGTCATTCTTTTCTTCTTCGGGATGGAAGCGGACGTTTTCGAGGACGAGCACTTCCCCATCGCGCAGAGCCTTGCTCTGGCTTTCGGCTCCGGGGCCGACGCAATCGAAAGCAAAGGCTACGGGTTTGCCGAGAAGCTCTTCGAGTTTTTTCGCGGCGGGGCGAATGGAATATTTGGGGTCGGGACCGCCTTTGGGCCGGCCGAGGTGCGAAGCGAGCACGAGGCGGCCGCCTTTTTGGATGGCGAGGCGGAGAGTGGGGAGGGTTTCGCGGATACGCGTGTCGTCGGTGACGATGCCGTCCTTCAGTGGAACATTGAAGTCCACGCGAATGAAAACGCGTTTGCCGCGGAGGTCGAGGTCGTTGATGGTGAGCTTGGGCATGGTTCCTATTTTTGATAAGTCGTTCCGCACGGTTAGAGATCAGAGCCCAGAGATCGCCAGCGATTGTGCATTCTGATTTCTGATTCCTGATCTCTGTTCGCTGATTTCTTAATACCTAGAACTTCGACGCCAGCAATTTGATCAAATCGCGGCAGCGGCAGGAATAGCCCCACTCGTTGTCGTACCACGCGAGAACTTTCACGCAGCGGTCGCCGACGACTTTGGTGTATTCGGAATCCACAATGGAGGAGTTCGAATTGCCTTTGAAGTCGGCGGAGACGAGCTCTTCCTCAGTGTAGCCGAGGATGCCCTTCATCGGGCCGTCGGCGGCGGCTCTCAGAGCGGCGTTGACGGCTTCCTTCGTGGCAGGTTTGTCGACGAAAACGGTCAGGTCGACGACGCTGACGTTTGGCGTGGGCACGCGCATGGCGTAGCCGTCGAGCTTGCCCTTCAGTTCGGGAATGACGAGGTGCAGCGCCTTCGCGGCACCGGTGGAGCTGGGGATCATGTTAATGGCGGCAGCGCGGGCGCGGCGGAGGTCTTTGTGCGGGAGGTCGAGCAGCTTCTGGTCGTTGGTGTAGGAGTGGATGGTGGTCATGGTGCCGCTGTGGATGCCGAAGGTCTCCTGGAGCACTTTTGCAACTGGAGCGAGGCAGTTGGTGGTGCAAGAGGCGTTCGAAATGACGTGGTGCTTGGCGGGGTCGTAGGTTTTGTCGTTAACGCCGAGAACGAAGGTGGCATCTGGACCGTCGGCGGGAGCGGAGATGATTACTTTTTTCACGGGTCCGCGCAGATGTTTCTTCGCCTCCTCGCCCTTGGTGAAAAGTCCGGTGGACTCCACAACGATGTCCGCGCCAACGGAAGCCCAGTCAATCTGGGCGGGATCCTTGACCTTGAAAACCTTGAAGCTCTTGCCTTCCACGGCGATAGTGTCCTCGGTGTGCGTGAGTTTGTGGGGCAGGTTGCCGAGGACAGAGTCGTACTTGAGAAGGTGAGCGAGGGTCTTCGCGTCGGTGACGTCGTTGACGGCTACAAATTGAATGTCTTTGTCATCGAGCGCGGTGCGCATGATGTTGCGTCCGATGCGGCCAAAGCCGTTGATGCCAACCTTGATGGGCATTACTTCCTCCGTTGGGATGTGAAAAACCGCTGCGGCACAGGAGCGAACGACGACCGCGGGTGAACAAGAAATGCTAGGGGCTGCGTGGGGAAAAGTCAACGCGCGGGCAATTTGGGTTGTGTGTCAGTTTCCGGTTAGTGATGCCAGATATGTGGATTACTTCCGGGGACCCGAGGATGAGAGAGCAATTCTGGGAGACTCAGGCAACTCTCGCGGGGACTGTCAATTTTGCCAGTGTTGGGTGCGGTATGGTGCGAATAGAGTCGGGCCGTTGGCACGAACGCGTCAAGACAACGTCTCGAGGTACGGCGGATAACGAACGAATTGCGCATCCGCAGCTTAACAGGGATGTCAGCGCAAGGTATTTATGACCTGCAAGACAAAATTCAAAACTTTGCCAGATTCAATTACCCGCCAGAACAGGAAATCGAAGGAGGAAAACCTATGGGCGGTATAGCGCGGGCAAAACAAAGTCTCTCCCTTGTGCTAAGCATGCTTTTGGCCTTCACCATCGGCCCCGGGGCGGTAACGGGCATGGCAGATCAGGGTACGGGATCCGTACCGAGCGGCGGCACGGCCTCCAGTTATCCCGGTCAGGGAGCACTCAGATGTTGGGATGGCCCGAAGCGTCAGGACTAACGCAGGCCAAGGATGCTAGCTCAGAACGATTGTGTGAGTCTGGTTCCTAGAAAGTCAGGGATCTGCCACGCGACGCGCTTCAAACCTTAGGCCGCTATAATGGGCACCGATCATGGAGTGGACACCTGCTTCCGCGATGCGGTGGCTGTTTAATTCGGAGCGCGGCGCCTCGGGGCGATTGCTTCCGCGGTGGCTGTTTCTGCGCGCGCTGGGGCTGATCTATTACTCCGCATTTTTCTCGCTGGTCTTCCAGATCCGCGGGCTGATCGGGCCGCACGGGATTCTTCCCGCTAACGAATACCTGCAAGCACTTGCAGAAAACTACGGGCGCACGGGCTACTGGTACGCGCCGACGCTGCTGTGGTTTTCGAATGGGTCGCACACCCTCTCGGGAATTTGCTGGGTCGGGATGATTGCGTCACTGCTGCTGGTTTTGAATTTCTGGCCGCGCGGGATGCTTGCCGTCTGTTTTGTGTGCTTCCTGTCGTTCGTCGGCGCGGCGCAGGAATTCTCCGGGTATCAGTCCGATGGGATGCTGCTCGAAGCA
Organism: Candidatus Acidiferrum sp.; assembly: GCA_036522195.1. Classification (GTDB taxonomy): domain Bacteria; phylum Acidobacteriota; class Terriglobia; order Acidiferrales; family UBA7541; genus Acidiferrum. The sequence continues at coordinate 13,134 of DATDGF010000038.1, read as the reverse complement.
GGATTCATCGCGCTGTTCTTTGCCCCGGGCGGATTTCGCCCGGGATGGGGCGAGGACAGTCCGCCGTCGCGCGCGAGCGTTTTCCTTCTGCTCTGGGAATGCTTTCGAATCTATTTCGAATCGGGCGTAGCGAAGATCAGGGGCGGCGACCCGCAATGGCGGAACTTCACCGCGCTGGACGAGTATTACCAGAACGGGCCGCTGCCAACGTGGATCGGGTGGTACATGGAGCATCTGCCGCACTGGTTCCACGCGGCGACGTCGTTTTTCACTTTGGCGCTGGAGCTCGCGCTGGTGTGGGCGATGTTCTTGCCGCGGCGCTTTCGAATCGCCTGCTTTTTCGTGGTGACGGCCTGGCAGATTGGAATCATCCTCTCCGCCAACTACACGTTCCTGAATTATCTCGTCCTCGTGCTGGGAATTCTGCTGCTGGATGACCAGTTCGTTTTGGCTTATTTGCCGTCGTTTTTGAAGAAGAGCTTTCTCGCCACCAAAGAGGCGAAGCCCCTCGCGCAACAACAAGAAGAACGAGCTTGGCGCAAGAAGCTCGGAACGCAGATTTCTGCACTAAGACTCGCCGTGACCGCCGTGATGCTCAGCTGGATTTTCTACGCGACGTTCGCTGAATTGGTGTGGATGTTCAAACCGCTGCCGCTCCCCACGACTCCCGTCTCCGCGCTTGAACCGTTCCGCATCGCCAATCGCTACGGTCTGTTCGCAGTGATGACTCGCGGCCGCTACGAGATTGAATTTCAAGGCTCTGACGATGGACAAACCTGGCTGGTTTACCCCTTTCGTTTCAAGCCGCAAGATCCCAGCAAGGCACCGGGGATTTACGCACCGTACCAGCCGCGCTTCGATTGGAATTTGTGGTTCGCCTCGCTGGGCTCGTGGCGCCAGGAACCGATCGTCGTTCGCACGGAGCAGAATCTGCTTCGTGGCGACGCGGACGTCTTATCACTCTTCGCCGCAAATCCATTCCCGCACGCACCGCCAAAGCAGGTGCGCGCGGTGATCTGGCAATACTGGTTTACGACGCCGGCTGAAAAAAGTTCGCAAGGTCTGTGGTGGGGGCGTCAGCTACGGGGGCTGTATGCGCCCATACTCGAGCGCGAAGCAGACGGAAAAATTGTAGTGCTGCAGTGGCCTTCAACTAGTTTCCCATTAGAGTGAAGTCGGCCACAAAATTACATTGCTTTCAGCAATTCTTCTGCGCTGACGCAAGCGTCAACCAAAATACTCTTGAGTGTGCCGGGGGCAAGCTTTTTTGTGGAGTGGAACAGTGACAGGAAGCGAACGTGACTACCCTTCTGTCTGGCTATTTCGTACCCGAATTTCCGCAGAACGCGGATGAGATCTTCTCCCGAAATGACAGGGAGTTTTCGGCTCATCGATTTACAAGAACACTGCCGATCAAAACATTATTGGGTTCGGGAAGCGGCTCTCCCCGGCTTTCCATGTCTTCGAGACAGAGCTCAATAGCCTCTCGGATATTCGTGAGCGCCTCTTCAACAGTTTTTCCTTGTGAGTAGCAACCCTAGATCGAAGGGCAGCGGACAACATACCCGCCGTAATCCTCGTCGCGCTCCAGAAACACCTTGAAATCGAGAGAGTTCATGAGGTCATCGTATTCTCTTCAACAAGGATGAGCAACTGCTACGTACCTACTGCGGGAATTGCTTGATACCGGTGACGCGCTCACCGGTGAAGCGCACGAAAACGGTCCGCGACGGCGGCTGGCCGTAGATCCAATCCTCGATGTCGTTGCCGTCGGTGTCGCGCTCGCGGACTTTGTGGTCAGGCTTGCCGATGGCCGCAACGACTTCCTCGCGGTCCATGCCCACGACCGGCTTGCGTTCCTGAATGGCCTTCTTCATTTCTGGCGGAAGGGTATCGAACCATTGCACCGCCGCGGAGCGTTCCTTCGCAAAGTTGAGGACGGGAGCCAGAAGCTGTTTCAAATCTTCCGGCGAGAGATCCGGCAAAGGCTTATTGAACTCCAGGAAAATCGTGCTGCCCATGCCGGGCTGCAATCCTGGCGGCCCGGAATCCTGTGTTGAAGAACTTTGCATGGTGGGCATGGTGGCGCCGCCGAGGCTGACTTGGAGATGGTCCTTCCAGCTATGCTTACCCCGTCCTCCGCCGTTGACGTCCACCACGATTTGATGCGCGCGGAACTCCAGCTTGGTGATCTGCACGTTATCGCCGGTATTGACGGCCGCGCCGTGGGTGGCAACCGCGCGGTCGAGTTGCTCCAGATTCAGTGGCTTGCCCACATTAATAAGGACGCCTTCTTTTCCCGCAGGCATGGGCTTGACGGCTTTTGCAAATTCACCCGAAACGTAGCGAACGAGTTCGAGTCTGGAAGTATCCTGGAGCGTGGCACTCTTGGGGCCGTTCGTGGATTTCGCCGGGGACTGCCCTGCAGCCTGTCCGTCGTTCGGTGATGCCGTATCGGGAAAAAGAGGGATCTCATCATTCGAAGGAAAGTTGGCAGGCTGGGGAGCGGGCGGACGAAGGCTATTGACGCGCGGCACATCCGCGTCGGAGAGCAGGAACATCGCCAGAGTGAGAGCCAGCCAGTTCGACATAAGCAATCCGGACCCCGGCCTGGCCGGGAACCAAGATACCTATTCTATGATGCAAAAAGGTACTTGAACAGGTGTCCCGTCCAAAACGAGGCGCTTCTCTTTTACCTCTACCTCGCCGGGAAGGAACTGCACTTAGGGACAGGGGCGTCGGGCCATCTTTTTAGCGAGAAACGACTTGCACGCCCTGGCGGTCGATGGTCATGGGCAACACTTCCCCACCGGCCTCGACGATCGCCTTTTCCAAACGCTCCCGCGCGTCCGGCTCGATGAGCAGAACGACGCATCCGCCGCCGCCGGCACCGCAAACTTTGCCTGCCAGCGCGCCGTTGCGACGCGCGCTCTCGACAACGCAGTCAATGGTTTTCGTGGAAATCGTCGGCAGGTTTCTCTTCCGGAAGGACCACTCTTCGCGCATCAGGCGCCCCGCTTCGGTCCAATCGGGTTTTTCGAAAGCCACGCGCATTTCCTGGGCAACTTCGGAGATGCGTTCCAGGCTTTTTTGCACGTCCCGCTTCCCGCCAATTTGGGCTTTGAAAACTTCCCAGTTGTTGATGCCATGCTGGCGCGGCTTGCCGGTGTAGCAGACCATCACGCGGCGCTCGAGTTCGTCGAGGTTGAGGCGCAGCTCGACACGATGTTCCCCGCCGGGTGGCAGCTCGATCGCGGCCGCGCCACCAAAGGCCGGAGGGTAATGATCCTGCGTTCCGGTAGGAACGTTGATAACGATGGCTTCCGCGTCGCGGCTGATGTGGATCCAATCGACCTTGCTCTTCCCTGCTCCTGTGAAGCGGTCGAGCGCCGCGCAAATGGCCACGGCCATGGCGCTGGAGCCGCCGATGCCTGCGCCGGAGGGAGCTTCGGAATCGGTGGTGAGAGTGAAGCCACCCGGGGGATGGAAAAACTTTACGATTTCGGCGAGAAGCGGGAGGCGGTAGCGTTTGGCCTTCACCAGGGCGGCGAAGGAAGCAAAACTCTCATCCCTCTTGATGTCACGCGAAACGAGCTTGATGCGATTATCGCCGCTCGGATGCGTTTCCAGGGTGCACGAAGCGTAGAGTGAGATCGCAGCGTTCAAGGTGACCGAGCCCGGATGGAACAGGTACAGCGGCCAGATGTCCAGCGTGCTCCCGGCGAAGTCGACGCGCGTCGGTGCTTTGGATTCGATGATCATGAGTGTCCGCCAACTCGATTCTGCGGAGTTTTCAGCCGAGCAAGTGTGACGGAATGATTGACCAAGCTCAAGCAAAGACCGCGATGCGTGTCAAGGGAAAGACAATGATCGCAGCGTGAGAATGCAGAAAGAGGTTCTCGTTGGCAGCGGAGGCTAAGTACCAGCGGCAGCGGCGCGATTGCGGGCCATGAGCTGGGGTCCGTCTTTCTTTTCCCGCGCGAGGGCGGGATTGGGCTCGAAGCAGCGGCGGCAGCGGGCTTCGTACGCGCCCATGGCTCCGACAACGATGAGCTCTTCGCTTTCGACCAGGCGCTGCGTGTGAACCGCGGGATTGCCGCAGCGCACGCAGATAGCCAGCAGCTTGGTGATTTCTTCGGCGATGGCCAGCAGGCGGGGCATCGGTTCGAACGGACGGCCGCGGTAGTCGGTATCCAGGCCAGCAACGATGACACGTTTGCCGAGGTTTGCGAGCTTGGTGCAAACGTCCACCACTTCGTCGCCGAGGAACTGCGCTTCATCGATGCCGATCACCTCGGTGCGGGGCGAGAGCTTTTCCATGATTTCAGCGGCCTTGAAGACGGCATCGGAGGGAATGCCGAGGCCCGAGTGCGAGACGATTTCGTTTGCGGCGTAGCGTTCGTCAATGGCTGGCTTGAAGATTTGCACGCGCTGGCGCGCGATCTCCGCGCGGCGCAGCCGGCGGATCAATTCCTCGCTCTTGCCGGAAAACATCGGGCCAACCACCACTTCGATCCAGCCCATATTGCCTTTGACGATGTCCACGGTGTCTCCCTTGAAACCAGAGATCAGATATCAGTGCTCAGGATGCAGTGCAAAGCTTTCCCCCCTGAATGATCCGAGCTTCGATGTCACGTGCCTCTGCGAAAATCAGTTCGATGCGCCAGAGGCGGCACGGTACATCTTCTCATTATAGAACGGCGCGAAGGCCGCGATCACGGCAACGCGAAACGCTTCCTGGCGCGTGATGAAGTTGCTGGAGAGCACGCCCCAGGCACCGTGCGCGTCACGGATTCCGACGGCACCCGCAAACTTGTCGATGGCCACCGAAAGTTCCACGCCATTTTCGAGAACTTCGCGGGCCAGTGCTCCGGGCAGCTCGATGCCACCGGAGCGCCCGTAGTGGCCGCGCACGCCATCGGTCACATATGCCCAGCTCTCCAGAAAAACGCGGCGGCGGCCATATGGCTTCAAACTCGCACGCCACTGCATATCTTCTATGGATGCACCTTCCTGGACAACATCAAGCCCGCCCTCCAGCCCAACGAAGAACTTCCAGGTTTCTCCATTCCCGCGCGCCAGTTGGATCAACGCTTCAGCGCGCTGGCGTGCGCCGCGCATCAATTCCTCGCGCGATGTGGGCGTGTGGCTAACGCCACTCTCCACTTCCGCGCCGAGGACTTCAAATTGTGAATCGGGAGCGAGAACGTTAGAGAATGCCTCAAGGGCTTCGGTGACCGCGTTGAGTTTGGGGCCACGCTTGGTGCCAACAGCCAGGATGAGTTTTTCCATGCGAATAGGGCCGACGCGCCGATTCTAACGGTATTTCGAAGTTATTTTCACTGGGAATTCACGAGGCTGAGGAAAACTCCGGAGAGACATTCTGAAAGAGCTCAGCGACCCGGTTGCAAGAGAAATGCTTACCGGTGGTGCGGACCACGACTTCTGTCCCAGTCTTGAAAGCCGTCGAAGCCTTCTTTCGTTCCCTTGTAGGTCGTATCGCCGGTGACCTTGATCGCGTGTTCCGTGCCATCCGCGCTCGTCAACGACGACCGTCTTGGTGGCGCTATCCACTTTCGTCACTGTCCCCTGGACTACGCTTACCACATCCTGCGCGATACAAATGACCGCCAAGAGACCCATGCAAACGGCCATATAACTCACTTTTCTCATATTCATTCTTCGTCCACGACTTCGAACCTGAATCCAGCCCTTAAAAAGAATACTCCAGTCCGACGATGGCCCCCTGCTGCGTCAAGCGGACACCCATGCGTTTGGAACTGTTGTTATTGTTCACCACCAGACGCGACCCGAGCTGATAGCCCGCGTTCAAGCTGAGGTGCTTGGTTAGAGTCATCCCAATCGTGTCGGTTGTCGAGACAAAGTTACCATATGCCCGAGATACATCCCGTAGACGTTGCCTTCCACCAAAAGCCTGGGCGAGTTCGTCAAGTACAATCGGAATTCTGGTCCAGCAACGGGAATCGGAGCCAGCAGGGACGCGCTCGAGGATACTGCCGCTTGTTGCACTCCGTTGACGACCTGGGCAGCGGCGCCGCTGATCTTTGCTGACGTATCAAACAAATCGACCTGGACCGCGATTCCAAGGTGCCCGCGCTTTCGGCGGATAGTGTCGTCGGGATTGCACCCCCAAGCGATTTCAACTTCCGGAGATTTCTAGCGTCAATCGACATTTGTTTTCCTCTCGCTAGAAAGTAAAAGAGTTTGATCTGACGCTGATCGAATCGCAGCCCTTTTGCCTCACCCTCTGAGCAGAAGGAATAATATCCTGCTTGGAGCGAACTATAGCGCTGGATTCCACCCGTCGCCGGGGTTGTACTCCACCATGGCCACTGCAATGTCGGTCGTTTTTTCGCCCAAGTCTTTTTGGTGGCAGTACTAGTGGGGTACCATTGAGGCCTCCAGACCACGGTGATATTCTGAAACTTCCACAGCCCCCCTCATCCCCCTGTAGGTGTCTCTAAGAAGGCAGCTAACCATGGATGCCGAAAAGCTCCGCGTCGCCCGCGACAAACTTACGCGCGTGTTCCGTTATCTGGAAGCACTGAACCAGCACCGCAATCCCGCAAAACGTGGGATTCACGAGCAGCCTTGGAGTTTGTGGCTGCGCGATCTTCCCGAGCATCCCTGCATTCAACGAGGCACCGCGAAGGACAGCGCTTCAAGAACAAAGAACGGGAACAGCCAGAGTGCAGAAGACGGCGCGAACTACGTTCTGAAGGTGCAGCGTCCGCGGTTGACACGCGCGCCCGAACCGTCCGAGGAAATTGCCGCATGGCTGGAAGACGGGTGGGACGATCCTTCAAATGCCTTAAACTTCAAGCAAACTCTAGGAGAATCCGAGAATAAAGCAGAGCCGACGATTGTGAAGTTCGCAGACGATCCGGCTAGGACTGCGAGGCTGGAGCATTGGAAGCTTCTGCGCAATGAGTGGGTGAGAGCCGAAAAGCCCGCTCGCGCAGCGATGAAAATCTTCGAATCCCTTTACGCGCTCTATGGTCGCATCGATCGCGAGGCGGAACGCGTGGACCTCGTCCTCGGGGACGGCATCTTGAGCTGGCGTCGCGCGGACGGAGGCATCTATCATCCGATCCTGCTCCAGCGCCTCCAATTGCAGTTCGACGCATCCGTTCCCGAATTTACGCTTTCGGAAGCGGACCATCCCGTTGAGCTCTATTCTGCGTTGTTCCAATCGATGAACGATGTTGATGGACGCGCGATCGGCCGATGCCGCGAGGAATTGGAGCAAGAAGGCTTCCATCCACTTATCAATGGTTCTACCTCTGGCTTTCTGAAGCGCCTGGTCGTGCAGCTATCCCCTCGCGGAGAGTTCCTCGAAGGCCGCGCGCCAGATGCGGAAGTCAACGACCCGTGCATTGGCCGCGACCCAGTCCTCTTCTTACGCTCGCGCACTTTGGGATTTGCCGCCGCGATCGAGGGCATCCTCGCAGACCTTCGCACGCGCGAGGATCTGCCTTGGTCACTCCTGAATATCGTTGGAGAAGAATCGCCGATTCCCGAGGCGGGAGATCCGAATCCCTCCACGAGCGGCTCTGTTCAAGCAGATGGCAAAGTCCTACTGAGCAAACCCGCCAATCCCGAGCAGATCCGAATTGCCCAGCAGCTTGAGGAAAATGGAGGCGTTTTGGTACAAGGCCCTCCAGGGACTGGAAAAACTCACACCATCGGCAATCTTGTTGGCCATTTACTCGCCCAAGGCAAGAGCGTTCTGGTCACAAGCCATACAACAAAGGCACTGCGCATGGTACGCAATCACATCGTTCCCGAGCTGCGTCCCTTGTGTGTCAGCGTGCTCGAAAGTGACTTGGACAGCCGCAAACAGCTCGAGAGTGCCGTGGGATCGATCGCGGAAAGGTTGTCGCGGGCCGACGCCGGCTCGCTCGAAATGCAGGCGAAGAAATTGGAGTCCGAACGCGTCGATCTGTTGAAGAAACTCGACGAAATCCGAAACCAGTTGACGGAGGCTCGCGCCGACGAGTATCGGGATATTGCTATTGCTGGAAGGTCTTGGGCACCCGCCGATGCCGCTCGCCAAGTCGTGGAAGAAAAGGAAGCGCACGGCTGGATCCCCGGCCCCGTCGCGGCGGTGGCACCACTGCCTCTTTCTCCGGGCGAACTGGCCGATCTCTATCGCACGGGTGTCTCGATTTCCCGCGAAGATGAGCACGAACTCTCCGGCCATCTTCCTGAGCTTCACGACCTTCCGAGAGCGGAAGACTTTGAAGCCAGCGTTAGTGAGCGCAATCGTCTAGGCATGGAAGACCTCGATTTGCGTTCCGACTTGTGGGTGTCTGGCGCTGCTCAAAGTTCGCCCGGAGAAATAGAAGGGCTGGCCGCCGCACTGGCTCAGGCGGTGGAGCCTCTTTCCGGCAAAGAGAAGTGGAAACTTGCCGCGGTTTACGCCGGCAGGTATGGTGAAGTGCACCGCCAGCCGTGGGACCAGCTCGTCAGCTTCGTGCGTATGGTTCATCGTGAAGCCGCAAATACCCAAGAATCGTTCGTCAAGTACGGCCCGGATGCTTCCGACAATTCTGCGGTCAAAGAGCAGGAACGAATTGCCGGAGAAATCCTTGCGCATCTTGAGGACGGCGGCAAGCTCGGCTCTTTCACCTTGTTCACACACAAGTCTTGGAGCCAATTCTTGGAACAGACTAGAGTGAACGACGCGCGCCCGCGCCTCCCCGAGCATTTTAACGCTCTACGCCAATTCCTCCGGCTCCAAGGCCTTCGCGAGGATCTCTGCGCGCGCTGGGATCGCCAAATGGCGACTCTTGGCACTCCCTATTCGACCGAAATGGGCGGGGAGGTCGAGAAAACCCTGATGCAGTATTGCGACTCCATCGAGGGTTGCTTAGGCTGGCAGGAGCACACCTGGCTTCCACTCCAGCAGCGGCTGGAAGACATCGGCTTCCGTTGGGATAAATTTCTCGCTGAGCAACCTGCGGTCGTTGGTTCCGCTGGAGAGTTGGCTCGTATCCACGTTGCGGTAATGAATGCTTTGCTGCCCATCCTGGATTCCCGGTTCAAGAAGCTGAGGCTGCTACAGCTGGAGGAAGAATTTCGCGATCTCAAAAGTCGGCTCAAACTTGCCGCCCGAGTAGCGAAAGCATCCAAAGTGATGGGCCAGCTTCTGGCAGCGGTAAGCGATGAAGGTTCCAACCGCTATCGAGAAGCGGATGAGCGCCTGCTGGAATTAAAGAGCAAACAAGCGGACCTCGACCTGCGTCGCGCCTTGCTCTCAAAGCTCGAGACCGCTGCTCCTGCATGGGCTGGCGCGATTCGCAATCGCACTGGAGTGCATGGTCGAAGCGAGCCGCCTCGCGACCCCGCCTTCGCGTGGACCTGGCGCCAGTTAAACGATGAGCTCGATCGTCGAGCCAGTGTCTCCCTCGAAGCCCTGCAAGCCAAGAGCGAAAAACTCCGCGAGCAACTTCGCCGCGTGACCGTCGAACTCATCGACAAGTGCTCGTGGTCTTCGCAAGCGCGCCGTACCTCTTCTCGGCAGCGCCAGGCGCTAGTCGGCTGGCTCGACACCATCCGTCGCATCGGCAAAGGTCACGGTATCCGTGTTGCCCTATTGCGCGCCGAGGCAGCCAGGAAAATGAGCCAGTGCCGCGGAGCCGTTCCCGTCTGGGTCATGCCGCTTTCGCGCCTAGTCGAAAACTTCGACCCGCGCACCACCCGCTTCGACGTCGTTATTATCGATGAAGCGAGCCAGAGCGACGTGATGGCGTTGGTCGCACTGTACCTCGGTAAGACGGTGCTCGTCGTCGGTGACCACGAGCAAGTCAGCCCTTCGGCCGTCGGGCAGGATTTGAGCGTAATTCAGAACCTCATCTTCCAGTACCTCCGCGGAATCCCGAACTCCGATCTCTACGATGGGCAAATTTCAATCTACGATCTCGCACGCCAGTCGTTCGGCGGCACGACTTGTCTTGTCGAACATTTCCGTTGCGTTCCAGAGATCATCCAGTTCAGCAACATGATCTCTTATGACGGCCGCATCAAGCCCTTGCGCGACGCGAGCCGCGTCCATCTGCGTCCGCACACCATCGCGCATCGCGTCTCTGGGTCCAGTCGCGACGGTAAGATCAATCGCCAGGAAGCTCTAACTCTCGCCTCGCTCCTTGCCGCCGCCATCGAGCAACCCGAATACAAGAAGAATGACGCGGGTCAACCGCTGAGTTTCGGAGCAGTTTCTCTGGTTGGTGACGAGCAAGCCATCGAAATTGACAACCTGGTCCGTGCGCACGTTTCGCCCGACCGCTACGAACTCCATCGCGTACTCTGCGGAAACGCCGCGCAATTCCAAGGGGATGAGCGCGACGTGGTGTTCATTTCCTTGGTCGACACAGCCGAGCATGGTTCTCTCTCCCTGCGCGATCAGGAACTTTTCAAACAACGTTTTAATGTCGCCGCCAGCCGCGCCCGCGACCAGATGTGGATCGTGCATTCGCTCAATCCGCACAATGATTTGAAGGCCGACGACCTTCGCCGACAACTGATCGAGCATGCGGAAGATCCCGCACGTCTCATGCGGGCCCTAGAAGAGAAGGAAAAGCGCACGCAATCGAACTTCGAACGGGAAGTCATGAAGCGCCTAGCGACGGCGGGGTATCGGGTTACCCCACACTGGAGGGTAGGAACGTTCCGAATCGATCTGGTCGTTGAGGGCGACTACAAGCGCCTGGCTATCGAGTGCGACGGTGATCGCTATTACCCACTCGAAAAGCTCCCCGAAGACATGGACCGGCAGTCAGTGCTTGAACGCATGGGGTGGATCTTCACGCGCATCCGCAGCTCGGAGTTTCTCCGCAACCCTGCTCGCACCATGAAGCCCGTCTTTGAAAAGCTGCAGATGCTGGAGATCCCGCCAACGGGCAACTCCGCGGGCGTTGAACCTGCAGGGCCTGTTTCACACGATGTGATCGACCGCGTCATCCGGCGCGCAGAAGAGCTTCGCAGGAATTGGTCGAAAGCCAATGGAGCAGGCGCTCGTTCGTCTTACCGGACCTCGGCAGCGGCTACAGTCTAACCATGGCGTACATGTAACCAAGTCCGAGCGCCGCGCGAGGACTCCTACCAAACTAGGGGACGAGCCGGAGGCGGGTTTTGGTGGCAGTATTCGGGATAGTGTTTCAGCTAGCTTCATCAGATGACTCATTGTGCCTCCCCCGACTGGGCTGGTAAGACTAGACGTGAAGCGTAGGCGTGAGTGTTTTAAGTGTGACGGAGCACTTTAGACGATAAGCAATGCGCCGTCGTGCGCGCCGGCCAACATGGCTGAGTTTCGCCGTCATCTCAGCTACGCTTCCGTGTGAGTTCATGGACATCCTTCCGCCTCTTGGGCCGCCTCTTACTACAGCTCAACTTCTTCGAAACATAGACGAAGCGAGAAAGGCGGCCTTCTCTGGCGACGCGGGCAGCAACGGCAAGGAACTCCTGCTGGCCCTCATAGGGTTGATCGCCCTCGATTTCGCGAAGGGCAGCGCTTCTCGAGGCACGGGCAGCGCGTCTCGCCTCGGCGACTTTGGCCATGTTCGCCGTTACGTCTTCACTTACCAGCAATTGCAATCCGCACTGCGCAATAACACGTTCGTCATAGCCATGCGGAACAAAGAGATAAAAACCAGCCGGACTCCTTACCGCGACCTCTTCATTCGTCAGCGGCCCAGTCAGGGTGATGGGATCGGTGAACAGCAGTCGTCCGCCCAGCTTCAGCAATCGGGCCCACTCCGCAATAACCCGTGGCCGGTCGGAGAAGTGGTTGATCGCGTCAATACAGCTGATGGCATCGAAGCTGGCGTCAGAAAATGGCAGCGGCCCGGTAGCATCTGCAGACCGGAATTCGGCGCGCTCGGCCAAGCCGCGCTGGGCTGCAAATGAACTCGCCGTCGTAACCGCCTGTTCGTGAACGTCAATGCCAACAACAGAACAGCCGGTGATAGCGGCGATCCGCAGCGCCGGGCCTCCTGCTCCACAAGCGACATCGAGCAAGGTTTTCCCAGGAGCAAGGTCAAGCCACTCCAAAAATCTGTCCTGCTCATCTGAGGTGACCCAACTGTTTTGTCCAATATCCTCGCCAAACGCTTCATGACGGATCTGTACGTACAGTTCCGTTTGAAAATTCCCATAGTTGGCGTTGTAGTGACCAGCGGGTGACAGCCAGTTGGATTTGCTCATCTGGACCTCCACTCAAACCGACTTACAGACTATGTTTTTCGCGATTTTGAAAGCGCAGGGAATTGTACACTCTCTGTGCGCTCCGTGAACCATCACGCGCAGGTCCGTCGGAAACCGCTTTGGGCGTCAGAAAGACCGTAGAAAGTCCAAGATCGCTTGTTTGTCGGCTTCCGATAGCGCGTTGAAGCGGTTGATGACGGTGTTGGCCTCGGAGGGACCATAGCAGGGTGAGCGGGAAGAGTCGTCGCAGTCCCCTCCGGCTGAGTGATGCGCATGAATGGCCTTCAAGAGGTCATTGGTGCGCCCGTCATGGAGGAAGAAGGTGCGCTGCCCGACGCCCCACAATGGCGTGGCGAAACATGTCGCCGGTCGCCAAACCCTGCGTGATGTCGTCCGCGAGACCCTTGCCCATGTGGTGGATCAACAGGTCTGAATAAGGAAGCACCGTCAGATTCTGCAGCGCCTCGGTTTCGCTCCTTGCCGGCGTTACCATCGTGGCCGTATGGCAAGCAAAGCAGCCGATGCCGGGATTGCCCGGATCAGTGCCGAACAGTGTTGGTCCTTTATGGTCCCACGCTGAAAATACAGTCGCTGTAAGTAGCTGAAATTATGGAGCGGCCTATCGGAATCGAACCGACACCTGAACCTTGGCAAATCTGTAGCCAATGGAAAATCGGGAACTTACGAGGTACTTTCAGGAGCATTGGGTAGCGTTTAGAGCGGTCAGGAACGCCTAATGTTCCTCAGGTTGTTCCCACGAAACGAAGAGTATACAAACGGTTCAGATGTACCCCGCGGAACGCGGGTTGGCACCCTTCGTGAGGAACGTGAGCGGGTTCAACATATTTTTGCCTCGCTCAATTTTCGGTTTCGGATTCCTCCAGAGTGAGCTTATAAGCGACATAGTAT
>DATDGF010000037.1:0-15582 GCA_036522195.1 Candidatus Acidiferrum sp. | reverse complement strand
ATTCCTTGAAGGATCAGAGCCGCACCTTCCCATTCACACCTCCCACTCTTTTCTCTCTCTTGTCGCTCTTGAGCCCAAGAGTGTTTCACATCTCTTTTGCATTCAATCGGTTCCGCACTCTTTCTCAAAAATGCCGGGGTGTATGGGTCCCACGCACCACAAAATTCTTAAAGTGTTACTTGAACTCGTTTCCCATTTTGGAACGCGCCCCTCCCATTCCCACTTGCGCCCCAATTGGTGCTATCTCGTCCCCTCTGCGATAATCTTGGTCTGCCATTTCAACAGGAACTGAGGCTGAGGTGCCCGCTAAGGGCACCGAGAAAACAATGACCGGCAACGAGATCCGCGAAAAGTTTTTGCAATTCTTTGAAGGCAAAGGCCACCGCCGCGTCCGCAGCTCCTCGCTCGTTCCCCATGGCGATCCCACGCTGCTCTTCACGAACGCCGGGATGAACCAGTTTAAGGACGTCTTCCTTGGCCTCGAAAAGCGCGATTACACGCGCGCCACTTCCTGCCAGAAATGTGTGCGCGCCGGCGGCAAGCACAACGACCTTGAAAACGTCGGCTTCACCAAGCGCCATCACACATTTTTCGAGATGCTCGGCAATTTTTCCTTCGGCGATTATTTCAAAAAAGACGCGATCGCCTACGCCTGGGAACTGATCACTTCCCCGCAATGGTTTGGAATCGCGAAAGAAAAATTGTACGTCACGGTCTTTGGCGGCGCCGAGGTGGCGCCGGGCGCAACTTTAGGCGTGGACGAAGAGGCGAAAGGCCTTTGGCTGACTCAGAATGTCCCCGCTGACGGTATTTTCGCCATCCCCGGCCTGAAGGAGAATTTCTGGGCCATGGGCGACACGGGGCCTTGCGGCCCTTGCAGCGAAATCCATTACGACATGGGCCCCGCCGCCTCCGATGACGGTCATGCTGATTGCAAATTCCCCTGCGACTGCGGCCGCTACGTCGAAATCTGGAATCTCGTTTTCATGCAGTTTAACCGCGACGCTAGCGGCACGCTCACACCATTGCCAAAACCCTGCGTCGACACCGGCTTGGGCCTCGAGCGAGTCGCCGCCGTCCTCGAAGGCGTCATCTCCAACTACGACACCGATCTTTTTGTCCCCCTGCTTAAGCGCGCCGCCGAACTTTGTGGCGTCGACTATGAGAAGGAAATGAAATCCGAAGTCGGCAAGGGCGGTGCAGCTTCTCTACGCGTTATTGCCGATCACGCTCGCGCGACAACCTTTCTCATTACAGACGGGGTTCTGCCATCGAACGAAGGCCGCGGCTATGTCCTCCGCAAAATCATGCGCCGCGCTATCCGTCACGGGCAGTTGTTGGGAGCTACGCAAGCTTTTCTCTCAGAGATGGTTCAAACCGTCCGCCGGCAGATGGGTGCTGCTTATCCAGAATTACTTGAGCCATCGGCAGCCCGAGTCCCGGAGATCGTTCTTGCCGAAGAAAAACGCTTTAACCAAACGATAGCAGTCGGATTGAAAAAGCTTGAGGATGAATTTCGCAGAATCGGTCAGGAATACGTCGACAAAGGGAAAGGTATACGGAAGCTGCTGGCCGAAAAGCAACGCGAAACTGGCGGAATAGTTTCCAGTCCGGCGCTGGAGTTGCCGGGAGAAATTGGCTTTAAGCTCTATGACACGTATGGTCTCCCGCTGGATTTCATTCAGGATACCTGCAGGGATCAAGGATTCCTGTTTAATCCCGCTGGATTCGAGCGAGCGATGGAGGAGCAGCGCAGAAGAGCGCGGGCGTCGTGGAAGGGTGGGGCGAAAGAGGCGACGAATCCAGCGTATGCCAAACTGGCGGAGACGTTTAGGACGGAGCCGGATTTTTATTTTGGGACGTGCGGGAAGGATTGCCGGATTGAAGCGATCATCATGAAGAATGGGGCGGTGAATGAACTGAAGGCGGGCGAAAGCGGCGAAGTCGTTCTCGACCGCACGGTGATCTACGCAGAGTCCGGCGGCCAAGTGGCGGACACCGGCGCGTTCTACGATAATTCGGAATCGCAGCAACTCGCCGAAGTAAAGGGCGCGTTTTATCCTGTCGCAGGTCTCGTTGCACACAAAGTCGTCGCGAAAGAAACGTTGCGCGTCGGCGATCGCGTTGCGGTCGTCGTCGATGCGGAACGCCGCGCGCGAATCATCCGCAACCATTCAGGGACGCACCTGGTCAACGCGGCGCTGCGCAACATTCTAGGCCCACATGTAAAACAGTCTGGCTCACTAAACGCTCCGGAGCGGCTGCGCTTTGATTTTTCGCACTTTGCTCCCGTGGATGCCGAAGAGCTGCGCGACATCGAGCAACAGGTGAACGACGAAATTCGCCTGAACACGCAAGTCGAGACGAACGTCACTTCTCTTGAAGAAGCGCTGGCTTCCGGCGCCCTGGCCTTCTTCGGCGACAAATACCCCGAGCACAACGTTCGTGTCGTCACGATTCCCGATCCCCGCGCCGCTCGCGGCTTCTACTCCAAAGAGCTTTGCGGAGGCACCCACGTCCAGCGCGTCGGCGACATCGGCATCCTGAAAATCGTCAGCGAAGAATCCGTCGCCGCCGGTGTTCGTCGCATTGAAGCCGTCACCGGCATCGGCGCCCTCGAGCACTTCCAGCATCAGGCGCAAATCCTGCGGCAAATCGCCGCCACGCTTAACGTCGGTGAAGACGGCATCCGGGCTCAGGTCGAAAAACTGTCACAAACCGCCAAGCACCTCGAAAAGGAGCTGGAAGCCCAAAAACGCAAAGACGCCCTCAGCCAGGTCGACGAACTGGCCGCTCGCGTCCAGACCGTCAAAGGGGTCAAATTGATCGCCGCCGAGGTCGCTAATGTCGACCGGGAGGGCCTCCGCCAACTGGTAGACACCCTGCGCCAGAAGCTGGGCTCCGGGGTGGTCGCCCTGGGCATGCCGGAGGACGGCAAGGTGGCCCTGATCGCTGGGGTGACCAAGGACCTTACCGCTAAAGTCCATGCTGGCAAGCTGATACAGGCACTCGCCAAGCAGGTCGGCGGTTCCGGAGGCGGCCGGCCGGACCTGGCCGAGGCTGGCGGTAAAGACACAGCAGCCCTAAAAAGTGCCCTATTGAGTATCCCCTCCCTCCTCGAGCCCTTGCTATAATCGGGCTAGCGCCAGGAGCCTGTGCGCTGGGGGAGACCTCTGCGAACACGGCTTCGCAAGACGTATTACTCGCCAGGCGATCTTCCCTAGTGTAGACCGCTCGGCTAGGCCACTAGTACGGAAGGGACATTGACCGCTCTGCGGCAATGTTGAAAACTGTTCATTCTATTGTAGGTTCCAGATATTGTTGTTGGCCTTCCCCAGGGCGATGGCAAAACGCACGGCAAACACGGCTTGGCAGATTCCAGGAACGATGGTTCTTTGCGCTGCTTTCTTTGCACAGGGCGCCAGCGCCCAGATCACCAAGGTCGTGGAACCGACGGGCCGGCAGTTGTTTGTGAACGCCGAACCGCCGGTTACCGTTAAGTTGGGACTCGGAAAGCCGCGCGCAACCATCTACCTCGCCGCTGAATCTTCTTTCTCAGGACGCGAACGTCCGGCCGTAAGTATCGACCGCGACGGCGTCGAGAAACTGGTAAGAGAAGCAGCGGAACGTCACCACGTGGACCCCGCACTGGTTCGCGCGGTGATCGAAACGGAATCCAACTGGAATCCAAGGGCTTATTCGCACAAGGGAGCTGGCGGATTAATGCAGTTGATTCCCACGACGGCACAACGATACGGAGCTTATGACGTGTTCAACCCGCAGCAAAACATTGACGCCGGGGTCAAACACCTGAAGTGGTTGCTGGAACGCTACAATGGCAACCTGGATCTGGCTTTGGCGGCGTACAATGCGGGTGAGGGAGCCGTAGATCGGGCACACGGCATCCCGGCGTTTCGCGAAACGCGGAACTACGTACAGAAGGTACAGGATGCCTACTTCCGGCCAGGGTCGGGACGTCTTACGGACGCGTTCATCAATGCGCGAGCAATCCACAGGGATGTCACTCCGAGCGGCCGCGTCGTTTTCACCAACGATTAAAAAAAGTTGTACGCTTTTAGTGGTTGGTTTTTGCTTTCCGGGCAGCCGGCATTTTGCGGCTCGGAATTTCGAAGTCATTTGTTGAACGCGTTGCTGTTTTTTGGAATGCGTGGGTTGCGTTTGGGGATGTAGATTGAAGAGTCCGGCCAAGAAAAGTTTGCACAAGAGCTTCGCCTGTCTTTCGCCGGTTTTTGTGTCGCTGGGGCTGGCGCTGAGCGTTTCTTCTGCTGCCCGCGCGCGAGCCACTGCGGAAGCCGGCGATGCCACGACCGCGGTGAAGCGGCAATCCGCGAGCACGCAGTTCGCGCGGGCCGAAGAGCAGCGCGCGGAATTGAACGGTGCGTCGCCCGAGAAACGCACGCTGGCCGCTTATAAGCAAGTGGTTTCCAGTTACCGCCGCGTCGCGCTGATTACGCCGCGCGCCCCTGAAGTGCCTGATTCCCTGCTGGCCATCGCCGAGGTGTACACGGAAATGGGCGACCGCTTCGGGCGGAGCTATTACCAGTCGGCGGTGGATTCCTACCAGTTCCTGGTACACGAGTATCCGACGAACCATTTTTGCCAAGACGCGATTCTGCGCATGGCGAAATTGCAGCGGGATCAGCTGGGAGATTCGGCGCTCGCGAAAAAAACCTATGAAGACTTTTTGAAGCGCTATCCGCACTCGCCGAAAAAGCGCGAAGTGCAGGAGGCGCTGGCGGAATTGGCGCTGCTTCAGAACAGCGATGCGCAGACGGCCACGCTGACTGCGCCGGCAAACTCCGCGCCAGCTGAACCGGCCAGCGAGGATGGCCGTGCAAGCGCGAGTACGCCAGCGCATTCGGGCGGCAAATCCGTAAGTGCGTCGAATTCTTCGGAGATTCCTCGGGTACGCCGGATCAGGACCGCTGCGAACGGCGACGCCACGCGCGTAACCATCGACCTCGAAAACACCGTGCAATATACGTCCGGGCGCATCGCGAATCCGGATCGAATATTTTTTGACTTGCACGCGGCGCGGCTTACTCCGGAAGTGGCGCGCGGAAATATTCATGTGGACGGCAATCTGTTGACGGCTGTGCGCGTGGCGCAAAATCACGAAGGCGTTGTGCGAGTTGTGCTGGACGTGACCGGAGTGAAGGATTACACGGCGTCGCTCGCGAACAACCCATCGCAATTGGTGATCGATCTTTACGTAAATTCCGCGCCGGCGCCGGTGCGCACGGCCAAATCGAAGCGCGAGCCGCAGAATTCCGAAGGCAACGCGAGTGAGAACGCGGGCGACACACCTTCTGGCGGGGGAAGCGTCCAGAACGTGGCGTCAAAGAGTTCAGGTGTGAACTCAGTTCCTGCGGGGCAACCGGTTTCGAATTCCGGCAGCGCGGTCAGCGGCTCCATTGCGGGGACCGGCTCACCGGCCGTTGCGAACAACGCAGCTCCCAACGCGAAAAATGGAAAATCGAAATCGCTCAAGGGCGCAAACACGAAGCCGGATTTGATCCAGCCTGCAACCTCTCCACAACCCACGCGGGACGGGCAGTCCACGCTGACGCGCGCTCTGGGTCTGAAGATCGGCAGGATTGTGATTGACGCAGGGCATGGCGGCCACGACACGGGAACGATTGGGCCCACCGGATTAATGGAGAAAGACCTGTGCCTGGATGTGGCGCTGCGGCTCGGCAAGATTATTCAACAACGGTTGCCTGGAGCCGATGTGGTTTATACGCGCTCGGACGATACCTTCATTCCGCTGGAAGAGCGGACTAACATTGCGAATCAGGCCAAGGCGGACCTCTTCATTTCCATTCACGCGAATTCCAGCCAGGATCACGGAGCGCGCGGCATCGAGACGTACTACTTGAATCTGAAGGGCTCGGCGGAAGCCATGGAAGTGGCGGCGCGCGAGAACGCCACCGCGCAGGAGGGCGTTCACGACCTGCAGGATCTGGTCAAGAGAATTGCGCGCACGGAAAAAATCGACGAATCCAAAGAGTTTGCGGAAGACGTGCAGGACTCACTCTCGAAGCGCGCTGACAAATCTGGAAAATCGGTGAAGAACCGCGGGGTACGCAAAGCGCCTTTTGTGGTGCTGATTGGCGCGGACATGCCGTCGATCCTCACGGAAATCTCCTTCTTGAGCAACCCGGCCGACGAACAACTCCTCAAGAAACCCGAACAGCGCCAGAGAGTGGCCGAGGGATTGTATCAAGGCGTGGCCAGTTACCTGCAGAGTATGAACAGCGTGTCGGTCAACCTTCCTGCAAAGACACCGGGAAGCCGGGCCGGAGCAACGGCCGCGGTAGAACAATCCAGAAACCAAAACTAGTCTTTTGGTGTCTAATAGAGGCTGGGATGAGAAAGCTTTGCATTGGTATCTTTTTGTTGCTGGCGCTTGCCGCCGCGCCGTTCTCCTTTGCCCAACAGAAGACGCTTCTACCTGACCACTTCGGCGCCTGGTGGGCCGCTTCTCCTTCTCAGACGGCAAAGCCGGACGGCACAACGCAGGAGCAGCAAGATGAAGCCGGGTTGGCCAGCTCGCAGATTCGTTCGTACTCCAATGGTGGGCAGAATCTGACGATGTGGATTTTTCAGTTTCACGACCCGAGCGGTGCGTACGAAATCTACACTTCTCAGATCAACACGGATATGCGGCCATCGACAGTAGGAAATAACACGGCGGTTGACCGCGATACGCTTCTGGCGTTGGTTGGTAACCTTGTGGTCAAAGTTTCGCCGGTGCAGAGCCCTTCCACCGCCGAGCTGCAGCAATTGATCAAAAGCTTGAGCTTGCATTCGGACCGGACTCCGCTGCCGCCGATTCGGGCGTATTTACCGCAGGGATTCATGGACGGCACACAAAAGTATTCGCTTGGTCCCGCTGGATTGCAGAGTGCTTTGAGGTCGCTAAAACGAGAAGAGTTTGCTGGGCTTGTGAATGAGGCGGGATTCAGTAGCGGAGCCGAGGCGATGGTAGCGCAGTACAAGACTATGAAGGACGAAGCGGTCTTGCTGCTGATCGAATATCCGACGCCGCAGCTGGCGGAGCAGCATCTTCGGCACCTTGAGCAGGCAATCAGCGCTGGCGCGAAGCAATCGGGGACCACGATTGAGCGCAAAGCGTCGCTGCTTTCGATTGTGCTGCGACCATCTTCCGTGGCCTACGCGGGTGCATTGCGCGAGGCCGTGAACTACGATACCAGCGTCACCTGGCATGAGCCCACGCATACGATCACCGATCCGCCGTTTCTGACCACCGTCGCAAAAATTATCATCGCCACGCTCATGTTCATGGTAGTAGCGGTGGTGCTGGGCCTGGCGTTTGGCGGCGTGCGCGTGCTGGCGAAGACTTTTTTTCCCGGCAAATTTTTTGACCGTCCCGAGCAGATGGATGTGCTGCAGCTCGGCCTCTCCAGCAAGAGAATTGACTCGCGAGATTTCTACTAGGAATCGGCGGTTAACTCCAAGTAACCAATCCCCTTCCAGCGCGTCCAATGAAGGGAGTTGCTCCCTCTCCCGATTTTGCGCGGACATCCGATTGTCGTAAGATTTTAAGCGGCCAAACAATGATGGGCACAGCTCTCCCAATTCGCCAAGAGAATCGAAAGACTGCGAAATCGCGCCCGGCCGCGCTGCTGGTGACGCTCGCGATGGCTACTTTTCTGGCTGGCTGCCAGAAGAGCGCCGCCGATAATCCCCCAGGCGCCGGAGCGCCGGCGATTCCGGTGCAAACGCTTATCGCCGCCTCGGTGAAAATACCCGACACGTCTGAATATCTTTCGTTGCTGAAATCGCGCCACTCTGCCGTCATCAATCCGCAAGTCGAAGGTCAAATCATAAAAATTTTCGTAAAGTCCGGCGACCGCGTGAGTGCCGGAACGGCACTCCTGCAAATTGATCCGCTGAAACAAGAGGCTACGGTGAACAGCCAGGAGGCGACGCGCGCCGCGCAGGAAGCGAACCTGCGGTATGCAAGGGTATCGCTGGAGCGGGCGCAGAAGCTGTTTGCCGCCGGGGTGATCAGCAAACAGGATTTTGATAACGCGCAAACGAACTACGAAGGCGCGCTGGCGCAGGTGAAAGCGCTGGACGAGCAGGTAACGCAGCAAAAGGTGGAGCTGCATTACTACAGCGTGACGGCGCCTATGGATGGCATCGTCGGAGATATCCCCGTTCGAATGGGCGATCGAGTGACGGTTTCGACGATGCTGACGACCATCGACGAGCCGGGCGCGCTGGAGGCGTACATATACGTGCCTGCGGAACGCGCCCGAAATTTAAGAGTGGGGCTGCCCGTGCGATTGCTGGACAGCGCAGGCAATCCGGCGGGTGAGACGCGCATCACATTCGTTTCGCCGCAGGTGGATACCGACACGCAGAGCGTATTGGCCAAAGCGACGATCGCGAATTCTCAGGACAAGCTGCGGATGGCACAACAGCTTCGCGCACAGATTACCTGGGGCACGCACGAAGGCCCCGTGATTCCGATACTCGCGGTGCTGCGCATCAACGGGCAATTCTTCGCTTTCATTGCGGTGAAGGAAGCAAGCGGAACGGTGGCACGGCAGAAAATCCTGAAGCTTGGCGATACCATTGGCAACGACTACGCCGTGCTCGACGGTCTGAAGCCCGGGGATCACATCATCACTTCAGGGATGCAGTTCCTGCAGGACGGCATGCCTGTGGCGGAGCAAGCGCAAAGCGACGGCAAAGCCGCCGCGGGGCCAGTAGGCTCCCAAGACCGATGAGCGGCGCCATTCGAATCCCTTCAAAGGCGGACAGCGGACTTGTTCGTTGATTTCTTTATCAGTCGTCCGGTGTTCGCAACCGTTTGCGCGCTGCTGATTATTCTCGGCGGCGCGATTTCCATCCCATCGCTCCCAATCGCGCAATTTCCAAATCTGGCGCCTCCGCAGGTAGTGGTTACCAGCATTTATATCGGAGCAAATGCGCAGACGGTAGAGTCCGCGGTAACGATTCCCCTGGAACAAGCCATCAATGGCGTGCAAGGGATGAAATACATCACTTCGAGCAGCGGCAATGACGGCACAAGCCAGATCACCGTGACGTTCGACGTGACGCGCGACGTCGATCTCGCCGCCGTGGACGTGCAGAACCGCGTGAGCCAGGCGCTGGGACGGCTGCCGAACGAAGTGCGGAACACCGGAGTCATCATCACAAAGCAGGCGACCGGGTTTGTGTTTGCCGCAGGAGTGTATTCAGAGACGGGGCAGTACGACAGCCTGTTCCTGAGCAACTACATCGACGTGTACGTCAAAGACGTGATCAAGCGCGTGCCTGGAGTAGGCGACGCCATCATTTTTGGCGAGCGGAAATATGCCATGCGACTGTGGCTGGATCCCGGGAAAATGGCGGAGCGCGGGTTGTCGGCAACCAATGTTTTGAATTCCCTGCAGGAGCAAAACGTTCAGGTTGCCGCCGGACAAATTGGCCAGCAGCCGGCGGTGAACGGGCAAGCATACCAGTTCAGCGTGCGCGCCGTGGGGCGGCTGACGGAACCATCGGAGTTTGAAAATATCGTTCTGAAAACGGGAACGGATGGCACGCTCGTGCGGCTGAAGGATGTTGGCCGCGCGGAACTGGGTGCGGAAGATTACGGCTCGATCCTGCGCTTCAATGGCCACGACGCCATCGGGCTGGCCATTACACAGCTTCCCGGCGCTAACGCGCTGGATGTGGACAAGGCCGCCAAAGCGGCGCTCTTGGAGATCGCAAAAACTTTTCCACCCGGCCTGAAATATGCGGTGGCGTTCGATACCACCACGGTCATCGGCGAATCCATTCAGGACGTGCTGATTACCCTTCTCGAAGCAATTGTGCTGGTGATTATCGTTATCTACCTTTTCCTGCAGGATTGGCGGAGCACCCTGATACCCGCAATCACCATTCCCGTTTCGCTGATCGGCACGTTCATCTTCGTAAAGCTGTTCGGCTTTTCCATAAATACGCTAACGCTGTTTGGCATCACACTGGCGACGGGACTCGTCGTTGACGACGCAATCGTGGTGATCGAGAACGTGGAACGCCATATCGTCGAGGGCATCACAGAGCCGCACAACGCCGCGTCGGTGGCCATGAAAGAGGTGGCGGGAGCGGTTATCGCCACGTCGCTGGTGCTTGTTGCCGTGTTTGTGCCGGTGGCGCTTTTCCCCGGCACGACCGGAATTCTCTTCCGGCAATTCGCGCTGACCATTGCATTTTCCGTTTCGATCTCCGCTTTCAACGCGCTCACGCTGACGCCAGCGCTTTCGGCAATTTTTCTGGGGCGTCACCGCGAACGGGCGCAGGGACGATTCTTCAAAGCGTTCAATAAAATTGTCGAGGCGGGAACACGTACTTATCAAAGATCGGTGCGGCAGGTTCTGAGCTGGCGATTTGCGGCGATTCTGGTATTCGTGGCGCTGCTGGGGTGCACCTATGTGGTTTACGAGCGCGTGCCTCGCGCGTTCATCCCGGACGACGATCAGGGCTACATCATGTTTATCGTGCAGTCCCCGCAAGGTGCATCGCTGACCTATACGCAGGACATCTGCGCCAAAGTGGAAGAGACACTCTCGCATGTGCCGGAAATCACGGGCGCTTTCAGCGTCGCAGGATTCAGTTTTACCGGCAACGCACCGAATCGGGGGATGATCTTTGCCAATCTCCAAGGATTTGACCAACGGAAAGGCAAGGAACATTCGTCCGCGGCGGTCATTCAAAGGCTGCGCGGACAATTGATGGGAATTCAGGGCGCGCTGGTAGTGCCCTTCAATCCGCCTGCGGTGCAAGGGCTAGGACAGTTTGGCGGATTCCAGTTCGAGCTGGAGGACCTGGGGCGAAATTCGCTTCAGGGAATCGCGGAAAAAGCGAATGAACTTGTCGCCAAAGGCAACGCGAGCAAGGAAATGACCGGACTGTTCACCAGCTTCACAGCGAACGATCCGCAATACCTGGTACGCATCGACCGAGAAAAAGCCAAGAGCCTGCAAGTGCCGCTGACGCAGATCACCGATACTCTTCAAACGTACGTGGGATCGGAGTACGTGAATGACTTCGACTTCAACAACCGCTCGTATCGCGTGTACGTGCAGGCGGAC
The DNA here is from genome assembly GCA_036522195.1 of Candidatus Acidiferrum sp. GTDB lineage: Bacteria > Acidobacteriota > Terriglobia > Acidiferrales > UBA7541 > Acidiferrum. Next base: position 4,447 of record DATDGF010000037.1, on the reverse strand, counting down.
CGCAAATTCCGTGCGGAATCGAAAGATATCGGGCAGTATTACGTGCGCTCGGACATGGGAAAGATGATCGAGCTAAGTAATCTGATAACGATCGAGCAGACTGCAAATCCGCAGGTGATCAGCCACTACAATTTGTTCCGCTCGGCGGAAATCAACGGCAATGCAGCCCCGGGAAAGAGCAGCGGTGAAGGCATCGCCGCGATGGAGGCGCTGGCAAAAAAGGCGTTGCCGAACGGGATGACGTTCGCGTGGAGCGGATTGTCACTGGAAGAGATCGAGTCCGGCGGAAAAGCGCTGATTCTGTTCGCGCTCGGACTGGTAGTGGTGTACCTGACGCTGGCGGCGCAATACGAGAGTTACGTGTTGCCATTCATCGTCTTGCTGGCGGTGCCGATTGCGCTGCTGGGAGCCATTGGCGCCCAGGCGCTGCGCGGATTAGAGAATGACGTGTATTGCCAGATCGGTTTGGTGATGCTGATCGGGCTGGCAAGCAAGAACGCGATTTTGATCGTGGAGTTTGCGGAACAGCTTCGGGCGCAAGGCATGTCCGTGGTGGACGCGGCCGTGGAAGCCGCGCGGATCCGGTTGCGGCCGATTCTGATGACCTCCCTGGCGTTTATTCTGGGCGTGGTGCCGCTGGTTCTGGCGCGTGGAGCGGGCCGCGCGGGCCGCATCTCCGTGGGCACGACCGTTTTTGGCGGGATGATTGCCGCGACAACGCTCAATCTGCTCTTTATTCCCGTGCTATATGTGATTGTGCGGAGCATTGTTCCTGGCGGAACTCCGCAAACCAAGCCCGCGGATTGAACTGGTTTGCGCGCTTAGTTGCAGCCGCGCGAAACTAGCGATCCACGTAGTAGCCATCCCTTGTTTGTACGACGAGATCTTTCTGCTTCGTGACAAGATGGATTTTGTGATAACCGACAGAGGCGTCGGCCTTATCGGGAGTGTAGCCTAGGCTGTACTGCGTACGTAATTCTTCGTCGATGGCGGAATAGATCTGGTCGATCGTCTGCTTCTTGGAAACTTCAAAAAAACGGCCTCCCGTTTCTCTGGAGATCTGTTCGAGGATTTTCTTTCCGTCGGGGCGTGTTTCCTGGGGGCGTCTGGGATAACCGCCGCCTCTTCCGCCCATGTGCGGGCCGCCGAAACCGCCGCTGTTTCCAAATTCCTCCTTGTCGGCAAAAAGAATGGAATAGACGAGAGTGTCCGCGCGCTGCGCCGATTCGATGGATTCCTGCAAAGTCTCCTTGCTGCCGTGATCGACGCCGTCGGAAAGAATGATGAGAGCTTTGCACCCTTGCTGCTTTTTCATCAATTCATCGGAGGCAAGAAAAACCGCGTCGTAAAGTAACGTGCCGGCGCCGCCCCTGCCATGGGAACCACGGCCGCCGCCGGGTGAACCGCCTCCGCCTGCCTGCGAGAATTGTGGCGTTTGCAGCTGATCGAGAGAGGCTTCGAGTTTCTGTCGAGAAGAAGTCAGCTCCTGGAGAAGCTCCACTTCGTGGTCGAAGTGGATGAGAAAGGCTTTGTCCTTGTCTTCACGGAGCACGTGATCGAGAAACGAGCGGCTGGCAGTGCGCTCCTGATCGAGAACGCGCCGCTGGCTCATGCTGGTATCCACCAGCAAGCCGAGCGTCAAAGGAAGATCGGATTCGTGAACAAAATAGGTGATCGTTTGCGGATGGCCATCCTGGTCCAAAACAAAATCATCCTTGGTCAAATTAGGGATGAGTTTTCCATGCTTGTCGCGAACCGCGGCGAATAAGTTCACGGCCTTGACGTCGACGGAGATGGGCGGTGCTTGCTGGCTGCGCAGCGGCGCATTCGCCAGCGAGAAAAGCGCTACGGCGAAGAGAAGCCATAGCTTTTTCGTGCGACCTGAGAAAATTGTTAGACGATCGCCGGGGAGTCCAGATGTTCTCCGGATTGCCTGCCACTTCTTGAACATGGAAACTCCGCCTCGGGGCTACCTGGCTTGGATCGAGTGAATAGTCGATGACACAATTCGACCCACTCAGCTGTCGCTTAGAGATTCCCTTTCCTGGGCCATAAAGTTCCACGCAGCGACTGTGATTGAAATTTCTCTCGATTCGCATGGCGCTGACCGCGCTCGCGCGGACTAAACCGTCATCTGAGGATCGCACTTGTTTTAGATGCGCTTTAACACGCATTCGCAGCAACATTTTTTGCAGACGGTTAGATGCAGCTCAGGAAAAGCGAAGAATTACGCGTTCAGTGCAGGCATCACGGTTGGCGAAAGAATGGAGCCGAGAGTGGGAGTTGAACCCACGACCTGTCGATTTCTCCACCGATATCATGTTGTTGGATTCACGCGCTTTATTCCTCACCATACCCTATGGTTTTGCATGGTATTTGGCGAGTTTTGTTCAGAAGTTGTTCACAACTTTCGAATCTCGTGATTCGTAATCTGAACCGAAATCCAGGAGGCCTTCTTTTAGAACATATCGCTCCGAGCCGTGAGGTCAAACCCGGAATTTCAAGTCAGGAGATCGACGGAATCGTTCGACCGACGCTTCCTATGCGTTCCGTCGCGCCGATCACGGCAACAGTGACCCGTATGAAGAATCTTCAAGAGCCGCGCATGCGCCACTCGAGGAACTGGTCACCACGGAAGACGCCATAATTATCGCCACCCTCGCGAAGATCTTTCTGCGCTTATAGTGCGTAAGGCTACACTAAGTGATTCACAGCGGTCGAACGAACCGCGACCCCCATCAGTCTGACCTGCCAATTTGACTTTTTCAGCCCCGGACGGTCAGAACCGGGCAGGTGGCGTGTGCCACCACCTTGTGGGCTGTAGTGCGCTCGAGATGCGTGGCTGCCCCGAGGTGCCCGGCAGCGTCGCGGACTCCCAACACGATCAAATCGGCTTCAAGTTCCATGGCAGCTTCGAGAATTCTCTCCGCGGGATTCCCGAAACGCACGGTAGCCTCGGGACGGCACCACAGCTCCGCCTCCGGGGGAACCAACTCGTAGAGCTGATGCATCACATTGGCCACTGAGTCTTCCGCTGCCCTCTTCCTCGTCTTGAAATCTGGGTCACGCATCACGTTCAGAAGCAGGAGCCTTGCTTGATTCTCCTGTGCCATGGAAATGGCGTATGGCGCCGCGGCTTGCGCTTCCGGCGTGAAATCGGTCGCAAAGAGCACGCGACGAAACTGCCCCCCGCTATGAACGCCTTTTCTCACCGATGGACCAATCGTGAGTACTGGAACACTGGCTCGCCTGAAGATTTCTTCCGCCACGGAGCCAAGCAAGAGCTTCATGGTGCCCGTGCGTCCATGCGTCCCCAAAATTACCAGGTCAATCTCACACTCGCTTAATGCTTTCTCGACGGGCGGCCAAACCGCCTCGCCCCGGACGAGCATCGCCTCGTGAGGCACTCCGACAAGCTGCGCATCGAGTCGTTGCATGCCCGCCTGCGCGCCTTCCTCCAATCCTTCGATTGCGGCCGCAGCCGACTCCGGGCTCGCGTAAGCCAACGGCACAGGGGTTAGCACGTGCATTGCGTACACCTTGGACTCATACTCGCGGCCAATGGCCATCGCGAAAGGAATTGCCAGTTCAGATGGCTCCGAAAAATCCGTCAAGAGCAGGATGTTTTTCAGCGTAAGCCGTACTCCCGTTTCCATAGCTCTCACTCCTGTTTCCATAGCTCTCATGCTCCACCTCGCGGTTCACAGTCTGCAGCAAAGGCGGAATGACATGCGGTGATTCCGGTCACCTGAACATGTGACGGCAGTCACAGGATTGCGTCGTTCTTTGCCTGCACTCTTGGGTCGAAGAGGATGTGAACCGGCGCGGCCTTATGCTCCGCAGCACTCGCCAAAGCTTCCGAACAGGCGGAATGGAAGAGCAACCATGTTAGTACGCGAAATGAACCCTCAAGAGTGCCGCGACCTGCTTACGCGCCTAGGGAGTGGTCGGCTTGGTGTCGCGCGAAACAATCAGCCGTACGTTATCCCCATCTACTTCGTCTACGAACCCGAACATCTCTATGGCTTTTCCACAGTCGGGCAAAAAATCGAATGGATGCGCACGAATCCACTCGTATGCGTCGAAGCCGACGAGGTCGTGAGTAATAACAACTGGGCCAGCGTGGTCGTCCTCGGGCGCTACGAAGAGCTGCCCGACAAATCCGAATATGCCACGCTGCGGGTTCACGCCCGGTCTGTCCTCGAAAAGAGGGCGATGTGGTGACAAACGGGATACGCGGCGTCCCAGGCCCGCCGCGGACCGCAATCCGCGGCTCCCGTTTTCTACTGCATTCACATCGAAGACATTAGCGGACACAAAGCGGTGCCGGATGCGGTCGAGCTGTCTCTCCGTCAAGCGCAGGCCGACAAAAACTCGGTGATGCCCGGCGCACAAAGGAAAGAGCATGGCCCAAGATACCCGTGATGCCCGCTCCCACTGCAAATAC
>DATDGF010000036.1:0-53791 GCA_036522195.1 Candidatus Acidiferrum sp. | reverse complement strand
CTTTTCAAGAAGTATTACGGCGACGAGCTGCGGAGAATGGGCGTGGCGGCGGCGCCGGATGATCGGGAGAGAAGATCCTGAAAAGACAGTTGAAGGTTTAAGGTTGGAAGGTTAGGAAGACCCGTTTGGCAGATTTTCGGTGTTGTTCCCCGCACGTGATGATCCTTCTTGAGATCCCGCCAAAGTTAAAGTAATTCTTTAGAAATGTGGGGAAGGGGGGGGTGAGTGACACCCGGCAGTTTTTAGAAAGAGTGCGGAAGCGGTTGATTGCGAAGGGTTTGTGAAACGCTCTTGATACAAAGAGCGACAGAAAGAGCGTTGGAACGTTTGAACGTCTGGAGGTCAGAACGTCGGATCGATGAGACGACGGAACGAGGTAAGAAGGTAAGGAGTGGTTGAAGAGTGCAAGGGTCGAACGTTCGATGGGTCGAAGAGTCGAAAGGTCGCAGCGTAGACGGATGCGAGCGACACGTCGGAACGTCGGAAAAATACAGGCGGCCCCCTTGAGAAAAGAAGCCGGTAACAACTCCAAAACCGGCGAATAATCAAAAGCCCGAGCCTAAACCCAAAGGTTGCGGCGCCCGAGTCGTCCTAGCGGCCCATGTCTGCTCCACGGGCCCGAACAGGGAGTTAAGATGGTGCCAAAGGGAGTGGCGAGGAGGAACCGTGGGAGAGGGTCAAGCGAGTGGATTGCTGAGGGCGACGGATTTCGAGTTCCGGCACCGGTTCTGGCTGATCGGGGCGATTTTCGGGGCGGGGTTTTGGCTCTATGCGTTCGACCACGTGAACGTGGTGCAGTGGGTGATTGATCGAACGGTGGGGGAAGAATCGTCGCGTGGGGCGGCCATTGCGCGTGGGTTCTTTGCCTTTTCGGCGCTTCTGACTCTATGCGCCGCGATGATCCGAACCTGGGCGGCGGCGTACCTGCGTTCGGACGTGGTGCAGGACCCGAGCCTTCGCGTAGAGACCATTGTCGCGGATGGGCCTTACCGGCACGTGCGGAATCCGCTGTACCTGGGGAGCATTCTTCTGGGACTCGGGTTTGCGTTCCTCGCCAGCCGAACGGGATTTGTGGTGATCTTCTGCGGGCTGACGATTTTTTGCCTGCGGCTGATCGGTCTTGAGGAATCACGGCTTGAGCGGGAGCAGGGGGAACGCTACCGTGAGTTTTGCCGGCGGGTGCCACGACTGATTCCGGCGCTTATGCCGCGCGTTGCGGCGAGCGGACTGAAACCGGAATGGGGCCAGGCATTTCTGGGCGAGAGTTTCATGTGGGGATTTTTCGTAGGCATCGCGGCGTTTGGGATCACGCTGAAGATTGTACTGACGTGGATCATCATCGGGTTCGCGATGTTGTTCTATATCGTGCGGAGTTACGTGCTGCAGGCGCGGAGGAAGGCGGCGAAAGCTTCTTGAGAGCAGGTGAATGAATCGCACGAAACTATGCACGGGCTGTTCCACAAAGCGCGGATGGAAGGGGTGCGGACCCCAACCTAAAAATCGAACCACCGATCTGAATAACCGCCACTACAAATGATTTTGTTGACGGTTGGGCGTCAGAGGTGGCGGATCGGGAGGAGTTGTATCGGAAGGTTTTCTTAGTGTGGGTTTTCCTTGGATCGCAGGTGGGCCGACGATTCCTCTTAACTTGAGTGCGCGAAGGCGGTCTTGAACCAGTTGAAACTCGGCGGTGGTGATGATGGCCCCGTCTTGCTTGGGTAAGATTTTTGCGATTTCTTTGTTCATGGATTCGAGGCGCTCAGGGAGCCGCGGATACAAGTCGAATAGTCCGGATTGTTTTTTCGGTTCGGTGAATTGCGGGAGGTTCCGCTCAAGGAAACGCACGAGAGATTCCGGCTCATAACCGGCCTTGTAGAGGTATTGAAGTCCGTAGAAGTCGGCGGCGCGCTGAGTATCACGATTGAGTTTTAAAGAGGTGAGGGGAAGTGCGAGGTTGAGGCCCTGATAGGTTCCGTAGCCGGCCCAGCTTCCAGGGCCAAGTATCGTGAGAGGGATTATGGCGAGCTGCATCAGCTCACCCTGAGTCGCCAGAATTGTCGAACTACGAAGAGCGGTATGGGCGACTCCGCGAGCTAGAAGGCCGGCGAGTTCGCCTTCGCCTTCGGTCTGAAGAATCAGGCCTGTGTTGATGTACTGGAATCCTCCCGGCATGGTGAAGCCGTCCGGAACGTCAGAGTCAATCACACGTATGGTGATGGGAATGCGAGCGTCGGAGTTCAGTGCGATTTTCTGAACGATCCGATTTACGTATTCGGTGACGACCGGATCATCCAACAATCGGGCAGCACGTTCGACTTCCTTATTCAGTTGCTCACCCAACTTCTGTTCTCGTTCCAGCGAATAGAGATTTACGCCTTTGCCGACGGTTCGGTGTCCAATGGCGCTGATGTCCTCGTTAGGGCGTGATGGGTTTGTTTGTGGAGCGGGGACGGCGGGGAGTGCGTTTGCCAAGCAGCAAAGCGCAAGCGTCGAAATCGCGAGTTTGCCAGTGAGGTGGGAACTCGTGCTCATGGCATGACGGCTGGGTGCACGGAATGGTGCCGAAGCTGCGGATTTGGAGTGGGCGCTAGAACTCCTCGCTGCAGAAAGAGAAGGCCGGACTGAAGTCCGGCCTAACAACAAGAGAAACATAAGAGCGCTGGCGATCAGGGCTGCGTGTCGGGACGGCGCTTCAGGGTTGGGCGGTCGTCGTCAGGCGTGCTGCTGGGGTCGGTTGTTGTAGGGGGCGTCTTGGATTGCTCGGTTTTGGTGCGCAGGGTGGGCTTGCCGGCGACGTTGTCGGTGGCCTTGCGGGAGAACATGATGCCGCGGAGGCGGGACTTGACGGAGTCAAATTCGGAAGTGGTGACGATGTATTCGGACTTGGCCGGGAGGATGCGGGCGATTTCTTTTTGGGCGGCTTCGATGCGCTCCGGCGTAGGCGGATGGGTGGAGAAGACTTTGGGAATGGTGCCGGGGCGGCGCTTTTCATCGGCCTGAATGCGCTCGAAGAAGGTGACGTAGGCGTTTGGATCGTAACCGGCCTTGTACATGTACTGGAGGCCGAGGAAATCGGCTTCGCGCTCGGCGTCGCGGCTAAATTTTAGGAAAGTGAGTGGAAGGGCGAGATTCAACCCCTGATAGATACCGTAGCCGACCCAGCCGCCCGGACCTAGGAGCATCAGGGGGATGGTGGCCAACTGCATCAGCTCGCCTTTGGAGGCGTTCTTAGTGCCGTGGCGAGCGGTGACGTGAGAGATTTCGTGGGCCATGACGCCGGCGAGTTCGGCCTCTTCCTGGGCGCGAAGGACCAGGCCGCTGTTAACATAGAAAAAGCCGCCGGGGAGGGCGAAGGCGTTGACTTCGTCAGAGTCGATGACCTTGATGGTGAAGGGCACGCGCGCATCGGAGTTGCGGACAAGGTTCTGGCCGACGCGGTTGACGTATTCGGTGACGACGGGATCGTCAATCATCTTGGAAGAGCGTTCGACTTCCTGGGCGAGTTGCTTACCGAGGGCGATTTCGCGTTCGAGGGAGAAGAGGTTTATACCCTTGCCAACGTTGCGATTGCCGATGGCTTCGACGTCTTCCTTGGAATTCTTGGGGTTCACGGTATCCTGCTGCTGGACAGGCTGAGTGCCGGGGGCCGGTTGCTGTGCTGCCGGCTGCGTCGAGGCGGGCTGCTGCGCTGGGGGCGCGGGGGTCTTGGAAGGATCCTGCGTTGTTGGAGGCGGGGGAGGATTCTGGGTTTGACGAGCAGAGAAAGCGGGAGCGGCCATCAGGGCGCTTGCCAAAGTGAGTTTCAGAGCTTGCCGGATGATGTGTGGCATATGGTGGACCTCTGCCTAACCAGGATTATACACCCCTAAATCGCTGGATTGGCCTTTATCATTACAATGACTACGATGTTTGAGGGCGCAGGAAGGTTTCCTGCGCGGAGAACATTGGGGTTGATTTATGGCTGGCGACGCGGGAATGCTGGCGGGAGAGGCGCAGGCGGGGAGGGGGTAGTTTGGCGAGTGCGTGTTGGTGATGAGGGGAAGGGAGTTGACACTCCGGGCGGGGCACTCTAGAGTCAAAGCCAGACTCATGAGCGTGTCAAAGCTTCAGATCGGGCAGCTTTGGAAGAAGGACGGCACCAAGGACATTTACCTGGTAACGCGGCTGTATTCCGAGGCGATGAATACCATGGTGATTTTGAGGAAGTCCGGGTCCGAGGGTGAAGGGCAAATCCGGGTGCGCGTTGAACGGGCGGGAGACGGGCAGACCATTCCCGGATTCTCACCGGCACAAGAAGACGAGAAGTTCTAGCCTTCAGGTATAGCTTTCAGAGCTGCGTTTTAGATTGAGCGAACGTCCAGTTTTACCACATCATTCACACTCATCAATTCTTTTTGCAGAAAAGGCTCGCCGTATTTGACGCCAATCATTTCGCCATAGTGTCGAGCGAGCTGGTTCATCTGGTCCTCGAGACGGTCGATGGCGAGGAAAACTTTGGACTTCTTTGAGCCGGATTTAGGGCCGAATTGCGTGCTGTAGGCGAGAATGGCTTTGTGGCGCTGGGGGTATTGGGCGGTGATATCCACGATGAAAGTGGGGCGGACGTTGGCGTAGGCGGTGGAATAGAGAATTTTGTACGGGCGGTAGGGTTCGCCTTCGAGGGGCAATTGCTTGAGGCCGGCGAGGAAGCAGCCTTCGTAGCCGAGCGTGGAGGCGTGGTAATGATCGGGGTGGCGGGCTTCCCAGTAGGGAAGGATGACGGTTTTGGGACGGAGTTCGCGGATAACGGAGGCGAGGCGAAGTTTGTGCTGGCGGGATGGCTGGACATCGGAATCGGGGACGGCGAGTGTGCCGCGCCATTTTACGCTGAGGAGCTTTGTGGCTTTCGCGGCTTCGCGCGCACGGGTTTCGGGAGTGCCGCGGGTGCCCATTTCGCCTGCGGTGAGATCGAGGATGCCGGTTTTGTAACCGAGCTGAGCCATTTTTAATAAAGTGCCGCCGCAGGTGAGTTCGACGTCATCGGGATGGGCAGCGATTGCGAGTAGATCGAGATGCATTGAGCCTCCAGATTCTTGAGATTGTAGGGCAGGAGGGATGTTTTTGGATGGCGTTTGTAATGTTAAAAGAGATCAGAGATCAGAAAATAGGCAGGAATGCCGGTTGTGCTGGAATGTGCTAGGGTCTGAGATTCGAATACGATGGAAAATGGGACAACGCCGGGGGGGTCGCTGCTCGGGTGCGTGGCGCTGGTGACAGGGTCGGCGAAACGGCTGGGGCGGGCAGTAGCTTTGCGGCTGGCGGCTGAGGGCGCGGATGTGGTGGTGCATTATCGAACGTCGGCTGCGGAAGCGCGGAGCGCGGTTGCGGAGATCGAGAAGCTGGGACGACGCGGAATGGCGATCGCGGCGGATCTTGACCGCGTTTCGGAAATCAAGCGACTCTTCGACGAAACGGCGAAACAGTTTGGGCGTCTGGACATTCTGGTGAACAGCGCGGCGAATTTTCTTCCCGCCAGCATTGTTTCCACCACGGAAGAGATTTGGGATGCTTCGCTGGATTCGAATCTGAAAGCGCCTTTTTTCTGCGCGCAGGCGGCGGCACCTTTGCTGCGGCGGACGAAGGGGACGATTGTTAATTTTGCGGATACGGGCGGATTGCTGGGATGGCCGGAATACATTCCGCATTCGGTTTCGAAAGCGGGAGTGGTGATGTTGACGAAGGTGCTGGCGAAGGCGCTGGCGCCGGATGTGCGGGTGAACGCCATCGCTCCGGGCACGATTACGATGCTGGGCGATCCGCCGGAGTGGGAGGCGGAGTTCATCAAGCTCGCCCCGTTGCAGCGTTCCGGGATTCCGGGGGACGTTACGGATACCGTACTGTTTCTGGTGCAGTCGAAATTTGTTACCGGGCAGGTGCTGGTGGTTGATGGCGGGCGAACGTTGTGAAGGGCGCATGAGCGGGCGCGGACAAATGGACTTCCCTCAATATTTGCAAAAAACCCTTTCCCGACCCGTGCAGAGAATTGCGGCGGGGTGTATTCTATGGTGTCGAAAGGCCGCATAAATCTGGCGCGAATGCCGCGCGGCGGCCGAACAAGCGAAAGAAGAGGAACGGACAGGATTGATGGACAACGAAATATCAACGCAGCCCCATGGGATGGCAGATGTAGAGATTCAGGAATGGCTGGAGTCGCTGGACTCCGTTTTGGAATCGAGCGGGCCAGAAGTGGCGGCGGAGATTTTGGAGCGGCTGCGTGCGCATGCGACGGTGAACGGCATTGATTTGCCTTTCACGGCGAACACTCCTTACGCAAACACGATTCCGCCGCGGCTCGAACCGCTGTTCCCGGGCGACCAGGAACTCGAACGGCGGATCAAGAGCTTGATTCGCTGGAACGCGCTGGCGATGGTGGTACGAGCGAATCGGGTGGAACACAATATCGGCGGGCATATATCGACGTTTGCGTCAGCGGCCACGCTTTATGAAGTGGGGTTCAACCATTTTTTCCGCGCACGAAGCGAAGAGTTCGAAGGCGACACGGTTTATTTTCAAGGGCATGCGTCGCCCGGAATGTATGCACGCGCGTTTCTGGAAGGACGGCTGAGCGCGCAGAAGCTGGAGAATTTTAGACGCGAACTGAAACCTGGTGGCGGTCTTTCTTCTTATCCACACCCTTGGTTGATGCCGGATTTCTGGGAGTTTCCGACGGTGTCGATGGGCCTGAGCCCGCTAATGGCGATTTATCAGGCACGGTTCAATCGTTATCTGGAAGATCGCGGGTTGAAGCCGGCGACGGACGCCAAAGTTTGGGCGTTCCTTGGTGACGGTGAAACGGACGAGCCGGAATCGCTTGGAGCGATCACGCTGGCTTCGCGCGAGAAGCTGGACAATCTGATTTTTGTGATCAACTGCAATTTGCAACGGCTGGATGGGCCGGTGCGCGGCAACGGACAGATTATTCAGGAGCTGGAATCGGCGTTTCGTGGGGCGCGCTGGAACGTGATCAAGGTTTTGTGGGGCAGCGAGTGGGACCCGATTTTTGAGCGGGACACGGAAGGCCTGCTGGTCAAGCGCATGGGCGAGTTGGTGGATGGGGAGTACCAGAAGCTGGTGGTTTCGTCGGGCGCTTACGTTCGCGAACATTTTTTCGGGAGCGATCCGCGGCTGCTGCAGCTGGTCGAGCCGATGTCGGATGAGAGTTTGCGCCGGCTGCGGCTAGGCGGGCATGACCCGCGGAAAGTTTACGCGGCGTACAAAGCGGCAGTTGAACACAAGGGCGGGCCGACGGTGATTCTGGCGCGCACGATCAAGGGCTATGGGCTGGGCGAGGCAGGCGAGGGAAAAAACGTCACCCACCAGCAGAAGAAACTGAACGAAGATGAATTGAGGGAGTTTCGCTCTCGTTTCGGAATTCCTCTGAACGATGAGGATTGCATCGAAGTGCCGTTTTACCGACCGGCAGAGGACAGCGTGGAAATTCAATATTTGCGCGCACGGCGGGAAGCGCTGGGCGGGTACGTGCCAACACGGAGTATTCGTTCGAAACCGCTCGATGCCGCGCACGATGAACTATTCAAGGAATTTCATGAGGGAAGCGAGGGCAGAGAGGTTTCGACGACGATGGCATTCGTCGGCATGCTGCGAAAGATGCTGAAGGATGCGGAGATTGGCAAGCTGATTGTGCCGATCGTTCCTGATGAGGCGCGGACTTTCGGTATGGAATCGCTGTTCCGCACGGTGGGGATTTATTCGAGCGTGGGACAGAAGTATGAGCCGGTAGACGTCAACACGTTGCTTTACTACAAAGAGGCGAAAGACGGGCAGATCCTTGAAGAGGGAATTACCGAGGCCGGGTCAATGGCTTCTTTCATCGCTGCAGGTTCAGCTTACGCGACCCACGGAATCAATACCATTCCGTTTTTCATTTACTACTCGATGTTCGGTTTCCAGCGGATCGCGGATTTTATCTGGGCCGCGGCGGATATGCGCGTGCGCGGATTCCTGCTGGGCGGGACTTCGGGGCGGACGACACTCTCCGGCGAGGGATTGCAGCACCAGGACGGGAATAGCCAGGTGCTAGCGCTGCCGGTGCCGAATGTGAAGGCTTACGATCCGGCGTTCGCGTATGAGATTGCGGTGATCATCCAGGACGGGATTCGGCGGATGTATAAGGACGGTGAAAACGTCTTCTACTACATCACGGTGATGAACGAGCCGTATGCCATGCCGGCGATGCCGGGAGACGTGAAGGAAGGGATATTGAAGGGCATGTATCGTTTCCGGCGAGCGACGAATCCAAAGGCCAAATTTCGCGCGCAGCTTTTCGGGAGCGGCGCAATTCTGAATGAAGCGCTGCGAGCGCAGGAGATTCTCGAAACCAAGTATGGAGTTGCCGCCGACGTGTGGAGCATGACGAGTTACAAGGAACTTTATAACGACGGCAATGAGTGCGAGCGCTGGAACCGTTTGCATCCAGCGGAAAAGACGTGCGTTCCTTACGTCACGAAATGCCTTGCGGACGCGCCGGGAGTGTTTGTGGCGGCTTCGGATTACCTGAAGACGTTGCCGAATATGATCAGCAAATGGATGCCGCGACGGCTCGCGTCGCTTGGGACGGATGGGTTCGGGCGTAGCGAAGGGCGCTCATCGTTGCGGGACTTCTTCGAGGTAGATTCGCGGTTCATTACGCTGGCGACGTTGCATGAGCTTTTCGTGGACGGGAAGATCGAGCGGTCGGTGCTCGACAAGGCGATCAAGGACCTGGGAATCAATACGGATAAGCCGAATCCGGTCATTTCATAGGAAGCGAGCGCGGATGTTTCGCAGGGGAAGATATCTCGCGCGACTCGCGGTTGTCGTTCTTGCGGCGGTGGTGGCCAGTTTGGCGCCCGCGAGACAGGCTAATCCGCCCTCGAATGCAAGCTCGGAAGCGCGGCGCCACGAATTCACTCGGCGCCTGGTGGCCGCCGCGATAGAGCGCACGCACCACATAGTCCGTTACGAACCTGCCTACTTGCTGATTCCTTATCCCGGAGGAGATGTGCCCGCGGACACAGGTGTGTGCACGGATGAGATCATCCGTTCGTACCGGAGTGTTGGCGTCGATCTGCAGAAGGAAGTTCACGAGGACATGGCGCAGAACTTCGATCTCTACCCGCGAAAGTGGAGACGGCTCACGAGCCATCCGGATACGAACATCGATCACCGGCGAGTGCCGAACTTGATGGTGTTTTTTGCCCGTAAGGGTGAGTCGCTGGCGCTGTCCGCTCGCGCGGAAGATTATGCGCCGGGAGATATTGTGACCTGGGATCTGGGCGGAGGCGTGCCACACGTGGGCATTGTGGTGGACCAGAAATCTGCGCCGAGCGGGCGGTTCATGATCGTCCATAACATCGGCCGGGGACCGCGCATGGAAGACGTCCTGTTCAATTGGAAGATTACCGGGCACTACCGCTACTTTGGTCCGGCGTTGTAGGGTGCGGAGCGCCGGCGGTGGCTTGCAGAATGTCTCCTGGCTTGATGCGGCCAGTGGCGAGATTGGCGACGAGTTGGGAGTTGGCGGCGAGAAAGTCGTACTGGCCTAATTCCTTCGGGAGAACCCAGGCAATTTGTTCGAAAGCGCTGGGCAAAAGTTCGGATTCGGAAATCGCCACGGCGTAAAACAGGATTTCCAGCTCCTCCGGCGTCGAAGCGTATCTATGAACCACGCGGCCAATGGGAACGCTTTTTTGAAGTGTGGCGCCGAGTTCTTCTTTCAGTTCGCGCGTTAATGCGGCTTCGGGAGCTTCGCCAGGTTCGACTTTTCCGCCGGGGAATTCCCACTTAAGAGGAGAGCTGTCGTTTTTGCGTCGCTGACCGATCAACAAGCGCCGATCGGTACGCTCAATGACAGCCGCGACCACCACCCTCATGCGGCAACATCCTTGTTCGTGCTGTTGGGTTTCACGATATCTATCTCTACCTCTCCGGACGGCGGTTTATTCCGCGTAATAACTTCTCGAGTTCTATTGCACCTCTCAGTAACGGCGGACCGGGCGTGTTCAACAATTCATCGCTGATGACGTGCACACGCCGATTCCGGATGGCTGGCACGTCCTTCCATAACGCTACGCTGTAGGCCTGATTTGGATCGGCTTTCTTGCCGGTCGCGGCCCATGCGAGGATGATCAGCTCTGGCTTGGACTGCGCTATCTGCTCCTCGGTGACTTTCTCGCCGGTCGGAACCCGCATCTCGCCACCGGCGAGCTGCACGAGCTCCGCTACCCAGGGCGGTGAAGAGATTCTGGGATTTGGCCAGGCTTCGCAATAGACCCTTACCGATGTTTTGGTTTTGCGGGTTCTTTTCTGGAGCGAAGCAAAGGCAGCGCGCATCCTGCGCGCCAGCTTTTCGGCCGCGGCCACTTTGCCGGTGATTCCACCCAGCAGACAAATATCGTTCTCGATATCCGCTAATGTCCGTGGATTCATGGCTAGAAAATTCAGCGGCTGTTCTAGCAGCTTTGCGACGGTTTCCTGTTTGTAAGGGACGGAGCCAATGACGAGCGCGGTTTTCAGGCGCAAGATTTCGTTAACGGAATCCATGTGCCAGCAATCGCCGAGCTTGGGAAGTTTGGCGACCGGAGCGACGTCGGCACACCACTTTGTAACTCCGACCAGCAAATGCTTTGCGCCGATGGCGCAGAGGATAGATGTGGCGCTGGGGGCGAGAGAGACAATACGTGGAGGAGTTCTTCGTCTGGTAAGCATTCTTCGGTAAGAGAATACCAGAGGCACTATGACCGGAGTCACTTTCGGATGCCGGAGTTCTTTTCAGTAGCATAACGGTTTGATATCCTCCCGCATGCTTAGAGCGCTGATTCTTGTTGCGGCTCTGTTGTTTCCCGGTACTCAAGATGACGTCACGCCGGAATTGCGACAACTGGTAACGCGCATGATTCATCTCCAGAAGACCTGGGGCCCTGAGATGAGCACGAATGGGCTACTGTTAAAGTGCAGATGGACAAGCCCATTTCGAAGAAGGATGTACCGGGAGCCGAAGGGAACTACACCGTCCGGCCCTATCTTCTGCGCACAACTGGTTTGCCGAGGGACAAATTATATTAACTGGCGGAAGTGAATTTTCCCAACCTGGATCCTCAGGTTGAAATGGTAGGTATCGGGTTGAACTCGGAGGGATTGCCTATCTGTCCGGGCAGGCCCGGGACCTGCCGTTCGGAAGAGGCCCGGACGACCCTGTAGACTTGATCCTCCCGCTTCTAAGGGCCAAGTTCATCATCTGGCGCTGATTTCCGAGGATGATGAAGATCGTGCGTTTTTCACTGTAACGCCATTTCCAATCCGGGCCGTCGACAAGGGTTGCACACTGGAATTGCAGCGAGTTCTGCCCAAGGCGGAGCTGGTTTACGTCTCTGCGTCCAATTACCGCCTGACCGTGATGTTAAATTGGATTCGAATTCGGCTGGCGAGAAACATGGAGGAACAGGCAAGTCTGATTCATCGGGAAACTATGGTGTGGCGCTGATGCCGGCGGTCAAAGGCAAAGATCGGGGCACTTTGCATGTTACGGTGAGCGCGCCAGGCTGTTCCCCTTCGGCATCCATTGATTGGGGAGCTGGCTCCGACCACTTCGAGTAGGTCTTGCAGAAATTATATCCCTGTCGCTTAGCAGAACGCGATTCCGCAATTTGCTTCATCTAGGGTACGATTCCGCTTGCGGATTGATGCTGCATCACGAGTGTGTTGCACTTCGTTTTCTGATTCGAGGAGGAATGGCGTGCGTCTTAGATTGCTTGGGCTTTTCCTTGGTTTGCCGTGCGCGGCAATTGCGCAGGCGCAGAGTGCGACGAGCAAGCCGGACGTCGTGCAATATCATGCCACTATCGACGTGGTGAAGTACGTTTATGGTGTAGCCCCGCCCGTGGCGCGGCTGCGGCCAGGAAATATTCTTGAGGCGAATTCGCTGGACTGCTTTGGCAATGCGATTAAGAAGCCCGGGGACACGCTGGCGCGGACGAAAGGAGACAATCCGCTGACGGGGCCTTTTTTTATCGAGGGCGCGGAACCTGGGGATACGCTGGTCGTTCATATCCTGGATTTGCAGGTGGATGGCGATCAAGGGCTCGGCGCGTTTGCGCCGGGGTTTGGTGCGCTGAATCAAACCAACTACACGCCAATGCTGCACGCGCCGCTGCCGGAAAAAATCTGGTTTTACCCGATCGATCACGCCAGCAATACGGCTACGTTTCAGGCGCTGGATTCGAATTACAAGGTGAAGATTCCGCTGCATCCATTTCTTGGGTGCATCGGGGTGGCGCCGGCCGGCGGGGAAGCGCGGAGTTCTATCGTGCCCGCCGAATTCGGTGGGAATATGGACGCGCCTGAGGTTTCCACGGGGAACACGCTGTATTTGCTGGTGAATGTGGCGGGGGCGCTGCTTTATTTTGGCGATGGGCATGCGGTCATGGGCGATGGCGAGATTGCGGGCACGGCGGTCGAGGTGCCCATGAAGGTGCGATTGCAGGTGGACGTTGTGAAAGGAAAGCATTCAAACTGGCCACGCTTTGAAAATGACAAGGAGATTATGGCGGCGGGGATTTACCGGCCGGTGGATGACGCGGTGCGGATTGCCTTCACGGAACTGGTGGGGTGGATTCACGCAGATTATGGGTTGTCCGAACTGGATGCTTACGAATTGCTTTCGCAAGTGGGCAAGGCGCATCTAACGGAGATGGTGGATCCGAATTATGTGGTGGTGGCTTCGATCGAGAAGAAGTATCTGCCGGCGAGAAATCAGCCGCGGCACTAGGACAGCGGGAGGGGTCGCGGAGGGCGCAGCGATGCTGCGCCCCTACAAGAGGAGATTCCGGTTCGTAGCATGGCGGGCCGTCGAGTAAGAATTTATGTTCAGCGAAGCGGTTCTCGATCATTTTCGGAATCCGCGGAATGCGGGTGAGCTGGCAGATGCCACGGCGACAGTTGAAGTGAGCAATCCCGTTTGCGTGGATATTCTCAAGCTGGCGGCGCGGGTTGCCGATGGACGGTTCGAAGAAGTGCGATTTCTCTGCCGCGGGTGCACCACGTCGATCGCTTGTGCTTCGCTCTTAACGGAGCAGCTGCGTGGCCGAACACCAAGAGAGGCTCGAGGGATCACTTCCAAAACGCTCTCGGAAGCCCTTGGCGACTTACCCGCTGCTACTTTTCACGGAGCGCAACTGGCCGCTGACGCGTTGGACGCACTTCTTCAAAAACTCGATATGGCCGGCCGCTAATCCGCGCCGCCGAGAGCCTTATTCATCGTTTCCGGATCGTTCAGATTCAGGACGCACCCTTCTTCGTTGGTGCGCAATTCGTGGATGTCGGCTGGGTGTGCCCAAACTACCGCGCGCGCTCCAGTCTCGAGCGGGGCGTGCAGAAGTTCGTCGTACAGGGCGGATGAAAATATTAGTGGATGGCCGCGGCGTTCTTCGTAGACGGGTAGGACGATGAGTTTTTTCGACTGATAGAACTGTTCGATCAACTCATGAACGAGAGCGGCGCTGATGAGGGGGTGATCGATCAAGCAGAGCAAGATGCCGTCGGTACCCGGAGGAAGAGTGCGCAGCGCTGCCTGGATGGAACTGAGCTGACCTTTTTCCCAATCTTCATTGATGACAATTTCATCGGATTTGAGATTGATGGCTTTAGCGATGGGTTCCGCGTGAGCGCCGAGGACAACGCGGCGCGCGCCGATTTGGCGATGAGCTGTTGCTTCGAGAAGATGTTCGAGGAAAGGGCGACCCTGGTAGGCAAGCAGTGCCTTTGGCGAGCCCATTCGGCTCGAGGCCCCGCCGGAGAGGATGACGGCGGCGAGCATGTGCTCCCTTTCAGCGCTCCGTGAGGGCCGGGCGCGATTCGTAATTCAGTTTCTTGTGCGCGGCGGATTGCGCGTTGCGGCGCACGGCGATTAATTCGGCGACGATACTGACGGCGATTTCTTCCGGGGAGAGCGCGCCGATTTCCAGGCCCATGGGCGCGAAGACGCGTTCGAATTCTTCGGGCTTGTAGCCTTCGCTTTCCAGCGCCTTGTAGACGGATAAAACTTTGCGTTTGCTGCCAATCATGCCGACGTAACGGGCTTCGGTGCGCACGGCCCAAGCCAGGACGCGCATGTCTTCTTTGTGGCCGCGGGTGACGATGAGCAGGTAGGTAGCGGCGTTTGGATGCAATTTTGCGAAGGCTTCTTCGTAGTTAGTGTGCACTTCGAGCGCCATCGGAAAGCGTTCCGTGTTCGCGAAGGCCTCTCGGTCGTCAACGATGCCAACGGCGAACCCGGCGGCGCCTGCGGCTTTGGCTACCGCAATGGAGACGTGGCCGCCGCCGAACAGATAGAGCGTGGGCTGGGGCAGAATCGGCTCGACGAAAACCTCCAATGTGCCGCCGCAGATCAGGCCGTTGTCGTAGCTGGCGTCATTGTTGAGGTTGAAAACCATTTTGCGCGGGGATTCGTTTTTCATGACTTCTTTGGCGGCGGCCCAGACGTCGGCTTCGACGCAGCCGCCGCCGATGGTACCGGCGATGGAACCGTCTTCGCGGACCAGCATGCGAGAGGTTTCATAGCTGGGGATGGAGCCGTTGGTGTGGACGATGGTGGCGAGTGCCGCGCGACGGCCGGCGCGGCGAAGCTTGACGATTTCTTCGAACAGATCCACGAATGTCCTCTGCGTTCAGCGTACGGCGCGACAGGTTTGGTGTCAATGCGCGCTGCTTTCTGGACACTATTTCGAGTGAATGCTACCTTTCGAACGAACAACGCGAGGCTGGAGGAGTGATGAAGGCGATTGTTTTTCAGGAGCATGGCGGGCCTGAGGTCTTGAAATACACAGATGCGCCCGATCCCGTGGTGCGGGCAAACGAGGTGCTTGTCCGCGTGAAGGCGTGCGCGCTGAATCATCTGGATCTGTGGGTACGGCGAGGAATTCCTGGGGTGCCGTTTCCTCGGCCGCATATTCCGGGGAGTGACGTGGCAGGGGAAATCGCCGCGGTTGGTGCGGATGTCACCACCGCGCGGGTTGGAGAGAAAGTCGTGCTGGCTCCGGGCGTCAGCTGCGGAAAGTGTGCGGCTTGCATTTCTGGGCAGGACAATAGATGCCGGCAATTCACGAACCTGGGATACCTGATTGACGGCGGGTGCGCGGAGTTTGTGCGCGTTCCTGAAGTAAATTGCCTGCCGTATCCGGAGAATCTGAGTTTTGAGCAGGCGGCGTCTATCCCACTGGTGTTTCAAACGGCTTGGCACATGCTGGTTGCGCGGGCGGAGTTACAGCCAGGCGAAGATGTGTTGATACTGGGTGCTGGAAGCGGGGTGGGGAGCGCGGCGGTTCAGGTGGCGAAATTCTTTGGCGCACGGGTCATCGCGACGGCGGGGAGCGACGAAAAACTGCAGAAGGCTAAGGAGCTTGGCGCCGATCAGCTGATCAATCACAAAACGCAGAAAATTCGAGAGGAGGTGCGCCGCATCACGGGGAAGCGGGGCGTGGATGTCGTGTTCGAGCACGTCGGAACGGCTACGTGGGATGAAAGTATCGCCAGCCTGGCTCCCTCGGGGCGGCTTGTAACCTGCGGAGCTACCACCGGGTATGACGCGAAAATCGATCTTCGATTTCTATTTAGCCGGCAACTTTCACTGTTGGGATCTTACATGGGAACCAAGTCGGACCTGCAGACGGTGATGAAGCTGGTGGCAGCGGGCCGGCTGAAGCCGGTGGTGGATCGGGTTTTTCCGTTGGCAGAGGCGGCAGCCGCGCACTCTTATCTGGAGTCCAGCTCGCAATTCGGCAAAGTCGTTTTGAAGGTGTGATGTTATTCTCTCAGCGTCGCGCGGGCCCGAAGCGGGCGCGCGAAAAACCATGGCGAGTTTTCAAGCGTATCTTTCAGTGTGGATTTGCAAGTGGCGGGTTAAGCGCAGGCTCAAAGGCGTGCGTGACTATCGTCGCGCGCGAGCGATTCTTAAGCCGGACCTCTACACAGTGCCCGATTCGATTCGTGTGACTCCTGCGCACCTGGGCGGTGTTCCGGGAGAGTGGGTCGAGGGTCCGAAGGCCGGCGAAACTGTGTTGTTGTATTTGCACGGTGGCGGATATTTTGGATGTTCCGCGCAAACGCACAGGCCGATCACAGCGGGTTTTGCTTTTCAAGGCTTTCGCGTGTACGCGCCGGACTATCGGCTCGCGCCGGAAAACAGATTTCCCGCGGCGGTGGACGACGCGGTGGCGGTGTATCGTGCGCTGCTCGATGCTGGTCACCTGCCGCAGAGCATTGTGGTTGCAGGAGAATCTGCGGGTGGCGGCCTGGCGCTATCGGTGATGCTTGCGCTTCGAGCCGCGGGGATTTCGCTGCCCGCAGGGGCTGCTGTTTTTTCGCCATGGACGGACCTCGCAGCTACGGGAGATTCCGTTCGAACGAACTCTGATCGATGCGCGATGTTTTCAGGAGACGACATTGCTCCGAGCGCGGGCTACTATCTTGGGGACACCGATCCACGCAACCCGCTTGCATCGCCGCTGTACGCCGACCTCTCCGGATTTCCACCACTTCTCATTCACGTGGGCGCTGACGAAGTTCTGCTAGATGATTCGACGCGACTGGCCGAGAGCGCGCGCGCCGCAGGAGTGGCGGTTGAGCTGAAGATCTGGCCGGTGGTTCCGCATGCCTGGCAACTTGCGGCACATATGATTCCGGAAGGGCGCCAATCTTTACGGGAAGCCGGGGAGTTTCTTCGGGCTCAAGTGGCAAGGGCAGATTCCAGCAGGGTGAAGATGAACTACGCATGAGCGAGACGTCCAGATCCGATCCGAATGCATCCGAGATTAGTGTCGAGGTCCTGATCATTGGCGCAGGATTTTCCGGGATTTGCATGGCGATCAAGCTGCGCGAGGCGGGAATGAACTCGTTTCTGATTATCGAGAAAAGCGCGGACATTGGCGGGACGTGGTGGGACAACCGCTATCCCGGGTGCTCTTGCGACATTCCGTCGCATTTGTATTCTTTTTCATTTGAACCGTCGACGGAGTGGACGCGGATGTATCCCGGCCAGCAGGAGATTCATGCTTATCTAAAAGGGGTCGTCGAGCGGCACGAACTGGCTCCGAATATCCGCCTGAACACGCGGTTTTGCGAAGCGGTTTGGGATGAAGGCACAGGGGAATGGCTCGCTACAATGCGGGTTGGACTTCGCATCCGCGCTCGCGTGCTGGTTTCGGGGATGGGCGCGTTGCATGTGCCGCGCTTCCCGAAGATCAAGGGCATCGAGCGTTTCAAAGGGCGTGCGTTTCATTCGGCAAACTGGGATCACAGTGTACAACTGGAAGGAAAGAACGTGGCGGTAGTGGGGACGGGCGCCAGCGCGATTCAGTTTGTTCCGCAGATCGCGCCGCGCGTTGGGAAACTGCATCTATTTCAGCGCACGCCGCCGTGGATCGTGCCGCGACTCGATTTTGCATTCAGCGAAAAATGGAAGCGCCGTTTCCGCAATATTCCGCTCACGCGCTGGGCGTTGCGGCAATTCATTTTTTGGCGGCAGGAGTTTCGCGTGCTTGGCTTTCTGGGCAATGAGTCGATTCGAAAGAAGGCGGAGGAGATTGCTCTGCAGCATCTTGCGCGCCAGATGGAAGATCCCAAGATGCGCGCGGCGCTCACGCCCGATTATCAACTTGGATGTAAGCGGGTGCTGGTTTCAGATGATTTTTATCCGACGCTGAACCGTTCGAACGTCGCGCTGGTTACCGATGCGATTGCCGAGGTGCGGGAGCATAGTGTCATCACGCAAGATGGCGTGGAGCGACCCATCGACGTTTTGATTTACGGCACGGGATTTCGAGCTACGGAACCGCTGATCGGTTGCCGCGTTGTGGGCCGGAGCGGGGTCGAAATACACGACGCTTGGGGAAAACGAATGAGTGCTTATCTGGGCGTCACCATCAACGGCTTCCCTAATTTCTTCATGCTGCTTGGGCCCAACACCGGGCTCGGGCACAATTCCGTGGTGCTGATGATCGAAGCGCAGGTCCGCTACGCGATGAACTGCCTGAAGCTGATGAAGCGCCGCAATCAGCGCGTGATCGAAGTGCGGGCCGAGAGCCAGCAGCGGTTCGTGGAAGAGATTTACCGCCGAATGGGCGGCACGGTGTGGCAATCGGGCGGCTGCAAGAGTTGGTACCAGGATCAGACTACTGGGGAACTCACGACGATCTGGCCGGGTTCTGTGGTTGCGTATCTTCTCCGCACGCGGTCCGTTTCCCCTTCCGACTACGAGTTAAGCTCCTGATACGCCGGCTATTCCTTGTCCTTCGTAAAATAGGAAACCCGGCCGCTGGGTTTCCATTGACCAGTTTTATCTTTGCGGAACAGAAAATAGTCGCCTGCTGTTGCGACCAGCTCCGTGTAAGAGAAGATCAGCACATAAACAACGGCTTGCGTTCTTTTCTGATTGAAACCCACGCGTGAAAGAAAGATGGTCAGGTCTGGGGATTCCCAATCCTTCGATGGATCGTCTCCGGGGCCGATGAGCTTGTGCTTCCAGGGAGTAGAAAATGGGTTCATGCAAATGGACACTCGCAGCATTTTCCATTTCAAAATCCGTCCAAGTCGCGTTCTCCAGGTCAGCCCACTCGCCACGCAGCAGTTGTTTGACGCTGTTTGCGGTGTCTGGCTTCATCCACAGAAACGTGCAGCCGTTTGCAAGCGGGTTGGGGTAAGCATCTTCACCGCATTTGCTGCTCAGCGTTACGCTGAAAACGGTTACATGAAGGTCTTCCTTTGGTATGGGGTCCATAAGGCCGAAAACTGCCTCGTCGACTCTATACTCCTCCGGAGAAGCTTCGATCGGATTCTGCGCCCAGACTGGCAGCAAAATCGCGCCGAGCATAACCATGGAAAGAGCAGCGAAATGTGAGAGCTGGAACTTCACTGGAGTACGGCCTCTTCCTGGGGCAGCAAATCAGAATTGTACTACACCAGAATCGGTGACTGTCGGCCGCTCGGGAACTGAAACTCGTCCGAACAGCCCGCTGAAGCTTAATTTGTTTTGGGTGCTGCCCTATGCGAAAATGGGGTAGCAGAGGCGACATGAGCACATCGCTGGGCAAACACGTTACGCTTACGAAGCCTGATGATTTTGGGAGTTTGCTGGAAGATGAAGGCATTATCTTCACGCAGCTCGATAAGGCTGTGAACTGGGCGCGGAAGAGTTCGATCTGGCCGCTGGGCTTTGGACTCGCTTGTTGTGCGATTGAAATGATGTCCATGGCCGCTGCGCGGTATGACCTTGCGCGCTTTGGAGCGGAAGTGTTCCGCCCATCGCCACGACAGGCGGACCTGATGATTGTCGCCGGCCGGCTTTCCCAGAAGATGGCTCCCGTGATTCGCCAGCTGTATGATCAAATGCCCGAGCCCAAATGGGTGATTTCGATGGGGGCGTGCGCCACATCGGGCGGGGTCTTCAATAATTACGCCATCGTGCAGGGCTGCAATCAGGTGATTCCTGTTGATGTTTACGTGCCCGGCTGCCCGCCGCGTCCCGAAGCGGTGCTCTACGCAATTCTCCAGCTTCAGAAAAAGATCGATAATGAAAAGGGCTCCTTCAGGCGCGCCCTGAATCTGTCCTAGCGCCGCGGTTCCCCATTCGAATGAAATACTTGGCCATTCGTTTTGCTGCCCATCCGCTGCTCCTAGCTTTGGCCTTGCTGCCGCTCAGTGGTGGCAGAGGCACGCCGCTGCAGCCGCCCCCGGCTACGGGTTTCACACTGGTCTGGAGTGATGAGTTCTGTGGCGCCGATGGGTCTTCACCGGATGCGTCGAAATGGACTTACGACAGGGGCGTAGGCGGCAAGGGCTGGGGTAACAACGAGCTGGAGACCTACACGAACCGAACGCAGAACGCTCAAATCAAGGGCGGCCATCTCGTCATCACGGCGTTAAGAGAAACGTATGCGGATCCGAGTGATGGCGTCACTCGCAACTACACTTCGGCGCGATTAAAAACACAAGAGCTGTTCAGTCAGGCGTATGGCCGGTTCGAAGCGCGCATCAAGATTCCGGCGGGGCAGGGAATGTGGCCTGCCTTCTGGATGCTGGGCAACAACATCAGCGCGGTTGGCTGGCCGAAGTGCGGCGAGATCGACATTATGGAAAACATCGGCAAAGAGCCTGGCACGCTTCATGGCTCGTTGCATGGACCAAGCACGACTGGTCCCCCGAGCGACGAGACGGAACCGTTCAGCCTGCCCGCCGGTCAAAATTTCGCGGACGATTTTCACGTGTATACGGTGGAGTGGGAGCCGGGTACGATCCGCTTTTATGTAGATACGAATCTGTACGCAACGTTTCATCAAGCGCAGTGGCCCGCTAACGGCACTTGGACTTTCGATCATCCCTTTTTTATCCTCCTGAATGTTGCCGTCGGCGGGGACTGGCCGGGTTCGCCGGACAATACGACCGTCTTTCCGCAGCAAATGTTGGTGGATTACGTTCGCGTCTACACCAAACAGTAGCTGCGTGGCGCGCGTCCCGGCGTTAATCTTCTTTCCTTCCACGTTCTGCGACCTATAATTCCATGCGTCCAATTTTCGAGAGAGAAGGGAACTGCTCCATGACAACGTCTCCCGATCCAGTCCGCCAACTTCTTCGTCATACCGTTGCAACCGTCGCGTACCGCGGAAGCAAAGCACTGCGTGTAGCCCCCGAAGAGTTTGCCAACTTTCGTATCGGCGACAAGCCGCGCACGCCATCGCAGATCCTTGCGCACATGGGAGATCTGTTCGACTGGGCGCTCGTCATGGCGCAAGGCAAACAGGGCTGGCACGATTCGACGCCGTTGTCATGGAACGCAGAAGTGGAGCGGTTCTTTGCGGCGATCAAGAAGTTCGATGATTACCTGGCATCCTCCGAGCCACTTCACGTTTCAGGAGAAAGCCTCTTTCAAGGGCCGATCGCAGACGCGCTCACCCACGTCGGCCAGATGGCCATGCTTCGCCGCCTGGCGGCTGCGCCCATCAAGGGAGAAAACTACTTCAAGGCGGACATAACCGCGGGCCGCGTCGGGTTCGAGCAATCCGCTCCCCGCCGCGAATTCGAGTGATTCGCTTCTCTAGAGGGGTTGAACAGGGGTCAGCTGCATTGACAGGATGAGCCAATCGCTCCCCTCCGCTATGAGGACAGCAATCATTCGGTGGATCCAAATGCGCTGTTCACTGGCAAGGAATGCGTTTTTCAACAAGACCGTGGCGACGAGCAGGTCGCTCGTTTCCGCAAGCGTTCCTTCGACCACGTAGGTGGCGTTTTTCTTGGCGTAGGGAGCAAAAAAGGCTTGAAGATTCCTTCCCTATTTCGTCTCGATTCCATCGTTTTCCGGCCGCATCAACACACTGAGCGTTAGGGGCGAAGAATGGAGTCAATTCTTCCGAGGAGTGCCACTTCAGTCCAGCAAGAAAAGTATCGAGTTTGAGAAATGCACCTTTGCCAGGCTGTGGCTTGGAAGTTCTGGCGGCGGGAGCCTTTGCAAGTTGTTCCCGGAGGAGCTCCGATATGACACCCCTCGCCCGCAACAAGTGAGCAGCGAGCGAGCCGTCCATGCGCAAGATACCAAGCAGAAGATGTTCCGTTCCTACGAAGCTGGTGGCGAGTCTTTCGGACTCTTCCGCGGCGAGGCATAGGATCTTCTTACACTCGGCAGTGAGCGGGATTTCCACGGAGGTCGAAATACGCTCGCCTCGCGTGATTCGTGTCTCAATTTCAGCGCGAATCTCTTCTCCAGCACCGATCTTGGGCAGACAATACCTCGCGAGTACCTGATCTTCTCGCAAGAGCCCTAGCAACAAGTGCTCAGTCTCGATGTAGCGGCTACCGTAGTTGCTGGCTTCATAGCGCGCAAAGAAGATCGCGCGGCGGGCTTTTTCGGTGTATCGCTCAAACATGATTTCGGATGGAAAGTTAGTCTACGCCTGACTGGCCGATAGGGGCAATGGGCTGCATCAACAGACCCCTGAGCCCATCCACGACTCATGTTGCCACGAAACAATGTAAATTGGGACGTCCTTGCTGCCGGACAACACTGCGGTATGAGTTGTTTGGTAAGAGGGTGGAATTCAGTTTCCGAGGTGATTCCTGGCGACTTCCGCGCCGTAGAGAGAATTCAGGGCCTCCTGGAGCAGCCGCAATTTCGCCGCATCCCGTTCTTTCTTCAGCATCTCTTGCAGGATGGGCTCGAGAAAGCGCCTGTATTTAGCGAGCGTCACAGTATCGTGGGTGGCGAGGGCGCGATCCACGGAACGCTCCGTTGCGGGCGTAACAATTTCCAGCCGCCCTACAATAGCGCGCACGGTCTGTGAGGGAGCGGGGCTAATCGAGAGTGGTACCACGGAGTTCACAAAGCTTGTGGGAACGATATACAAGAGGCGGGTACCTTCTTCGAACCAAGAAGTGCCCCACGTTTCGACCATCGCGTGCGCCTCGTCCTGGTAGAGCCCCTGGGTGACGAGCAGACCCTCCAGATCTCTGCCAAGGGAATCGATGCTGTCGGTCAGCGGTGGAGAGCCCAGAAGTGCCTGGCTCTGCAGGGCACCGGCGATTCGGAATCCCACCTTGTTTCCGCGCCGTTCGAACAGAATGACATTGGGAATCGCTTCGTCGCCGTGATTTTGGACAAGCAACGGGCCTTTGGAAGTGACGCTCGCTGAAATCGGCGGGGCAAACGACGAGACCCCTCGATAGAAAAGAAATTTTTCTTGTTGGTCGCCCGCCGAGGTCTTCACGAGCAGGGGAGTCGAAGAAGTCTGACGGGCAGCGTAGTAATGGTTGTAGCTGGTGTCGGCGGGGAAGTTCGCGCGAAGAGTCGGTGTTAGGGTGACGGAATTCCACGCGATACTCCCATCGGCTTGCTTGCTGTAGGGAGAGACATCGTTCAAGGAGGTGCTGGGTTCGACGCGGCTGGCCCGCGGGTACCACTCGGTGATCAAACCTTTGTAGAAACTTACCTTTACGGAGACGGTTTCTTCCTGCGAGTCGTAGAAGTAGAGGACCGGGGTCTCCATTCGAACGGTGCCACGCAGGCCGAGTTTGAAGCCGGCGTTTCGGAAGTGTTCTACAAACGAGGGGAGGTCCGTGGATCCCGTTAAGGGCGACCAGTCTACGGCCTGGCCGCTATCTCCTGCGATTGAGGTAAAGGTGCCCCATTCATGCGCCGTCAGGCTGGAGGAATCCGGACGAGCGTCCGTGCCCAGCAGACCGGATGAGAGGGCGAAACAGCCGGCCAGAAGAAGGCAGAAAATCGGCCGTGTTTGAGTTGGCGCCATAGTGGAGCCTCCTAGAGCACTCAACGCTTGCGTACAAGTGTGCTGGCGGACAAGACGGAACGGGACCGTCAACTGTTAACAGGGAAGAACGGACGGCAGAGTAGTGAAGAACTACACTGATGATGACGCGTTCTTAGAGAGATCGCTAAGAATCCAGGTTTCCTGATCTCGCCAGCCGCTCACGGAAGTAGTCCTTCCAACCGTCGGGGAGCACCGCCACTTGCAAGGCGCGCCTTAGCGAGGCCACGTCCGCAGCACTGTACCTCTTTGCGACGTACAACCGCGTAATCTCCGAAACCGGAACGGCATGGGAATCGCGGGCAAGCAAGGACATCTCATCGCTAGCACCGACTTCACCTTCGCGTGTGACGGCGAGATAGAATCCGGTCCGCGCGCTGAGCAGAAATCTTTTGACCATGTCATCGGACTGAAAGCGCACGCCGAGTTTGTAACAGGGCAAGCGGGGCTGCGTGACGATGACCTCGGCGGAGCCGACCGAGAAGCGATCGCCAAGATGGATGGACTGTTCCGCCAAAGCATCCGATCCACCATTGATCGTGAAGTTCTCACCAAACATGCCCATGGGCAACGGCAAGCCGGGCAATTCTTTCTTCCAATAATCGTAGTGGGCCAGCGGGTAGCAGTAGACAGCCTTGTACTCGCCGCCGTGGACGGTCAGGTCCGCTTGCCGGTCGCCATCTAGATTAAGCGTTCGTAGAGCGACGCGGCCTTTGACGGGCTCTTTGAAAATGCCCGTGGTTACGATTCGGCCGTGCCAGGTGACGTCGCGCGGCAGTCCGGTGTTGACGGAGACGATCTTCATTTTTTCTCGGTGTTCAGTGGCTGAGGTAGATTAGCTTCCGCCATCGAGACCGCCACTCCTGTCGCCTAGAGTGAATCTGTATATTCGCACAACTGGGCTGCGGCAGGCGTATGAGCTCTGTTAGAATGGCTGGCATGAATAGGCGCGAAATATTTCAAACACTTCCTGCAGCAGCGTTACTCTCAACGGCATCCTGGGCATGGTCGCGTGGAGAAAAATCCGGCGCTGGAGCCACCTCAACCACTGTTTACGAGCTGCGTATCTATCACGTGTACGAAGGCAAGCTGGATGACTTGCTCCGGCGCTTTCGTGAGCACACGATGAAGCTATTCGAGAAGCATGGAATTAAAAACGTGGCCTACTGGACGCCCACGGACGAGCCGCTGAAGGGAAAGACTCTTGTGTACATGCTCGCCCATCCGAGCCGTGAAGCTGCGACGGCCAACTGGCAGGCGTTCCGCGATGACCCGGAATGGCAAAGCGTACGAGATAAGTCCGAGTCCAATGGCAAGCTGGTGGAGAAGATTGACTCCACGTTTCTCGTTCTGACTGCTTTCTCGCCACCACTCAGCTGAGCAGGGGTCGCAGGAAAGCGTTGCCTCGCCACTCTGAGCCTGGACCTAAGTTTCGGCGATCGTGCGTAATGCTTCTGGCAAATGAGCCGGCGTTGCTGATCCGCCTGCCCATTGCAAGACGGTTCCTGGAGCGCTGCCTTCTTTGCGAACGTAGCCCATGCCAATGATCCGGGAAGGGTCCCAAGTCCTTGCGGCGCGAGTGACGTAGCCAAGCTCCTTGGCGTCCAGCAAAAGCGTGGCGCCCGCTTCGGGTACCTTATCGCCAGTGAAGATGAATCCGGTGCGCTGGCGATTCACTTGTCCTCGCGAACGCACGCGCTCCACGATTTCCTGGCCGGTGTAGCAGCCCTTCGTGTAGCTGATGTGGGTATCCTGCAACCCCGCTTCGTGGGGAATTTGCTTATCGCCGAAATCATAGCCAAACCAGGGCACGCCCTGTGCCAGGCGAATGGCACTTAACGCGGAATAGCCCATGGGGGTGCCGCCATGTCTCCGCGTGGCATCCAAGAGAACCTGCCATAGTGCCGCCAGATTTTCCTGCCGCACGATGAATTCAGCGCCGGGGACTTCTCCGGGCGAACGCTTCACAATCCTGCAGAAAATCGAATCGATAGAAGCGTCTGTGGAAGCGAGTTCAGGGAGGGGAGTGATGTCCACGCCGGAGAATTCTTGGACGACCGCTGCGGCTTGCGGACCCTCCAGCGCCAGAGTGGCAAAACGGTGGGTCTCGTCGGCAAGCGTCACGTCATCCATGATGATGTACTTGTCCAGCCACTCGATCAACCGTTCGCGAATCATGGCATAAGAAACGCATAACAGCTTGTCCACAAACGAATACGCCTCTATTTCCGCGAGAATATGTCCTTGCGGATTCAGGAGCAGCGAAACATTGCCTTGTCCGGTAGAAAGATCCTTGATGTTATTCGTAAGGATTGCGTTCAGGTAGCGCACGCGGTCGGGCCCGGCGAAGGAAAGATAGGCGCGATAGTTTTTATCGATCAACGCGACGCTGACGCGCGCAGCCCGATACTCCGCGGCAGGGTCCCGAAACTCATCAGGAAGAGCACACCCAAACCATACGCCCATTTTTGCGCCCGCGCGCAAGTGGGTCGCGGCCAGCGGTGTATCCAGAGTGGCGCCTGTTGCACTCATTCCCAGTAGTTTCCTCTCTTCAGTCTATCAAAGAGCGCCGGGGGCCACGCGGCCGCGCCGGGAAATCCATCTGGTTCCGGTGATACAATCTCATTCATGAGCGACGGGTTGCCAACACTGAATGCCGCTACCGAAGGACTGATACACATCACCATTCCCGTGGGGATGCTGCAGTGTAATTGCTCCATCATCGGCGACCCGGTTAGCCACGAGGCGCTGGTGATCGATCCCGGTGACGAAGTCAATCGTATCCTGGACCTGCTCGGTCGTCACAAACTTACCGTTAAAGCTATCGTAAGCACGCACGCGCATATCGATCACGTTGGAGGTCTTTGCAAGCTGCATCGCTACACGGGCGCGCCGGTACTCATGCATCGCGACGACTTACCCCTTTATCAAGCGATGGAAATGCAGGCTGCTTTCCTGGGTGTCCACCCTCCCGATCTCACTGAAATCGATCAACTCCTGAAGGAAGGTGACTCGCTTCACTGGGGCTCGTTCGAAGCGCAGGTCATTCATACGCCGGGCCACACTCCGGGAAGCGTCTCGCTCTATCTTCCGCACGATACCGGCAAGGTCACGCCGGCTGGGGAGCCAAAGCGCATCACGGTGAAAAATGAAGCGGGAGAGGAAGTCTCCATTGCTCAACTGTTGAAGCAGAGCGTTTCGCAGATTCTCCCGGCAGAAAGCGGGGACACGGATCAGACGCCGATCCTCGTAGCCCCCGATGAGGCTGTAAAAATTATGAAGCCAGTGCCGCAACTCTTCTCCGGAGACACGCTTTTTGCCGGAAGTATCGGGCGCACTGATTTGTGGGGAGGCTCCCTGGAGCAAATCATGAAATCGCTCCGGACAAAGCTGATGGGGTTGCCCGACGAGACGGTGGTGTACCCGGGGCACGGACCGGTGACCACCATCGGCCACGAGCGCGAACTGAATCCGTTCTTGCGCCCGGAGTAGAACTTCTGGGGAAGCTATCCCTTCAGCTTTGCGTTTTTTGTTTAGCTAGCCGCAACTCCTCCATCACCGATTGCACCAATTCCTTCGCGTGCACCAGCTCCTGATTGATCATCCGCAGGTCCATCGCGGGAACGGCAGGATTACGCTGGCTCGTGCAATAAACTCCGTGCTGGCCAACGAGAACAAGCGCATTGGTCAAGCGGTCCAGCGACACCGCCAGGCGCCCCCGATCGCGTCCAAACATCTGCTCGAAGTGTTCCAGCTCTTCCTTGTGTTCCTCAAAGGCCGACATCGTTCGTTTTCCTTCCCGACTCCCCGAGACGGAGTTGCACATCGGGCACACCGGGTACGCACCAAACTTTACCGCACCGCGTGCGCGGAACATAATTCGCTAAAGCCACAATGTAGCAAGTCACTACTTTTTCGTGGCAGAAGTTTGAACTTTTAGTTAGCGTCCGGTCCCTCAGCGTTCTTGGGAAGGGATTGGGCTGGAGCAGCCAACCGATGCGACGTTCCGACCTGGTTCAGCATAACGAGCGGGGAAAAGGCGCAACCACGCGCACCTCACAGATTGTTTTTGGTGAGAGGCAGCACCTGTTGCGCGTGCTCGACTCCCTGGACGGCACGGATCTGCCGATCGCCCGGCTGCAGCAGGAGCAGCGCATCCTGGAAGAATTGATTCACGCGCGTACCAGGGATCTGAATCAAATCAATACGGCGTGGGACGAAAAAATCGGCCTGGTCTTGAGCGCGGATGCCAAGCCCGAAATGCTGGAGAAACTTGTGAAGCAGGCGCCTGCGGAGGACTTTTACCTGCTGCGGTTAATCAGCGAACACCCGCGGGCCAATGCGAAAACGCTTCATAAGCTAGCAAAGCATTCATACGGGGCGATCCGCGAAAACGTTGCTCGCCATCCCAACGCGGACGCCACCACGCTCACGTGGCTCAGCAAGGACCGCAGCCAGCCACTCTGGTATCTGGTGGCCTTCAATCCCAATACTCCGACATCGCTGCAGCGCCGCCTGCGCGATCGCCTGAAGCGCCTGGGCGAAAACCAGGCTTCCAAGTAAATCCCAATTTCTCTCAGCAAGCGAGCATTCGCCTGCTCTCAATGGTAGCGGCGCTGTGCCTGGTGGGAGGCCGCGCTCGTTTGCAGATCTTTTGAGCTAGTGAACCGTGATGGAAACCGTGGCAGTCGTACGACCAAAAGCGTTCGTGCCGTAGAGGGTATAGGTGGTTGAGACGGCAGGAGAGACCGAAATGCTGGTACTGCGAACGGCGCCGATTTCGGGTGACACTATGGTGTAAGAAGCTCCGGTGACTTGCCAAGACAATGTAACTGGAGTTCCCGCGGTGACGGAATTTGCGCTCGCGGTGAAAGAAGTGATTTGTGGCGACGGGCCTGTGGGAATATTGTTCTGCGTGTAGAGCGGAGTCATCTGAATTACTTCGAAGTTGGAAGCCGTCACCTGGCCCAGATTGTGCAGATCGTTGTTGTCCCAACGGTCGTCTGGTGCGCCGCTGAGGTACATGTTCGAACCGTTGTCGGCCATGATAATGCCGTATTTTTTCAAGGCGTTGAGAATCACCTGGTTTGCAGCGGAAAACCCGGATACATCAAAGCTGGCCTTCAGCCGCATGCGCATACCCATGGGTGCTGCGGAGGGATTGCCGGTAGTAGACGCCCAGTGGGAAGCGGGCGGAATAAAGGCGGGGCTGCTATTTTGCAGCGTAAAACGAAACGCGTGGCGGACCTGGGCGGCAGCAACTTCATCGTAACGGACGAGGCCTGGGAAAATCGGAAGCCCAGCGGCGTCGGCGCTGGTCCAGGTGAAGGGCCTCTGCTCGTCCGAAAGCAGATCCCAGACGGCAGCAGAACCGGCGTTCCAGGAATTTCCTGATACCGCCGAGCTGTAGAGTTCGTAAAGAAAGCAATTCGAATTGTCGAGAACAAGAACGTGGCGGTCTCCGTTGCCGGGATTTGGGTAGCCTTCGATCGGCGCGGTCATAGGGATGGGCATGGGCCCTGAGTCGCTTTCGCTTCCGTAGGCGGTGAAGTTGATGATGACGGGCTCTTGCTGGCTGCCGACGACCAGATAGGGAATGCCGATCGTGGAGCCTTGATATTGTCCTGCGCCGAAGTCAGGGTGCATGCCGGTGCTGCTGCCGATGAAAGAGATGATGGCGTTCGAATTGGGATCGACGGGGGCGGAAGAGATGTCTTTGTTCCAGAGGTTATCGGCAGGGAAGGGCAAGAATCCTCCAAGGCTGGCGCCCTGACCGAGGGTCATGGAGCTGCAATTGGAAGCTTGCGTTGAGCCGGTTACCTGCAAATTTACCGAAGCGGATGTGCTGCTTCCGGGATTGGGATTACTGACGCTGACAGCGTAAGTGCCATCGGAACTGACTGTCCCGGTGGCGGCAAGCTGAGTGGCAGATACGAAAGTAGTTTGAAGCGGCGTCGTGCCCAAGAGAACCTGCGCGCCGTTCACAAACTTGCCTCCGGTAACTGCGAGAGTGAAAGTTCCCGTGCCAACGCTGGAGGGATTAATCCCCGTGAGCACAGGGATCGGATTCAAAATGCTAACGCTGCTAGATCCGTTGGCGGAGGAGTCCGCCGAACTTGTTGCACGTACCGAAATCGGATTGGGACTTGGGGGAGCCAACGGCGCCGTATAAGCTCCGCTCGCGCTGATGGTTCCGAGGGCGACCGAGCCACCGACAGCGCCGTTCACAGACCAGGTCACCGAGGTGTTGGAAGTACCGGAAACCTTGGCGCTGAATGGGAAAGAGTCACCCGCCCGGACGTTTGCACTGGAGGGCGACACCACTACACTGACCGAAGGCGGAGGAGGCGATGGCTGTCTGGTTGGTGAAGTGGAGGCGGCACAGCCCGCAATCGAGAGTGCGAGAAACACCGAAGTGAGATGTAGAACTCTGCGCATATTTTCGGGTGCACCCGAGGAACGGTTCGAACGGCTGTCAGTTTGGGGCACGGAGCGGGCGGGGGATACTGGACGAAAGTGCAGAAGTTGGCCGATGTCCTTGAGAAGGGCCATCAAACGCCCGACACTAGCAACGTCTCATGCAGGCAGATGTGTGAGCGTCCTTGGTAGGCTGCCAGAAGACGGGCTTCAGATTCTCTTGTGCACTGCTTCAATTTGTCGGGACTCCAATTTGCCAAAAGAGAAAACTCAATATATCGGTGTTTTCGTCAATGATCTTGTTGACGGGGCGGCCGCCGGAGTGGCCGGATTTGGTGTCGTACAGAAGGAGGATAGGGTGGTCTGAACCGGTGGCGGCCTGAAGGCGCGCGGCCATTTTTCGCGCGTGCAGTGGGGCGACGCGGGTATCGCCATCGCCGGTGACGAAAAGCGCTGAGGGATACTTGGTGCCATTCACGACGCGATGATAGGGAGAGTAGGCGTAGAGATAAGCGAATTGATCGGGATTGTCGGTGCTGCCGTATTCGGAGACCCAGTAGGGGGCTTCGAAGAATTTCTGATAACGGAGCATGTCGAGGAGCGGATAGCCGCAGACAACGGCGCGGAAGAGGTCCGGGCGCTGGGTCATAGCCGCGCCGACGAGCAGGCCGCCGTTGCTGGTGCCGTCAATCGCAAGCTTGGAAGCGGTGGTGTATTTGGCGGTGATGAGGAATTCGGCGGCGGCGATGAAATCGTCGAAGACGGTTTGCTTTTTGCCGAACATTCCGGCGCGATGCCAATCTTCGCCGAATTCCGCGCCGCCGCGCAGATTCGCGTCGGCGAGAACGCCGCCATGCTCTACCCAGAGGATTGCGTTCGGCCAGTAGAAGGGCGTTTCGCTGAGATCAAAACCGCCATAGCCGGTGAGCAGAATGGGATTCGAACCGTCCAGCTTCAAGCCCTTTTTGTGGAACAGGAACATGGGGATCCGTGTCTTGTCTTTGGATGGATACCAAACCTGTTCGATTTCGAAAGCGGAGGAATCGAGTGGAACTTTATCCCTGGCCCAGACCTCGGACCTGGCTTGCTTGACGTCGTAGCGGAAAATGGCCGGAGGAAATGAATATGATTCAAACGAAAAGAAGAGTTCCGGGCTTTCCCAGCGGCCCTTGGTCGAACTCACGGAGCCAAGAGCAGGAAGCGCGATAGATGATTCTACCTTGCCATTGGCATCGAAGACCTTCAGCTCGGACGTGGCGTTATACGTGTACTGGCCGATGAGCTTCCCGCCGGAAGCCGCGATGGTTTCCAAGTGCACACCGCTCTCCGGAACAAATTCGTGCCAGTGTTCGCGTTGGGGTGTGGCGAGGTTGGTGGAGAAAACGTGCCACTGCGGCGCTTTCCAATTCGTGAGAATGAATAGGCGATCTCCTGCAAACTCCGGATAGAAAAGCGCGTTTTCGGCATTTTCGGCGGGGACGACCGGGCCGTTCTCTTTTACGTTTTGGACGTAAAGCTCCGTTCTCTCCGATCCAGAGCCATAAATGATCACGTAGACCAGGAACGCGCCGTTTTCCGATAGTGCGAGCCCAACGCCCTTGTCCTTGGTGAGACCCTTGCCAAAAATCATCTGGTCCTTAGCGGGATCATCACCTATGCGGTGTAAGAAAGCGCGAGGTCCCTCGGGAGTGACAAGGGAATAGTAGACCGACTTATTGTCGGGGGTGAATTCGAGGGAATCATATCGACCCTTTGGGAAGGCGTCAGGGAGCGACTGCATAGTGTCAACGTCCAGTACGCGCGGGGTAATTTCATCCTGCCCGCCATCGCGGCGGCCGTAGAAGACGAATTTTCCGTCACGGCTGACGCTCTCCAAGGTCACGCTTGCAGAGTGATCCGCGGTCCAGGGCAGGGGATCCACCAGGACTTCATCCGATGCGTTCAAACCGCGCCGGACATAGAGGACGTAGAGGTCCTGCCCGGCCAGCCGCTTCCGGAAAAAAATAACGCCCGCCTCGTTCCACGGGCGCTTCGAACGAATCGGTGTGCAGGAGTTCGCCGAGACGCTTGTTGAGTTGGGCGCGGCCCGGAAGCTTCGAAAGCACCGCATCCGTACATTCTTGTTCGGCGGCAATCCAGGCGCGCGTTTCTGGGCTGTTTTGATCCTCCAGCCAGCGATAGGGGTCGGCCACAACGGTGTTGCCGTAGGTGTCTTTTGCTGAATCAAGACGCGCTGCTGGTGGACACTGTGCGGTTGGCGCAGTTTCTTGCGCGTCAGTGAATCCTGTAATCCACAGCGCGAGGGCGAGCACGAATCCACCCCGCAAAACGCAGGGCCAGGGAGTGATTGGCCTTCGCCGGACCCGCGGGATTCGGTTCCAATTCGTACTCACAAAGCCTCCTTGGTATTTCGGAAAGCGGATACTATCACCGAATCCGCAGGAGGACCGAGACCTTCAATAGTAGAATCGATTCGAGTTGTGTTGACGAAAAACTTCGTGATCCCCAGGTGAGAATGCCGCCGAATGACACGCCATTTAGCAGCGTGATTCCGATCTTGCGCGAGTCCAGACTGCGCATCGCATTTGTATCCGCCGTGCTTCTGATCCCTTGCTTGTGGCATCCGCGCATCGAGGCGGGTGACCTAGCAAGCCACGTCTATAACGCGTGGCTTGCCCAGTTGATTGGGAAAGGCCAGGCGCCGGGGCTCTACCTAGCGTCGCAATGGAATAATATTCTGTTTGACTACTGCCTGTGGCACACCGCGAATGTCGTGGGCTTTCCAGCAGCCCAGAAAATTGTGGTCGGCGCCTGTGTACTGATTTTTTTCTGGGGAGTTTTCGCGCTGATCGCTGCGATCACGGACCGCCTGCCATGGTTCCTCACCCCTTGCATTGCGATGCTGGCCTACGGCTACTCGTTCAACATGGGGTTTCTGAACTACTACCTGTCGATTGGATTGGCCTGCTTCAGCCTGGCGTTTTTCTGGCAGGGGAGGGGAATAGGTTGGATCGCCGGAATAGTGCTTGGGCCGTTGGTGCTGCTCGCTCATCCGATCGGTTTCGTCTGGTTGATCGGATCGCTGGCGTACCTGCAAATCAGGAAGAGGCTACCAGGTCGGTGGAAATTGGGTCTGACCCTGGCGGCAGCGGCCGGTCTCCTCGCGTTTTACTGGTATCTGGCGCACAACGCCGCCAGGTTCACGGCGGATTGGGATCGTGGCCCGTTCTACCTGTATAACGGCGCCGATCAATTGGCGTTGTATGGACAAGGGTATGTTTGGCTTGCGGCAGCTCTGTTCTTTTTCGGAGTATTCTGCGTGGCGTTCGAGGCCGTCGCGGAGGGCCGAGACAATCGCTCCTGGAAGCCTTCCGCTTTGCTGTTCGAATTGTATTTCGTAAGCTTCTTCGCCACGGTGCTGCTACCTGAAAACCTTCGTGTCTCTCTCTATGCAGGTTGGGTCGGGATGCTGAGTTCGCGGCTCACGACCATCTCGGCCATTTTCGGGCTGTGCATACTGGGTTTTCTGAAGCCCCGGAAATGGCACGTTGCAGGGTTTGGGATGTGCGCCATCGTTTTTTTTGGCTCCTTGTACCAGGACACGAAGTGGCTCAATCAGTTGGAGGCGAACGCGGAATCCTTAGTGAGGTCATTGCCGCCTGGGACGAGAGTGATCCCGACGATATGGGCACCTGCAGGATCGCGCGTAGCGTTCATCGGGCATGTCGTCGATCGCGCGTGCATCGGGCATTGCTTCAACTACGCCAACTATGAACCCTCGTCCAGGCAATTCCGGGTGCGCGTCCGTCCCGGCAGTCGTGTAGTCACGGATTCCTCGGACGATTCCGAAGATATGTCCGCAGGGCAGTACCATGTCCAGGACGAGGATCTTCCTCTGAAGCAAATCTATCAGTGCGACCCGGCCGACCTGACGAAGTTGTGCATTCGCGACCTGCAAGCGGGAGAGAAAAATGGCCGAATCGGCTATTACCCGCCGGAGTGACGACGCGCACCCATGATTGTCGCTGAAACGGAATACCCACAGGGCGCTTCGATGCAACCAGCGTCAGGGTGCGTAGAAACGGACTGCTTGCCGGTCGTGTTCGGAGAGGGATTGAGCGCGCTAGTGATAGCGAGATAGACGGCCAACGTCAAGCCTGCGGTCGCCAGAACCAGAGCCAGAACGATGGCCAGCCGGGACGGCCGGCCCACGATAAGGACTCCCTCGTGGAGCTGCTGGACGTAGCGCACATGGTGCCAAGCAGCGATGATGTTAAGCAGTACACCTAGTAGAACCAGCCCCACACCCAAAGGAGGAGACAGGACCGAGGGTGCGGCGGGCGACCCGCCACGAACCGACTCCAACTCCCGAAGAAATAGGCCAAACCGCGCGACGACGAAACCAAAGGCCATGAGTGCCAGACCGGTGCGAATCCACGCGAGGAAGGTACGCTCCGCGGCGAGGTAGACGCGAGGATCTCGAGCAGGCTCTTCGGCTGGCATGTGCGTCGTGGCCGGGCCTACTCCCGGCGTGAAGAGTTGGAGGATATCACCATTGGGCGTACGGGATCGCAGCCCGCGGCTGGAGACAAATTGGCTCTTGCAACAGTCCAATATCTGGTAGAATTGGCCGAAGGTGAGAGACAATGCTGCCACTCCATCTCCAGCCGCAAAGCCACGTTCCACTCTATATCCAACTTCGTGATCAATTGCGCGCTCTCGTCCATGCGGGTGATTTGCGCCCGGGCGATCGCATCCCCGCCAGCCGCGAACTGGCCATCATGCTCGGCGTGCACCGCACCACGGTGGCCAACGCCTACGCCGAATTAGAATCGGAAGGACTCATCCAGGGCCACGTCGGCCGCGGAACGTTTATCAAAGGCAACGGCAACGGTCTGAAGATTACGCCGCCCGCCCCGCCGGTATTGAATGGGAACGAGGGAGTGCGCTGGGAGCTGCTGTTTGCGGATGAACGCGGCGAAGAGGTATTGAGCCGTCTGACAGCCAGCGCCCCCGTGGATGCTCTTTCCTTTGTGATGGCGCGGCCCGCGCAGGAATTCTTCCCGATCGAGGAGTTGCAGACCTGTGTGAACGCCGTGCTACGGCGCGAGGGCGCGGAAGTTTTGAATTTAGGCCCTTCGGATGGGTACCCGCCGTTGAAAGAGGCGCTTCTCGAGATGCTGCATCACGATGGCATCGCGGCCAAGGATGAAAACCTGCTGATCACGGACGGATGCCAGCAGTCCTTTGATTTGATCAGCAAAGCGTTTGTGCGTCCCGGCGATTCGGTGATCATGGAAAATCCGACGTATCCGGGAGCGGTCGCGATTTTCCACGGGGCGCGCGCACGTTGCTTGAGCGTTCCAGTGCGGACGCATGCGGAGCCGGGTACGCCGCTGGGGCTGGACTTGGAAGCCCTGGAAGCAACGCTGGCGGCGAATCGCGTCAAGCTGATCCTGCTTACGCCGGACTTCCAGAATCCTACGGGAACGTCGATGCCGCTGGCTTCTCGGCGCAAGGTACTGGAGCTGGCTGGGCGGCACCAGGTGCCCGTAGTGGAAGATCATATTTATGCGCGGCTGAATGCGCGAGAAGAACGTATCCCGTCGCTGAAACAGCTCGATCGTTCGAACATCGTGATTCATATCGACAGCTTCGCGAAAGTAGCGTTTCCTGGATTGCGGGTCGGGTGGATTGTCGCTCCGCCCGCG
This sequence comes from Candidatus Acidiferrum sp., assembly GCA_036522195.1. GTDB lineage: Bacteria > Acidobacteriota > Terriglobia > Acidiferrales > UBA7541 > Acidiferrum. The sequence goes on along the minus strand of DATDGF010000036.1, from coordinate 18,321 downwards.
GCCATCGAACGCTTGCGTGTGGTGAAACAGACCACAGATCTGCACACGGATCAACTGGCGCAGGCCACGCTTGCGGAGTTCTTGCGGCGTGGACTCTTTACCAAGCACGTTGCCAAGATGCGCAAGGTATACACTTCGCGCCTGGCCGCCCTGGACGAGGCTTTGCGGAAAAATATGCCCGAAGGCACGCGCTGGACCCGGCCCGAAGGCGGCATGTGTTTGTGGTTGGAACTGCCCATCGGATTCGACGCCAGCGAACTGCTCATTCACGTGAAGGAGCGCGGGGTACTATTTGCTCCGGGCCGCTATTTTTACGTGCAAGCTCCGCTGCCAAACACGCTGCGGCTTGGATTTGCAAGCCTGGATGAAAAACAGATTGCACGCGGAGTGGCCACCTTGGCGGAGTTGTTGAAGGTTGAGATGCGCAAGAGGCAACGGGGCGTGCGGCGTGCGGAACGCAGCCGCGTGGCATTGGTTTGACGGAACGAAGTCGAGAAGTTGCAAAAAAATGCGTAAGGAAGGATGGACGGGTCAAAATTTGAGCGACATCATCAGGCTGGAGCCCAATCCTTCGAACAAGTGCTTTGGCTGCGGCGGAGACAATCCCGGCGGGATGAAATTGACGTTCGAACAGGACAATGTTAATCGCAAGATCGTAGGCCGATTTATTTTGGGTGAGAGGTACCAGGGTGGTGGAGGATTCGCGCATGGTGGGATCATCGCGATGCTTCTCGATGAGGCGATGGGCAAGGTTTGCCGCTTTCGAGATGTTCGCGCGGTGACTGCGGAACTGACCGTCGAGTACCTGAAGCCGGTAAGCCTCGAGAAAGAAATTATTGTCGAGGGTCACGAAGCGGAGCAAAAGGGCAGAAATTTATATTTGGTGGGCGAGATTCGAAATATGGCAGGAGAGATTCTTGCCAGAGGCCGCGGACGATTCGTGGTGATCGGACAAAAGTAAAAAAGTTTGACGGAGCACTCCGTCGATAAGCTCAGGGATTGAGAGGAGAAGCATATGGACGCGAAGAAAGTAAACGGCAGCGGGAACGGAAGCAAGGGATCGAATGAATGGCGCGTGAAAGTCGGGCTGGCCGAGATGTTGAAGGGTGGCGTGATCATGGACGTCACCAACGCAGAGCAGGCCAAGATCGCCGAGAAGGCCGGCGCCTGCGCGGTGATGGCGCTGGAGCGCGTGCCGTCGGATATCCGCAAAGAAGGCGGGGTGGCGCGTATGGCGTCGATTAAGGTGATCCGCGAGATTATGGCGACGGTGACGATTCCCGTGATGGCCAAGGTGCGTATCGGGCATTTCGTCGAAGCAGAAGTGTTGCAGGCCCTCGAAGTGGACTTCATCGACGAGAGCGAAGTGCTGACGCCCGCCGACGAAGAAAATCACATCTGGAAGCACGATTACCGCGTGCCGTTTGTATGCGGCGCGCGAAATCTGGGCGAAGCGCTGCGCCGTATCGCCGAGGGTGCAGCCATGATTCGAACGAAGGGCGAAGCTGGCTCCGGAAACGTGGTGGAAGCGGTTCGCCACATGCGCACGATCGTCAGCCAAATGAAAAAGCTGACGACCATGCGCGAAGACGAACTGATGCGTGAGGCCAAGGAGCTTGGCGCGCCGCTCGATCTTATTCGCCAGGTTGCCAAGACCGGGAAACTCCCAGTGCCAAATTTCTCCGCCGGTGGGATTGCGACGCCTGCCGACGCGGCGTTGGTGCGCAAGCTGGGTGCGGAGGCGGTGTTCGTCGGTTCCGGTATTTTCAAGTCAAGCGACCCCGAGACGCGTGCGAAAGCCGTCGTCAAGGCCACCACACATTTCGAAGATCCCAAGATCGTGCTGGAAGCGCACGAAGAGCTCGGCGAAGCCATGAAGGGACTCGATATTCGTCAAATGGAAGAGAAGGATATGCTGTCGACGCGCGGGTGGTAAAAAAAAGAGTGTTCCGTGGGCAGTGAGAGCCTGGATTCATCGTTCTTGGGAACTGTGATTTAGCAAACGCGACTCGGAGTTGGATAAGTGAGGATTGGAATTTTGGCGGTGCAAGGAGACTTCGAGGCCCACGCCGCGATGCTGGAAAGGCTCGGCGTGGAAACAACGGAAGTCCGCACGCCCGCGGAACTTGATGGCTGCGACGGACTAATCCTTCCGGGCGGAGAGAGCACCACTCAACTTCAGTTTCTCCAGGAAGAGGGTCTTAGCGAGGCAATTCAGAAATTTGCGGCGCGTGGCGGCGCCATTTTCGGAACATGCGCGGGTGCGATCTTGCTCGCCACGGAAGTGCAGAATCCTCAACAGGATTCACTGAAGCTCGTTGACATGACCGTTCTACGAAATGGATATGGCCGCCAAGTCGCGAGTGACGTGGTCCGCGGCCATTCGAATCTCAAGAGGGAACCTCTCGAAATGGTTTTCATTCGCGGTCCGATCATTCAGCGGACCGGTCCGGGAGTCGAAGTCCTCGCGGAATTCGCGGGGAAGCCCGCGCTTGTGCGATGCGGCCACCTCCTGGCCGCCACTTTCCATCCGGAACTGACCGACGACACGACCGTGCATGAACATTTTCTCCAGCTTGCAGCAGCGGGGAGCAACCAATTGTTGGGCAGCCCGAGGGCCTGACCGTGAATCCAGCCGAGAAGGCGAAGCCTGCTGCTCGAACGTTCAGCCGCACAAAGGTGCTATTCGTTTGCGTGGGGAATGCCTGCCGGAGCCCGATGGCCGAGGCCATCGCGCGCTATGACGCCGCGGATGTCATAGACGCCGCAAGCGCGGGCTTGAGCCCAATGGGAGCCATACCCGAACTGACCAGGCAAACCCTGAAGAACAATGGTTATACAGCAGATGGTTTGACATCAAACAGAATTTCAGTGGAAGCCTTCGAGGCCGCGGATATCATCGTCAACATGACGGGCAAGCAGTGGGAAGAGGCATTCCCTGAACATGTTTTCTCGACTCATGACAAGATCGAGGACTGGATCGTGCGAGACCCCTTTGGCGCGGATTCGGATACCTACCAGAGAGTCTTCGAAGGCATCCAAAGGCGCGTGGGCCAGCTTGCCAAAGGTCTGAGAGATAAGAGAGAACATCGGGGAGAGGCAATCTAGGAGTTCCATTGCGGCGGGAAAAGACCAGCGTATCGCAAGAAGACTATCTGAAGGCCATCTGGGAAATGCTGGAAGAAGACCAGACACCGATCAGCGCGCGCCTTGCGGAGGAGCTGCGCGTCACTCCGCCCGCGGTGACTGCGGCGTTGAAGCGCATGACGCGCGACGGTCATGTACGCGTCGAGCGCAGCGGACGGATCGACCTTACGCAAAAAGGACGGAAAATCGCAGAACGTCTGGCGCTGCGGCATCAACTTGCGGAGATGCTTCTGACCGAAGTGATCGGACTCTCGTGGTCGAAGGCGCATGATGAAGCGGAGCGCCTCGAGCATGGCATCTCGCCCGAAGTGGAGGCTCTTCTGCTGAAGCGTTTCGGAAACAAGAAAAGCTGCCCACACGGCGTCCCTATGCGCGGAGGAGTAGCGAAGCTACGAAAGCAGGGGGCGGTGCTACTGGCAGACTTGCGCGCCAAGGAAGCCGCCGAAATACTTTGCGTCTATGAAAAGGACGCGCAGTTTCTCGAATTCCTGGAGCATCTTCGCCTGCGGCCATCAACTACCGTGGAAGTCTTGAAACGCGAGTACGACGAAACAATGACGCTCCGCACGGGTGGGAAAACCGTGCATCTGGGGAAACCGGCCACAAGCCGCATCTGGGTTCAAAGACTCAACGGCTGAACTGCTCCTTCTAGTCGTCTAAGCGAAACAGTTCCAATACATTGGCATTCCTATTGCCGTTCGTCGAGTAAGGCTTTGAGACGCGCATAACCCGCACGACTAACGGGCAGTCGCACGCCATCTGTCAGGATGGCAATCCGGCTGTCTTTGGCGTATGGCTCGATGCGCACAACGCGTTCCAGATTCACGATATAAGAGCGATGGATTCGAACAAAGTTCACCGGGTTGAGGCAGGCTTCGAGGCCGGCAATCGTTTGCTGTTTGAGATGTTTTTTCCCCTGAGTTGCCAGAGCCACGTAATCGTCCTGCGCTTCCGCATAATCGAGCTTCCCGACTGGAATTAGCGTCACCTTCGTGCCGTCTTTGACAACGAGGCGCTCCAGAAATTGCTGGGGCGGACGTGCAGCGGCGGCCAGCTCCGCGGCGGCAGGCATTTTTTCGCCGAGCCAGGTCTTCGCGCGCTTGACCGCCGCGTCGAAGCGCTCCCGCCCGATGGGCTTTAATAAATAGTCCACCGCGTGGACGTCGAATGCGCGCATGGCGTATTGGTCGTACGCGGTGACAAAAATAACGGGCACGTCGGTGCCAATCAGTTCGAGAACGTCAAATCCAGTCAGCTTGGGCATCTGGACATCAAGAAAGATCAAGTTTGGTTTGTGTTCCGCCACGGCCTTGACGGCCTCCATGCCATTCGCGCATTCAGCGGCAATTTCAATCTCCGCATGGGATTGCAGAAACTCACGAATGACGTGGCGCGCGAGCTCTTCATCATCAACGATGAGCGCCTTCCATGGCTTGGCTGGCAGGGCGCTCATGCTTTTTCCTGGGTCTCCACGGGAAGGGACAGGCTGACCTGAAACAGCTCACCCTCGGTGTTCACTCGAAGGCTGGCTTCTTTTCCGTAACGCGCTTCGAGGCGCTGCTGGACATTTTTCAATCCCAGGCCGCCCGAGCGGCGAGGCGGCGCATCGGGATCCCAGGAATTTTCCACGAGAATCGCCAGCCGGCCGTTTTGCCGCTCTGCGATAAGCCGGACGTTGCCGCCTTCCGGAAGGCTCGCGATCCCATGTTTCACTGCATTTTCGACAAGAGGCTGGAGCAACAGCGGCGGAAGCATGCAGGTCCTGGATTCTTCCTGGATGTTTTCCTGCATGTTCAAACGGTCGCCGAAGCGGATTTTCTCGATCGCCAGATATTTTTGAAGCAGTTCCAGCTCCTCTGAAAAGTGTACGACCGCTTTTTCGCCCAAACCGAGAGTCAAGCGCAAGAAATCGCCAAGCAGGACGCACATGTCGCGCGCGCGCGCCGGATCGACGCTGGTCAATGCACTGATGGAATTGAGGCTATTGAAGAGGAAATGCGGATTGATCTGGGCTTTCAGGGCTTTCAGTTCCGCATCGCGCGCTTGGATGCTGGTCTGCATGGCGCGAGCCTCGTGCTCGTGGGTGGCCTCCTGCGCCAGAGCGACGTAGTGAAACGATACCGCCAGGAGATAGAACACGCATCCCGCACCATAGACGATTGCATCTCTCTCTGCAAAACGACCTTCAATGCCGTGCAACGAGGGGAAGAAAGACAGCGCACGTGCAAGAAGTTTTCCCAGGCCCAGCCACAACAGGCTGAGGATCTGTGCGGCCACCACGTGCGTCGCCAGGAGCCGCCAGAGGGGCGTGCGCTCGATGGGTGCGATTCGGCACGAATACCACGCCGGCAGGGAAATCACCTCCCCCACCGAGGCGAGCCCGAACCCTATGAGGCCTGCCTCCAACCAGGTTAGACCGCCCGGCGTCTGCAGAACGAATGCCAGGACTGCGGCAATGGGTAGAGCGGCAACTTTGTAAATCCGGTGTTGGTTTTTCAGTGCGGTATTGAGATTCATGTGGGCGTCTCAGTTTTTGATTTCGACGCCCCCGAAGATGACCGCGCCTGTGAGAATTAAAACCTTGCGGCGGGGATCACTTAGATCCACGGTTCGTCCAACGCGAGTCTTGTCCGCTATGCCGCCGAAAATAGGAGTTCCGCGAAACGCGACTTGCCAACTATCGGGCACGCGTATTTCGATGCCGCCGAAGATGGCATTAATATCCAGCGTAGCTTCATCGGCTTGCATGTTGGCCTCAGTTAAATCGATTTCGACTCCGCCAAAGATGGCGTTGATGTGTCCGCCCTGAAAATCCTGGCTGGTCACTCTGCGCTCGACTCCGCCAAAAATGGCGGAATCCTCCAGAGTTGTGCGCGGGTCACCTCCAATAGGTGGGGCAGAGGGGCTCCTTCGTGCCTCAAGGGCGCCCCACATCAGCATCAGTCCCGCGGCAATGAGCAAAACCGGCCAGATATCGTTCCAGCCAAAGTGCCCGATTCCCAGCTGATTGAGCTGAAGGAGAACCCCTACCGTAATCAGCACAATTCCCCAGAGCCGGTGCTCCCGCCTCATGAGACTTGGGATGCCAGAGCAAACAAGAAGCAGCGGCCAGAATCTCCAAAGCCTGTCAACCGAGATGATTCCCATGTGGTCAAGAAGGAGGGCGACACCGGCGAGAACCAGGAATGCACCCCAGAAGATGCCGCTTGTGCCTCGACGGCCGAGATGTATACCAACCACAATCGGGCCGCGCCGAGGCCAACGGCCGTCGGGACCCGGTTTGGCGCTGTCTGTAGCGTCGCGGTGAATCCCGTCGCGGAGATCGTCGGCGAACTTATTGGCGTCGAACTTGTTCTCGTCACTCATCAACGGTCTCCCATCGCAGGGGAGCCTGAGCCGGACTGATACGCACCAAATTTCCCCCAGAAAGCGTCTCGCAACAGCACTGCTCCCATGATGATGAGAATCACCGGCCAGAATGATACCAACAATTGCAGCAGGCCCGAGAAAAACCCGGTGTGATCAAACACATAGGCCTGCAAAGCGTGGAGCGTTGCCAGAATCAGCGCTGGCAGCATTCCCGTTGCCTGTGCCTCCGCTGTGCCTGCGGAACTCGTGATTTGTCCCGCGACAGCGTCCAGATTTGCGAACAGAATCAAGAATCCGAGAACGAGGAGGATTACACCCGCAATCGACTTCAGTCCTGAAGGAGAACTGCGCTTTGCCGACATGCTGACCTCCTCTGGGGCGATTTCCTGGCCCCGATGTGAGGATAAGGGCCGGGCCAGGGGGCCGCATCCGGAAATCGGTGGAAACGCCAGATTTACCGGTGAATGGCGGCCCCAGGCGGGGGAAAAGGGGCAGGGGGACTAGTCGTTTCCAGAGGGCGCCATCAAGTTTGCTTGCAAAATCCGTCAAATCGCAATAGGGTATGCGTCACGCGTAGTCGCAACACCCTGCCGAATGTTCGTTATCAGGTTACAAGGAGCTTGCGGATGAGTGCATCGTTGGGGAAGGCCACCCACTCTCGTGGAGAACGTTGGCGCTGGATGCTGTATGTAGCATTAGCGCTAGCAGGTGCTCTGCTTACTTTCGTGGGCGCACGTGCACAACAAAAAGCTACCGATGACGCCACCTTTCGCAAACTCATTGACGCTTATTGCAGTGCGTGGAGCATGGGCAACGCGGAAGCGCCGGCGAAATTCTACGCCAAGGATAACGGCCTCGTTTTCTACGATGTCGCTCCGTTTGCCTATCAAAGCTGGAAGGAATATCAGGCGGGGGTACAGAAAGAGTTTCTGGAGAGCGCAGAGAACATTAAGTTGACGGCGGGCAAGGACTTAAAGGTCACGCGGCGCGGAACGATTGCCTGGACGACAGTGCCAATGCATTTGACGGAGAAGACAAAGGACGGTAAGACCACGGACCTGGATCTTCGCTACACGGGGATTTGGGAGAAGCGCGGCGGAAGCTGGGCGCTTGTTCACGAGCATCTTTCTGTACCGCTCGCGGGAAACTAGAGTCTTGACGACGAGGGCTGGGCGAATTTCGCCCATTGCGCAAGAGATGTTCAAGACACTCCAGTATTACTGGAATGCGGCTAGGGGCTATCGCCTCAATCCATGGAAAAGCCCCTACCTGCGCTGGCGGTTTGAAACGTTCCTCGGCAAAGAGGGCGCTAATCTGACTCCCAGCAAGTTCTTTCATCTTGCCTGGAAATACCGCGACCATATGGAACGCTTCGTGGACTGGGCCGCGGAGCGACGCCGATTCCAACGCCGGCGGCACGCCTGAGTATCCACTCACTTGGTATTCCCAAGAGCAGCTGACTCACGCCGGCGACCTTGCGGGCGTATAATAGTGTTTGAGAGGAGGATCGATGGAAGAGCTAAAGATCCTCCAGAAGACAGATGCGTTGTACGAAGCCCGATGGTGGGAAGCGGAGCCTGCTGGCCGAGTGCACTGTTACCTCTGCCCCCGCCACTGCCACATCCATCCCGGGCAGGCCGGATTCTGCTTCATTCGAATCAATCAAGCCGGAAAACTGTATAGCCTTGGATACGGGGCGCCTGCAGCCTTGCAAATCGACCCTATCGAGAAAAAGCCGCTGAGCCATTTCTTGCCGGGCACGCGAGTTTTCAGCATGGGTACAGCTGGCTGCAACATGGGCTGCTTTTTCTGCCAGAACTGGGACATCTCAAAGTCGCGTTCCGATCAGGTTCGTTCGCAGTATATTCCTCCGGAAGATGTGCCCTTGCTGGCTCTGAAATATGGGTGCGAATCCATTGCATTCACCTACAACGAGCCGACCATCTGGGGTGAATACGTCGTTGACATCTGCAAGGCGGCGAAGAAGCATGGCCTGAAGACGGTCATGGTCACCAACGGCTATATTACTTACGACGCCTTCCACGATATTTATGACCACGTTGACGCGGCAAATGTCGATCTGAAGGCGTTCACCGAGAACTTTTACGGAAAAATCACGCTGACGCATCTTCAGCCGGTACTCGACACACTCGAGTGGCTGAAGAAGGAGACTAAAGTTTGGTTCGAGATTACAAACCTGATGATCCCGACTCTAAACGATGATCCGGAAGAGACCGGCAAGCTCTGCGAGTGGATCCTGACCCACCTGGGCCCCGACGTGCCCCTGCACTTCACGGCATTTCACCCGGACTTCAAGCTGCAGGATAAGCCGCGGACTCCTGCCGCGACGCTCGACCGCGCGAGACAGATCGCCCTGGATGCAGGCTTGCACTATGTCTATGAGGGAAATATCTACAGCGATGGTGCAAACACGTATTGTCCGAAGTGCAGCGAATTACTGGTGCATCGTTCCTGGCACGATGTTCTCGAGAATCATCTAAAGGCTGGCGCTTGCCCGAAGTGCGGCTTGAAGATTGCCGGTGTCTGGGCGAATGACGAAAACAAAAGGCGCGGCTCTCCCGGAGCTGTGTCTGCAGTGACTCGGGCATACGGCTACTTGAATCTGTGAGTCTCTCTTACTACCGTTGATAGAAGGAATAAAAACCCGGTCCCACGCGCATGCCGTGGTGCCAGGCGACCGGAAACGCCCACCATATCAACGTACCCAGAAGCGCCTGAAAGAATGCGAGCGGAAGAATGTTGCGCTTGCGCGCGAAAAGCCAGGACATTACCGTTCCTCCAAACCAGGTGATCGGAATGAGCACCGGATTGGGCCAATGCAAGGCTCCAAAGATGGCGCCAGAGATGAGCGAGGCACGAATGGGGCTCTTCATTCCTGCCAGAAAGCGGTTGGTCGCGTAGGAGTTCAGGCCCACCTGTTGCAACAGGCAGAAAGACATGTATCCGAACAAACGCTGGGGAACCAAGAGATGCTCGGTCGGGCGGCTCAGTCCGCCAAGGAAAACTCCAATGATGCAAAGCGCCAGAACGCATGGCACGAAGAAAACGGCCGATTGTTTGGTCGCGCTCCATAAATTATCCGCGCGCCAGCCCACGGTCTTTGGCGTGTCTTTGTGAAATAGAAAACTGGCAATAAGCCAGGCAGGGAAAATGAGCCAGGAATACTTGTAGGCCGCCTGAAGCTGCCAGATGAATCCGCCGACAAGCGCACAGAAGGCCAGCACTTCGGCCAGGTTCAAGAGACGAGAGTCCGCGTTTAGCCGCATTCCGTTATTCCGCGAGCTGTTCCTCGTCCGGATGGCTGAAGTCTAGAAGCCTTAACACACCCTCAAATAATCTGTCGATTTCAGGTTCGGTGACTTGATGCGGCGCAAGAAGTTCTTGCAAATCAAAATCTGGAAACCCGCGCTTGGTCACGCGCGCGGGGAGGAGTTCACGCAACCGGCGCGAATCGATGGCTCCCAGCGATCGAATCTCTTCAAAGACCACTCGCCGTAAGGGATCCTGGAACACTCCCGGTTCCAACAGCCGGCAGATCTCCAGGCGAGTCCCCGGCTTAAGCAGCACGGAACAGAGGAGCCGCAGAGTGTCCCGCTCCAAGGGGATATTGCCCTCCGGCTCCTGGTTATGCGTGCGAGGATTCATTATTTCGCTCTGATAAAATGAGATGATACGAGCTTGGGACTAGGTTGTGTTTGAAGGGACGGAGCGCATGCAGCAGAAACACCAGGTCATCATTCTGGGTGGTGGATTTGGCGGACTGGCGGCTGCGAAAAATCTGAAACGAGCGCCCGTCGAGGTCACACTCATCGACCGCAGGAATTTTCATTTGTTCCAGCCACTCATGTATCAAATTGCGACGGGCTCGCTTTCGCCGGGAGACATCGCCGCTCCCCTTCGCAGTGTCCTGAGCAAGCAGAAGAACACGCAGGTACTTCTCGGTGAGGCCGTGGATGTGGACCCCGATGCCAAGCGCGTGATCCTCCGCGACGGCGCTTGCTTCGAGTACGACTCCCTCATCGTGGCGACCGGCTCGCAGACATCCTACTACGGCAACGATTCCTGGCGCGAATGGGCCCCCAGCCTGAAATCCGTCGAGGAAGCCACCGCCATTCGCCACAAGATTCTCTACGCGTTTGAACGCGCCGAGCGATCCGTGACGGAAGTCGAGGCCCGCGCCTGGCTCACCTTTGTGATTGTTGGCGCCGGCGCGACTGGCATGGAGCTCTCCGGCGCACTCGCGGAAATCGCCACGGAGACCTTGCGACACGATTTTCGAAAAATCAACCCAACAGAAGCGCGAATCATTCTAATGGAGGGGGCTCCTCGCGTTCTGGGAGCTTTCCCCGAGGATCTATCCGCCAAAGCCGAGAAGCTGGTAACTCGTCTCGGCGTAGAAGTCATCAAGGGCGTGATGGTTACAAATATCAACGCCGATGGTGTCACCTTCAAGCGGGGCGATTCCGTTGAGCAACTCGCCGCGAGGACCGTTCTTTGGGCGGGCGGCGTCACGGCCACGCCATTTGGGACCAAACTTGCCGAGCGCATCAGGGCCGAAACGGACCGCAACGGCCGAATCACCGTAAATCGCGATTTAACCATTCCGAAGTACCCCGATATTTTTATCCTCGGCGACCTGGCCCGAACGATGGACAAGGAAGGGAAGCCACTACCCGGGGTTGCCCAAGTCGCCATGCAGGGCGGTGCGTACGCAGCGAAAGCCATTCGAAAGCGGCTCTCTGGCGAGACCGAACTGCCGCCATTTCACTATTTCAATAAAGGCGACATGGCCGTGATTGGCCGAGCCGCTGCGGTCGCCAACATTTTCGGCTTCCACGTCTCCGGCTTGCCCGCCTGGCTGATCTGGCTCTTTATCCACCTCATTTACATCGTCGAGTTTCAGAGTCGCGTGCTCGTCTTCATTCAGTGGGGATTCGAATACCTCACGTTCAGCCGCGGCGCGCGCCTGATCACCGGCGAAGCCGCTACGGATTCCGTTGACGGGTCTCACGCCAATGAACCTAAACGAGAATGTTGATCGGTGAATAAAGCGCCCGTTGCCGCAAATGCTGTCCCGTCCCGCGAACGGTTTCGAACTATTCTTTTCCAGATAGGGGAGCTGCACTCCACTCGGGGACACTCTGGTTATGTCGCAAGGTAATCTCATTTCAAGCAAGCACTGGCTGCTCCTTTCAGGCATCTTTGTTCTTTTGCTCCTCATCGCAGCTGGGATTCTCTATTCCCGCGAGCGCCACCGTGAAGAGCTTCTTCGACGTACGATCGTGAGAGTCCTTGGCGAGCAATTTAAGAGTGACGTTGAGCTCAGAGCCATTCACGTCAAAATCTTTCCCCGTTTTGCCGTTGCGGGTGAAGGTCTGAGCCTTCACTATCATGGCCGGCTCGATACGCCGCCCCTGATCCGCGTCGAACACTTCACTTTCGCCATCGGCATCCTTGGCCTGCTTCGCCGCGTGAAACATATCCCTCTTGTCCAAATCGACCAAATGACCATCACCATCCCGCCACGCGATTCCAAGAAAGAACGCACGTCCGACCCCGAATCCCACCAGAATAGGGCCTCTAGTCCTCCGGTAATTGTCGATCAGGTGATCTGCACGGCCACGAATATCGTCATCCTTCCCAAAAAAGCTGGCAAGGAGCCTCTCGTCTGGGACATCCACGAACTCTTTCTCGATTCACTGCGCGTGGATAGGCCTGTTGCTTTCCACGGCCATCTCACAAATGGCAAACCGGTAGGAGAAATTGAAACTCACGGGACATTCGGCCCGTGGGACGTGGATGATCCGGGTGGCAGTCCCGTATCGGGCGAATACAAATTCTCCGACGCGGACCTTGATCCCTTTCCAGGTATAGCTGGCACTTTGTCCTCGACGGGAAAGTTTTCCGGCGTGCTCTCAGAGCTTCAGGTTCAAGGGCAAACAGATACGCCCAATTTCTCATTGGATAAAGTGGGCAAGCCCGTTTCGTTGCGCACGGACTACTCTGCAACCGTCGACGGCACCAACGGCGATACCTACCTTCACCCGGTGAACGGCATCCTCGTTCGCTCGCTCATTGTCGCCGAGGGCAGCATTGTGAACGTGCCGGAGAAAAAGGGCCATCTCATCACCCTGGACGCAAGCGTGCCCAACGGACGTATTCAGGATTTCCTGAGCCTGGCGATCAATTCCGATACGCCGCTCATGACTGGCCCCGTCAAAATCAAAGCAAAGATCATCCTTCCTCCCGGAAAGGAAAGGCCTATTGAAAAAATAACCATTGATGGCGACTTTGGCGTCGATGACGCCAGATGGAACAGCCCGGCGATTCGCGAACAACTGGAGTCTCTCAGTCGCCACGGCGAGGGTAAGCCCGCGGACACAGACGCCGGCAGTTCTGTCTCGGACCTCAGGGGCAGTTTCCACTTGGAAAAGGGCGTGATCCGGTTTAACAGCCTGACATTCAGCGTTCCGGGGGCCGCGATCGATCTGACCGGTACTTATTCACTCCACGATGGCAATCTCGATTTCAACGGCCATCTTCGCCTTCAGGCCAAGCTCTCACAGACCATGACTGGCACAAAGTCCTTCTTCCTGAAAGCTTTCGATCCATTCTTCAAGAAGGACGGTGCCGGAGCCGTGGTCCCCATTACGATCACCGGCACTCGCGACAAGCCGACGTTCGGCGTCACCGTCTTGCACAAGACCATCCAGAAGCAGGTCGACGCTGGTAGAGATAAGCAAACTGGCAAGCCTCCCCTAAACTAGCGCGTGTCTGCCAGACTCAGCTGTCCTCCATGGCGTTCTCTTAGCTTAGCTAGAAGGGCTCGGTCTCGTCTCGGCTTCGTCTGGTCCTCGCGAGGGGTTACTCTCCTTAGGTTTGACGATTCTGTGCTGGATCGTCAGTTCAGGAAATCGAACAGTATGCCCTTGCCCACAACATGAGAAGCCACCCTTTCCCCCGCGGGCCAGCACGCATCAGTAGCTTTCCGGTAATTCTTTTATGCTTCTGGCGAGCTTCTCGACTTGCTCTTTGTATTGTTGAAGCGTATTGGCAGTCATCTTCGCGATCGTCTCAGGAACGAAGGGCAGTACGGCGCCCACGACCATCTGCGATTCCAGATGCTGACGAATGAGAATCTCCAGGACATGTCTGGATTCAGCCAGTTCCTTCTCAACTTCCCATAGTCTTCTACGCAACTCTTCGTTCGTCATTTTCACTCTCCAGAGTGCTATGCTCGGCGCCCGCGAAAGAGCGCTCGACACTGAACTCTAGTTTATGCGCGGGAACGCTCCCAGCGACGAAAAGATGTTGCAGGTGAGGTCGGGAATTGCCGGGGGGGATTAAAACCTGCTTGGCGGATTTTCGGATGTTGCCGGGGGCCAGACATGCACGATACTGCCACAAGCTATGTTCTTTGTTGACTTAGTTGTCCAATCGCCTTGAAAGCCTCAAGATTAGCACTACACGGGCAAGGGGTAGCAGGGTTTTCAAAGGGCGCCAACTCACGATTGGACTCGATCTGAGTACAATGACAGTGCCCCGATGACCCAAGACTAGAGGCGTCTCAGGGCAGCACGCGTCCACAATGCCTCGTTCAAACGATAAGCACAGAATTATTGAGCACTAAAACGTTGTTAGCCCGTACTACCGCTCCCTCTGGGGCGAGGATCTGCATCACGGATATTGGATTCGCGGGGACAAATCAAAGGAAAAGGCTCGTCCTGACCGTGGATTTGCGAAAACACATCACGACTCGTAGGAGTTGCGAAACTCACGCGATTTCTGTCACTTTCTGCCCAGCAGTGAGATAAGCGGGCTAGTTTCGCTTTGCCGATATCGAGATCAGAGAGGCAAGACTGCGTGCCCTTGAGGCGCTTTTTGCTGGACTTGTACTCGAACACGAAACTCGTGTACACTATCTACGTATGAAAAACATCACCCTCAGTGCGGATGAACAGCTGATCGAACAGGCGCGCCTGTTGGCCAAATCCCGGCACAAGACGCTGAATGCCATGTTCCGCGAGTGGCTGGAACAGTTTACAGCACAAAGCGGCGGCACCCAGGAGTTCGACGCGTTGATGAAGCGCCTGAAGCATGTAGAGGCCGGCGGCCGCTTCAGCCGGGACGAGATGAATGAGCGGTAAGTTCTTTCTCGATACAAACATCTTTGTGTATTCCTTCGACGCGAGTTCGCCGAAGAAAGCAGCGCAAGCCACGAAGCTGATCAGAAAGGGAATCGAGACGCGCGGCGGAATTGTCAGCTATCAAGTGGTGCAGGAGTTCTTTAATGTTGCGTTGCGCCGCTTTACGAAGCCCATGAGCAGCCTAGACGCGGAACAGTATTTGTCGACGACGTTTCGTCCACTCCTGGCGGTACATTCCTCGCCGGCTTTGTATGGAGAAGCACTGCGGATTGGGGCCAGATTTCGGTTGGCTTGGTACGACTCGCTCATTGTGGCCTCGGCGATCGAAGGGCAGTGTGACGTTCTTTACAGTGAAGACTTTCAGGACGGGCAAGAGATTGGAAGCGTGACTATCTCCAACCCGTTTACCTAACAGAAGAACGTTAGGTCAGATTCTCAATTTCTTGTTTGCCGACCATCCGGGAGTGAGTGACGAGGCGTGTGTTTCTCGGGATCTATCTTGAGACGAGAGTTCGTCTTACTCTATTCTGCCTCTGAGGGGATTGTGATGAAACCTTTGCTCTCTGCTCTCTGTGTGGTGTTTGCGTCTGGCGGTCTGTGCGCGCAGACGCCTGCTTGGCAGCCCTCGCCGGGACATACGCAAGTACCGATATGGCCGGGAGCAGCGCCTGATCCGCAGCCTGTCGCGGGGCCGGAGGTCACTAGGACGTCGTCCGGGAAGGAGGGGCTGATTGCCGGCAAGCCGGTGGTGGGGGTGTACAACGTGACGCGGCCTACGATGACTGTCTATTCGCCACAGGCAAACAATACGGGCGCTGCGGTCGTCGTCTTCCCTGGCGGGGGCTATCAGGGTCTGGCCATCGATTTTGAAGGCACGGAGGTCTGTGATTGGCTGACGCCCAAAGGGATCACATGTGTGCTTCTGAAATACCGCGTGACGGATGTAGGGCCGTATCCGAAATCGGGGCCATATCCGGAATCACCGATGGCGTTGGCAGATGCGCAGAGGACGATGGGGCTGGTGCGCTTGCACGCTGCAGAGTGGCATATCGATCCGCACAAGATTGGAGTGCTTGGGTTTTCGGCAGGCGGGCATTTGTCGGCTGCGATCAGCACGCATTACGCTAAGCGTTTGTACGCGGCTTTAGATGCCGCCGACAAAGAAAGCTGCCGCCCGGACTTTGCGGTGGCAATCTATCCGGGACATCTGTCAATTTCCGCGGCAGAATGGGATGCCAAGCAAGGCGCCAAAAAGTTTGTGGTCCGTCATCTGGCGAATGCCGACAAAGAGCTTACGGTGAATCCCGAAGTTCCTGTGACCAGCAAGACGCCGCCTACGTTTTTGCTGCAGGCCGAGGATGACCACGTGGACAACGTAGACGGCTCGCTTGCTTACTACATTGCTCTGAAGAAGGCTGGGGTTCCCGTGGAGATGCATTTGTATGCGCAGGGTGGGCACGCGTTTGGGCTGCGGCACACGAAGTTTCCGATCACGGAATGGCCTCAGTTGGTGGAGACGTGGCTGAGGACGATCGGAATGATTTCGGAGTAGGTGCCCGAGTCTCGGATGACGGGCAAACCTGAAGTTATCGGACCAGATTCTCAATTTCTTGTTTGCCGACCATCCGGAAGGTATCGCGTCGTAGCTCGAATCGAGATGCCAAGTCTGCTCACTTCACCGTACATCGCACGTCCAACGGCGCATTAGCTCCGGAACAAATCCTTTCCAGCGTTCTTATTGACGAATAGGGGGCACCTGACTATGCGTGGTCTAAGTGTCATTTTCCTAGTTTTGACGCTGAGCAGCACGACTATTGCTGCCTCGGATGGTGAAGTTGTGTGCCGTCAGCAGTTTAGGACTCAGAACAACTGCTATCGCCTTTATAGTCCAGCCGATCCTGCTCGAGGTCTCGTCGTGATGCTCCCGTACTACGGCTCAGACGCAAACGAGTTTTCATCTGCCGCGCTGCCAACACTGCTCGCAAAGAAGAATGTAGCCACGATGGTAGTTAGCGCGGGCGGCTACCTGAAGGACGATGAACTGGTGACGCTTCGGGAGTTGATTGCAGAAGTGGTTCAGGAGCTGAACATTCCCTCGGGGGGCTTGGTGATCGGAGGCATCTCTGCAGGAGGTACGGGTGCGGTTCGATACTCCGAATACTGCATGTCCGGTCATTGCGATGCGCGTTGCAGACCCCTTGCCATTTTCTCTGTGGATGCGCCCTTGGATTTTGAGAGCTGGTGGAACCGAGAGAAATTTAACTTGCGGCGCGGCAATCCAAAATCTTACTTGGAAGAATCTCAGGGGGTTCTGGATGCATTGCGGTCGGCTATGGGCGGTTCACCCAATCAGGTCCGCCACGTCTATCGCAGCCGGTCGCCATTCCTGGCCTCAGAAAAGGACGGAGGTAATGCCCGCTTGCTCAAGAACGTGCCCATTCGACTCTATACCGAGCCGGATGTTGTCTGGATGATTGAAAATATCGGGCTCGACTACTACACCATAAACGCGATTGACCAAGCGGCCTTAGTCTTGCAACTACGAGCGCTTGGCAACACGAAGGCCGACCTAATCACGACAACGGGCAAGGGATTTAGGCCGCCAGGGACGCGCAATCCGCATTCTTGGACAATCGTTGACGAGCCAGACCTCGCCGACTGGATTGTCAAGTCTCTTCAGCTATAAACAGGGTCTCAACTAAACAAGCGACTAGGAGCGCGGCCGCAGAACGCTCCCTTACGCATGGCCTCTTGCAAAGTCCGATGCGCGTGCCGCCAGACGTGCAGCCGGAAAATTGTGGAAGTGACTCCCTTCGCAAGTGATTAGCGGCGCCTCTCGTGGATTGTGCCCGGATCACGGGCTACTCTTCCCTGATCGGATAAGGGAAGGGTTGCCGACGTCGGGAGTTACCGCGCGTCGGAAGCTGCTGAACTAATTTGCCGGAGACACCAAGCCATGCCGTCCACGCCTTTCGTGAGCCGAATGGGCTCTTCCAGCTTCCAGTCTTTAAGATTCAGGATCTCTATGGTGCCGCCCTGGGGACAGCTTACATAGGCGTGTATGCCGTCCGGCGCCAGTGCGAATTCTCCTGGGGTGGGTAGAACGGGAACATCCGGGGTGTCGAACGTTTTGGTAAGTGTTCCACTGGCGACATCTACGACGAAGAGCTTTTCCGATTCGGAGTTGGCAAGGAGCCAACGACCGTCTTTTGTGATCGCGGAAGAGAACGGAATCCTCGGGAGGGAAATCGATCGGACGACCGCCTTGGTTGCAGTATCGATGACCACGATGCGGGGTATTTCCTGGTCCTGGGTAAAAACGAACTTGCCATCGGGCGAAATCGAGATGCGCTGCACTTTCTTGGAGATTGGAATCGTCGCGAGCAAAGTCCGCGCTCGCACATCGAGAACACTCACGCTGCCCGCTTCGTTATTCGCGGTGTAGATCCTCTGGCCATCAGGAGAGATCACGAACATATGGGTGTGACTGGCGCCAGTAGGAATCTCGCCTACGAGAGAGCGAGTCTTGGTGTCCACGATGTAGATCGCATTGGCGAGTTCCGCGGAAACATACAGCAACCCGTCAGGCCCAAAGTGCGCGGAGTGCGGACGACCCTCTTTGCCGAGATCGACGATG
>DATDGF010000035.1:0-13219 GCA_036522195.1 Candidatus Acidiferrum sp. | reverse complement strand
GTAGGCACGCGTATTTAGTGTGGGGAGCCGGAAGGAGTTCGCAACCGCTGCCGAGGATCTTAGGCGCCGTGAGATGATTTTATTTTGGAGCCTGGTACACCGTGCGGCCGCCAACGACTGTGCGCAGCACGCTGGTTTTCGTGTACTGCGAAGGCGCAACCTTGGTGAGATCATTCGAAAGAATGATGAAGTCCGCGAACTCACCCGCCTTGAGCTCACCCTTCTTGCCTTCCGCGAATTCCGCGTAAGCCGAGCCTGTCGTATACGCGCGAATGCATTCCTCAAGTGTGATCTTCTCCTGCGGCTCCCAGCCGTTCTTTGGCCCGCCCTCCGGGCGCTCGCGCGTCACGCAGGCATAGAGACCGCGGAAAGGGCTGATGGGCTCCACATCGTAGTCCGTGCCAAACGCCAGGCGCACGCCGTTCTTCAGCATAGAGGCCCACGCATAAGCGCCCTTAATCCGATCTCGCCCGACCCGCTCCTCCGCCCAGCGCATATCCGTGGTCTGATGCGAAGGCTGCATCGAGGCAATCACCTTCAGTTGGGCAAAGCGCGGAATATCTTCCATCGAAACGAGTTGAGCATGTTCGATGCGGTCGCGGCGATCCCGCGGGCCATTGGCTTTTGCCACCGCCCCGAACACATCGAGGGCTATGCGGTTGGCGCGATCTCCGATCGCATGAAAATTCAGCTGGAACCCAGCCTTGTCCCGGGCAATCGCCATCGCCCTCAATTTTTCGGGATCATTCGTCAGGATTCCGCTTGTGGAAGGATCATCGGAGTACGGCTCGAGCATCGCCGCCGTCCGCGAACCCATCGCGCCATCCACAAATGCCTTCAGCGCCCCGGTCTTGACCCACGGATCCGTCGTGCCGCCCTGCGCCCGCATATTCTGCAAATCATTGAGGTCCATGTTGAACGGCAGCCACTCCGTGATTCGAACGGTGAGCTTTCCGTCTTCCTTGATCTGCCGGAACATCTTGTAATCTTCCCAATCGGAAAAATCCTGCACCGAAGTGACGCCATTCTTCGCCACATTTTCGAGCACCAACTCGATTCCCTTGCGCCGCTGTTCCGGCGAAGGATCGGGAATCCTCACATTCACCAAATTCATCGCCGCATATTCTTTCAGCATGCCTGTCGGCTCACCGAGCGCGTCGCGCTCGATCTCGCCGCCCGGCGGATTGGAGGTGTTCTTGTCAATCTCCGCGCGCTGCAGCGCCAGCGAATTCGCCACCGCCACGTGGCCGGAAATGTGCGTCAGGATCACAGGATTCTTGGGAGACACGGCATCCAGCTGCTGGCGGTTCGGAAATCTCTTGTCCGGCCACATGGTGTGGTCCCAGCCGCCCCCGGTGATCCACTCGCCTTCCTTATGTTGCGCCACGGCGTCCGCGACGCGCTTCTGCAGCTCTTCCACCGAAGGCACGCCCGTGAGCGGCACCGCAAGAAGATCAGCGGCCGCTCCACCCAGGTGTACGTGCGCGTCGTCGAATCCTGGCATGACGAACTGCCCGTGCAACTGCACCGTTTCCGCGCCTTCCGCTCCCCCGCCACAATCGAGTAGAACGTGGTCCATCTTGCCGATGCAACTTATTTTTCCATCGGCAACTGCCATGGCTTCCGCCCACGGCTGCGCTGGATCGTTCGTGTAAATGCGCCCGTGGACGTAGTAGGTTGTATGCACAGCCGGTTGCTGCGCTCGCGCTTTCGCATGAAACGTAGCCATCGCCGCAACCGCGGCCAGAGAACATATTCCAGCGACAGCACGCCGGCCAACGGCCTTGGTCCTCAACGGGATTTCTCCTCTGCGATTCCGGAAACTCCAAGCACTGTTAGCAGCACGCGCTTCAATCCCGCTTCCCGCCCCGCCGAATCGTACCATTCCGCCAGCGAATGGGCGCCGCCACCGCTGCCGCCTACTCCGATGGAGATGGCCTCGATTCCCAAGGACAGCGGGATGTTCGCGTCCGTGGAAGAGCGCTCTACTCGAGACTGGTTTCCAACGGCATCATCCGCCGCGCGCAACGCGGCGAGCAACGGAGAATCAGCCGCCAATTCCCCGCCGGGACGGCTGCCTAGCAAATCCACTTTCCATTCCAGTTTGCCTTTCGAACGATCTCGCGCGGACTCCATCTCATCCCGCACGCCCGCCGCAATACATTCGCGCAATGCCGAATCCAGTCGCACCAGTTCGTCTTCACTCTCCGAACGAATGTCCACTTTGATCCGCGCTTCGTGGGGAATGGAATTCACTGACGTCCCGCCTTCGATCTGGCCGATATTAAATGTTGTACGCGGGCTGACCGGCACTTTCGTGTTAATAAACCGCACCGAACCGCGGACCATCGCATTAATCGGATTGGGCATGCCGAAATCCGACCAGCTGTGTCCTCCCGGTCCACTGATAAGCGCCTCCAGCCGCCGCGAAGCGAGAGCCTTCGTCGTGACATGGTCCGTGCCGGAACCGTCGAGAACGACCACCGCCTTGAGTTTCGAACGGTAAGCTTCCACCAGCGCGCGCATCCCGCGAAGATTGCCTTCACCCTCTTCGCCGACGTCCGCGACAAAAAGAATGGTTCGCTGCGGCTTCAAACGAGCGGATTGCACCGCGCGCGGCATCGCCAGCAGTGCCGCCAACCCAGCACCATTGTCTGAAATCCCCGGCGCCGTCATCCGCGTGCCCTCGCGGTGGACCTTCACATCCGTCCCAACAGGAAAGACGGTATCGAGGTGCGCCGCAACGATGACGACCTCTTTTTCGTTCTCGCCCCGCAATTCGCCGATGACATTGCCGGCTTTATCGATCTCGACGGAGAGTCCCGTTTCCGCGAGCAATGTTTTCACGGCTGCCGCACGCGCCGCTTCCTGAAAAGGGGGCGCAGGGATGGCCGTCAGGCGGGCTTGCTCATCGTTGACCCAGAAAATATTCGGCGCAAACCAATCGAGTGCTGCGCGGACTTGCGCGTTGTCGGAAAGCCGTGAAGTTTGCGCGGAACGAGCGGCGTGAGGAGAGGCAATGGAACGAACCGGCATAGCCAAGAGCATAACGCAAACGAGAGCGCGTTTCATCGTCAGCTTACACGGCGGTTCCAGGCTCAACGGCGTGCGCCCTCGGTGCAGAGCGCGAGTATTTCCGCATCGGTCAGCACGCGCGCGGATTGTTTCGCCGCGTCGAAGATGCGATTGACCACGGAGTCATCCGCCGGAATGCTGTGCCTCTCAAGCCAGAAGAGCACATTGGACTTCCCGCTCATGGGGCCAATTTCGATCACCTGATCCAGCCCGAACAAGTGTGCGGGCACGCCGCTGTAAACCGCATTCGCGAGCTCAAGGTCATTCTTTCGAAAGGCTTTGATCAGTGCCGCGGCGTGCACCCCCGTTGCCGTTCGAAAAGCGTCGTGGCCGACGACCGGATAGTTCGGCGGAATTTTCGTGTGCGTGGCGAGTGCGACCTTTTCGCAATATTCCTTGAGCCGCGAAAGGTCCTGCTCGATCAGTCCCATCAGCCGGAGATTTACCAGCATTAATTCCATCGGCGTATTGCCCACGCGTTCACCCAGCGCATTTGCCGCGGCGTGTACCTGATGCGCGCCCGCGGCAACTGCGGCTAGCGAATTCGCGATGGACAGCCCACGATCATTGTGCCCATGCCAATCCACGCGAATTTTCTCGCCCGAGGGTTTCACCACTTCGTCGATCGCAAATTTCACAAGATTAAACGCCCCGTTCGGCGTGGCATGCCCAACCGTATCGCAGAGAACGATGGCGCGCGCCCCGTTGCGGATTGCCGCCGAGTAAAGCCGCTTGACCGTGTCGGGATCGGTGCGCACCGTATCTTCTGTGACGTACATGCATGGAAGCCCGTGGTCCACCGCGAACTTAACCGCCTTCTCCGTAGTCCGCTCGAGATGCTCCACGGTCCAGTCTTCCACCAGCCTCCGAATCGGACTGGACCCGAGAAAAGTCGCCGCTTCAATCGCCAAGCCCACTCGTTGGGAGATTTCCACGATGGGCCGAATGTCGTTCTCATGTGTACGCGCGGCGCAGTTGGGCTTGATCTTCATACGCCGCGTCGCAATTTCTCTGGCGAGTGCTTCTGTGTGAGCCACAGCTCGTGGACCCGCAGCGGGCAAACCAATATTCACCGCATCAATGCCCAGCGCTTCCATCAGGTGCAATATTTCGATTTTTTCTTCAATGCTGGGATCGAAGACGGAGGGATTCTGCAAGCCGTCGCGCAGCGTTTCGTCATTCAGCAGTACACGCGTGCCCGGCGGAATTGCCGGCGGCGTAGCCACATTCCAGTCGTAAATCCATTCGTTCTGCTGCACGGGGGCCTCGTTCGCTTTCGTAGCGACACTTCTAGTTGCGCAACGTATAACTCTGCGGCTGCTGCACCGGATCCGGGCGGTATAGCGTCTTGCAGAACTCGCAGCGGTAGATTTCCGCCTTCGGACCTATCACCGCGGCGATTTCCTTCGGGTAATCGTAATACCGCTTCAAGTGCCCATTGCAGAGCTTGCCCTTCTCATCCTTTTCATCGCACGCGCGCTGCTTGGGTTTCCGCGTTTTGATTTTTGGCGACGCCGCAGTCTCTTCGGGCATGGAGATCCCCCCCTACAATCCGTGGTCTCGAAACATCGTCTTCAGTGCGCTTCGGGCGTTGCCGAGCTTCGCGGCGATGCCACCCGAAAATTCGAATCGCAGAAAAGCATCGGCCGCGCGCTCCAGCTCCGCCCCGTAGCGATACCACCACGGCTTTTCTCTGCGCGGCAGATGGTCAACGTCGATATATTTGATCTGCACCATTTCGAGCAGTCCTGCTTTCCCATGCGTGCGGCCCCAGCCGCTCGCGCCGCAGCCCCCATGCGGAGCCTCGGCAATCCCAAAATAGCTGATGGCATCGTTGACCATCACAGCGCCGGCACGCAACCGCTTTGCAATCGTCTCGCCGCGCCGCGCATCGCCAGTCCACACACTGGCCGCCAGCGAAAAAACAGAATCGTTCGCGCGCGTGACAGCCTCTTCCGCGTCACGCACACATTGCATCGCCAGAATCGGCCCAAACGTCTCTTCCTGAAAGAGTTTCATGGACGAATTCACGCCGGAAATTACTGTGGGCTCAAAAAAATTCGGCCCCAGATCGGGCCGCGCTTTACCTCCGCACAATACCCTTGCGCCGCGCGATACTGCGTCCTCAATGAGCTCGCTCATGCGCTGTACGTGCTGCGGCCGAATCAGTGGCCCAACATCGCTTGCCGGATCGCTCCCCCGGCCCAGGCGCAGCTTTCTTGTCTTCTCCACGCAGCGCGCCGCAAATTTCTCGCTCACCGATTCTTCCACGAACAGCCGCTCCACCGAAAGGCACACCTGCCCGCAATTCGTGTAGCTACCCCAAACCGCCGCGCTCGCCGCGACGTCCAGGTCGGCGTCTGCGAGAACGATCATGGCATCTTTCCCGCCAAGCTCCAGCACCGATGGAATCAGTTTCCTGGCGCAGGCCTCCGCCACTCTCCGCCCCGTAGCCACACTTCCCGTAAACATCACTTTGTCCGGCGCAGCATCAATCAATGCCTGGCCCACTTCCCCGCCTCCCTGCACCACGCGGACGAGATCTTTCGGAAACCCCGCGCCGAGAAAAAGTTTCTCAATCAATTCCCCGCACTGAGGTGTGAAGTCGCTGGTCTTGCACACTACTGCATTCCCCGCCGCAGCCGCGGGAATGATCTGGCTCAGCGGAATCGCCAGGGGATAATTCCAAGAAGAAATAATCGCGAGAACTCCGAGCGGTTCGTATACCAGATACCCGCCCTTGGCTTTCGCAGCCAGGCTGTGATGCGGCACGCGCTGCGAACGAAGCGCAGCGGCGGCGTTTTCCGCCCAGTATTTTGTCGAATCCAGGGCCACGAAAATATCGGCGAACAGCGCTTCCACTCGCGGCTTGCCCGCCTCCCGCACCACGGCATCCGCCAGTTCCTTGCGCGCACCCAGGATGCGCTCGCCCAGATCTCGTATTTTCGCGCAACGCTCGCGGACAGGAAGCTCCCCCCATGGCCGCTGCGCCACGCGCGCCCGCGAAACCATCTCGGCCACTAGCGCCGGGGAAGTTTTTTCAAAATATCCGGCGACCTCACCCGTAGCCGGATTGATCGAAGGAAGTGTATCGATGGGAATGGCCGTCGCCGCCATAGCTGCAATTCTATCCGAAATCGCGCCTCAGCAAACAGCAACAGCGCCTGCTCAGGTTTCCCCCTGATGAATCGCTGTGGTCCTTACGGCCGCCCGAGCCGCCAGGCTTCTTCATGCTGCACTTCGACCATCACCAGCCCTTGTGGCGGCACCGTCGGCCCCGATTTCGAGCGGTCCCTCAGCTCATACAGCCGCTCGATGTCCTCCGGCTTCAGCCTTCCACGGCCCACGTCCAGGAGGGTTCCGACCATCTTGCGAACCATGTAGCGCAGAAACGACCGGCCGCAAACGGTGAAGACCAGCTCTTCATTGTCTGGCGATCGGACGAGCTCCGTCGAATAAATCTCCCGCTCCGTGGATCGCTCCTTGTCGTCGTCCTCGGATCCCGTCGACGCTGCAAACGAAGCAAAATCATGCGTGCCCACAAAACGTGCTGCCGCGTCGCGCATTGCTCCTTCGTCCAGCGGAAATGGATAGTGAAGCACGTAACGCCAGATCATCGGCGGCACCACTCTGCCGCGATACAGACGGTAACGATAAATTTTCCCCCGCGCCGACCATCGCGCATTGAACTCCGGTCCAACTTCTTCCGCCGCCACGATTCGAATGCTGTTGGGAAGCAGCGCATTCAAAGCGCGTTGAAATTCCTCCGCCGACAACCCCGATTGCGTTCGAAAGCTCCCGACCTGGCCAAGAGCGTGAACTCCCGCATCCGTACGCCCGGCGCCGTGCAGCGCGGTATTCCCCTGCGTCAGCCTCCGCAAAACGTTGACGATTTCCCCTTGAATCGTGGGCTTTCCCGTCTGCATTTGCCAGCCGTGGAAGTCCGTACCGTCATAGGCGATGGTTAGCTTGAAATAGCGCATTCGAAAGGGAGCCGTCGGCTACGAAACGGAGCGCACGTAGCGGCTGCCCGGCTTGATGGCCGTGCTGCCTTGGCGGCAGAGCGGGCAATCTTCGGGTTCATAACTGGCGATTGGCAATTGAATCAGCGATTGGGTTTCAACCTCGAAGTCAATCTTCCCTCCGCTTCGGTCGATCAACGCGCCCGCGGCCACCACGCGCGCGCCCGCCTCTTCGACGACTCGAATCGTTTCCAGCGTGGATCCGCCTGTGGTCCACACGTCTTCGACCACCAAGACATGCTGATCCGGATTAAGCGAGAAGCCGCGCCGGAGCGTCATCATGCCACTGGCGTCGCGCTCCACAAATACTGCAGGCACTCCCCCTCCACCGGACTGTCTCGGCTCCGGCAACGCTCGCGCCACCTCCTGGCCGATGATCAGGCCTCCGATCGCGGGCGACACAACGGCATCGATTCGCGCATCCGAAAAGAGCGCCGCCAATGCTTGCCCAAGCTTCTCGGCGAAGCGCGGATACTGAAGCACCAGCGCGCACTGCACGTACGTTCCGCTGTGCAGCCCGCTGGACAATTCAAAGTGTCCGTGGCGGATTGCTCCTGCAAATTCAAACATTCTCAGCAGCTCTTCGCGCTTCAGCATTCCAGCCAGCTAACCGCTGGCTTCTCCTAACCGTCGAAATGTCAGCAGCCTAAGCTGCCGTCTACTGCGTTGTCAAGGAACAGGACGCCTGCTAAACTTTCGTTTTCGTCTGGCTGACGCGGCGCAGCTCAGGTGGGGGACCCGAACCGCCTGTTACCGGATCGACCTGGAACGGTCAAATCGCGAATGAGACTGCCCAGCAGTGAAACAAAATCCATCTCCTGAACGTTTTACATTGTTGAATGATAATAAGTTTAGTCCCTTGGGGGACATAATCTCGAGGGTGAGGAGCACTATGAAGACGCCGTTTGCTCGACCGCTGTTGGCCGCCGTGTTGGCGGTGACGCTCGTGGGAGGGCCCGTTTCCCCGGCCTTCGGGCAGGCCGCACCGCAGAATCCCCAGCCTGCTCCGGCTCCGGCCGCCCCGACGGCGGTGCCCGTCTCGCTTGGCCTGGCGAAGTACAACTACACCCGGGCGCCCAGGGCATTCCCGAACATTACGGCTCCTTACAGGCCCATCAAAATTGACGAGCCCGGCCTTACCAATTCTCCCCGAATCGACCAACTCATCCAGGACGGCAAGCTGCAGTTGAGCCTGCAGGAAGCGGTCGAGCTGGCATTGGAAAACAACCTGGACATCGTGGTGCAGCGCTACAATCCCTGGCTCGCCGATACCACTATCTTAAAGGCCGAGGCAGGCAGCCTTGGTGCTGCCGTTCCTGGCGCCATCTTTCTCGCTTCGACGGCGACTAACCCGTTATTGAGTTACGATCCGATCGTCACGTCGACCATCGGCATCGATAGCCGCATCGTGCCGGTCAACAACCCCTTGACTTCCGGTACCGGCACAGGACTCTTGGCCCTCACTGGCCTTTCCTTGCACACTTCAACCTTCAACACGCAATATTCCCAGGGCTTCACAACCGGAACGAGCTTCTTCACCACCTGGGATAATACGCGCAGTTCCTCTACCTCGGGCGCGAACTTGTTTAACCCCTCCGTTCAATCTTCGATTTTCGTCGGATTTACCCAACAGCTGCTCAACGGTTTCGGCCGCACCGTCAATACCAGGAACATCGTCATCGCCAAGAACAACCGCAAGATCGCGGATTGGGTTTTCACGCAGCAAGCCATCACCACCGTAACGAACACCATCACGGACTACTGGGAACTGGTCTTCGCGCGGGAAAACGTCAAGGTTCAGCAGCAGGCCGTCACCGTCGCGCAGAAACTCTACAATGACAACAAGAAGCAGTTGGAGATCGGAACGATGGCGCCCCTTGATGTGACTCGCGCCGAATCCGAGCTCGCCACTGACCGCCAGAACCTCATCGTGGCACAGACCACTCAACTTCAGAATGAACAGATCCTGAAGAACGCCATCAGCAAGAATCCTCTGGCTCCCAACTGGGTGAATGTCGAAATCATTCCCACCGACCTGCCCAATCGACCGGAGGCCATCGAAGCGCCTTCGTTCGAGGAAGCCGCCAAGGAAGCTTTCGCCAAGAGGCCGGAACTACAAGAGCAGGCGCTGAACCTCTTGAACAGCGCGGTTGATATCAAAGCCACTCGCAATGCCCTTTTGCCCACCGCGACTCTCCAGGCGCAGTACGGAACTGTAGGGCTTGCCGGTAACCAGCGATTGTTCTCCTCCACTCCAGTGCCGGGAGCGCCGATTGTTGGTCCCAATGGACAGCCCGTTCCCGGGCTTTTTCTTCCCTCGGCTACCGTGACTCAGACAGGCACCGCCGAGGCCGGCTTCCCGGACGCCATGAGCTCCGTATTTCACAACAATTTTCCCGACTACGCCGTGCAATTAAACGTTTCCATCCCCATCCGCAATCGTTCCGCGCAGGCTGATAACCAGCACGCCATCCTGACGCAACGCCAGCTCGAAGCGCAATTGCAGCAGCTGAAGAACGCCGCCTTGCTCGACGTTCGCAACAGCTATATCGCGCTCACGCAGGATCGCGCGCAGGTCGATGCCGCCAGCAAGGCGCGCGAACTGCAACAGCAAACCTTCGACGCCGAGCAGAAAAAATATCAGCTCGGTGCTTCCACCGTTTACCTTGTCATTCAGACTCAGCGCGACCTGATCGCTGCTCAGGGCACCGAACTTCGCGCCCTCGCCAATCTCGTCGAAGCCAAAGCCAACTACGAGCGCGCCGTCGGGCGCACGCTCGAAGTCAATCGCGTTACAATCGCGGACGCCAAGTCAGGTCAAGCCGAGCGCGAGACACTTATCCCTGGCACCTTGCACGGCCAGGTCGTCGGCGTCGACAAAATCTTCGCCAACTCCGGCCAAAAGTAACCGAAGCTCACTTTCTTCCGGCCGGCTCAGCTATAACCTGGGTCGGCCTTTTTCTTTGCTCTCATTATGTCTTTTTCAAATTGCCTTTTGCCCGCGTCAACGCCACGACGCGCTTGCCCCGGTCATACCTTTCGAATAGCATTGAATTCAGCAGCGTTTTGTAATCCCATTCGAATCTGTTCCGGGAGCGATGCGCATGAACGATAAGTCCAAAAGCATCACGTCGACCGCACCCCCGCCGGAAGTTTCTTCCGCACATCGCAAGCCCTCCGCCAAGGAGCAAGCGTGGGAGAAAAATACGTTACAACCCACTCTCGAAAAAAATCCCGAGCGCCAGGCCGAATTCACCACAATTTCCGGCCATCCGATTCGCCGGCTCTATACCCCCGCCGATCTCCCCGACTGGAATGCGGAACGCGACCTCGGCTTTCCCAGCGACCCGCCTTACACGCGGGGTATCCATTCGACCATGCACCGCGGCCGTCTCTGGACCATGCGTCAGTTCGCGGGCTTCGGCACCGCAGAGGACACCAACCAGCGCTTCCGCTATCTCCTCGCGCAAGGGCAGACCGGCCTTTCCACGGCTTTCGACTTGCCCACTTTGATGGGTTACGACTCCGACCACGCACTCTCCGAAGGCGAAGTCGGCAAGTGCGGCGTCGCCATCAGCTCCCTCGCCGACATGGAAGTCCTCTTCGACAAAATTCCCCTCGCCAACGTCACCACCTCCATGACCATCAACTCACCCGCCGCGGTAATCTGGGCCATGTACCTCGCCGTCGCCGAAAAACAAGGCGCGGATTGGAAGAAGCTTTCCGGCACACTGCAAAACGACATCCTGAAGGAATATATCGCGCAAAAGGAATACATCTATCCGCCGGAACCTTCCATGCGCCTGGTCATTGACACTTTCGAATTCGGCGTAAAGAACACGCCCAAGTTCAATCCCATTTCCATCAGCGGCTATCACATCCGCGAAGCCGGCTCAACCGCCATCCAGGAATTAGCCTTCACCCTGCGCGATGGCCTCGAATACGTCGAATGGGGAATGCGCCGCGGCCTGGACGTCGATCAATTCGTTCCTCAGCTCTCCTTCTTCTTTAACGCCCACAGCGATTTCTTCGAAGAGATCGCCAAGTATCGCGCCGCGCGGCGCATCTGGCACAAAGCCATGGTCGAGCGCTACGGCTCAAAAAATCCCCGCGCCTGGGCGCTGCGCTTCCACACGCAGACCGCGGGCTGCTCTCTCACTGCGCAGCAACCCTACAACAACGTCGTTCGAACGGCGATCCAAGCGCTCGCCGCGGTCCTCGGCGGCACGCAATCGCTGCACACCAATTCTCTTGACGAAGCCTGGGCCTTGCCCACGGAATTTGCCGCCACCATCGCCCTGCGCACGCAGCAAATCATCGCCCACGAAACTGGCGTCGCCAATACCGTCGATCCGCTCGGCGGCTCTTATTTTGTCGAAACATTGACGAACGAAGTCGAGAGCGGCGCCTGGGAATACATTCGAAAGATCGACGCCATGGGCGGAATGGTCGCGGCTATCGAGCGCAGCTACCCCCAGCGCGAAATCGCCGAGGCTTCTTACCGCTACCAGATGGCTCTCGATAAAAAAGAAAAGATCATGGTAGGCGTAAACGATTTCGTATCAGAAGAAAAGCATTTGGACACTCTGCAAATCGACGAGACCGTCGCCCACCGCCAGGCCGAGCGCCTCACCAAGCTCCGCGCGCAGCGTTCGAATGACGAAGTCGCCCGCCGCCTCAACGCCCTCCGCACCGCCGCCAAATCCACCGACAACCTCATGCCATTCATTTTCGATGCCGTAAAATCCTACGCTACGCTCGGCGAAATCTGCGACGCCCTGCGCGACGTCTTCGGCACCTACGAAGAGGTAGCTATAACCTGAACTGGTCCCTTTCCCATCTTTTCAACGACTTAACCGGCCTTGCGAAACTCAATGAGTTGCCCAGGTTGCCCAACTGAAGACCCCGGCAACTCGAAGCCAAGGCCGATCTTTTCTGCCCATTTCAACCGGAAATCCCGCTCCTTTGCGAGTTTGATATAGCGTTCAGACACGTGCCGCGGCGCGTGTCCTGACCAGTAGTTTTTGAGGGTTTCGGGACATTCCGATATGTCCAAGTGGGTGAGTCGGAAACGGCGGAAGATGTTGAACCCACCAGATTCATGACCGATGGAGTCCAGCAGTGGGTGAAGGCTGTCGCGGAGGATGTTTGACTGGTATAGCGGGTAGCCAGTCGAGGCTTGGAAAAGTAGACCGCTCCGACGATCGCCAATGAAATCACGAAGTATGCCAGCCAGTGGAGTACACAGGTCCACCTGCCGTTCACCGTTTCGCGTCTTCAGGTGATCCTGTATCTCCCCACATTTCGCTTTCTGGACAATCTGCAAAGTGCGGAAGTCGCTGGAGATGTGCTTGTCTATTTCGAGCCCCAATGCCTCGCCCACGCGCAGTCTTTACCCGGCTCAGGAGTGATGCAGATAGATTCCGCCTTGTTGCATGAAAGCTGATAGTGCCCTTTGGCGTTGCCCACGGTCAACATCTTCACGTCGTTCACTACGCGCACTTCCTCAGACTGCACAGTCTCAGGCGGCGTCAGTCCATCATCTCCTGAATTCTGTGCGGGTGGGTGTTCTTGAGAGTTCACATGTGAATTTGCTAGAGTAGGTTTTGACGGCGACGAGCAAGATGAGCAGAGCAACACACTGGCTAACAGCAACCACATTGCCTTCCGCATAAATGGCATCTTAACCCCCAAAAGTGGTGGTTGGAAGGATAAGAAAACAGCTTGACACAAAGCGTTATTTGATCGGCCTTTGCGCTCTGCGCGCTGACGGGCCATACAGCACACCCTGTATTTAGCGCCCGAAGCGAGAAGGCCTGTTCACGCCACAAGCGGTAGGCTGAATCGGTATGCACGCGTCGTGCGATCCGGGCCCCCGAATCGAACCGGCTGAGAACGTCCGGAGCCATTGCGCGGAATTAGTATCAAAAGAACTCCTTTGATACGCTCCCAGTTCGAATTGTCGGACATTGACAGGCCTGGACTTAGGCCGCGGTGGAAGAGAGGCCTTTGATACAGTTTGGTTGCGCCGCCATGCTGATGTGCTGAGGGCTTCGAACCCTCACTCTGCTTTGCGAACGAGTTCGCTGAGTCTCGTTCCCAAGGCGCACGCGAGTGCGTGA
>DATDGF010000034.1:0-18438 GCA_036522195.1 Candidatus Acidiferrum sp. | reverse complement strand
CGAGCGGAAGAAGCAGCTGAGGTAACCTTTGTGGCAGACGCCCGGTCCAACAGGCTCAACACGCACGAGCAGGGCATCCGCGTCGCAATCGATGCGCAGCTCGCGGACCTTCAAAATGTGGCCGCGGGACTCGCCCTTCTTCCAAAGCATGTTTCGGGAGCGGCTGAAGAAGACGACTTCGCCGGTGCGCTGCGTTTCGGCGAGTGCATGGGCATTCATGAAACCAAGCATTAAGATGTCGCCGCTACGCTCATCCTGAATGATGGCGGGGACTAAGCCGCCGCTTTTCTGAAAATCGATCTCCATGTTTTATGCCTCCCGAGAATCAGCGGCCCGAAAATAAAAATCCCGCTGGGGCTTGGTGCGCCAGCGGGCTGGAGAGTGCTTTGTTTAGCGAATCGTTATGCACACCTGAGCGGGCGCGGCGTATGGCCGTAATGATGATGGTGGCGATGCGCGCGAGCTTTGGTGGTGCCGTTCATGACTAAGGATAAAGATAACGGAGTGCAGGCGGCGTGTCAACGCAGGAGCGAAAGGCTGGAGTGAAAGGCGGAATCGGCCGCTGCGGGGAACCGGTGGGAGATCTCAGGAGCCGTAGTTCACAGACATTCTCAGGTGCACGGCGACGCCAAACTTGTCCTTGGGCAGCTCTTCAACGCGCACGACTTCCGCGATGTATTCGCAGTTCATCGGATCGTGGGGCGAATTGAAAGGAAACGTCACAAACACGCGCATCCCTTTATAGTAGGCCCTGAGCCGCGTGACGAAGTAAATGCCGTCTTTGGAGGCGTTCACGCTGATGGGCAAATCCTCGAAGTGCTCGTCCCGAGGCTCGGAAGGCCTTACACGGACCGGTCGCGACATCTTGGCCCTGCGGCCGCGGCGCTTCTCCGGGTATTTAGTGGTTACAGCTTCCTTCATGGGGGAGTTCATGTCCTTGTTTTTGTACACACCCAGTATTCGCGCACACGGATGAAACTTCAAGCAGGTGCGCTGAATCTGATAATGCACGGGATGTACCAGAGTGGATTTGGACATAGGGAGAACGAATGGAAGAGAAGATTCGTAAGGACAACGCAGAGTGGAAGAAACAACTCTCGCAGAATCAGTATTATGTGACCAGGCAAAAGGGCACGGAGCCGCCCTTCACCGGGGAGTACGAGGACACGGAAACCGCAGGGACCTACAAGTGTGTTTGCTGCGGCCAACCCTTGTTTCGTTCTGATACAAAGTACCACTCCGGCTCCGGGTGGCCCAGTTTTTACGCTCCTCTCAAGGAGGAGGCTGTGGAAGCGGAGACAGACACGACTCACGGGATGCGGCGCACGGAGGTGAAATGCAGCCGGTGCGATGCGCACCTCGGGCATGTTTTTCATGAGGGGCCGGAGCCGAGTGGGATGCGTTATTGCATTAACTCAGCGGCGCTGGATCTGGAGGAGGACTAAAGAAAATTGCCCCGGGCTGTAACCGGGGCAATTATACGGTTGATTGCTTGCTCTCAAGGGAAAACGAAAAGGGAATTACGAAGCCGGGCAGGAGCACGCCACCATCGTGGCGACGGGGTCGATCTCGCGTTCCCAGACGCCGAGGAGAAGCACCTTCGTACCCGTGGGATACTTAAACACGTAATAGATGTTGGAAAGCCCTTCAACTTCATAGAAGCCAGGCCGGCGCGGATCGGGCCGCGACGGGGCCCCCGCATCGAGAAGTAGACGCAGTTCAGCAATTTGTTCCTGCGAATGGTTGCGCAGATCTTCCACAAGTGGCGGCTTTTTTGCGATTGTGAGCATCATTGGATTTCTCCGCCACATTCAGCTTATCTCTCCCTTACCCATAAAGACGTAAAAACTCGGAAAATGTTTCATGGCAAACAATAAGTTTTCTGCCAAATTGGCCTGCGGATGGCCTTTGCGGGACAGCCCGAATCCCCGCGTTATCTTTGATGTGCGGGTGGGACACTTCGTTGTTTCCATTCCAGCAGGGGTTGTAGAGAGAGGCGTTTTCCGCTTGGTGACGGGGGGACGGTCATTCGTGCATTACGTGACTCGGCATCCATTTCCATCGCACACCCCGCTTCTGCTGTAATGGAACGCGTGCTACTATCTTTTCCGGTACTTGTGCTGCACCCGCGCTGCTGACATAGTGTTGTGTGAATGTTCAAGCGACAGGGATGGATACTTTGACAAAAACCGCGACTAAAAAAAGTTCAACGAGAGGGAAGACCTCATTCAGCAAGGACCGCCGGCGCAAACATCATCATTACCTGGTCAGTGTTTACTATGCGGATGGCGAGAAGTTCGGGCGCGTTTATACGGATAAGGACAAAGCGGCGCGCTTCGCCGAACGGCAACGGCGCTCGCCGGTGGTGAAGTCCGCGCGGATTACGCAGGTTTCCTGACGATTGAAGGATTGGGCGTGTTTGGCTTTTCGCCGGAGAAGGCGGGCGAGGCT
Organism: Candidatus Acidiferrum sp.; assembly: GCA_036522195.1. GTDB lineage: Bacteria > Acidobacteriota > Terriglobia > Acidiferrales > UBA7541 > Acidiferrum. The sequence goes on along the minus strand of DATDGF010000034.1, from coordinate 15,987 downwards.
TGTAGCTGCGCAGTGGTCATGCTATAAAAAGAGAGTCGTTGAGCGGCCTTAGTATAGTGGTAGTACGGAACCTTGCCAAGGTTCAGGTGTCGGTTCGATTCCGATAGGCCGCTCCATTAAATCAAGCATTTACAGACTCTGCTTTCTCCGCGTGGGAACACAAAGGAACAGAAGCGGTTCCCACTGCCGGTCGAATCACTCAATCACCTTCAGATGCGCTGCACGCTTCGCGGGCGTTAGAGCCTGTGCGTACACGTCAAGCGTCAATCTGCTGTTCGCGTGGCGCATCAGTTCTTGAGTGGTCTTAACGTCCTCACCGCTGCCCTTTAGAAGCGGTGCGAACGTTCTCCGGAAAGAATGTCAGCCGATTTGCTTTGCGATGCCTAGACGCTTCGCAGCGGGCAGTACAAAGCACTTCAGTGGTCTCCTTCTCAAACTTCCGACCGTTCGGCGTGCGGCAGTTTGCATGCATCCCAAGGTCTAGTACTAACTTGGCGAATTATCCGGCTTACTAAACACTGACTTGCCGTCAGCAATTCTAGATGCCGATATAATGGGAATCTTTCTGTGGTCTCTAAATGTAATTCCGTCTGTCCGGCCCATCTAGATGGAGAGAATCGACGGCCTAAAACCCAGCGATTCACGGCAAGTTGAGAATACTAGTTTCTAGTTCACATCACGGTGGGCATGCCTTCTTCAATTGTTCAAGGTCGGCCTGAACTTTCGCCCAGTCTTTTGGCTTTCGCTTAGTCGCATAAGGAGTATTCGGATTCCCATAGAATTCCAGCAGTTCGGCCCGGACCTCCGGCGAAGCACCATTGAAATTCTGCTTCGCCAGCGCGTCGAGCAACTTTGCATGGGTCACATCGTTGAGCTGATACTTTCCGGGCCCCGTTATTTCGCCCGTATCAAAATTGTCATTGGGCAAGTCCAGCTGGCCGGTGCCTACCTGGCTTAACAACTGCCGGTAGCGATCCAGCGTCGCGTTGAAGCTCGCTTCGAATAGTTTTTCTGTCGCAGGCGTAGGTGTTTTGAGTCGCAGCACCCTTAGGGGGCCTATCTTTGGGAGAATGCGAGTAAGGAAGGCGAGAAATTTTTCCCAACCGCTCGGCTCCTGATAATTTTTCCCCCATTTCTTTTGGTAACTTGCGCGAGAAAGATTGAAGAGAAACTTATCCCTCGTCATGCTGGGCTGATCCTTCAGGATCTCGTCTTTCTTCAGGCTCCAGGCAATGCGCGTTGCTTTGGGAAGAAGCTGGCTGACAGCATGTCGGTAGGAACCAAGCACCTTGTCTTCGTCAGTAAGAACGCTCTTCAGATCTAAGCCGTAGGTTTCCTGAAAGGCTTGTTCCAGCAGGGGAACCGAAACTCCAAAGCCGATGAAGTCATGGTAACTATCCGGAGCATAACGTCCGTGCGCTACTTCCAGAACGTCGAATCCAAATTCCGTCTTTACGTGCGCCAGTCGGTCTTGTTCATACGTCACCGAGTCGCCGTATTTCCTTTTCAACTTGGGATACAGGAGCGGGACGGCGCGATTTGTTCCGATGGGGTGGCCGTTATTGTCAGCGGCATAGTGAGCGAGTGCCCCAAGCGCAAACGCGTAGCCGTCGAGGTCCTTGGAATCGCGGAGGAGCGCCAGGATAAAGTCTCCGCTCCGCACATAGTGCGCCAAGTCACTGAAGAAAAAACTTCCGTGCGGATAATAACCCATGTCCTGGATAATAGCCCCACCGTACGCATAGCCATGAGCTTCTTTGAGTTCTTCTGGTGTGGCAGCGGGAAAACGCTTCAACAGCAAGGGACGTATGTTGGTGTCCCATACGCTGTCAATGATCGCCTCATGCGCCAGGACGGCGTAGGCCGCGGTCTCGGTTGACCAACCCAAGGACAAGACAAGCGCTACGATGATAGGAAAAGGTCTCACAAAAAAAACCTCGCGGCATCCCATCTGCTTAGTGCAACCTCGCTGTGATCTTAGGCTGCTTCTTCCTGAAAATTTGTTTGTTCCTTACATAGACTGAAATTTCCGATTTCAACTTTAGCTTTGCGCAAAACCATATGGCTCCCACTCTCTGGTGTCAAGCCCGGACACAACTGCTCTTTGTTCGCCAGCCATCCTCAGCTCCAGCTGTAACCTTTTTTGTTCCTATGTCGCGTCGATTCGAAGTCGTTCGTTCTCTTTTTCTGACGAACGCCTTCTCATTGGCCAATCGTTGTATGCAGTGCGACGATGCGCCATAATTAGTGTTCCGACGATACGGGGAGAACGAATGAAGATCGCCCAAGTAGCGCCACTCTATGAAAGTGTCCCTCCTAAGCTATACGGAGGCACCGAGAGGGTGGTGTCGTATTTGACCGAAGAACTAGTCGAGATGGGACACGAAGTTACGCTGTTCGCCAGCGGCGACTCTGATACAACTGCGCGCCTCATAGCCGCTTGCCCAAGTTCTCTGCGCTTGGACAAAGGCTGCATCGACCAACTCGCTCATCATTACATAATGCTCGAAGACGTACTGGAGCGCGCTGAAGAATTCGATATTATCCACTTCCACGTGGACTATCTGCACTTTCCGCTTTCGAGGATTACCGGCTTCCCGCATGTCACCACCCTTCACGGACGCCTGGATCTTCCGGACTTGGTTCCTCTGTATCGAAAGTTTCGAGAAATGCCTGTGGTCTCCATCTGTCACGGCCAGCGCAAACCGCTGTGCTGGGTCAACTGGGTTGGCAATGTCTATCACGGTTTACCCGAGCGTCTTTCACCCGGCGATGGGAGCGGGAAGTATCTTGCGTTTCTGGGGCGAATTTGCCCCGAAAAGCGGGTCGATCGCGCCATCCAAATCGCACTGGAAGTGGGCATGCCGCTGAAGATCGCCGCCAAGGTGGACCGCGTGGATCGTGAGTATTATGAATGCAAGATCAAGCCGCTACTGGCGAATCCCAATGTTGAGTACATCGGAGAGATCACAGAACACCAAAAGGCCGAGTTTCTTGGGAATGCCTACGCGCATCTTTTCCCGATCGACTGGCCGGAACCGTTTGGTCTGACTATGATCGAGGCAATGGCGTGTGGGACGCCGACAATTGCGTTCAATTGCGGCTCCGTGCCAGAGGTGATCACTCACGGCGTAAGCGGCTTGATTGTGAACAACATGCTGGAAGCGGTGAGCGCAGTGGCAGAAGCATCCACTCTGAGTCGCGCCGCGTGCCGGCAGGAATTTGAGACCCGATTTACAGCGTCGAGGATGGCCCAGGATTACGTTAAGCTATACGAGGTGATGTTGAGCGCAAAGTCTCTTTCCACGGAGACGCGGGAGATCGACTCGTTGCTCCCATCCAGGACGGTTTCGTTTTGACGGACATTGTCCGGGTCGAAGACGAGTATTATGTTCGTGCTTCTTCCGCACTGGCTGACGACCGCACTCGTGTGCTCAAGTATGGCGACACTTTTGTCGTTTTCAACCGTTACGGAGACATCGAAGCCTTTGGGCCCTCACAGTTCGGGCTTTTCCACGCCGAGAGCCGGCATCTTTCCCGCTTCGCGATGCGCGTCAATCAGCAGCAGCCGCTACTTCTGAGCTCGACGATCCGCGAAGACAATGCTTTTTTGTCCGTCGACCTTACCAACCTTGACAGCCCGGTGAATAGCGACGACACCCTGCCACGAGGAACCGTCCACATTTTCCGCTTACAATTTCTCAGAGAGGCAAGCTGTTACCAGCATATTCGGCTGCTAAATTACGGCCTCCAGCCTGTTCGCGTTTCACTCCTCCTTCAATTCGATGCGGACTTCGCCGATATCTTTGAGGTGCGCGGCACAAAGCGCGCGCGAAAGGGCCAACGTCTGCCCGATCAGGTCGAGGGAGACGCCGCGATCCTGGCGTACAAGGGTTTGGATGGCGTGGTCCGCCGCACTCGCCTGGAGTTTTCGCCGCGGCCTGCATCCCTTACGACGCGCGAGGCTTGCTTCCAGATAACATTGGAGCCGAAAGAAGTGAAGTCCATATTCAGCACAGTTTCCTGCGAACGGAATTCTGGCGGCAAACAGTTTGATCCCTTCCACTCAGCTTTCCGGGGACTGCAACGCGATTTTGACCGTACCGGCATCGATGAGTGCCGAATCACGACGACCAGCGAAAGCTTTAATGCATGGCTGACGCGCTCTGCCGCGGATCTGCGGATGCTGATTGAAGGCAATCCGGAAGGTCCGTATCCGTATGCCGGGGTGCCGTGGTTCGACACCGTTTTTGGCCGCGATGGAGTCATTACCGCGCTAGAGTGTTTGTGGATGGCGCCTCGCATCGCGGAAGGCGTCCTGAAGTATCTGGCGGAGACCCAGGCAACCGAGGAGATACCGGAGCAGGACGCAGAACCCGGGAAAATTCTGCATGAAATGCGCCGCGGAGAAATGGCGGTGATGAAGGAAATTCCGTTCGCCCGGTACTACGGGAGCGTCGACTCCACACCTCTTTTCGTCATGCTTGCCGGCGGCTACTTTGTGCGAACGGGAAACCTAACGTTTCTAAAACAAATCTGGCCGAACATCAAGCGCGCCTTGCGTTGGATGGACGAATATGGCGATTGCGATGGAGATGGTTTTGTCGAGTATGAACAACGCTCTTCCAAGGGTCTGGTGCAACAAGGTTGGAAAGATTCCCAAGACTCCGTCTTCCATGCCGACGGGCATATGGCCGAGCCACCGATTGCTTTGTGTGAAGTGCAAGGCTATGTGTACGCGGCTAAGCGGTCCGCCGCGCTTATCGCACGCGCGTTGGAGGAGCCGGATCTCGCCGAGGAGTTGGATTTAGAAGCAGAAGCGCTACGAGCGAAGTTCGAAGAAGCATTTTGGTGCGATGATCTGGGAACCTACGCGCTTGCTCTGGATGGGCAAAAGCAGCAGTGCCGCGTGCGAACTTCCAACGCGGGGCACGCTCTTTTTTGTAAGATTGCGAGTCAAAAGCGGGCCGAGGCCGTAACTGCATCGCTGATGAGTGAACAGTGCTTTTCAGGATGGGGTGTTCGGACGGTCGGCGCGTCTGAATCTCGTTACAATCCGATGTCTTACCACAATGGTTCCGTCTGGCCTCACGACAATGCCCTGATCGGCCTGGGTTTCTCACTCTATGGCATGCAGGGGCAAGCGTGCAAAATCCTGCATGGCCTGTACGAGGCCAGTCGCCATGTTGAATCGCAACGCCTGCCCGAACTCTTCTGCGGCTTTCACAAAAGACCCGAAGCAAGCGGCCCAACTCTCTATCCGGTTGCCTGTGCCCCCCAGGCGTGGTCTGCGGGATCAGTATTTTTGCTCTTACGGGCCTGTCTCGGACTTGAGGTGCGGGCTCGAGAACGACAAATTCGCTTCGCAAATCCCTGTCTGCCTTGGAATCTGGATGAGGTTCGCATCGAAAATCTGCGGCTCGGCGATGCCTCCGCTGATTTTCTTATCCACAGGGAGAGATCAGGCGTCGCCGTCGAAGTTCTGCGCAAACGCGGTGACATCGGAATCCTTAAATCCGTGTGATGTTCTGCTTTGCCTCCTGCCGTTAGAGTGAAAACCCGAAACGCGAGCTTAGGGCCTAATTCGATGTGGTGTTAATTATTTTAGCTAATGGATAAAATCCTTTGAAATATTATGGCCCTGGCGAAGCACTTTTCACAAATTCTTCGAGGGCTGACTCTTCAGGCTATTTCTAGCATTTCCCGCTCATCCTTCGTTCCTTGAGTCGCTTCTTGAACTAGGTATTTCCTCACGCACCACTTCGCCTCCTCCAGCCGCGCTTGCGAGATCACCAGATTAAGGTCAGGCGGCTCAGTGGCGAGGTCTTCGGGTTTCGTACCACTATCCAGCTTGATCTGGTCAATGGCGATGACCGCTATAGGCGCACCACTTTTGGTCATCGAAATGCGGTGCGGGAACCCCTCCGTGACACGCCGAGTCTCGCCATCCGCACTCCAGTACCCGAACTCTTTTCAATGTACGCCGAACGTTGACGTGACCGGGGATGACTTGACTCAAGATACGAGATACCTTTGAAGTGGATCAGAAACTACGTCAAGCTAAATCCGTTGACCGTCTCGCGCATACCTTCTAAGTGCGGTCAATACAATGAGAACGATAGTAGGCGGGATCACTGACAGAACGGAAAGGAGAGTCGACCGTTGGCGCTTCAAAGGGATAATCTCTGGTACAAAGATGCCGTTATTTATCAGCTTCATGTGCGCACTTTCTGCGACAGCAATGCGGACGGCATCGGGGATTTCGCCGGCCTCACGCAACGACTCGACTACCTGCAAGAACTTGGGATTAACGCCATCTGGCTTCTCCCTTTTTACCCATCGCCATTGCGCGATGATGGGTACGACATCGCGGATTACACTTCGGTTCATGCGAATTACGGGTCATTGGAGGATTTCAAGATCTTCCTGACGACAGCTCATAGCCGGGGAATACGCGTCATTATCGAAATGGTTCTGAATCATACGTCGGACCAACACACCTGGTTCAAGGAGGCGCGAAGCTCCCGCGAAAACCCGAAGAGAGACTGGTACGTGTGGAGCGAGACGGACACTCGCTACCAGGGTGTGCCGATCGTTTTTGTCGATACAGAGACCTCCAATTGGGCCTGGGACCCCATTTCGAAGTCCTATTACTGGCACCGCTTTTTCAGCCATCAACCGGATCTGAATTTCGACAATCCTGCCGTTTTCGAGACCGTATGGGACGTGATGAAGTTCTGGCTGAATCTCGGCGTAGACGGTTTTCGGTTGGACGCTGTTGCCTATCTTGTCGAACGGGAAGGGACTCTGTGTGAAAACTTACCCGAAACCCACGCGATCATCCGCGAACTTCGCAAACGTCTGGACCTAGCCTATCCGGGAACGATGCTCCTGGCTGAGGCAAACCAATGGCCTGCGGATGTCCGCGCCTATTTCGGTGACGGCGACGAATTCCATGCCGCGTTTCATTTCCCCCTCATGCCGAGAATGTTCATGGCCGTAAAGCTGGAAGATCGCAAGCCGATCATCGAAATCCTTGAGCAGACGCCGGAGATACCCGATAGTTGCCAATGGTTCATTTTCCTTCGCAACCATGATGAGCTCACGCTGGAGATGGTGACTGATGTCGAACGCGATTACATGTATGACGAGTACGCGATGGACAAGACGATGCGCATCCACCGAGGCATCCGCCGGCGACTAGCTCCTATGATGAACAACGACAGAAGACGAATCGAACTGCTGAACGGATTACTGATGTCCATGCCGGGAACGCCGATTGTTTATTACGGAGACGAAATCGGTATGGGGGATAATATTTACCTTGGCGACCGAAATGGAGTCCGAACTCCGATGCAATGGAACAGTGCATCGAACGCGGGGTTCTCGTTGGCTGATCCGGAACGCTTGTACGCACCTGTCATTTCTAACGCTGTGTATGGCTATCGAGCGGTCAACGTAGATGCGCAAGAGAGGTCGGAGCACTCACTGCTCCGCTGGATGAAGTCGTTGATTCAGGTGCGCAATGCATTCCGAGTATTTAGTCGCGGAACAATTCAGTTTTTAAATCCTTCAAATCACCGGGTTCTGGCTTACATGCGTCAATTCGGTGAGGAAACAGTCCTCGTGGTAAATAACCTTTCAAGTTCTGCGCAGGCAGTTGAACTCGATGTGCAACGATATAAGGGCTGCGTACCGATTGAGATGTTTGGGAGAAGCCTGTTTCCGCGGTTTGGGAATCTGCCCTACCTACTCACTCTGGGGCCTTATCAGTTTTATTGGTTTCAGCTTCGCCGGATTTGATCGAGCGACGGGTGGTGGCAGCACGTCCTTGGATCTTCCCGGAAATTTCGAAATGAAAGTAGGATTTGAGCATCTTGGCCGAAGATACCTTTTTAGCGGATGATCTGCTTCGCCAGTTGATGAGCGTAGGCGAAGTGGACCTTCTTGTGGGCATCTCCTCGCACGATGCTGATAACACAATCAGTCACGCCGTGCACGCAATTGAACAAAGTTTTCAACAACACTTCGTCAGGCAACGCGTTGTCATCGTCAATGTGGCCGGTGAAGTTAAGGACGGGGATGGCGTTGTAGCGACGGGCCCTGGCAAGTTGGTGGAAAAGAATGTGCGTTTACCAGGGATAACGTCACTCCGCACGGTCCAACGTGTGACGGCGACCTTTTCTATTCCGCCTTCTTCCGGAATCGCTCTGCGCACAATTCTGGCTGCCGCAGACTTGTTGCGGGCACGGGCCTGTGCCGTGATTTCACCTGCCACATCCAATCTCACCCCCGCCTCGATTGCGAATCTGCTGAGGCCGGTCTACCGGGAAAAGTTTGATTTTGTAGCGCCGCTCTACGCTCGCCACAAGTATCAAGGTTTGCTGGCACGGAACCTTCTCTATCCAATGAGCCGTGCCCTCTTTGGCTGTGGTATTCGCGAACTCTACTCTGACGAATGGGGATTTTCCGGTCGCCTTGCCGCGCTTTGCCTCAATCAGGATGTGTGGCACGAGGAAGCCATTCGGGCACGACCGGAAGCATGGATGGCGATCTCCGCGATTTCTTCCGATTTTCGCTGTTGCCAAGTCTTTCTCGGTGAAAAATCACAAGCATTGAAAGGTCCTAGAACAGACATCGTCGAAGTCCTACGGGAGACGGTAGGAACTTTGTTCTGGTGCTTAGAAACCCAGCAACCGTTGTGGTTGGATGGCGAGAGATCGCAACCTGTGCCTACATTCGGACCAACCCACGAACTCACTTCAGAGCCGACCGACTTGGATCGACACAGAATCTTCGAGATGTTCCGAAGCGGAGTGACGGAATTGGAGCCAATCTTAAGCTCGATTTTGGATCCCGAAACCCATTCAGAAATCAAGAGCATCGTTTCGCTTGAGGAAGAGAAGTTTAGATTTAAATCCGGCCTCTGGGTAAGGACGCTTTATGATTTTGCCGCTTCCTACCATCATGCCATCATTAACCGGGATCACTTGGTACAGGCTCTAGCACCCCTGTATCGAGGCATGACCCATTCCTTTCTCGTTGAACATTCTGATTCATCACAAGCGGAGATGGAGGCGGCCAGCGAAATGCTCTGTGCCGAGTTCGAGCTACAAAAGCCATACTTGAGGGAGAGATGGAAGGCAAAGGTTGAGGTGAAATCATGAGACAGACTATCCTGCAAGGCTTAGAGCAGGTGTACAGCAATTTAGTCCACATGATTGCTGACTTTCTTCCGCGTTTCCTGGTGATGCTGATCATTATTGTGATCGGGCTTCTCGTGGCATTCGCGCTCAAGTACATCTTTCGCGCAGTTCTGGGCCTCACGAAACTTGATCGAGTTTCTGAGGATGCCGGGGCTTCCCGTGTCCTTCGAATGGCACATCTTCCTTCTATGACGGAGCTGCTAAGCCGCGCCATCTTCTGGGTAACGTGGATTGCCTTTATTTTGGTTGGGCTCAGCGTTTTGGGTGTCGCTGGACTTCAGGAACAGATTTCGCGGTTGTTCCGGTTTCTACCCGAAGTGTTCGTCGCTATAGTGATTTTGTTTCTGGGCCTGGTGATTGCAAATTTTCTGTCGCGGACCGCGCTCCTTGCAGCGGTCAATGCGGGGCATCCTTCAGCCAAAATTCTTAGCTGGTCGATCCGCTTTGTTATCTGGCTTCTGGCGATCTCAATGACGCTGGAAGAGCTCGGTGTGGCGAGGCAAACCGTGATCTCGGCTTTTTCGATCGTGTTTGGAGCTACGATGTTGGGGTTGGCTATTGCTTTCGGGTTAGGCGGTCAAGATCTGGCTCGGAAGTGTCTAGAGAGCTATTTAGGGGATACCAAAAAAGAGAAGGACAAAGAACCACAGCCGTTGTGACAGAATGACAGCTTCCAAGGCCTTCTGCTCTCTGGTGCCCCCAAATCGAATTTATCAGCATACGGCTGTAATGTAGATTCTTATTCAACCTGCTCCAAAAGGAGCGCCCTATCGGTGTTCCATTCCCGAGTCCAAGATGCGTGCGGTCCTCGTGGTAGTAGCGGACGTATTCCGAGAGCAGACCTTTGAGATGGCGTTCATTCATCGCAATAATGTGATCCAACAAGTCTCGTCCGCAGCTTTCGATCCAACCCTCCGCAACGCCGTTTTGCCAAGGACAAGCGTCGATGATCGGCTGCGAACGAAGCCGCGGTCCGACAGTACAAAACCTGAACAGGAAACCTGAACCCATTCGCGGCTCAACTATAAATGGGTGCCAACCCGCCTTCCGCGTGGGACCAACTGAAGGACCATTAAGCGTTTCTGACCGCTCTAAACGTTACCGAATGCTCCTGAAAGTGCCTCGTAAGTTGTTGACGCTCCGTTCCCTGCAGACTTGCCCAGGTTCAGGTGTCGGTTCGATTCCGATAGGCCGCTCCATTAAATCAAGCACTTACAGACTCTCCTTCCTCAGCGTGGGAACACAAAGGAACAGAAGCTGTTCCTACCGTCGGCCGAATCATCTCCACGACCTTAAGGTGCGCTGCACGCTTGGCGGGCGTTAAGGCCTGTGCGTACACGTCCAGCGTCAATCTGCTGTTCGCGTGACGCATCAGTTCCTGAGTGGTCTTAATGTCCTCACCGCTGCCCTTTAGCAGCGTTGCGAACGTTCTACGAAAAGAATGCCAGCCGATTTGCTTCGCGATGCCTAGCCGCTTCGCGGTGGGCAGTCCAAAGCACTTCAGTGGCGTTTCCGTCCAGTAGGGTTGCTTCCCGTTCAGGCTGCTGGGGAAATCTCGGCCACGGCCCCCTATTTGTTTGAGGAACATCGGGAAGGCAAAAAAGGAGGAAAAATCTTGGTAGCAGTACGTTTTTCTCTGGGTCTACCAAAGAACGGGGCCACGGGAGGAAAGGCAAGGACAAGAGCGTCTTGCCCCCATAGCGGTCCGATCATGAAGCCAACATTGCCATGAAATCATGTGGTTGGCAGACCTAGCTCCGGAATGACCATACCTTACACTCAAAACGCTTGCCGAACCGAGACGCTTCTCATATAAATCTATCCTTGCCGCATGGAGGTTTCCCAGTGGCACGAATCCCCAAATGTGCGTTAGCCTTCCTCGGTTTTCCCGTGGCTCTTTTGGCCCAACAACAATCGCCGCTTCCCGAGCTTCCCGCTGACATTCCCAAAGATGCAGTCGTGCGCATGTTGCTCACCGATAAGACTCCCTCAGGCCAGGATGCCGTCTGGAAGTCCCCTGACGGTGCCATCCACGAATTCTTTCAGTTTAACGATCGCGGCCGCGGCCCAAAGATTTACACGACCTATCGCCTCGACTCGCGCGGCCTGATTGTTTTCGAGGAATCCAAGGGCGTCGATTACATGAAGTCACCTGTTGAGGAGCGGTTCTCTTTGGATGCTGGCGAGGCTGTGTGGAAGAACAAGGCCGAGAACGAAAAACAGTCCAACGCCTCCGGCAAATGCTTTATTGCCCTGAACGACGGCCCGGAGTCAGGAGCCATTCTTGCGCGTGCTCTTCTGTCGTCCGGGAGCGCGGGAAGACTCTCCGTGCTCCCTAGCGGCGAAGCGGCCATTCGTAAACTACAGTCCGTTCCCGTGGAGGTCTCCGGCCAGAAAAGCACCGCCACCCTCTACGAGATTAGCGGGCTTGGCTTCACTCCTAACTACCTCTGGCTCGATGACAATCAGCAGTTTCTTGCAGTAACGTCCGGATGGGGCGCTGTAGTTCGCCACGGCTTTGAATCTTCCGTATCTCAATTGCGTGAGTTGCAGCGTCAAGCGGAAATCGCACGCGCCGGCGACCTTGCGAAAACCCTCAGCCACAAACCTTCCCGTGACCTGGTAATTCGCAACGTCACTCTGTTTGATTCACCTGCCGGCAAACTCCTCCCGAACCAGCGCGTCACCGTTCGCGGCGAACGCATTGCTTCCGTTGAGCCTGATGACGGGCGCCCCACTCCCGCTAACTCACAGGCCATCGATGGTCGCGGGAAGATGCTTCTTCCGGGCTTATGGGACATGCACGCCCATATCTTCCGCACATACGCGTTTCTCGATATCGCCGCTGGCGTCACCACCGTCCGTGACCTCGCAAACTCCATTGAAGAATTGGGCAAGTTGCGCCAGCAGATCCAGGAGGGAACGCAAATCGGTCCGCGCGTGGTGCTTGCTGGCTTCATCGATGGCCCCGGACCGTTCGAAGGCCCCGTCAAAATTCTCGCCGCCACTTCGGAGGAGGCCCGTCAGCAGGTGGATCGCTACGCGGACCTAGGCTACGTACAGATCAAAATCTACAGCTCGGTGAAGCCCGAACTGGTGCCCATCATCGCCGAGGAGGCTCACAAGCGCGGTTTGCGCGTGAGCGGCCACGTCCCCTCCGGAATGATCGCCGAACAATTCGTCCGCGATGGAGCCGACGAAATCCAGCACATGAATTTCATCTTCCTAAACTTCATGCCGGATGTGAAGGAAACGCGTACGCCCGCACGTTTCATCGAGCCCGGCAAGCGTGGTGGCGATCTCGATCTGAATTCTCAACGGGTCAACGACTTCATTGCCTTTCTCAAGCAGCACCACACGGTCATCGATCCCACCATGGCCATCTGGGAAGCCACTTACCTTGACCGGCCCGGCCAGCCCAGCCGGACCGATGCCGCTATCTTTGATCGGCTGCCAGTTCAGGTGCAGCGCGGTTCCCGGACGGCGGCGGAAGCGCTTGACGCATCCGATCCCGCCACCGACAAACAGTACCGCACTGCTTACGCCAACATGGTTCGCATGGTCAAAAAGCTGTACGACAGTGGCATTCAAATCGTCGCTGGGACCGATCAGAGTAACGGCTACACCTTGGATCGGGAATTGGAGATTTATGCCGAAGCTGGAATTCCCGCACCCGAAGTCCTGCGCATCGCCACGATCGAAGCCGCTCAAGTCATGCACCTGGATAAGGATTTTGGTTCTGTTACCCCCGGTAAGTATGCCGACATGATTCTCGTCAATGGCGACCCCACCAAACAAATAAGTGACATCCGCCACGTAGACACGGTCATCAAGAATGGTGTGGTTTACAAGCCTGCTGAGCTTTACCCCGCGTTTGGCATCCGCTCCGAATAATCCCCCAGAGAATCCTCCTGAGGCGATTGCTCCACAAGATGCCATCTCAATCTTGCACCTTAGGCCGACAAAGTGCTTTCTCATGGAAGGCATGTGGATTACTTCCGAGTTTGCCGTCCGCCCGGAATCGCAGTTACTCCAGAGATGGATACGCCGCAAGAGTCTGGAGCGGGTTTAGGCGCGATCACGCCAGAAACTCTGCCGCGTTATCGGTTGCCCAGTCGAGGAACGTATGAGGGGGTGTTCCAGTGATCTCTGCGACTGTGGACGTAACGTGCGCAGGTTGGCCGATGGCGGCAGCCCAGGCATCGAGCAGCATATTCACTGCAGCCAGAGGTCCGATTTTTAGCAACTCACGCCGCGCCTCGGCCGGCGAAATCTCCTGGATGCGCAGCGAGCGGCCGATCACGCGACCGATTGTGGACACCTGCTCGAATTGACTCAGCGATTGCGGTCCAGTCAGAACATATTCCGCGCCGGCGTGCCCGTCCTCACACAACGCGCGTACGGCGACTATGGCGATGTCTCGCTCGTCGATCGGGGCTGTAGGAGCAGCGAAATACGGCCAGCGTACGACATCGCCGGCGCGAATCTGCGGAGCCCACCAGCTCAGGGCATTTGCGGCGAACATTCCAGGCCGCAGGAACGTCCACTGGAGTCCTGAGGTCTCGATCAACCGCTCGATTTGCTCGAACATCGCTCTGAGCGGATTGGGCTGTTGGAAGAGCGGGTGTGCCGTTTTGAGGGGAGCCAACAGGTATACGATGCGCCGTGCGTGCTTCGTGATCCGCTCCAAAGCGGGAGCAACCGCGGCCGCCGGGGCGGTCCAAACCAGGAACACCGTATCGATGCCATCGAGACATCTATCAAGGGTCTCGGGAAATGTGAGGTCTCCGCGAACCACCTCGACGTGTGGTGGCAAACGAGCCACGCCTGGGTTGCGCACCAGCGCGCGGACTTGTGCGCCCGTGGCCGCCAATCGAGAGAGAACCTGGCGACCGACGGTGCCGGTCCCTCCAATAACAAGAATAGGATTCATGCACGAGCTTCCTACGACAAACTGAATTTGGCCGGATTTTCTGCTATTCAATTTAGACTGACGCCTTGCACCTGAGCGCTCTCCCAACTCCGAACCTTACGGCGTGCTTCATCAAAAATTCTTTCGTAGTTCCGCAAGCGGACTTTCCAAGATGTTTCCGCATCGAGTGACTTCCACAAGGGCTCGTATTGATAGAAGATCTTCGTATACTTGGACTGATCCGTCGGTGCGGCCCCATCCGTGCCAAATAGAAAACGGTCAGGGTAGCGTTTCATCAAATCGGCCATGACCTTTGTGGCTTCCGGGCTCGCCACGATATATTTGGCGGCTTCGTCCCAGGAGATGTCGAAGTAAACGTGAAGGAAGTCGGGATCGCGCAGAATCTCTTCGATGTTCGTAGCGTGGTGCGTATTTGGCCGGACCACACGGCCCAAGCCCATATGGGCCCAAATGATGGTCACGTTCGGGTGCCGCTTGAAGAGCGCCTTCATCTGATTGAGATAGGCAGGCTCAGCTCCCTCCTTTGCAAAAGGCAGATCAATGTCGTTGTGGATCAGCACAACCAGGCCAACTTCCGCGGCAAAATCGAGTAGGCGATCGAGGGCCGGGTTCTGAAGACTTACGACTTCTCCCGGTATCTTCGCTGACACAAACTCTTTGTGAATCGTAAACTCGCCGATGCCCGTGAACACTCCCGGGAAAGTCTGCAGCACTCTGCGAATGTGGTCCGCAGCGTACATGTCCGTCGGGTTGAAGCCCGTGATCATGGGATCAAAACGGACCTGCTGTTCCTTTGCCAACGACTTGTATGCCATCGCAATCCACGCGTCTGTGAACGAGTAGTAGTACAACGGAGCGTCGGAGTGGAGGTAATACGTCGGCCCACGTTCCCCGTCAACACGATACGACCACTGTTGCTGCAGAGGAATGCCAAACAACGCCACACGGCCGACTTTGCTTCCCATCATGCTCAGAAAATCGCGAATGTTGGGGCCTTCCTGAACATTGTTGGTCAAGTGGAAATGTGAATCGTTGAATTCATAATTATCGTTTTGCGAGCGCGTCGGTGAGACGCTCAGAAGGAAAAGCACGATGATCGACCCGACAAACCGCAACCGCTGCCCGCACTGTAAGGAAGACCTTTTCATCCTTAGACTCTTCGTACATTTCGCTAATTCAGCTAAGTCTTTCTGTAAATATTTCACAGGCATCCGCCTTTCTGCCTGTTTGCGATCGGCATGGGGTCGCACTCAACAGGTGGGCCGTTAAACCCTCATTCAATCGCCGTAGAGCCTGCAAGACTGTGGCGCCAACGCGTCAAAGCGCGGATTCGGATTTCGGAAACCCATCCGTTTGGCAACAATGACTCAATTGAAATTCCCGCAGTTTTATTCCATCAATCAGCCGGGCCGCTCGGAAGCGCTCAAGTGTTCACATCCATCGTGGAATTCTTCGTGATGTGGCTCAATGCAGAATTCCCCAAGACCTGGAGGCACACAGAGCTGCCGCTGATCTGAATTCCACCAAACGTTCCAGTTGCAATAGCCTATGTTTCTTATCTGAAACTTGTTCTCCATTCGAAAGTCTCCGATACCGCCCGCGAGCATCTGGCAAATTTGCAGAAGCTGAGCGCCTCGCCCTCCTCAACCGATAAGCCCTAACGCGACTGATCCGACTTTCAGTGAGTACGTCGTTGCCTTTCCAATCAGCGCAGCACGCCAGCATCACCTTTCAGATGGCGTGTGAAATCGTCTTCAGCCCCAACGCGGCTGCTCATCCAGACTGATGCCCAGCGCGGTTTTTGCCACCACCTCGTGCGTCAGAAACGAATTGGCTGGATGGATGCGC